>NZ_JBIUYE010000025.1:0-82601 GCF_044744365.1 Kitasatospora sp. NPDC087314
GCCCGTGGTGCGCCCCCCCCCCCGGCGGCGCGCGCGCGGGGGGGGGGGGTTCCCCCCCCCCCGCGCCGCGCCCCCCCGCACGGGGGCGGGGCCGGAGAAGCGCTTCTCCGGCCCCGCGCCTCCCGGAACACCTGCCCACCAGCCCCGCCCCGTCGCCCCGAAGGGAACAGAGCCGTGACGCCCACCGCCCGCCGAACCGAGAACCCGCGTGAGGCGGCCCGCCGCCGGGTGGCCGTGTGAGCGCGCCCGTCCCCCCGGCCGAGCCGCTGTACGCGGACGACTGGGAGGCGAGCCTGCCCTCCGAGTTCACCGACGCCCCGCCCGCGTGGGAAGAGCCCATCCCGCTCGGCCAGGCCAGGACCCTGCCCACCTTCCCCACCGACGCCCTGCCCACGTGGCTCGGCGCCATGGTCGACGCCGTCGCAGAGGAGACCCAGACGCCCGCCGACCTGGCCGGCGGCATGGCGCTGGCGGCCCTGTCCACAGCCTGTGGAGGCCGAGCGGTCGTCTCCGTGCGCGGGCGCTGGCGCGAGCCGGTGAACCTCTACACCGTCACCGCCCTGCCGCCCGGCAACCGCAAGTCCGCCGTGGTCGGCCTGCTCATCGCCCCGGTCCTGGCCGTGGAGAAGACGCTGGTGGAACGGGCCAACGCCCAGATCGCCGAGGCCGAGGTCACCGCCAAGCTCGCCCGCTCCGCCGCCGAGAAGGCCGCCCAGAAAGCCGCCAACGCCGACGCGAGCGACCAGGACCGGCTGACCGCCGAGGCCATCAGCCTCGCCCAGAGCGCCGAGCAGGCCACCGTCCCGGTCCGCCCCCAGCTCATCGCCCAGGACATCACCGCCGAGAACGCCACCACCCTCCTCGCCGAGCAGGGCGGGCGCCTCGCGCTCATGTCCGCCGAGGGCGGCGGCATCTTCGACATCATCGCCGGCCGCTACAGCGGCAAGCCCAACATGGAGGTCTTCCTCCAGGGCCACGCAGGCGACATGCTCCGCGTCAACCGGCAGGGCCGCGACGCCCAGTTCATCGAAGCCCCCGCCCTGACCATGGGCCTCGCCGTCCAGCCGTCCGTCCTCGCCGACATCGCCAAGGTCCAGGGCTTCGACGGCCGCGGCCTGCTCGCTCGCTTCCTCTACGCCGTCCCGGAGTCCCTGGTCGGCTACCGCAACCTCGAACCCGACACCGTCCCGGACGAGGTCGCCGACGCCTACGCCGAGAAGATCCGCACGCTCACCCTGGCCATGGCCGACTGGACCGACCCCGCCGTCCTCACCCTCAGCTCCGAGGCCGCCGAAGTGATGCTGGCGCACCGCACCCAGGTCGAACACCAGCTCCGCAAGAGCGGCCCCCTGCGGCCCATCGCCGAGTGGGCCAGCAAGCTCGACGGCGCCGTCGCTCGCATCGCCGGCCTGCTCCACCTCGCCGACCACCCCGCCGACGGCTACGCCATCCCCATCAGCGCCGACACCCTCACCGCCGCTGCCCGCATCGGCGCCTACTACACCGCCCACGCCCTGACCGTCTTCGACGCCATGGGCGCCGACCCCGCCCTCACCAAGGCCCGCACCGTCCTGGCCTGGCTCCAGGCGAACCCCGCCGACAGCCACACCAAACGCGAGATCTTCCGCGGCCTGCCCAGCGGCGCCTTCCCCGCCGTCGCCGACCTCGACCCCGCCCTTGCCCTCCTCGAAGACCACGGCTGGATCCGCCAGGAGCCCCAGCCCCCGCGCACCTCCCGAGGCGGCCGGCCGCCCTCCCCCCGCTACCAGACCCACCCCCAACTCACCCAACCCACCACCTGAACTGCCGACAGAACCGCCAGAACCGACACAACCTCGCCTCGCCCCGCTCACCTGCGGAAACGGCCGTACCCACCTGGGTGACGGAACCAGACAGAAACCCCGACACAACCCACCCCACCGACCGGGCGAGGGTTTCTGTCGGAGTTTCCAACCAGTTCCGTCACCCGCCCGGCCAACCACAAAACCCCAGGTCAAAGCCACAGAGGAGAGGTTCTGCCAGTTCTGGCGGTTCTGTCCGCCTAAACCGGCTGGCTGTACTCGCCCGGCCGGCCCATACCTCACCCTCGCCAGCGCCCCACGGCGCCGCGCTTCCACCCCATCCGGAGGCTTCGCCATGCCCTCGAAGGGCCGCAGCACGGGCACCGACTCGAACATCCGACCCCTGCCGATCAACTACCTCGAACCCGAGGACGTCGCGGCGCTGTTCAAGGTCCCGCTGGAGACCGTCTACCAGTGGCGCCGCAAGCGCACCGGTCCTCCGGGATTCCGGGTCGGCCGACACCTCCGCTACCACCCCGACGCCGTCGCCCAGTGGGTGGCGGACCAGAGCCGAGAGGCGGCCTGATTCATGGCTGGACACATCCAGGACCGCTGGTACAAGACGGAGATTGGTCCCGACGACAAGCCGCGGCGAGTCCGCACCGACCGCTACGGCAAGGGGATGCGCTATCGGGCCCGCTACGTCGGCCCCGACGGCAACGAGAAGAGCAAGAGCTTCCCCGACCGCCAGAAGCGCCTGGCGGAGATCTGGCTGATCGACACCGAGGCCGACATGTCCCGCGGCCAGTACGTCGACCCGAAGGCGTCCCGAACGACGTTCCAGCAGTTCGCGGCGAGGTGGTTGGCGGCGCAGACCACCGACCCGGCGAGCCAGGTCCTGGTGGAGACGCGCTTGCGACTGCACGCGTTCCCCCGGATCGGCCGGCGCCCGCTCGATTCCTTCCGACCGTCCCACATCCAGGAGCTGGTCAAGGAGCTGGAGCAGAGCCCGATCTCGGGCAGCTACGCCCGGAACATCTACTCGGATGTTCGGGCGGTGCTGTCGGCCGCCGTGGACGACGGACTTCTGAACCGCAACCCGTGCGGTGCCGCGTCTGTCCGCCCGCCGGCCGTCGAGGCCCGACGCATCGTGCCCTGGCTTCCTGAGCAGGTTTTCGCGGTTCGCGGCGCCCTGCCGGAGCGCTACCGGGCGATGGCGGACCTGGGTGCGGGTTGCGGGCTTCGGCAGGGTGAGATCGTCGGACTCGCGGAGGACGATGCGCTCGACTTCGAGACGGGCACCGTACGGGTGCTCCGGCAGGTGAAGCAGATCCGAGGAAAGGCGGTGTTCGCTCCCCCGAAGTGCAACAAGGAGCGCGACGTCCCGCTCCCCAGCTCGGTCGCTGCTGCCATCCGCGCCCACATGGACGCGTACAAGCCCGTGCCAGTCACGCTCCCGTGGAAGACCCCCGACGGGCCGAAGAGGACCTATCGGCTGCTGTTCACCAACACCGCGGCTGGGCTGGTCTGGCGAAGCAACTTCAACCTCCAGGAGTGGAAGCCAGCGATCGCTGCGGCCGGCCTCATCCCGACCCCGCGCCAGGGCGAGGCGTACGCCTCCGCGCGGGAGCACGGGATGCACGCCCTGCGACACTTCTACGCCTCGGTGCTGTTGGATGCCGGGGAAAGCATCCGGGCCGTGAGCGACTACCTGGGCCATGCGGACCCGGCCCTGACGCTCCGGGTGTATGCCCACCTCATGCCGAACAGCCAGGACCGCGCCCGGAAGGCCGTCGACCGGCTGTTCCTGCCAGGCGAACCGACTGCATAAGAGCACTAGTGCAACGGGCGCCCTTCACCACCGTGGTGAAGGGCGTCCTTGCTACTCCTTCACTGACCGCCCAGTGCACGTGTTTCCGAAGTCGACTCTGACAGCCTCTCGTAGATAGCTTCGCGAGCGAGTCGATTCTCAATCGCCGCTTGTGTATACCGCGAGGGAGGGGGCAGCGGATCTTCGCGAAGGTGGGCCCCTAGGCAGCTCAACCCCTCGTAAGGGATCTTGAAAGCACCCGTTCGGCGGTCCAGGTATGTCCCTTCGCCGCTCTGGAACGCCAGCCTGCTCGCCCACAAGATGTCGCCCAAGCGGTCTGCCAACGCCCGATCGGGAAGACGAACAAGTTCCATGTCGATGCGGTTGTTGTGCTCATTGGCTGCGAGCCGGTATGGCCTCATGACGCTTTCGGACGCGCCCTCCTCGGGATACTTCCTAGCCAACTCTTCGAGGGCTACGAGCTCCCGCGAGATAGCGTCGACGGTTTCCCTGGTCAACCGGTCACGCTGTGTCCTGCGGGCCTCTGCTCGCTGGTATCGCTGGTTGACCAAGGTCGTCGCGATCGACCCTCCCGCGCCGACTAAAGCACCGACGAGACCTGCGATGGCCCCCACCCACACTCCAGTGTCCACGGCAGCATCCTGACCTAAGGACTGCTGTCGCGTCTGGCTAACTGCCGCTATTCACGCCTGCCACGGCCCAGGGACGGCCCAGGGCATGAACAAAGGCCCCCTATCGGCGGGAAACCCGCTGGTAGGGGGCCTTCTGTCGTTTCACCCGTCACTGTTCTCCGGGCTTAGGCATGGTTCATCCAGTGTCGCAGACGCCGGAGGCACGCCAGGACGCGCGAGGGCCCCGGACGCGCGGGCGTCCGGGGCCCTTCGACCGCTCGGCGCGTTCAGCTGCCGACGAAGGCCGCCAGCAGCAGCCAGACCACCGGGGCGGTCGGCAGGAGCGAGTCCAGCCGGTCCATGATGCCGCCGTGGCCGGGCAGCAGCGTGCCCATGTCCTTGATCCCGAGGTCGCGCTTGATCATCGACTCGCCCAGGTCGCCCAGGGTCGCGGTGACCGCCGCGCAGCCGCCCAGGATCAGTCCCTGCCACCAGCTGCCGCCGTCGATGATCAGCTGCATCAGGACGGCGCCCGCCAGCATCGACAGGCCGATGCCGCCGGCCAGGCCCTCGCGGGTCTTGCCCGGGCTGATCGTCGGGGCGAGCTTGGTCTTGCCGAACTTGTAGCCCACCGCGTAGGCGCCGGTGTCGCTGCAGATCGTGACGATCAGGAACAGCACGATCCGCTGGGGGCCGTCGTCCGCCGCCAGCATCAACGCCACGAAGGTGGCCAGGAACGGCACGTAGAAGGCGGTGAACACACCGGCCGTTATGTCCCGCAGGTAGTTCTCCGGCGGCTCGACCATCCGCCAGACCATCACCGCCAGTCCGGTCAGCGCGAGCGAGGCCGCGGCCCACTGCACCCCGGCCCAGTAGCCGGTGGCGAGCATCGCGATGCCGCCCGCGACCAGCGGGACCAGCGGCGCCTTGATCTGCTTGCGCTCGGCGAGTCGGCTGGTCAGCTCCCAGACTCCGACCGACACCGCGGCCATCACGACGAACAGGAACAGCGCCTTCACCACGAACAGCGAGGCGATGATCACCACACCGAGACCGACCCCGACGCCTATGGCGGCCTGGAGGTTACGGCCACCGCGCTGCTTGCGCGGCTGCGGCTGCGGGGTGGACTGGGCGGCCACGGGTGTCTCCTGCCCTGGATGGGACGACGGCACGAAGTGGGGCTGCCCGGCCGCCGGGTGGCTCGGCGGCGGCACGGGAGGCACCGGGGCCCCCGGGTACGGCGGGGCGCCGCGGCCGGGGGCGGGGGTGACGTCATCGGATATCGCGCGCAGCACGACCGTCTCCGTCACGCCGGGCACCGCCGCCTCGGACTGCTCGTCCCGGAACAGCGGGCCGCTCAGCCGGCCGGCCTCCCGGGACTGGCCGGCGGCGGGATCGGCCGACCGGCCGGGGACCGCCGGGGGTACCTGGTCCACCGCGCCGGGGAACGGACCGGGGTCGGCCGGTACGGGAGGCATGACCTGAGTCTCCTCCGCGTCGCCGCCGCCCCAGTACACCGGAGGCTGCTGCGGGTGATCCGAACGGTGAGCGGGGGCGGCCGGTGCACCTCCCGGCGCACCCGGGTAGGCGGCCTGGCCGCCCGGGTGGCCGGGGTAGCCCTGGGCCTGCGGCGGCGCCGGGTACTCGCCGTACCCCGGCGCCGGGTGCGCCTGCTGCGGCGGTGCCTGCGGCGCCGGCCGGTAGGGCTGGAACTGCTGGTCGGACGGGCCCCAGTAGCCAGGGGCGTCAGGGGCGTCGTTCATCAGACTTCGAGCAGCTCGGCTTCCTTGTGCTTCAGCAGCTCGTCGACGGCGGCCACGTACTTGGCCGTGGTGTCGTCGAGCTCCTTCTCGGCACGGCGGCCGTCGTCCTCGCCGACCTCGCCGTCCTTGACCAGCTTGTCGATGGCGTCCTTGGCCTTGCGGCGCACCGCGCGGATCGAGACCTTCGCGTCCTCGCCCTTGCCACGGGCGACCTTGATGAACTCCCGGCGGCGCTCCTCGGTCAGCTCGGGCAGCACCACCCGGATGATGGAGCCGTCGTTGGACGGGTTGACGCCCAGGTCGGAGTCCCGGATCGCCTGCTCGATCGCCTTCAGCGCGGTCTTGTCGAACGGCGAGACGACCGCCATCCGGGGCTCCGGCACCGAGAACGAGGCCAGCTGGTTGATCGGCGTCACGGCGCCGTAGTACTCGGCGACGATCTTGGCGAACATCGCCGGGTGGGCACGGCCGGTGCGGATGGCGGCGAAGTCGTCCTTGGCGACGGCGACGGCCTTCTCCATCTTCTCCTCGGCTTCGAGGAGGGTCTCTTCGATCACTGTGATCTCCCTGTCCGGTTCATCTGCGGTTGTCCCGACCGGTATCGGCGTCGAGGCCGGTCACGGCGACGGCGCCGCCCCGTACGGCTGGTTGCGGCTCAGGCCCGGACAGAATCCTGGCTGATGAGTGTGCCGATCTTCTCACTCTTCACCGCACGCGCGATATTGCCCTCCGCCAGCAGCTCGAAGACCAGCATCGGAAGGTTGTTGTCCTTGCACAGCGTGATCGCGGTGAGGTCGGCGACCTTGAGGTCGCGCGCGATGACCTCGGAGTACTCCAGCGCGTCGAACTTCACCGCGTCCGGGTTGGTCCGGGGGTCGGAGTCGTAGACGCCGTCCACGCCGTTCTTGCCCATCAGCAGGACGTCGGCGTGGATCTCCAGGGCCCGCTGGACGGCGGTGGTGTCGGTCGAGAAGTACGGCATGCCCATACCGGCGCCGAAGATCACCACACGGCCCTTCTCCAGGTGCCGGACGGCCCGCAGCGGCAGGTACGGCTCGGCGACCTGACCCATGGTGATGGCGGTCTGGACCCGGGTCTCGATGCCCTCCTTGACCAGGAAGTCCTGCAGTGCCAGGCAGTTCATCACGGTGCCGAGCATGCCCATGTAGTCGGAGCGCGCCCGGTCCATGCCGCGCACCTGCAGCTCGGCGCCACGGAAGAAGTTGCCGCCGCCGATGACCACCGCGACCTCGGTACCGGCGCGGACGACGGTGGCGATCTCCCGGGCGATCGCGTGCACGACGTCCGGGTCGACGCCGAGTCCGCCACCACCGGCAAAGGCTTCACCGGACAGCTTGAGCAGCACCCGGCGGCGCGAGCCGGCCTTGGGGTCCTGCGCGGTCTCCTGCGTCTCCTGCATGGACTTCTCCTTTTTGCACCTACTGGCTCACAGGCGCGGGTGTGCGGATGCCCGGCCTGCGCGTACGCGAGAGGAGGCCACTGCCGCGGGAACCGGTTCGGTGTCCTGCACGGCAATGGCCTCCTCGTCGTTCATGGTGCCGACGCGGCCCGCCCGTGGACGGCTGGCACTGGGTGAGCCCGTTCGGCGTTCCGCCCGCCCTGGTCAGCGGGCGGGGGCGGTTCCCAGCGTAAGGCTGCCGGGGACCAGGTGGAACGTGGCTCAGGCGCCGACGCGGAAGCGGGCGAAGCGCTTGAGGGCGACGCCGTTCTCCTCGAGGACCTTGGCGACGGACTTCTTGTTGTCCTTCGCGAAGGCCTGCTCCAGAACGGAGTTCTCCTTGACGAAGCCGGTGACGCGACCCTCGACGATCTTCGGCAGGGCGGCCTCGGGCTTGCCCTCCTCGCGAGCGGTGGCCTCGGCGACGCGGCGCTCGTTCTCGATGTCCTCGGCCGGGATGTCCTCGCGGGACAGGTACTTCGGCGCGAAGGCGGCGATGTGCTGCGCGACGTCCTTGGCGACCTCGGCGTTCTCCTTGTCCAGCTCGACCAGGACGCCGACGGCCGGCGGCAGGTCGGGGCTGGTCTTGTGCAGGTAGACCGCGACGAAGCCGTCACCGTCGAACTGGGCGAAACGACGGAAGACGATCTTCTCGCCCAGGGTCGCGTTGGCCTCGTCGACGAACTGCTGGACGGTCTTGCCGGCCTCGATCTCGGACGCCAGGGCGGCGTCCAGGTCGGCCGGGGCGGTCTTGGCCACGTGGGTGGCGATCGCGTCGGCAACCTTGACGAAGTTGTCACCCTTGGCGACGAAGTCGGTCTCGCAGTTCAGCTCGACCAGAACGCCGGACTTCTTGTCCTCGGCGATCAACGCGGCGACGGCGCCGTTGGAGGCGTCACGGCCCTCGCGCTTGGCAACGCCCTTCTGGCCCTTGATGCGCAGGAGCTCGACGGCCTTCTCGACGTTGCCCTCGGCCTCGTCCAGGGCCTTCTTGCAGTCCATCATGCCGGCGCCGGTGAGCTCACGGAGCTTCTTGACGTCCGCGGCGGTGAAGTTCGCCATGGTGTGAATCTCTTCTCGCGTCTCGCGTGTCTGCGTGGGGAGACGCCGGGACCGATGGTTCGGTCCCGGCGTGGGAGAGAGGGGCACCTACCGGTGTCGTACCGGCGGGTGCCCCTCACCCTTGGTACGTCAGGCCTGCTCGGCCGGAGCCTCGGTGGCCGGAGCCTCGGCGGCGGGAGCCTCGGCGGCGGGGGCCTCGGCGGCCGGAGCCTCAGCGGCGGCGGGGGCCTCCTCGGCCTTCTTCTCGCCCTCGATGAGGTCCTTCTCCCAGTCGGCCAGCGGCTGGTCGGCACCCGGCTCGGCCTTGACGTCGCCCTTGGCGACACCGGCACGGGCCTTCAGGCCCTCGGCGACGGCGTCGGCGATCACACGGGTCAGCAGGGTGACGGAGCGGATCGCGTCGTCGTTGCCCGGGATCTTGTAGTCGACCTCGTCGGGGTCACAGTTGGTGTCGAGGATGGCGACGACCGGGATGTTGAGCTTCCGGGCCTCGCCGACCGCGATGTGCTCCTTCTTGGTGTCCACGATCCAGACGGCGCTGGGAACGCGCTGCATGTCGCGGATACCGCCGAGGGTCTTCTCCAGCTTGTCGTGCTCGCGCTGGAGGACCAGGAGCTCCTTCTTGGTGAGGCCGGAACCGGCCACGTCCGCGAAGTCCAGCTCGCCGAGCTCCTTCAGGCGCTGCAGGCGCTTGTAGACGGTCGAGAAGTTGGTCAGCATGCCGCCGAGCCAGCGCTGGTTCACGTAGGGCATGCCCACGCGGGTGGCCTGCTCGGCGATGGCCTCCTGGGCCTGCTTCTTCGTGCCGACGAAGAGGACGCTGCCGCCGTGGGCAACGGTCTCCTTGATGAACTCGAAGGCGCGGTCGATGTAGTTCAGCGACTGCAGGAGGTCGATGATGTAGATGCCGTTGCGCTCCGTGATGATGAAGCGCTTCATCTTCGGGTTCCAACGGCGGGTCTGGTGACCGAAGTGGACGCCGCTCTCCAGCAGCTCCCGCATCGTGACGACGGCCATGGCCGTGCTCCTCAGGTGTTACGGCCCGGCGGTCGCGCAGCGGACGGCGGTTCGCGCGGTGGCGCTCCCCGCTCGTGCGGTGCGGCCGGCCGGGTCAGGCTCGGTTTGTCCGTGGCGGCCAGGTGACAGCCACGCCTGACGCCCCGAACGTGCCGAGCCGTTTCCACCCGCTCGGTCCGGGGACCGGGCGGGCTCGGCGGACCGAGCGGCACTCGCACCTGGCGGGGGCAGCGGCCGAGCCGCGTCCGTCCACCGGTGGCGGGGCGTGCGAAGTCGACCCGGCGGACCGGGTCGCGTGTGAAGTGTACGGGAAGCGCCGAGGGGCGGGCGACTCCGCAGCTGGCGGAGGACCTGGGGCGGGTGTGTCCGCGGGGGTGGGAGAGGGGGCGGCGGGGCCTTCGGCGCGTCGGTGGTGGGGCGGTGGCCGGTCGGTGGTGCGTTGCTGGTAGGCCGCTGGTATGCCGCTTGTCCACCGGATGGCGGTGCCCGTACACCCCTTGGAGGGATGGGTACAGGCCGTGAGGGCGGTTTGTCCACAGGTATCCGGAAGTGGGTGGTGTGGGGGCGGCGACGCAGTGAGCCTCGGGGCATGACTGTTCGCGCCGGGTGCCCGGCTCCGTCCGCCGTCGGGCCGGCCCGGTCGACGCCAGCCGGGTTCGTGCTGGGCTGGTTCACGCCGGTCCGGTTCACGCCGGGCTGGTTCGCTCTGGCCGGGGTAGGCGGGACGGGCAAGGGGTGGGGGTGGGGGCGGGGGCGGCGTGTGTTGCGAGGGCTGGTCGTCGTGCTGGCGGCGCTGATGCTGCTGGCTTCCGTTTCTGGCTATGGCTATGGCCATGGCCATGGCGGTGCGGTGCGGAGCTCGGCTCTCGGCGGAGCTGCCGGCCCCGGCCCGAGCGGCGAGCGGGCCTGGCCGGTGAGCGGGCCCGGCGGGGTGCTCGGTCGGTTCGAGCCGCCGGCCAAACCCTGGGCCGCCGGGCACCGGGGAGTGGACCTCGTCGGCGCGCCCGGGGCGGAGGTACGAGCGGCGGCCGCGGGAGTGGTCACCTTCTCCGGGCTGGTGGCGGGACGCCCGGTAGTGACCGTCACCCACCAGGGCTCGGGATCCCCTCCGTTGCGGACCACCTACCTGCCCGTCGTCGGCACCGTCCCGGTCGGCACCGCGCTGACCGCCGGGCAGGTGATCGGGCGGCTCACCCCCGACGGGCGGCACTGCCCCACGCGGGACTGCCTGCACTGGGGGCTGCTGCGCGGCGGGCGCTATCTCGACCCGCTGGCCCTGTTCGGCGCGGGGGCGGCGCGACTGCTGCCGCTGGGCGGCGCCGGGCACACCGGGCCGGGTGGGCCGGGCGGGCCGGGTGGTGGCTCAGGTCCGGTCGAGGCCGTGCAGGGCCATGGCCACGGCGGCGTCCGCGATCAGCTCGGGGCGCTCGGCAGCGCACCCGGCGCGCTCCCCGGAGGCCAGTTTCTCGGCCCGGCGGACGGCCGCCTCCACGATCCCCTGGAGCAGCGCCGCGGCGAGCCTGGGCTGCGCGTGACCGAGATCCTCCAGGGCCTGGACCACCAAGCCGACCAGCTTGCCGTGCGCCGCCCGGATGCGCTCGCGCGCGGCATCGTCGAGTTCCAGCGCGGAGATCGCCACCACCGCCCGGTGGCGCGGATCGGCGGCCAGCGCCAGCTGGCCCCGGACATACGCCTCGATCCGGTCGGCCGCGCTGTCGCAGCTCTCCATCCCGGCCTCGATCTCGGCCGCCCAGAGCGGGAAGTCCACCTCGCAGAGCGCCTCGACCACGGCGGCCCGGGAGCGGAAGTACTCGTAGACCGAGGAGCGCGCCAGAGCGGTGCGCGCCGCGAGCGCGGGGAAGGTCAGCGCCTCCATGCCGCCCTCGGTGAGCAGGGTGCGGGCAGCGTCAAGGAGGGCTGCCCGCTGCAGCTGGCGATGCTCGGCCACCGTGGCCGCTCGGATCTTCGGCACGCTCCCACTGTACGGAGCCCTACGTGCGGCAGATACGGCGCCGCGCATTTGGGTGGGAGGCGCAGGCACGCGGCGCGGCGTACGAGCGGGCGTGCGGTGAGGCGTTCGGCCGGGTTGGCGCCCGTGGTCGAGGCCGGGCGTGCACCCCGGAGATACCTCCCGGGGTCGTGGACAGGCGTGCGGCCCGGGGATGCCGCCGCGCCGGGCGGGCCCGGCGCGCTACCGAATGTCCGACAGCTTGGCGCGCAACTGGAGGACGGATTTGGTGTGGATCTGGCTCACCCGGCTCTCCGTCACCCCGAGCACCTGACCGATCTCGGCGAGGGTGAGGCCCTCGTAGTAGTAGAGCGTCACCACGGTCTTCTCCCGCTCGGGGAGGGTGTTGACCGCCTGGGCCAGCAGTCGGCGCAGCTCACGGTCCTCGGCAACCTCGACCGGGTTGTCGGCGCCGTGGTCCACCAGGGTGTCCATCAGGCTCAGCCGGTCGCCACCCTCCCCCACCGGGTGCAGCAACTCGTCGAGCGCCACCACGTTGGCCAGGGACAGCTGGCTGAAGATGGCGTGCAGATCCTCGATCGCGATGCCCATCTCGGCCGCGACCTCGGGCTCGTGCGGCGTCCGGCGCAGCCGGGCCTCCAACGTCGCGTATGTCCGCTCGACGGCTTTCGCCTTCTGCCGCACCGAGCGCGGAATCCAGTCCAGGGCCCGCAGTTCGTCGATGATGGCGCCGCGGATTCGGCTGATCGCGTAGGTCTCGAACTTGATGGCGCGGTCGATGTCGAACTTCTCGATCGCGTCGATCAACCCGAAGACCCCCGAGGAGACGAAGTCGGCCTGCTCGACGTTGGAGGGCAGGCCGACCCCGACCCGCCCCGCCACGTACTTGACGAGCGGCGAGTAGTGCAGGATCAGCTGCTCGCGCAGCCGCTGGTCACCGGTCTCCTTGTAGGAGCGCCAGAGCTCTTCGAGCGCGGTGCGTCCCTGAGCTCCAGGCCCCTGGGCTCCAGGCCCCTGGGCCCCGGGCCCCTGACCGCTGAGCCCCTGACTGCCGTGCCCCTGACCGCCGTGCCCCTGCTCCGGGCCCGGCGGGGAGGTGCCGTCCGGCGCCAGGGGGCCGCCGGCGCTCGGGCGGGGTGCGCCGTCGATGGCGGCGGCGCCGACCGCGTCGGCGGGCTGGCCTGGCACCGCCGACGGCCGGCCGCCCTGGCGCGACAGGCCTCCCATGGTCCCCGTCGCCTTGGGCGGGAACTCGGTCACGGGGCGCCGCTCGGTCCGCGGCCCTCCCGAGGACCGGGCGCCACCGGTCACTCTGTGTCCGGGAATGTGTGTGGGCATGCGTTGGTCTGCGCCGTTCTGCCGAGTCATGTGCTGATAGGGAAGGCATGTGGAGCGTAGCGTGACCGACTCGCTGCAATGCGCTACCGCCACTCGGTCGTCCCTCGATCCGGTGGCGTTCGGGTCACCGGATCCGGGCACGCGAGCGGAAGAACCGGATCAGCAGGTCAGCCGGGCGATTCCGGCGCGCCTCCCTCGGCGCAGAGGTGCTCTTCGCTCGGGCCGTCACCTCCTCCGCGCCAGACGCCAGTGCGCACCATGCCGCTCGACGTAGCCGAGCGATCCCAACTCGTAGAGCCGCTGCAGTACTTCGTCCGGCGGGAGTCCGGACTGCCGGGCCAGTCGCTCGACCGGCGCACCCTCCGCCGTCGCCGGGACGGCCTCCAGCACCCGGGCCACCGCAGGCTCCAGCAGATCCCGGGGCAGCACCGGTCCACTGCGCTGCGGCGCCAGGTCGTCCCCGATCGCCCCGATCAGCTCGGTGATCTCGGCGGCGTCGGTGACCAACGTGGCGCCCCCGCTGCGGATCAGGGCGTGCACCCCGGCCGAGAGTTCCGAGGTCACCGGGCCGGCGACGCCCATGGTGTGGCGGTTGAGGTCCCGCGCCCGTCTGGCGGTGCTCAGCGCACCGCTGCGCACCGCCGCCTCGACCACCACGGTGCCTCGGGTGAGCGCCGCGATGACCCGGTTGCGGAGCACGAAGCGGAAGCGGTTCGGGTGCTCCCCGGGCGGGAGTTCGCTGACCAGCAACCCCTGGACGCCGATCCGCCGGATCAGTTCGGCGTTGCCCTTCGGGTAGGGCACGTCGACCCCGCAGGCGAGCACCCCGACGGTCATCCCGCCGACGGCGAGCGCCCCTCGGTGGGCGGCCGCGTCGATTCCGTAGGCGGCCCCGGACACCACGACCCAGCCGCGTTCGGCCAGTTGGGCCGACAACTCCCCCGCGACGTGGGCGCCGTAGGCCGTGCACGCCCGGGAGCCGACCATCGCCACCGAGCGGAGTGCGAGCAGCCGCAGCGAGCCCGTGCCGGTCGTCCAGAGCCCGATCGGCCGCCCGTCACCCAGATCGTCCAGTTGGCTGGGCCATTCCGTGTCCCCCGGAATGATGAAGCGTCCACCAACGGCTCGTACCCGTTCCAGGTCCTCGGCCGGGTCCAGACCGGGAAGTCTCGCCTGGTAACCGGCCAGTCGGGGAGAGTCCAGCCCGGGGTGCGCGGGCACCGTCCCGTCCCGGATCGCCTGGACGGTGTCGGCGGCGGAGAGCTGGCCGAGCCATCGGCCGACCACCGCGTCTCCGGGCTCGCTGAGCCGGCTGAGCACGACGCGGGCGAGGCGCTCCGGATCGCGCCCGGGCACGGCCGCCGATCCACCAGGCGGCTGACTGTGCGTCATCATCGGGTTCATGCCTCACCCTCCTCGTTCGCCGCATGCTGGTCGCGTTTCCTGGACCGCCGGGCGGGGCTGGAGCGAGCGGATTGGTCAGGACCGGTGGGACGGTCCTGGTGACCGGGGCTGCCTGGATGGTCGGGGCCGCCTGGGCCACCGGAGTCGGCTGGAGGATCGGGGTGGTCGGCTTTCTCGAACGGGCCCACCCGGCCCTGCGCTTCGGACGGATCGTCGACCGGACCGCGCTGGGCCGGGATGCGCCCGAGCCGACCGTAGACCCGCTCGGTCAGCGGCAGCCCCTGCTCGACTCCGGTGCGCAGGACCAACGCGGTGCGTACGTCCCGCTGGTCCGGCCGGTCGCGACCGGCGAGGTCGGCGACCGTCCAGGCGACCCGGAGCACCCGGTCCAGGCCGCGGGCGGTCAGCAACCCCCGCTCCAACTGGCGCGCGACGTCGTTCAGTGCGCCGGGTTCGAGCTGCCAGCGGGTGCGCAGCTCATGGCCTGGGACTTCCGCGTTGGTCCGCCACGGGGTGCTCGCCAGGCGGGCCGCCGCCCGGTCCCGCGCGGCCAGCACCCGGGCCGCGACGGTCTCGGTGCTCTCCGCCGTGGCGTCCCGCTCCATGAGTTCGATCCTCGTCACCGGGGCGACCTGGACCTGGAGGTCGACCCGGTCCAGCAGCGGTCCGGAGAGCCTCCCCTGGTAGCGGCTGACCATCGCGGGGCTGCACTCGCACCCCTCGCCCCGCCGTGAGTGCCGGCCGCACGGGCAGGGGTTGGCGGCCAGGCAGAGCAGGAACCTGGCCGGGAGCCGGAGCGATCCGGCCGAACGGGCGATCACCACCTCGCCCGACTCCAGCGGCTGGCGCAGCGCATCGAGCACCCGGACGGGGAACTCCGGTGCCTCGTCCAGGAACAGCACGCCCCGGTGGGCCAGCGAGACCGCCCCCGGTCTCGGCAGACCGCTGCCGCCGCCGACGATCGCCGGCATCGTCGTGGAATGGTGCGGGGCGCAGTACGGCGCCGTGTCGATGAGCGGGCGCCCGGCCGGGAGCAGCCCGGCGACCGAGTGCACGGCGGTGACCTCCAACGCCTCCTTCTGGGTCAGCGGCGGGAGCAGCGAGGGCAGCCGCTCCGCCAGCATCGTCTTGCCCGCGCCCGGCGGGCCCTTGAGATACAGGTGGTGTCCGCCTGCGGCGGCGATCTCCAGGGCGCGCCGGGCCTCGTACTGGCCGGCCACATCGGCCAGGTCGAGGCGCGCCACCCGGTCGTCGGGCAGTCCCCGGACGCCGGCGCTGGGCAGCATCAGGCCGGCCATCAGCGGGTCCGGCCGGCCGCTGATCGGGTCGGGCGGCTCCTCCGGCGCGGGTGCGCCGGTCAGGACGGCGACCAGCTGCCGCAGGCTGCGGACTCCGATCACGCTCACCCCGGGGACGAGCGAGGCCTCGGGCGCGGTCTGCTCCGCGACCACGACCCGCTGGTATCCGGCGTCGGCCGCGGCCAGCACCGACGGCAGCACCCCGCGGACCGGCCGCACCCGGCCGTCCAGCCCCAGTTCGCCGATGATCAGCAGATCGGCGATGGACGACGGGTCGAGCCGCTCGGCCGCGGCCAGGACGGCACAGGCCACCGCGAGGTCGAAACCGCTGCCGCTCTTGGGCACCGAGGCGGGGCTGAGCCCGACTGTCAGCTTGCGCTGCGGCCACGCCTCGCCGCTGTTGACCACGGCCGCGCGCACCCGGTCGCGGGCCTCGGACAGCGCTTTGTCGGGCAGGCCGACCAGGGTGAACGCGGCCACCCCGGGCTCCAGATCGGCCTGGACCTCGACGATCACTCCGTCGACGCCGACCAGCGCGACGGAACAGGTACGGGCGAAGGCCATCTCAGACCACCCCCCGCAGGTGGTCGACCACGGCCGCACCCCGGGCCCGGTTGACCACTGCCACCAGGTCGATCCGCACGCCCCCGGGTGGTGCGGGCGGCCAGTGCGGGTCCGTCGGCCCCGGGTCGTAGCCGGGACCGGCCAGCTTCGCGAAGTGGCCGGGCCAGCGCTCGGCCATCCAACGCTCGGCCAGACGTTGCAGCCGGGCGGCCTTGGCCTGGCCGATGGCCTCACTGGGTTGCTGGAAGCCCCGCTCGGAGCGGGTCTTCACCTCGCAGACCGCCACGGTGTCGCCGTCGAGGGCGACGATGTCCAGCTCCCCCTCGACACAGCGCCAGTTGCGGTCGAGGATGCGGAGCCCGGCCTCCATGAGGCGCCGAACGGCGACCCGCTCCCCGTAGCGGCCGAGCCCGTTATTGGTGCTGCGGCCATTGGCGCTGCGGCGCGAGCCCGGCCCGGCGCCGCCCTGCGGGTCGTCCCGCGTGCCCTCCCGCACGCCGCCGCCCGCTCCGGCCGGGTCCGGTACGGCCGCACCCGGTACGGCCTGGTCCTGCACGATCGTGTTCTGCACGGTGACCACCTCCGCCGTGGAGGCTGCACCGTCGAGCACGACGGCACCGGGAATTTCCCATTCCCTGTGGATAACTCAAGGCCTGTGGATAACTTTTGTCACCCGCAGGAGTGAGAGGCCCCGATTGCGCGAAATTCCGCTGGACAACGCGGGGCAGAGCAGTCCAACGTCAGTTCCCGAAGCCGGACTCGTCCGAGGGCAGCTCCAGATCGCTCTTCGCGAGTTCCTCGATGTTCACGTCCTTGAAGGTCAGCACCCGGACCTTGCGGACGAACCGGGCCGGCCGGTACATGTCCCAGACCCACGCATCCGCCATCGACACCTCGAAGAAGACCTCGCCCTGGACCGAGTGCACCTGCAACTCGTAGTCGTTGGTGAGGTAGAAACGTCGCTCGGTCTCGATCACGTACTTGAACAGGCCGACGACGTCCCGGTACTCCCGGTAGAGCTTGAGCTCCATCTCGGTCTCGTACTTCTCGAGATCTTCGGCACTCATCCAGGCGTCCCCTCAACTTGTCACGTCCACCCATTGTGGACCACCGCACCCACGCTCAGAGCCGTACCGGAGCGACCGGCGGGCCCTGGGCCAGCAGTCGCCCCAGGAAGTCCGCCAGTCCGACCGGATAGACCGTCTCGGCGGTCCCCCTCAACTCCTCGACCGTCCACCAGCGCGCCGCGAGCAGTTGGGCGTGTTCGTCCTCGCCCATCCCCGAGTGGTCGAGACCCGTCTCCGTGGTCCGGGCCAGGTGGAACCACTGGTCCTGCTCGTAACGCTGTCCCTGAAAGGAGAACGACACCGTGCCGTACGCCACCAAGGGCCCCAGGTCCACACCCCGCAGGCCGGTCTCCTCCGCGAGTTCCCGCGCGGCTGCCTCCCGCACGTCCTCCCCGGGCTCCAAGCCGCCCCCGGGCGTGAACCACCAAGCCTCCCCCGGCGTCGCCGGGTCGGAGCCCAGGAAGAGGAGGATGCGGTCCTGCCCGTCCAGCAGCAGGATCCGCGCCGCCCTACGCCGTTGTGCCGTCATGGCAGCGCTCCACGCTCCTTCCGTTCGCGTCGGTGGCGCTACCGATCCTGCCACCCGGCGCGGTCGTCCGGGGCGATGTTCGACAGAGCGGCCCGGGCCGCGACGGCCGCGGTCAGGAGCTGCGCCCCCGGCGGAGCCGACGGGCCAGGCCCGCCACCCCACCCACCGCCGACACCACGAGGATCAGTGCCGCGCCCGCAACGGTCGCGTAGGCGGCCGGCTGCAGCGGCCCGGGCGCACTGCCCTTCGGGCCCGCGAGCCCGTCGAAGGCCGTGGTCCGGCCCAGGTCACCCATCCGGCCGAACGGCAGCAGGGTGGCCTCGACCCGGGCCTCCACCGCGTCGGCCGGGACGGTCCCGCTGTCGACCTCCAGGTGGGTGCGGGAGTCGAGCGAGCCCAGCCGGTTGTCGCCGAGCAGGAACAGCCGCCCCGGCGGCACGGTGACGCTGAACGGGGTGCCCTGCGGGCCCTGCGCCGCGAGGTAGGGCTCCTCCACCGGCTTGCCGTCGACCGTCAGCCCGTGGTCGTTCCCGTTGGCCGCGACGGTGTCCCCGCCGACCGCGACCACCCGCTTGACCATGAGCTCGCCGCCCCAGGCCTGGTCCCGGAAGACGACCACGTCGCCCCGGCCGACGGCCCCGCCGCCGACCTTCCGGGCGAGCACGGTGTCCCCGATCCGAAGTGTGGGGGACATCGAGGCGGTCGGGATGTTGTACGGCCGGTAGTCGATCGCGATCAGGGCGAAGCCGCCGACCATCAGCACCAGCCCGAGCGCGATCGCCACGCCCTGCAGCACCGCGGCGGACCGTCGGCGCGGACGGGCGGGCGCAGCCGGGCGGTCGGCCGTCTGGTCAACGACACTGCTCATCGAAACCGTCCACCTCTGGCCGACCGGAGAACTCCACTGGCACGCCGGAGGCCCCGGCGGAAAAGCCGACGGGCCGTGGCACGTCCGAGCAGATTACTCGTCGGTACCACGGCCCGCGCAAGGCCTGGGGAGAACCCGGTGGAGCTCAGGAATCCTTCCGGCGGTCCTTCCGGTCCCGCACCCGACGCACCAGCGGGAGCAGCGCGACCGCGCCCACCGCACCAGCCACGGGCGGCGCCATCGGCGCGGCCGCCGCCAGCCCCGTCTGGCTGAAGGTGTTCGGCACCGGAAGCGTCGACCAGTGGTTGATCGGCCAGGCCACCACGAAGGCGCGCCCGACCACGTTGCCCACCGGCACGGTGCCGCCGCCCGGCTGGTCCATGTGGAAGCGGGAGTCCAGCGAGTCCGCGCGGTGGTCGCCCATCACCCAGATCCGACCGTCGGGCACCTTCAGCGGACCGAACGGGTGGTCACCGCAGGGAGTGTTGCCCGGGTAGACGTACGGCTCGTTGAGCGCGTCGCCGTTGACCTTGACCGGTCCCGTGCCCTGGCACTCGACGGTGTCCCCGCCGACCGCGATGACCCGCTTGATCAGGTCCTTCTCGTTGGTCGAGGGCATCAGACCGACGAAGCTGAGCACGTCCTGGACACCCCGGACGAAGGAGTTGCTGCTCTGCTGGGTCGGCTCGTCGTTCAGCCAGCCACCCGGGTCGTGGAACACCACGACCTCGCCGCGCTCGGGCTCGGCCCCGAACCAGGGGGTCAGCTTGTCCACCAGGACGCGGTCGCCGACCTGCAGCGTGTTCTGCATCGACTCCGACGGAATGGAGAACGCCTGGACGAAGAAGGTCTTGATCACGAGCGCCAGGACCAGCGCGATGCCGATCAGGATCGGCAGTTCCTTCCAGAAGGAACGCTGCTTGTGCTGCTTGTCGGGGGCCTGCGATTCCGACTGGTCCGCCGACTCGCCATCGGGCCGCTGGAACTCCGAGGAGCCCCCGGTGGGGCCCTGCGCCCCATCGCCCTGGTCGTCGGCGGACTGGGCCGCCGTGTCCTCGGCCGAGGCCGAGGCCGAGAGGGCACCGGACTCGGCGGACCGGGCCGCCCGACGGCCGGAGCCCTCGGGCTCGCCCGCGCCTGAGCGGGCGCCGATCACCACATCCCCCACAACATCTCCTCCCTGCTGTGCGGACGCCCGTGCGCCCGCGCTCAGAGTGCCGCACAGCGGGCACCACGCTCACCGTGACCACGGCCGGTTCAGGAACTGCCCATCGCGGGCTCCCCTGACACCAGCACAGCCTCGGCACGCGACCGGGACCAATCCCGGCCGCACCTGCACTTCTCTATCACTCCAAGGCATCCGGCTCGCGGTCCAACGCGCGCGGCCCGGCCGCTCGGCGGCCGGCCAGGCTCACACAGATGGCCGCCCAGGCCGGCGAACGGCGACCGGAAGGATGCCCAACACACCCATAACGAGCGGAGGTTCCATCGGAACCGGCCCAACGCCCACGGGTTCCGGCGCAGTTCCGCGCGCCTGCGGAGCCCGCGCCAACGAGGAGAGTGAACTCGGCACGTCAAGTTGATGGAAGCGGTCCAGGGGCCAGGCGATCACGAAGGCCCGGCCGACCACACCGCTCAGCGGGATCGTCCCCTGCCCCGGATTCCCCATGTGGAAGCGGGAGTCGGCGGACACGTCCCGGTGGTCGCCCATGACCCAGAGCCGACCCTGCGGCACCTTCACCTTGAAGGGCTGCCGGGACGGCGGGTTGGCGGACGCGACGTACGACTGCTCGTCCACCGGCGTGCCGTTGACACTGAGCCGTCCCTGCGCGTCGCAGCACTCCACGGTGTCCCCGCCGACACCGATGACCCGCTTGATCAAGTCCTGCTCGCTGTCCGACGGCAGCAGCCCGACGAAGGTGAGGACCTGCTTGGCCGCCCCCAGCACCGGACCGTCGCCGGACGGCTTGCGGTCGCTCTCCAACCAGCCGCCCGGATCCTTGAACACCACCACGTCGCCGCGCTGCGGCTCGCTGCCGAACCAGGGGGTCAGCTTGTCCACCAGCACCCGGTCCCCGACCTGGATGGTCTGCTCCATCGAACCCGAGGGGATCACGAACACCTGGATCAGGAAGGTCTTCATCACCAGCGCCACCAGCAGCGCCACCAGGATGATCAGCGGGAACTCGCGCAGCAGCGACCGGCTGCGCCGCCGGGCCGCCCGTCTGGCGCTGCGACGGCGCGCGGCCCGGCCCCGGACCGGCGCGGTCTCGGCCGGGCCGGCGCCCCCGGGGGCGGCACCTCCTGGCCGCAAGCCGTCGGATCCCGCGCCGCCGGGTCCCACGCCGCCGGGTCCCACGCCGTTCGATCCGGCTCCTTTCGATCCTCCATCGCCCGGCTGCGGAGCCCGACGGTCAGCGAGCCGGCCCCTACCTCTGGTCCCCATGACCGCCCGTTCCCGCAGTCGCGGCGAAGGCCGCAGGCCTGTCCAGACCGGTCCAGCGCGAGAACGGGTAGACCACCCAGTCCGCCCGGCCGATCACCCTGCTCTCGGGCACGAAGCCGCCGCCGGGCTCGCCGAGGTGGTCGCGCGAGTCGCGGGAGGCGCTGCGGTGGTCCCCCATCACCCAGAGCTTGCCGGTCGGCACCACCACGTCGAAGGCCACGCTCGACGACTGGTCCCCGGGGGCCAGGTAGGAGGACTCGTCGATCGGCACCCCGTTGACGGTGATCCGCCCGCCCGGGCCGGTGCTGGTCACCCGGTCCCCGCCCACGCCGATCACCCGTTTGACGTAGACCGTGTTCCCGGCCGGAACCAGGCCGAGGTCCCGGCCGAGCGAGCTCAGCCCGTCCCAGAAGCCGGCCGGCTCGTCCGACTCCGGCAGGAAGGAGCCCGTTCCGTCGAAGACCACGACATCGCCCCGCTGGGGGTGACCGCCGAAGGCGTAGGCGAGCTGATTCGCGATCAGCCGGTCGCCCGGGTGCAGGGTGTCCTCCATCGACCCGGACGGCACCGAGAACGGGCGCGCGACGAAGGCGTTCACCAACAGCAGGGCCAGCAGGCAGATCCCCACGAGCAGCAGCAGGTCCCGCGAGCGCGAGTGGCCCGGCTCCTCGTCCTCCGCCGCGTCCTCGTCCTCCGGTGTGCCCGCACGCCCCGGTTCGTCCTCACGCTCCGGTACGCCCTCGGACTCTGGAGCGTCCTCAGCCGCCGGGACATCCTCGGCAGCATCCCGGGAGGTCGGCCCGGCGTCCGCCCCCGCACCCCCTCCGGGAGCGGCAGCGGGGACCGCCGCGGAAACGACCGCGGACCGCGACAGCGAGTCCGCACCGGTGGGTGCGGGACTGCCGTCGCGGTCCGCGGGTGGTTCGTGCGTGCTCATCGGGGGCTGAGCTTACCGTGCGGCAGCCCGGCCCCCGGAGCGATCCGATCCCCCGGCGAGGCCGGGGGCCGGTGGATCAGCGGTCGCGCTTCTCCTTGATCTTCGCGGCCTTGCCGCGGAGGTCACGCAGGTAGTACAGCTTGGCGCGGCGGACCGCACCACGGGTCACGACCTCGATCTTCTCGACGACCGGGGTGTGCACCGGGAAGGTGCGCTCCACGCCGACGTTGAAGCTGACCTTGCGAACGGTGAAGGTCTCACCGATGCCGGCGCCGTGGCGGCGGATGACGACGCCCTGGAAGACCTGGACACGGGAGCGGTTGCCCTCGATGACCCGGACGTGGACCTTCAGGGTGTCACCGGCGCGGAAGGCCGGGATGTCGCTACGCAGCGAGGCCGCGTCGACAGCAGCGAGCTTGTTGCTCATGTTGCTCTCCATCGCGAGCGCCACGGGCCGCCCACGGAAGTTCGTCACAATGGGGTTTGCTGCGGGCCGCATCGGCTGACGACGATCCCCCCGTGGCGGGGGCGCCGGTCCACGTGACCCCTACGGAGGGGGCCCAGCAACAGACAGCAGCGGCCTATTCTTCCACACCACCGGCCACGGACCGAAATCGGCCGAGCTGCTCGTCCCAGGCCAGGCCGAGGATGCTGAACGCCTCCCGGTCCTTCTTGTCGAAGGCTCCGTACTGCCAGCGCTCGACCAGGTCGGGCCGGTTCGCCAGGGTCCGGGCGAAGGCCTGCTCCCGGCGCCAGCGGGCGATCCGGCCGTGGTTGCCGCTGAGCAGCACGTCCGGCACGGTCCGGCCGCGCCACTCGGCGGGCTTGGTGTAGACCGGGCCCTCCAGCAGGTCGGCCATCGCGCCGGGCGCGAAGGAGTCGTCCCGGTGGGACTCGGCGTTGCCGAGCACCCCGGGCAGCAGCCGGGCGATCGCCTCGACCATCACCAGTACCGCGACCTCGCCGCCGGCCAGCACGTAGTCGCCGATCGAGGCCTCGACCACCGGCATCCGGGTGGCCGCCTCCTCGATGACGCGCCGGTCGATGCCCTCGTACCGGGCGGGGGTGAACGCCAGCCAGGGGCGGCCCGCCAGTTCCTGGGCGAGCTCCTGGGTGAACGGCCGCCCGCTCGGGGTGGGCACCACGAGCGTCGGCAGCCGGCCCTCGGGCCCGCCGGCGACCACCGCGTCCAGCGCCTCGCCCCACGGCTCGGGCTTCATCACCATGCCGGGGCCGCCGCCGTACGGGCTGTCGTCCACGGTTCGGTGCACGTCGTGGGTCCACCCGCGCAGGTCGTGGACGTGCACGTCCAGCTGGCCGCGGGCACGGGCCTTGCCGACCAGCGAGATGTTCAGCGGCTCCAGGTACTCGGGGAAGATCGAGACGACGTCGATCCGCATCCCGCTCTGCACCTGTGCGGCGCCCTCCACCTCGCTCACTTCGACTCCTCCGCGCCGTCGACGCCCTCCGCGCCGTCCTCGCCGTCAGCGTCCACGCTCTCCGCGACCTGGGCGGAGGCGCCACCGGCGACCTCGGCCTGCTCGGGGTCGATCAGCCCGGGCGGCGGAGTGATCACGGCGCGCTGGTTCTCCAGGTCGATGGTCGGCACGATCTGGCTGACGAAGGGCACCAGCACCTCCGTCCCGTCCGACTTCTCGACGGTGAGCAGGTCCTGGTACGGCAGGTGGAGGACCTCGGTCAGCTCCCCGACCAGGGTGCCGTCGAGCAGCACCACGTCCAGGCCGATCAGCTGGTGGTCGTAGTACTCATCCGGGTCGTCGGGGCGCTCCTCCGGGTCGACCTCGGCGATGAGCACGGTGCCCCGCAGCGCCTCCGCCCCGTTGCGGTCATTGACGCCGGCGAAACGCAGCAGCAGCCGGCCGCTGTGCACCTTGCCGGACTCGACGGTCAGCGGGCCCGCCGACGCGGGGTCGGTGAGCAGGACGGCACCGGGGCCGAGCCGGAGTTCCGGCTCATCGGTGCGGACCTCGACGCTGACGTCCCCCCTGATGCCGTGGGCGCGGCCGATCTTGCCGACGACGAGCTGCACGGTGATCGTTCTCCTGGAGTTCCTGAGCGAGACGGAATGCGGAAAGTGCGAGAAACGCGAAAAGGCCGGCCGGGACGACATGCGTCCCGGCCGGCCTCACAAGCCCTGACGGCTGAACGAGCAGCTGTGTCAGCGAATGTTGTCCACGTCGACCAGGTCGACCCGGACGTTGCGACCGCCGAGGGCGCCGACCACGGTGCGCAGTGCGCGCGCCGTCCGGCCACCCCGGCCGATCACCTTGCCGAGGTCATCGGGGTGCACTCGCACCTCGATGGTGTTGCCCCGACGCAGGTTGCGCGAACGCACCTGCACCTCGTCGGGGTGCTCGACGATGCCCTTCACCAAGTGGTCGAGGGCGTCCTCGATCACGCTCAGGCCTCGACGGCGGCGTCGGCCTCAGCCTCGACCTTGTCCGACTTCTTGGCCTTCGGGGTGATGGCGACACCGGTGGTGGCGTCCTCGAAGCCGGCGACGGCCTTCGCGAACAGGTGCGAGAAGTCCTCGACCTTCGGCTCGGCGACCTTCAGCGGCGCCGGGGCCGGCAGGCCCTTGAACTTCTGCCAGTCGCCGGTCAGCTTGAGGATGGCGAGCACCGGCTCGGTCGGCTGGGCGCCGACGGACAGCCAGTACTGGGCGCGGTCGCTGTCGACCTCGATCTTCGAGGGGTTGTAGGTCGGCTGGTAGATGCCGATCTCCTCGATCGCGCGACCGTCACGCTTGGTGCGCGAGTCGGCGATGACGATGCGGTAGTGCGGGGAGCGAATCTTGCCGAGACGCTTCAGCTTGATCTTGACTGCCACGGGAGTGGATTCTCCTGGTGTTGACGTGGGTGAGCAGCCTCGCCGACGCGTGGGGTTGCGCCGTGGGCCGTTCAAGGGACACGCCAGCCGTAGGAGAGAGGGGTCCTGCTCGGCTGCCGAGTACTCAGCTGTCCATTCTGCCATACCGGCGCGAACCGCCTTCACCCGGCCATCCGGGGGCCGCCCGTAGGGCCGCCCGCAGGATCATCCCCAGGCTCGCTCGCAAGGCTCGACCGGGAGCCCCCGCTCCCGGTCCGCCCACGAACTCATCTGTCCTGCTCGCTCCGGCCGGATCCACTGCCCGCACAGCCGTCCGCCGGCTTCCCCGTCTTCTTGGTCTTCCGGTCCAACGATCTTTCGGTGACGCGATCTCGCGGTGACGCGATCTCGCGGTTACGCGATCTTGAACGGCTGCTGGCACGCGCCGCAGACGATGGACGCCTGCGCGAGCACCGACGGCACGACCCGGACGTTCCGTCCGCAGCCGCAGACCGCCTTGACCCGGACGCCGCCCCCGGAGGAGCCGTGTCGGGCCGCCGGGCCGCGGAAGGCGCGCGTCGCGCCGTCGCCGGCCACCGCCTCCTGGTGCGCGCCGAGGGCGCGGTCCAGGCGCTCGATGGTCTCCGCGTAGCGCTCCTGGGTCTCCTTGAGCATGGTCACCTGGGAGAAGCCGCTACTGGCGTGCGGTTCGACCGGGTGCGCCAGGCCCAGCTCGGAGGCGAGCATGAGGAAGCGCCGGTTGTGGTAGCGGCCGGCCCGCGAGGTGTCCCGGATGTCCCGGGCCGCGGCCAGACCGTGGGCAGCCTCGTGGAGGAGCCGCTCGAAACCGAGCCGCGTGCCACAGGCCGAAGAGGATTCGCCGATCAGGGCCTCGGGCGAGGCCAGGTCGGGGAGGTCCTGGTGGTGGGCCTGGATGTCACTCCAGGCGGCGGCCAGTTCGGCCGCGAGGACGAGGGGCTGTGTCGTGCTCACGCTAGACCAACGATGGAGTGCGAGCCGATGTTCCGCATGTTCCCGTTCTTCGGGAATTCCCAGGGAACTCCCAGGAATGCATGGTCGCGCGCGAATTGCGCGTTCCGGATCTGACGCAAGACCAACCCCCTGCCGGTTTCGGCCCACCGCAGCTCGACGGGCCTCGTGAATTCCGTCCGGGGGCGGGCTGTCGCCCCCTGGACGTACGGCCCGTGGACCCGCCGAGTTGACAGGGCCACGGGCCGTACACCGTACCGCTATTCCGTTAATACCGGCAGTTGACCGGCCAGTAGGGATGTCCGCGGTCGGGGTGCTCTTCGGACAGTTACCGGATTCTTACCCACCCGCATTCCGGGCAAATGTCGCCGGTAACGGTCATTACCTGCTGGTAACAGGTGTCAGTACGCGCGGGCGACGATCGCGATATTGCCGTCCTGGTCGTCCGCCAGCGGCACCGAGCCGTCGGCCGCGACGATGCAGCGCACCGAAACACCCTGCTCGGCCAGCTTGGCCTCGCCCTCCGGGCCGAGGTCGGCCCAGGAGATCCGACCCCAGCCGGTCGCGGCGGCCTCGACGGCCTCGTCGATGGTCTTGACGTCGACGGTGCGGGCCTCGCGGCGCTCGCGGGACAGACGCAGCAGCAGCGCCTGGTCCTCCTCCAGGATGCCCGGGACCAGCGCGGCCAGGCCGTCGATGGAGACCGGCTCCTTGCCACCGGGGATCCGGCGGGCCAGCATCGCGGTGCCGTTCTCCAGGTCGCGCGGGCCGACCTCGATGCGCAGCGGCACGCCCTTGAGCTCCCAGTCCACCGCGCGGCGGCCGAACGGGGTGTCGGTGCGGTCGTCGACGACCACCCGGACGCCGGCGGCCTCCAGCGTCGCGCCGATCTCGCGCACCTTGGCGATCACCGCGTCGTCGCCCTTGATGGCGAGCACGACGGCCTGGACGGCGGCCAGTCGCGGGGGCACCCGCAGGCCGTTGTCGTCGCCGTGGGACATGATCAGGCCGCCGACCATGCGGGTCGAGACGCCCCAGGAGGTCTGCCAGACGTACTCGCGCTCGGCGCCCTGGAGCTGGTAGGTCGTGTTGAACGCCTTGGCGAAGTTCTGGCCCAGCTCGTGGCTGGTGCCCATCTGCAGCGCCTTGCCGTCGCCCATCATGCCCTCCAGGGTGAGGGTGTTGATGGCGCCGGCGAATCGCTCCTTGGCGGTCTTGCGGCCGAGCACGACGTCGATGCCGAGCACGTTGGTCATGAAGTCGCCGTAGACCTGGGTGTGGATCATCGACGCGTACGCGCGGGCGTCCTCGTAGGTGGCGTGGGCGGTGTGGCCCTCCTGCCAGAGGAACTCGGTGGTGCGCAGGAAGACGCGCGGGCGCAGCTCCCAACGGACCACGTTGGCCCACTGGTTGATCAGCAGGGGCAGGTCGCGGTGGCTCTGCACCCACTTCGAGAAGTACTCGTTGATGATCGTCTCGGAGGTGGGCCGGACGACGACCGGCTCGTCGAGCTGCTTGCCGCCGCCGTGGGTGACCACCGCGAGCTCGGGGGCGAAGCCCTCGACGTGCTCGGCCTCCTTGGTCAGGTAGGACTGCGGGATGAACATCGGGAAGTAGGCGTTCTGCGCGCCGGCCTTCTTGATCCGCGCGTCCATCTCCTGCTGCATCCGCTCCCACAGGCCGTAGCCGTACGGTCGGATGACCATGGTGCCGCGCACCGGACCGTTGTCGGCCAGCTCGGCCTTGTTGATGAGGTCCTGGTACCAGCGCGGGAAGTCTTCCGCCTGAGGGGTGAGAACGGGTGCCTTAGCCATGGCCCGAATGGTACGGGGAGCGGCCCCCTGACTTCGAATCGGTATCACACCACCGGCCGGTGGCCGAACGGCCCGCCCGCGCCCGGGGGGACGGCACCCGCCGTCAGCAGGGGGCGCACGACCGCGACACGGGCGCACCACCCTGCACCCCTCTGGACGCCGGGCCCGACCCGCTGTTCGCTGGAGTGGGGCGGGACTTTGGGGGAGCCGTAGCAGCACACCGAAGGGCCGGATGGGAGGCCGCGATGGCTTCAGCTCGGACGACCGGCACGACCGTACGACCAACAGGCGCACGACCGCACCACCCGCAGCCCGGATCGGCGTGGCCCGCGCGGGCGCGCGACTGGGCGGAGATCCAGGAGCGCATGCTGGTGCCGCTCTACGAGGCGGTCTACGACCGGCTGGAGGTCGGCCCGGCGAGCAGCGTGCTGGGCCTGGGCTGCCGGTCCGGACTGGCGCTGCTGCTCGCCGCCGGCCGGGGCGCCCAGGTCGCCGGCCAGGAGCCGCGGGACGAGCTGCGCGAGCTGGCCCGCAGCCGCCGGCTGCAGGTGTGCGCGGGGGCCCGGCCGCCCGCCGCCGTCCCCCACTCGGCCCATTCGCTGGTGACGGTCTTCGAGCAGTTGCCCGGCTGCGCCGAGCCGGGCCCGGTGGTCGCCGAGGCCGCCCGGCTGACCCTCCCGGGCGGGCACGTGGTGCTCGCCGCCTGGGGCCCGCCGGAGCGCTGCGCGAGCGCCCCGGTGCTGGACGTGGCGCGCCGCAGGGCGGGCCGGACCACCGCGCGCGACCCGTTCGAGCTGAGCACGCCCGGCACGTTGGAGGATCTGCTCGCCCCGGCCGGCCTGCGTCCGGCCGGCAGCGGGCGGGTGAGCTGCCCGTTCGCCTACGCGGACCTGGACAGCGCGGTGCGCGGCCTGCTCTCCACCGGCCTGTTCGAGGCGGCCGAGGAGTTCTCCGGCGCCTCGCTGGTGGCCAAGGAGCTGGAAGAGGCACTGCAGCCGCACCTGCGCGCGGACGGCTCGGTCCGGATGGAGAACGTCTTCCGCTACCTGGTCGCCGAAAGGCCCCGCTGACGGACGCACGGCCCTGCTGCCGGTCGCACGGCCCCGCCGACGGACGCACGCACCGCCGACGGCCCCACGCACCGCCGCCCCGACAGCGGTCACCCGCACCGGTCCGCGGCACACGAAACCGGGGGCGCCCGCCATCACGGCGAGCGCCCCCGGCCGACCGGTTCACGCCTGGTCGAGCGACTTCCTCGGCACCCCGGCCGCCCGGTACGCCTGCTCCTCGTCCAGCGTCTCCGCCTCCAGCAGCGCCGCCGCCAACGCGTCCAGCCGGGCCCGCTGCTCGGTCAGCAGCCGCACCGCCTCGTCGTAGCACTCGGCGACGATGCGCCGGGCCTCCTCGTCCACCGCGTCCAGGGTGGTCGGCGCGGCGGAGAGCCCGTAGGCGCCCTGCGCGTCGGCGGGCACGGCGGTCAGCCGGCCGACCCGCTCACTCATCCCCCAGCGGCCGGCCATCCCCCGGGCGATGTTGGTGACCTGCTCCAGGTCGCTCTCCGCGCCGGTGGTGATCACCCCGTAGACCACCTGCTCGGCCGCCATCCCGCCGAGCGCGCCGATGATCCGGCCGCGCAGGTAGGGCTCGGTGTAGGAGTAGCGGTCGTTCTCCGGGGTGGAGAGGGTGACGCCGAGCGCCCGGCCGCGCGGCACGATGGTGATCTTGCGGACGGGGTCGGCGCCGGGCTGCAGCATGCCCAGCAGCGCGTGCCCGCTCTCGTGGTAGGCCGTCCGCTCGCGCTCCTCCGGCGGCATCACCAGCGGCCGGACGGCACCGAGCTGGACCTTCTCCAGGGCGTCCGAGAGGTCCCGCTCGTTCACCGCGTCCTGCTTGCGCTTGACGGCCAGCAGGGCGGCCTCGTTGACCAGGTTGGCGAGCTCGGCGCCGGTCATCCCGGGGGTGACCTTGGCCAGCCGGGTCAGGTCGGCGTCGCCGGCCAGCGGGACGGTCCGGGTGTGGATGCGCAGGATGGCGGCGCGACCGTCCCGGTCCGGCGGGCTGACGGTGATCCGCCGGTCGAACCGGCCCGGGCGCAGCAGGGCCGGGTCGAGGACGTCCGCGCGGTTGGTCGCGGCGATCACGATGACTCCCTCGGAGCCGGTGAAGCCGTCCATCTCGGTGAGGATCTGGTTGAGCGTCTGCTCGCGCTCGTCGTGCCCGCCCATGCCGCCGCCGGCGCCGCGCTGGCGGCCGATGGTGTCGATCTCGTCGATGAAGATGATCGCCGGGGCGACCTTGCGGGCCTCGGCGAACAGTTCGCGGACCCGGCTGGCGCCGACGCCGACGATCATCTCGATGAACTCGGAGGCGGAGGCGGAGAAGAACGGCACGTCCGCCTCGCCGGCCACGGCCCGGGCGAGCAGTGTCTTGCCCGTCCCGGGCGGGCCGCTCAGCAGGACGCCGCGCGGCATCTTGGCGCCGAGCCTGCGGTACTGCTGCGGGTTCTTCAGGAAGTCGACCACCTCGGTGAGTTCGGCCTCGACCTCGTCGATGCCCGCCACGTCGGCGAAGGTGGTCCGCTTGCCCTGCTCGGCGGTGACCGGCTTGGGCGGGGCCTTGCGGCCGAGCGCGCCGGCACCCATGCCGCCGGCCATCCGGCGGGCGAGCAGCACCCAGATGAAGATCAGCAGCACCATCGGGGCCAGCGAGATCAGCAGGTTGGCGAGGAAGCTGCGCTGCTGGACCACCGGGGACGTGGCGGTGACCTCGACGCCCTGCTGCTGCAGGGTGGTCCACAGGTTGTCGTTGGCGAAGGACGGCCGCTGGGTGGCGAAGTCGGTGTAGTCGCCCTTGCCGCCGTCCGGTTTGGGCTGGGCGCTCTTGAGGGTGCCCTCGATCGCGTCGGCCTTGGCGTAGATCTTGGTGATGTTGCCCTTGTTGAGCTGGTTGTTGAACTCGGTGTAGGAGATCGTGGTGGCGCCGGGGTTGCCGAAGAAGGACAGCAGCAGGTCGGAGATCAGGAACACCACGAGCGCGGTGAGGGCGAGGCCCATCCAGCCGCCGGGCATCCGACGGCGGGGCGGCGGCGGGGGCGGGGCGCCCTCGGACCGCCAGGGCTGGTCAGGGGTCTGGCGTGGCGGCACGGGTTCGGTCACCCATCGGACAATACGGACGCGGGCTCGGGCGAGCCACCCGCAACGCCGCGCCGAGGACGCCCCCGACCGGCCGCGATGCCCCCCCGGACCAGCGGCTACGCCGCGGAACCCGGCCACTCCTCGGCGGTCAGCGCGAAGCGCTCGTGGTCCCGCCAGTCACCCTGCAGGAACAGCATCCGCGGGGTGAAGCCCTCGTGCCGGAAGCCCAGCCGCTTGGCCAGCGCGATCGAACGCGTGTTGCCCGGCTGCACGTTGATCTCCAGCCGGTGCAGGCCCAGCCCGCCGGCCGACTGCGCGGCGAAGCAGTGGTCCAGGACGAGCCGCATGCCCTCGGTCATCCGCCCGGTGCCGGCGTACGGCACGTACGAGTCGTAGCCCAGCGCACCGTTGCAGAACCGGCCCATCACGATGTTGGCGACGTTGACCTTGCCGACCAGCCCGCCGCTCTCCCCGTCGAGGATGAGGAAGGTGCACAGGCCCGGCCCCTGCCGCTCCAGCAGGTCGGCCAGCCCGTCCGGCTCGACCGGGTTCCACCGCCCGATGTGCTCGGCGGAGCGCTTGACCGCCTCGGCGTACATGGCCTTGTCCTCGGCCCGCGGGGCCCTGATCGTCACTCGCACGCCACCATCATCGGACATACGAGCGGCCCGCCGCCCGGAGGGGACCGGACGGCGGGCCGCTGAAGCACCGGACGAGCTCTACAGCAGGTCCTTGAACTCCTTGGGCAGCTCGAAGTCGGCCGGGCCCTTGCCCGCGCCGAGGCCGAACGCGCCGCCGTCGGCCGGGGCCTGGCCGGCGCCCGGGCCGAGCGCGCGGCGCTCGGCGGCCGCGGCCTCCTCCTGCGCGCGCTTCAGCGGGTTGCCGCTCTTGCGCTTGCCCTTGGCCTGCGGGGCCTTCTTGGCGGACTTCTTGGCGCCGCCGCCCATGCCCGGGATCCCCGGCATGCCGGGCACGCCCTTGCCGGAGGCCATCGCGGACATCATCTTGCGGGCGTCGAAGAACCGCTCGACCAGGTTCTTCACCTCGCCGACCTGGACGCCCGAGCCCTTGGCGATACGGGCCCGGCGGGAGCCGTTGATCAGCTCCGGCTCGGCGCGCTCGGCCGGGGTCATCGACTTGATGATCGCGCCGACCCGGTTGACGTCCTTGTCGTCGATGTTGTTGATCTGCTCGCGGATCTGGCCCATCCCCGGCAGCATGCCGAGCAGCTTGGAGATCGAGCCCATCTTCTGGACCTGCTCCAGCTGCGAGAGGAAGTCGTCCAGGGTGAACGCCTTCGGGCCGCCGCGCAGCTTGGCGGCGATCTTCTCGGCCTCCTCCTGCGAGAAGGTCTGCTCGGCCTTCTCGATCAGCGAGAGGACGTCACCCATGCCGAGGATGCGCGAGGCCATCCGGTCCGGGTGGAAGGCGTCGAAGTCGTCGACCTTCTCGCCGTTGGAGGCGAACATGATCTGCCGACCGGTGACGTGCGCGACCGACAGGGCGGCACCGCCGCGGGCGTCGCCGTCGAGCTTGGAGAGCACGACACCGGTGAAGTCGACGCCGTCGAGGAAGGCCTGCGCGGTGGTGACCGCGTCCTGGCCGATCATCGCGTCGACGACGAACAGGACCTCGTCCGGGTCGACCGCGGCGCGGATGTCCGCGGCCTGCTGCATCAGCTCGGCGTCGATGCCCAGGCGTCCGGCGGTGTCGACGATGACGACGTCGTACTGCTTCTGCTTGGCGTACTCGATCGAGTCCTTGGCCACCTGCACCGGGTCGCCGACGCCGTTGCCCGGCTGCGGGCCGTAGAAGGCCACGTTGGCGCGGTCGGCGACCACCTGGAGCTGGTTGACCGCGTTGGGGCGCTGGAGGTCGCAGGCGACCAGCAGCGGGGTGTGCTTCTGGCTCTTCAGCCAGTGGCCGAGCTTGCCCGCGAGGGTGGTCTTACCGGCGCCCTGCAGACCGGCGAGCATGATCACCGTCGGGCCGTTCTTGGCGAACCGCACCCGGCGGGTCTCGCCACCGAGGATCGCGATGAGCTCCTCGTTGACGATCTTGATGATCTGCTGCGCCGGGTTGAGCGCGCCCGAGACCTCGACGCCGAGCGCCCGCTCCTTGACCTGCTTGATGAAGGCCCGCACGACCGGCAGCGCGACGTCCGCCTCCAGCAGCGCGATGCGGATCTCGCGGGCGGTGGCGTCGATGTCCGCCTCGCTCAGGCGGCCCTTGCCCCGGAGGTTCTTGAACGTCGCTGCGAGGCGATCGGAAAGGGTGTCGAACACGTCGTCGCGGGTCCTCTGCGGCATCGGTATCAGTACGGTCGTCGCCCCCCAGGGTATCCGGCCGTCCCGGGTACGGTCTCCACCCGGGTTGCAACGACCTCAGACCAGTGCCGCGCGCACCGCCTCCGCCACCTCCCCGGCCTGCCGGGCGGCGAGCGGTCGGCCCGCCTCGTCGGTCAGGTAGAAGGAGTCGACGGCCTCCGCGCCCAGCGTGGAGACGTGCGCGGTCCGCACCCGGACGCCCGCCCCGTCCAGTGCCCGGCCGATCCGGTGCAGCAGCCCGGGAGCGTCGTGCGCGCGGACCTCCAGGACGGTCGCGGTCGCCGAGACCACCGCGGGCGCCACCGCGACCAGCGGCGGCGGGGTGGGGATGCCCCGGCGGCGCGGGGCGGCGGCGTCCCGTTCGGCCAGCCGGCGCGAGACGTCCAGCGAGCCGTCCAGCGCCCGGCGCAGGTCGGCCCGCAGCCGGGCGGCCTCCGGCAGCTCGCCGAACTCGGCGGCCACCCGCCAGGACAGCAGCAGCACCGGGCCGGCGCCGATCGGGTCCAGCTCGCGCAGGCCGGCCGAGCGGACGGTCAGCCGGTGCAGCGCGAGCACCCCGGCGACGGTGCCGAGCAGCCCGGGCCGGTCCGGGACGGCCAGGGTCAGCTCGACGCCCATCGGTTCGGCGCCCGGTTCCGCCCCGTCGGACTGCGCCAGCAACGACAGCGCGGGCCCGTCGGTCCGGGCGGCCTCCACCGCGAGCCGCTCCTGCTCGGCGGTCGGCGCGGCCTCCGCGGGCCCGGTGCCGACGCCGGCCAGCCGGGCGGCGACCCGGGCCACCAGGCCGTCCACCAGCGAGGCCCGCCAGGCGCTCCACGCGGCCGGGCCGGTGGCGAGCGCATCCGCTTCGGTGAGCGCGTGCAGCAGCTCCAGCTGGGTCGCGGTGCCGACCGCCTTGGTGATCGTCTCGACGGTGGCCGGGTCGTCCGGGTCCCGCCGGGTCGCGGTGTCGACCAGCGTCAGGTGGTGGCGCACCAGCACCGCCAGGGTCTCGGTGTCCTCGGGGCCGAAGCCCATCCGGGCGGCGACGTCGCGGACGATCACCTCGCCGGCCTCGCTGTGGTCGCCGGGCCAGCCCTTGCCGATGTCGTGCAGCAGCGCGGCGACCAGCAAGAGGTCCGGCCGGGCCACCCGGCGGGTCATCGCCGCGGCCCGCACCGCCGTCTCCACCAGGTGGCGGTCCACCGTCCAACGGTGCACGGCGTTGCGCTGCGGACGGCAGCGCACCCGCTCCCAGTCCGGCAGCAGCCGGGTGACCAGGCCCTCCGCCTCCAGCGCCTCCCACACCGGGACGGCCGCCTCGCCCGCGCCCAGCAGGGTGACCAGCTGTTCGCGCGCCTCGTCCGGCCAGGGCACCGGCAGCGGGCGGCACTCCGCGGCCAGTCGGCGCACCGTCGCGTACGAGACGGCCAGCCCGTTCTGCGCGGCGGCGGCCGCGGCGCGCAGCGGCAGCACCGGGTCGGCGGCCGGGCGGGCGCCCTGGGCGAGCACCGCCTCGCCGTCCTGCTCGACCACGCCCTCGGCGAGCGGGCGGCGCTGCACCGCGCCCCGGGCCACCGCGCCCGCGCCGCGCCCGGCACCGGTGAACGGGAAGGCCAGCCGGGGGCTCCGGCGGCCCCGGCCGGCCCGGGCGGCGAGCACCCGGTCCACCGCCCGCCAGGTGACGTCGCTCGCGTAGGCGATGGTGCGGGCGGCCTCGTAGACCTGGCGCAGCAGGGTGTCGGCGTCCAGCACGCCGAGCCGGTCGGCGACCTGGTCCTGGTCCTGGAGGCTGAGCCGCTCGGTGGCCCGGCCGGTGACCAGGTGCAGCGCGTCCCGGACGTCGGCGAGCCGCAGCGCGGCGGCGGCCAGGCCGTCCCGCGGGGCGTCGGCGAGCCAGGTGGCGGCGACGGCGTCGAGCGCGACGACGTCGCGCAGGCCGCCGCGGGCCTCCTTGAGGTCGGGCTCCAGCAGGAAGGACAGCTCGCCGTGCCGCTCGGCCCGCTCCCGGCCGAGTTCGCGCAGCTCCGGCAGGCGCGCGGGGGCGCCGACGCGCCAGTCGGTGAGCACGGCGGAGCGCAGGGTCGCGGTGAGCGCCCGGTCCCCGGCGAGGTGGCGGACGTCCAGCAGGCCGAGCTGGGCCTTGAGGTCGGCGGCGGCGACGGCCCGGGCCTCGGCGACGGTGCGCACCGAGTGGTCGAGCGCGATGCCCGTGTCCCAGATCGGGTACCAGATCCGCTCGGGCAGGTCACGGGCGAGGCGGCCGTCGTGCAGCAGCAGGACGTCGAGGTCGCTGCGCGGGGACAGTTCGCCGCGCCCGTAGCCACCGACCGCGACCAGCGCGACGCCCGGCGGGTCGCCGGCGGCCGCGAGCAGGCCCGCCAGCCAGTCGTCGGTGAGCCGGGCGAGCGCGGTGCGGCGGGGGCGTCCGGCCGGGCCGGGCTCGGCGAGCAGCGCGGCCCGGGCGGCGCCGTAGTCGGAAGGACTGGTGTCGGTGGTCATGCGTGGTCCCGTCCGTCGTGCGGTTGAGCGGGCGGCGCCGGGCGGCCGGCGGGCGGCCGGCGGGCGGCCTGGCGCCGGTACGCCGTCGGCGGGCCGGCGGCCCTCATCGGGACCGCGGGCCCGCCTGTGGCGTGCGGGGGCGGTGCCGGACGCCCTCAGAGGGCGTCCGGGCCGCGCTCTCCGGTGCGGACCCGGACGGCGGTGTCGACCGGGATGCTCCACACCTTGCCGTCGCCGATCTTGCCGGTCCGGGCGGCCTTCACCAGGACCTCGATCAGGGCGTCGGCGTCCTCGTCCTCGACCAGCACCTCGATCCTGGCCTTGGGGACCAGGTCCACGGTGTACTCGGCTCCCCGGTAGACCTCGGTGTGGCCGCGCTGGCGGCCGTAGCCGCTGGCCTCGGTGACGGTCAGGCCGTGCACCCCGAAGGCCTGCAGGGCGGCCTTCACCTCGTCCAGGCGGTACGGCTTGATCACGGCGGTGATGAGCTTCATCGGGCGTCGACCTCGGTCTTCTCGGCGGGCGTGGTGGCGGTCTTCTCGGCGGGCTTCGCCCCGGCCTTGTCGCTGGCCTTGTCGGTGGCCTTCCCGGCGGGCCCGTCCGCGGCCTTCGCCACCGACGGGGCGGTCGCGGCGGCGCCTCCCAGGACCGGCAGGGCCCGGGCCAGGCCCGCACCCACCGCGCTGAAATCGTAGGCGGACTCGGCGTGTTCGGCCTGGTCGATACCGGCCACCTCGACCTCCTCGGCGACCCGGAAGCCGACCGTCCGGTCGATCGCCTTCGCCAGCAGCCAGGAGACGGCGAAGGAGTACGCCGCGACCACGGCCACGCCCATCGCCTGCTTGCCGAGCTGCGCCGGCCCGCCGCCGTAGAACAGGCCCTTGGCGGTCTGGCCGACCCCACCGGTGGCGAACAGGCCGATCAGCAGCGAGCCGATCGCGCCACCCACCGCGTGCACGCCCACCACGTCGAGCGAGTCGTCGAAGCCGAGGCGGTACTTGAGGCTGACCGCGGCGGAGCAGACCGCGCCGGCGATCAGGCCGATCGCCACCGCGCCCAACGGGCTGACCGAGCCGCAGGCCGGGGTGATGGCGACCAGGCCGGCCACCGCTCCGGAGGCGGCGCCCAGCGTGGTGAACGCGCCGTGCCTGAGCTTCTCGTAGACCAACCAGCCGACCAGCGCCGCGCCGGTGGCGACCTGGGTGTTGACCATCGCCATCGCGGCGACGCCGTTGGCGGCCAGCGCCGAGCCCGCGTTGAAGCCGAACCAGCCGAACCACAGCAGCCCGGAGCCGAGCATCACCAGCGGCAGGCTGTGCGGGCGCATCGGGTCCTTCTTGAAGCCGACCCGCTTGCCCAGCACCAGGCAGAGCGCCAGGCCCGCGACGCCCGCGTTGATGTGCACGGCGGTGCCGCCGGCGAAGTCGATCACGCCGTTGCGGTCGCCCAGCCAGCCGCCGTTGCCGCCGTCGAAGAAGAACACCCAGTGCGCGACCGGGAAGTACACGACGGTCACCCAGAGCGCGATGAACAGGCCCCAGGCGGAGAACTTGGCCCGGTCCGCGACGGCGCCGCTGATCAGCGCGGGGGTGATGATCGCGAACATCAGCTGGAAGGTGGCGAACGCGGTGACCGGGATGGTCCCGGTGAGGTCGTTCAGGCCGATGCCGCGCATCCCGAGGAAGTCCAGGTTGCCGATCAGGCCGGCGAAGGAGTCGGGCCCGAAGCTGAGCGAGTACCCGTAGAGGACCCAGAGCACGCTGACGATGCCGAGCGAGAGGAAGCTCATCGCCAGCATGTTCAGCGTGCTCTTGGCCCTGACCATGCCCCCGTAGAAGAAGGCCAGGCCCGGGGTCATCACCATGACCAGGGCCGCACTGATGAGCACGAAAGCGGTGTCGCCCGCGCTGAAGCCGTCCGGCATCGGCGTCTCCTCTGCGTGAAAGCCGATCCACACCCGGGTTACCTGTCCCGTGCCACCCGGGGTGTCGGCGATGAAGAGGAGAGTGCCGAAGGCTGGTTTCGGCCAGTGCGGCCGGTTGTTTCGCCGCCGTGACGCGTGCGACGCGCGGGTTACGCCTACGTGAACCACGGCCCTGCCGCAGGGCCGAACGGGTTACCGTGCCGCCGCGCGGCACCGCCGGTGGCGCACGGACCACCGACCGTGGCGGCGGCGGCCGTCACGGTCGGTGGGGTCCTCGGGGCGGGTCGGCGGACCGCCGGAGCGGGGTCCTCAGACCACCGAGACGTACTCCGGAATGTCCTGAACCACGCGCTCCTTGAGCCGGCTGACCGCGTCCACGCCCTTGAACCGGGCGGCCGCGGCCTCCGTGGTCTTGCGGACCCGGGAGTTCAGCCGCTCCGAGCGCACCTTGGTGGCGATGTCCACCGCCTGCTCGGCCATCACCGCGGCCTGCTCGGCCTCCTTCTGCAGGAGATGGACGCTGGCCATGCCGATCAGGTTGAAGGCGTACGAGCGCACGTGGTCGCCGTCCTGGCGGAACAGGTCCACCGCGCGCTCCATCACCGGCGCGGACATCGAGGCGTACAGCTCGCCGTTGTCGGAGTGGTAGGCGAGGTCACGGAAGGAGTGCGCGTTCTCGGCGTTCAGCTCGGCCGGCGAGAAGAACTTCAGCCAGTCCGGCTCGTCGTCCCCCTCGCGGATGTCGGTGAAGGTGTCCTCGGACAGCCGCACGGCCCGGGCGCAGCGGTTCACCTCGCCGATGGTGGCGTAGGCGCGCGCCTCCATCGCGTACAGCAGGGACTGCTGGCGTGCGGTGGCGGTGTCGCGGCTGCCGTACTGCGCGAGGTGGATCAGATCCAGGGCGTCCTCGCCCCGGTTGAGGTGGATCATCTGGCGGCTCATGTCGGTGAGGATCAGTGCGCCGAACGGGCGGTCGCCCGCCTCCTTGGCCGCGTGCAGGGCCAGCACGTAGTACTTCTGCGCGCTCGGGTGCATCCCGACGTCGTACGACATCCATCCGGCCAGGTGGGCGAGTTCGGCGGTGAGCCGGAACAGCCGCCGGGTGGTGTGCTCGTTGTACGTCTCCTGGAGCAGGTCGGTGACCTCGTGGAGCTGGCCGACGACGGCCTTGCGGCGCAGCCCGCCGCCGTTCTGCGCGTCCCACTGGCGGAACATGACCGTGGTCTGCTCCAGCAGTTCGAGCTCGGGTTCGGACAGCCGGCCGGTGAACGGGTCGCCGCCGTTGGCCGCGGCGAGGATCGGGGTGGGCGCGCCGCTCGGGCCGGGGGTGAGCCAGCGCTGCATCGGCTCGATCAGCGCGGCGCCGGCGGTCAGCGCGAGCGAGGTGCCGAGGAAGCCCCGGCGGTTGAGCATCAGGTCGCTGCGGGAGTAGTCGCTGATCAGCTGGACGGTCTGCGGCGCGCTCCACGGCAGGTCGACGCCGCCACCCACGGTGGAGACCGGGATCGCGGCGCGCAGGCCGAGGTCCTCGATCGAGACCACCGAGCCGAAGCGTTCGGAGAAGAGCTCCGACATGATCTTGGGAATCGGTTCCCGGGGCTGCTCGCCGTCGAGCCAGCGACGCACCCGCGAGGTGTCGGTGGACACGTGGTGGGCGCCGATCTGGCGGGCCCGGCGGTTGACCTGACGGGCCAGCTCGCCCTTGGACCAGCCGCTGCGGGCGAACCACGTGGTCAGCTTCTCGTTGGGTTGCTTCTCTGCCATGGGAACGTCCCCATCCCGCCCGGCCCTTGCGGGGCCCCGATCGTGACGCCCGACGGTTGCGGGCCCTTGCCAGACGTGCCGTGCCTGAGGTGTTGCCGTACCGCACTGTCGCACTGGTGTGCCATCGTTACGGACGGCGCGTCAGATTCCCAACTCCCGTGCCCAGAGGGGCCGGAGTCGACTCCGTGACGACGTCCGTGTGCTGAACGTAATGCCCCGCGCGGCACCCGCGGGAGCGACCCTGGCGAAACGCCACCTTTCGCCACCCCCAGGAGTGAACCGAAGCAACGGCCCGCACGCTTCACTAGGTAGACCGACGGTCCGGCATATGCGGGCCGCCAAGTCCTCCGGCGAAACCCGGCGATTCCCGGCAACCCGCCGCAGCCACAAGCGAGTTTGCCGCCCACCCCGATCGGCGGCCGCCCCGCGTACCCGACGATCCGGCATCGGTACCGCCCGCCACAAGGCGGCGCCCGAGGCGCACCACCGCAACAGGCGCACACCGGGCGCCGCACGCCGCCACCGCACGACGCACCACGCAACGGACCATCAACACACAGTCACCGTCCCGTAACCATCGGCAACGAGAACCTGTTGGGGGAGGCATGGACAACCTGTTCGGCGAACTTCGACTGGGGCACCTGCGGTTGGCACCGCTGGGCGCGCGCCGCCGCACCAAGGTCACCGCGTCCCAGGCCGCCGCGGAGTACACCGGCCGCTGGGGCTGGACGGTCGCCACCGGCGGCCCGGCCGGCTCCGCCACCGCCCCGACCCGCTGTCCCTGCGGCACCGCCCGCTGCGCCGCGCCCGGTCTGCACCCCGTACCGGGCGGCGAGCGCCGGGCCCGGGCCGCGGACGCCGAGGGCTCGGTCCTGTTCCCGACCGGCCGCGCCTTCGACGTCCTGGACGTCCCCGAGCAGGCCGGCCTGCAGGCGCTGGTCCGGCTGGAGCGGATGGGCACCCAGGTCGGCCCGGTGCTCGCCGCGCCCACCGGCCGGCTGCAGTTCCTGGTCGCCGCCGGCGCCGCCCGCCGCCTGCCCGACCTGCTCTACCGGATGGGCTGGGACGACGCCGCGCTCGACCTCGCCTGCCACGGCGAGGGCAGCTACGTGGCCGCCCCGCCCACCGTGCTCGGCGCGCTCGGCCCGGTCCGCTGGCTGCGCCGCCCCACCCGCGACAACGCCGGCTGCCCGCCCGAGGCCCGGCTGCTGCTCGGCACCCTCGCCTACGCCTGCCACCGCGGCCGCGAGCGCACCGCCGAACCCGCCTGGCTCGCGTCGTAACCCGCCCGCCGCCTCGGCCCCGGACACCCGAAGGGGCCCGGGTCCGGCCCGAGGGCCCGGGTGCGGAAGCGGGGCCCGGGCACGCGAAAGGGCCCGCCCCTCGCGGAGCGGACCCTACGGACGGGAGGGGCCTCAGTCCCCGATCAGCGCGTCCACGAACGCGCCCGGCTCGAACGGCGCCAGGTCGTCCGCGCCCTCGCCCAGACCGATCAGCTTGACCGGCACGCCCAGCTCGCGCTGGACCGCGACCACGATGCCGCCCTTGGCGGTGCCGTCCAGCTTGGTCAGCACGATGCCGGTGATGTCGACCACCTCGGCGAACACCCGGGCCTGGATCAGGCCGTTCTGGCCGGTGGTGGCGTCCAGCACCAGCAGCACCTCGTCCACCGGGCCGTGCTTCTCGACGACCCGCTTGACCTTGCCCAGCTCGTCCATCAGGCCGGTCTTGGTGTGCAGCCGGCCGGCGGTGTCCACCAGCACGGTGTCGACGCCCTCGGCGATGCCCTCCTTGACCGCGTCGAAGGCGATCGACGCCGGGTCTCCGCCCTCCGGGCCGCGCACGGTGCGCGCACCGACCCGCTCGCCCCAGGTCTGCAGCTGGTCGGCGGCGGCGGCACGGAAGGTGTCGGCCGCGCCGAGCACCACCGTCCGGCCGTCGGCGACCAGGACGCGGGCGAGCTTGCCGGTCGTGGTGGTCTTGCCGACGCCGTTGACGCCGACCACCAGGACCACGGCCGGGCCCTCCGCGTGCTTGGTGGAGCGGACGGTGCGGTCGGAGTCCTTGCCGACCAGCTCGACCAGCTCCTCGCGCAGCAGCGCGCGCAGCTCGTCGGGCGTCCGGGTGCCGAGCACCTTCACCCGGGTGCGCAGCCGCTCGACCAGCTCCTGGGTGGGGGCCACGCCGACGTCGGCGGTCAGCAGGGTCTCCTCGATCTCCTCCCAGGTGTCCTCGTCCAGGTGCTCGCGGGAGAGCAGCGAGAGCAGGCCCTTGCCGATCGAGTTCTGCGAGCGGGAGAGCCGGGAGCGCAGCCGGACCAGCCGGCCCGCGGTGGGCTCGGGGACCTCGACGGCGGGGGCCGCCTCGGCCTCGGCGACCTCGACCTCGGCCTCGGGGAGCTGCACCTCCTCGACGGTGCGGCGGGGCTCCTCGGTCGGCGGCGCGGCCTCCTCGCCGACCTGGGGCTCCTGCGGGGTGGTCGGCGGCGCCGTGATGACCGGCGCCTGCGACTTCGGGGGCAGTTGCTGGCGTCGTCTGCCGGAAACGACGAGGCCGGCGATCGCGCCGATGGCGACCACGGCGATGACTACGGCAAGGATCACGTATTCCATAACGGCTCCAGTATCCGTGACCGGAGCCCGGATGGACCGCAGCCGCCCTACCCGGATGCGCCGCGGGCGGCCCCGGACCGCTCCCGACGCCCTCCCCCGGCCTGCCGACCGGGAGGTGCCGACGCGCGCAGCCGCTGGCTGATCACCTGCGAGATGCCGTCCCCCTTCATGGTCACGCCGTAGAGGGCGTCCGCGGACTCCATGGTCAGCTTCTGGTGGGTGATCACGATCAGCTGGGAGCTCTCCCGCAGCTCCTCCATGATCCCGACCAGTCGACGCAGGTTGGTCTCGTCGAGTGCTGCCTCCACCTCGTCCATCACGTAGAACGGGCTGGGCCTGGCCTTGAAGATCGACACCAGCAGCGCCACCGCGGTCAGCGAGCGCTCGCCACCGGACAGCAGCGACAACCGCTTGACCTTCTTGCCCGGCGGACGGGCCTCCACCTCGACGCCGGTGGTGAGCATGTTGGCCGGGTCGGTCAGCACCAGCCGCCCCTCCCCGCCCGGGAACAGCCGGGCGAAGACGCCCTCGAACTGGGCGGCGGTGTCGTGGTACGCCGCGGTGAACAGCTGCTCGACCCGCTCGTCCACCTCCCGGACGATGTCCAGCAGGTCGCGCCGGCTGCGCTTGAGGTCGTCCAGCTGCTCGCCGAGGAACCGGTGGCGCTCCTCCAGCGCCGCGAACTCCTCCAGCGCCAGCGGGTTGACCTTGCCCAGCTGCTGGTACGCCCGCTCCGCCGCCCTGAGGCGCTTCTCCTGCTCGGCCCGGTCGTACGGGCGCGGCTCGCCGGGCTGCCGCCCCTCCTCCGCGCCGCCGTCGGCGGCCGGCTCCTCGGGGGACGGCGGGACGAGCTGGTCCGGCCCGTACGAGGCGAGCAGTTCGCCGCCGTCGATGCCGAACTCCTCCAGCGCGCGGGCCTCCAACTGTTCGATCCGCAGCCGCTTCTCGGCCCGCAGCACCTCGTCCCGGTGGCCGGCGTCGACCAGCTTGTCCAGTTCCTCCTTGAGGCCGCGGCCCTGCTCGCGGTGCGCCCGCAGTTCGGTCTCGCGCTCGGCGCGCGCCTGCTCGACCGCCGCCCGCCCGGCGTCCGCGCGGGCCAGCGACACCTCCAGGCAGGCCAGCAGCTGCCGGGCGCCCGCCGCGACGGCGTGCGCGACCCGGGCGTCGTGCGCGGCGCGGCGACGGCGCTCGGCGGCCCGGGCGCGCGCCTCGCGCTCGGCGCGGGCGGCCCGGTCCAGCTGGTCCGCCCGTCCGGCGAGCGCGCGGACCCGCTCCTCGTGGGTGCGCACCGCGAGCCTGGCCTCCAGCTCGGCCTGCCGGGAGCCGGTGGCGGCCTCGGCCAGCCGCTGCTGCTCGGCGGTGTCCGGCTCGTCCTCCCCGGCATCCGCCGACTCCTCGGCCGCGGCCAGCCGCTCGGCCAACTCCTCGGCGACGGTCAGCAGTTCGGCCAGCCCCTGGTCGGCCCGCGCGGTGGCGACGGACAGCCGTTCGGCCTCGCCGGCGGCGGCCCTGGCCTGCCCGCCGAGGCGGCCGAGCGCGCCCGCCACCTGGGCCCGTTCCCGCTCCGCCTGCCGCCGCCGATCGGCGAGTTGATCCACGGCGTCGGCCGACTCCCGCCGCCGCTCGGCGAGTTCGGCCAGGCGCTCGGCCGACTCGGCGCAGCGGGCGGTGAGTTCACCGATCGCCCGGGCGGTCTCGTCGACCGCCGCCTGGGTCTCCAGCAGGCTCGGTGCGCCGTCGGAGCCGCCGTGTGCGAAGCCGGCGCCGAGCCGGTCCCCGTCGGCGGTGACGGCGGTCAGCCCGGGGTGGTCCGCGACCAACCGCAGTGCCTCGTCGAGGGTGGCGACGACCGCCACCCGAGCCAGCAGGCTCCGCGCGACATCGGCCAACCCCGGTGGCCCGTCGAGGAGTTCGGCGGCCCAGCGGGCACCGGCGGGCAGCTCCCCCGCGTCGGCGGCCGGTTCGCCCGCACCCGCGATCAGCAGCGCGGCCCGGCCGGCGTCCTGGGCGCGCAGCAGCCGCAGCGCCGCGGCGGCGGTGCCGGGCGAGTCGACGGCCACCGCGTCGGCCGCCGCACCGAGCGCCGCCGCCACCGGCGCCTCGTACCCGGGGACGATCCGCAGCAGGGAGGCCGCCGGACCGAGCAGCCCGCTCAACCGCTCCCCCGCGGCGAGCAGGGCTCCGGTGCCGTCCTTGCGGCGCAGCCCGAGGGACAGCGCCTCGTGCCGCGCGGTGAGCCCGGCCCGCTCGCGCTCGGCGGCGCCGGCCACCTCCCGGGCGGCGGCGAGGTCGCGTTCGACGGCGGAGAGCCGCTCCCGGGCCTCCTGGTGTGCGGCCTCGGCCTGCCCGTCGTCCCCGGCCAGGCCGTCGACCTGCCGCTGGAGTTCGTCGTACTCGTCCTGCGCGGCCCCGGCCCGTAGCAGCGCGTCGTTCCTGGCCTCGGCGAGCCGGCCGGTCTCGGCCTCGGCGGAGGCCGCTCTGGAGCGGGCGGCGGCCGCCTGCCCCTGCAACCGGGCCAGGCCCTCCCGGCGGTCCGCGATGGCCCGGGCGGCGTCCCGGAGGCGGCGTTCCTCGGCGGCCAGCTCACGCTCCAGCCCGCCCTTGCGTTCGACCGCCTCGGCCAGCGCGTACTGTGCCTCCTCCAGCGCCTCGGTGAGCGCGGCCTCCTCCTCCCGGACCCGCGCGGCCTCCTCCTCCAGTTCCTCGGGGTCACGGCCGCGCCGCTCCTCGGCCTGTCCCCCGGCGGCGGCGTGTCGGGCACGGGCCTCGGCCAGCCCGATGGTGCCGCGGCTGCGCTCGGCGAGTGCGGAGAGCCGGTACCAGGTCTGCCGGGCGGCCTCCAGGCTGGGGCCGAGCTGCTGGACCTGCGCCTCCAGCACCGCCTCCCGCTGCACCGCGTGGGCCAGCTCCTGTTCGACGGTGGTCCGGCGCAGCCGCAGTGCCAGTTCGTCGGCGATCTCGGCCTCGACGGCCTGGCGGAGGGTGAGCAGGTCGTCGGCGAGCAGCCGCAGCCGGGCGTCGCGCAGCGCGGCCTGGATGCCGGCGGCGCGGCGGGCGATCCTGGCCTGCCGGCCGAGCGGTCCGAGTTGGCGGCGCAATTCGGCCACCAGGTCCTGGACGCGGTTGAGGTTGGCCTGCATCGCGTCCAGCTTCCGCAGCGCCTTCTCCTTGCGCTTGCGGTGCTTGAGGACGCCGGCCGCCTCCTCGATGAAGGCGCGGCGGCCCATCGGGTCGGCGTGCAGGACGGAGTCCAGCTGGCCCTGGCCGACGATGACGTGCATCTCGCGGCCGATGCCGGAGTCGGAGAGGAGTTCCTGGATGTCCAGCAGGCGGCAGGTCTCGCCGTTGAGCGCGTACTCGCTGCCGCCGTTGCGGAACATGGTCCGGGTGACGGTCACCTCGGCGTAGTCGATCGGCAGGGCGCCGTCGGCGTTGTCGATGGTGAGGCTGACCTCCGCGCGGCCGAGCGGGGGGCGCCCGCTGGTCCCGGCGAAGATGACGTCCTCCATCTTTCCGCCGCGCAGCGACTTGGCGCCCTGCTCCCCCATCACCCAGGACAGCGCGTCGACGACGTTCGACTTGCCGGAGCCGTTCGGGCCGACCACGCAGGTGATGCCGGGCTCGAAACGCAGGGTGGTGCTGGAGGCGAAGGACTTGAACCCGCGCAGCGTCAGACTCTTCAGGTGCACGCGGCCGGTCTCCTCATCGCTCGCCAGGGGCCCAGGGCTCAACGGCGACTGTATCCCCGGCGGGCCGCGCGTCCCGGACACGACCCGGACACGACGAAGGGACGCCACAACCGGGCGTCCCTTGCAAAGCTGCGTCCCTTTCGGGGCGGCTCAGTGCACAGCGGCGTCGATCTGCGAGGACCGGGCGGGACTCAGGTGAGAGCCGGCTCCCGCTGATCCAGATCGATGCTGTTGAGCAGCGAGTGCTCGTCAGCGACAGCGGTGAGCGCGTCGTTCTCAGCCTGCATCCGAAGGAGCTCGGATTCAAGGTCCTGGACGCGCTGCTGAAGCCGTCGCATCTCGGAGAGCATTCGCGGGTCGGGGCCGCCGACGTACCCGAGAAGCGCCTTTGCCATGATGAATGGTCCTCCACGCTGAGTGACCGAACCGGAACGGTACAGGTCTAGGGGGAAGGGGCGCACGCGCGGCGCGTCACCGGCAGTGCTGGCTGGGCACTGACGGCACAACCACCGTGAGCTGGGCTCACGAGGGCATGCACCTACCGGGAAAACGCGGTCGTGTGCGCGGGTTTCCAGCGTCTCACCAAAGACGGTACGGGTCAACACGATCACCGCACGCTACCGCGCCCCTGTCACCTGCCTGGCGGTGTCGTCACGCCTGGAGGTCTCGGGCCGGGTCCGACCACGTGCTCGTGGATCATCGTTCGATGCGGAGTCAACCACGAGTCTGCCCGGATGGCAACCGCATGACACCGGCAGTTGCGGATCAGTTCCGGTCCGCGCCGGTACGGGCCGGGCTCAGCGGATCTCGAAGCCCCCGTAGCCGGGGCCGACGGCCGTCCAGATCTCGGTGACGCCACTGACGCCGCCCGGCGTGTCCGGGCCGCGCAGCAGCTCCAGCAGCTGTTCGCAGTCGGCGGCCAGGCCCTCGGCGACCACCTGCACCCGGCCGTCGCCGAGATTGCTCGCGTAGCCGGTCAGGCCGATCTCCAGCGCCCGTGCCCTGGTCCACCAGCGGAACCCGACCTGCTGGACCTTCCCCCGGACCCAGGCGGTCACCCGGACCGGTTCCTCACTGTGGGCGTCGCGACCATGCATGCCCCGACCCTAACCGCCGTACCGCCCGGTCACAGCTCCACGGGGCCGTCGACCGTCCAGCCCGGGGTGTGCACCCGCGCGTGCAGTTCGCCCCGGCGGGCCTCCCGGCCGCAGCAGCGACAGACCCAGGCCGGGTCGAAGGGGTGCGGCTCGTGCCCCTCGGGCGCGTGGTCGAAGGTCACCGGCGACTCCGGCAGCACCCAGCGGTCGCCCCAGGTGCGCAGCGCGTGGGCGAGCGGTGCGAGGTCCCGCCCGGCCTCGGTGAGGTGGTACTCGTAGCGGGGCGGCCGCTCGCTGTACGGGCGCCGCTCGACCACCCCCGCCTCCTCCAGCGCCCGCAGCCGCGCGGTCAGCCGGTCCCGGGGCGCGCCGGTGTTGCGGGCGATCCGGTCGAAGCGGTGGTTGCCGTAGAACAGCTCGCGGACGGCCAGCAGCGCCCACTTCTCGCCGACCACCTGCAACGCGGCCGCCATCGAGCACGGTCGGCCGGGGACGGCGCCCGGAGCGCGGACGGACTCGGTGTCGGGGGTCACAGCGCCAGCCTGCCACACCGGGTTGCCTTCTCAAACCCGATGCGCCCGCTCACGAGGACCGGCCCGCGCACGCGCCGCGGCCCCGCCGGAGGAACCGGCGGGGCCGCGGAGGCGGGCGATCGGGTCAGCGGGTCACCAGTCGCCGCCGCCGAAGTCCCCGCCACCGCCGAAGTCGCCGCCACCGAAGCCGCCACCGTCGCTGAAGCCGCCGCTGAAGTCGGAGGAGTTGAAGTCGGCGCCGGTGAAGTCGCCGCCCTCGTACTGGTCCTGGTAGCCGTGGTCCATCATCGGCGCCGCGGCGTAGGCCGGGCTGCTGATCATCGAGCCGAGCATGGTCCCGACCAGCAGGCCCGGCAGCAGGCCGCCGCCGCCGAACCCGCCGAAGTAGCCGCCCACCCAGGGGGCGTAGGCCGGTCCGGCGTTCCAGTACGGCTGCGGGCCGTGCTCGGTCTCGACGGTGCGGATGGCCGGGTCGAGGCCGGTGGCCAGCCGGTCCGCGTCGGACTGGCAGACCGGGACGGTACGGGCGGCGCCGCCGGCCGGGGCCCAGTCGGCGTCCTTGACGGACGGGCCGTGGCGCGGGTCGAAGAAGCACGGGGGACGGCGCTCGGGCACCGGGCGCTTCTCCCGCCGGGCCGCCAGGGTGGCCAGCGCGAACCGGCCGTCCTCCAGCGCCTCGGTGACCGGCTTGACGTCGTCCGGCCGCTTGGCCTCGTCCATCAGCCGCTTGGCCTTCTCGTAGGAGTCCAGGGCGTGGGTGTAGTCGGTGCGCTGGGTGTCGTCGGCGTCGGCCGCCGCCGGGTTGAAGTCGAGCCGGTCCAGCTCCTCGCCGAAGGCGGTGATGTCCTCGTCGACCACGCGGCGCAGCTGCTCCAGCTCGGCCCGGGCCTGCTCCTCCTTGCGCTTCTTGGCGCGGCGGAAGAGGAGGAAGACGCCGGCACCGGCCAGCGCGAGCAGCACGACCGGGATGACCACCCAGGCGATCGAGGTGGTGTGGTTCACCCCGGTGCCCTTGGTCTGCGGGGCGGCGCTGTCGACGAAGTCGTTCACGGTGGCGGCGATGTCGCCGTTGTGGGAGCGGAAGGCGGCGCCGGCGATGCGCTCGGCGCTGCCCTGCGACATCGCGCCGCGGTCGGCCTTGGCCGCGAACTGGTCGCCGCGCCAGATCGCGTAGGCACCGTCGATGCCGACCTTGGTGCGCAGGTCCTTGAAGACGGTCTGGGCGCCGTAGGCGGAGTCGGCCGGGACGATCGCGACGAAGATCGGCTTGTCAGCCTTGTTGATCTTCTCGGTCAGGGCGTCGGCCTGGCTCTGGCTGAATCGACTCGTCATCGCCGGATCGACGTAGACCCGGCCCTGCTTCAGGGCGGAGGCCGCGTCGTCCAGCCCGCCGGCGGCCGAGGCCGCCGGAGCCAGCAGGAGCAGCAGCCCGAGCAGCGTCGCCACCAGGGCAAGCGGCCCGGCGCCCCGGGAACGTCGTGCAAGGGTTCTCATGCCCACGACGCTACCGCGACTGGCGTCGGAGCACGGCATACCCTTCGCATACTGGTAATGACAGGATTCCCCGCCGTCCGCCGGGGCTTCGCCCCTCCTCCGGGATGATGTTTCCCCCAGTCGCCCCCGATGCGGGCGGTGTGCGGGAACTGCGGCAGGCGCCCGGTCGTACGTCCCGGCGGGCCCAGGACGTTCCAGGCGGCGTCCCGACCGTATCGCGCGGGCGGGCATAGTGGTCCCGGACCACTGGTCCCATTGCCTTTTCTTGACCAAGCCCGTTCCTGACCCATCTCCCGATCGGAGCACCCGGTGATCATCGGCCTCGTCACCGCCGTAGCGGCATCCGCCTGCTACGGCACCGGCTCAGTCCTCCAGGCCGTCGGATCCCGCCGCTCCGCACGTGAGGAGGCCGCCAAGGGCGCCACCACCAACACCACCGAGCACGGCGGGCCGAGCCTGTCCTCGACCGCGAAGGCCGCCGTCACCTGGGAGTTCATCCTCGGTACGGTGCTCGACCTGATCGGTTTCGGGCTGGGCGCGCTGGCCGCGCGACTGCTGCCGCTGTTCCTCTCCCAGACCATCATCAGCGCCAACCTGGTGATCACCGCGGTGCTGAGCATCAAGCTGCTCGGCATCCGGCTCAAGCAGTTGGAGTGGGCCTCGATCGGCGTGCTCTGCTCGGCGCTGGTGCTGCTGGCCGTCTCGGCCGGGCCCGAGGGCGGCCACCACGCCGAGATGGCCTTCCACTGGTGGCTGCTGGTGGTCACCACCGTGCTGCTGGTCGGCGGCAGCCTGCTGGTGCGGCGGATGGGTTCCAAGGGCGCGATCGTCGCCGGTCTGCTCTCCGGCCTCGGCTTCGGCGCGCTGGGCGTCGGCGTGCGCATCCTGAACGGCATCGATCCGTTCGACCTCGCCAAGCTACTCTCCGACCCGGCCCTGTACGCGATCCTGGTCGGCGGCCTCGGCGGCATGTACGTGCACACGGTGGCGCTGCAGATCGGCTCGGTGAACGGCGCGACGGCCGCGCTGGTGGTCGGCGAGACCGTGCTGCCCGGCGCGATCGGCGTGCTCTGGCTCGGCGACTCCTCCAAGTCCGGCCTGGGCTGGCTCGGCGTGGTCGGCTTCCTGCTCGCGGTGGTGTCCGCGGTCGGGGTCGCCTACTTCGGCCAGGACACCCACGGCGCCCCCGGCGAGGCGGCCGCCGACCAACCGGAACTCGCCAAGCACTGAGCCGGTTTAGACCGACCGGCACATGGTGGGTGGCGTCGCGACGCCGGCCACCATGTGCCGGTCGGTCTTAGCCCCCGCTGCGGGCCCGTGGCACGCGCTGGCAGCGGGGGCAGAAGTAGCTGGAACGGTTCATCCAGGCGGCCCGCCGGATCGGGGTCCCGCAGCGGCGGCAGGGCTCGTGCTCGCGGCCGTACGCGTCGAGGTCCCGGGAGAAGTACCCGCTCTCGCCGTTCACGTTGACGTACAGGCTGTCGAAGCTGGTGCCGCCGACGGCGAGCGCGGCCGTCATCACCTCGCGGGCGTTGGCCAGCAGTTCGGCGGTCTGCGGGCGGGTGAGCGTCGCGGTCGGGCGGTCGTAGTGCAGCCGGGAGCGCCAGAGCGCCTCGTCGGCGTAGATGTTGCCGACCCCGCTGATCAGCGTCTGGTCGAGCAGTGCCCGCTTCACGGTGGTGCGCTTGGCCCGCAGCGCGACCGAGAAGACGGCGTCGTCGAAGCGCGGGTCGAGCGGGTCGCGGGCGATGTGCGCGATGGAGAGCGGGGTGCCCTCCGGGTCGCCGTCCTCGGCCTCCTCGACCGCGAGGCCGCCGAAGGTCCGCTGGTCGACGAAGCGCAGCTCGCGCCCGCCGTCGGTGAACCGCAGCCGTACCCGCAGGTGCGTCTCGTCGGGAACCGACGGGTCCTGGACGAGGAGTTGGCCGCTCATCCCGAGGTGGCCGATCAGCGAGAATCCTGCGCCGGTCCCCGCCAGCGGCACCCACAGGTACTTGCCGCGCCGCTGCGCGGTGCCCAGGGTGGTGCCGATCAGCCGGGCGGTGAAGTCGGCCGCGCCGGCGGGCTGGCGGCGCACCGCACGCGGGTGCAGCACCTGGACGTCGGCGACGGTCCGCCCGGCGACCCAGTTCGCCAGACCACGGCGGACGACCTCGACTTCGGGAAGTTCGGGCACGGGAACAGACCTCCTGCGAAAGTGATCGGCAGGAGGAAGGCTACTGCGCCCCGGCGGGCAGCCGGTCGGCGTACTTCTCCTTGATCGCTCGCCAAGCGCTCTCGGCGGCCTTCTGCTCGGCCTCCTTCTTCGAGCGGCCGACGCCGCTGCCGAAGTCCTCGCCGGCCACCCGGGCCGCCGCGGTGAAGGTCTTCTCGTGGTCCGGACCGGACTCCATGACCACGTACTCGGGCACCCCGATGCCCACCGAGGCGGTGAGCTCCTGCAGGCTGGTCTTCCAGTCCAGGCCGGCGCCCAGCTGAGAGGACTCCTCGATCAGCGGGTCGAACAGCCGGTGGACGAACTCGGTGGCCGCGTCCAGACCCTGGTCCAGGTAGACGGCCCCGATCACGGCCTCGACGGTGTCGGCGAGGATCGACGACTTGTCGCGGCCGCCGGTGCCCTCCTCGCCCTTGCCGAGCCGGATGAACTCGCCGAGGTCCAGGCCCCGGCCGACGTCCGCGAGCGCGCGGGAGTTGACCACTGCGGCGCGCAGCTTGGCGAGCGTGCCCTCCGGGACGTCCGGGTGGACGCGGTAGAGGGTGTCGGTCACCACCAGGCCCAGCACCGAGTCGCCGAGGAACTCCAGGCGCTCGTTGGTGGGCAGACCCCCGTTCTCGTACGCGTACGAGCGGTGGGTCAGGGCACGCACCAGAAGGGCGCGCTCGAGTGTGTACCCGAGGCGCCCTTCCAGGACGTCGTATTCGGTCGAAGCCGGCCCACCGGCCCTGCCACCGCCCGAAGAGGAACCCTTCGGGGCGGCGGACGCCTTGCGGGTGGAGTTACCGTCCGACATCGATCCGTGCACCCCGCCGATCAGACCGAGAGGACCTGGCGACGGTTGTACGTGCCGCAGCTCGGGCACGCGATGTGGCCCAGCTTCGGCTCGTGGCAGCGGTCGCACGCCACGAGGGCCGGAACGACGGCCTTCCAGTTGGAACGGCGGTGGCGCGTGTTGCTGCGCGACATCTTCCGCTTCGGAACAGCCACGGCTACTTCTCCTGGTTCTCGGCGAGACCCTCACGGGTGTCGCTGTTCTTGATCCCGTCACCCTCGTCGCCGGGGGCGGCGGAGAGTCCCTGCAGAGCCGCCCACCTGGGGTCGGCGGCGTCGTGGTGGTGCGTCGGGTCGTCGCTCAGGCGCGCTCCGCACTCGGAGCACAGGCCCAGGCAGTCTTCCTGGCACACCGGCTGCAGCGGCAGTGCGAGCACCACCGCGTCACGCAGCACCGGCTGGAGGTCGAAGAAGTCGCCCTCCAGGCGGTAAGTCTCTTCTTCCGAGTCCTCGTCGAGGTCCTCGGTCCCGGTGGTCCGGGCGCGGTGACGCTCGTCGGACTCCGGGTAGTAGTACAGCTCCTGGAAGTCGACGTCGATGCCGTCCTCGACGGGCTCCAGGCACCGGACGCACTCGCCCTCGATCCGGGCCTCGGCGGTGCCGGTCACCAGCACGCCCTCGACCACGGACTCCAGGCGGAGCTCCAGATGGAGTTCGCTCTTCTCCGGCACGCCGATCACGTCGATGATCCCCAGGCCCTCGGGGGCCTCCAGAGTGCGGGACACCTTGCGCAGCGAGCCCGGGCGACGTCCCAGCTCGTGCGTGTCGAACACGAGGGGGTCGCGGTGGTCGAGGCGGTTCAAGGTGTCCTGACTTCCATGGGAAACATCGATGTGCGGTGCCTTCACGCCGGTGGCGCGCGGGCAAGCCGACAGTCCGACACGAAAAGGCCGGAGTGGTCAGCCTACCGGAGTCTCCCCCCAGGCCCAACTTCGGCCCCGTCAGGGACACCCGACGGGGCCGCTCGGGCCCGGCTCAGCGACCGCCCAGCTCCCGGAGCTTGGTCATGTCGATCATGCTGGTGTCGAAGAAGCTGGTCTCGTCCAGGCCCTGCTGCTGCGCCACGGCCGGCGGGGTCGCGGGCTGCTGCGGGTAGGTGTAGGCGTCGTACTGCTGCGCGCCGTAGCCCGGTTGCTGCTGCTGTTGTTGCTGCTGCTGCTGGTAGCCGTAGTCCCCGTGCTGCTGCTGGCCCGCGTAGTCCGGCTGCTGCGGGTAGCCGTCCGCGGCACCCTGCTGCTGGTACCCCCACTGGGTCCCGTACGGGTCGCCCTGGCCGGCCGGGTCGTAGCCGCCGCCGTACACCTCGGCGTACTGCCCGCCCTGCTGCTGGGCCGCCGCGTACTGGTCGGCGCCGGGGGCCTGCCAGCCCGCCGCGGCCGGGGTCTGCTCCGGCCAGGTCTGCTGCTGCGGGACGTCCTCGCGGTACCAGGCGATGTCGTCGCCGTCGGCGTCGTGGGCGAAGCCCGCGGCCACCGCCTCGGCCCGCTCCTTGGCCTGCTGCGCCTCGTCGGCGGCGGCCAGGTAGGCGCCCAGCTCGTCGATCGGCCGCTTGCCGAGCAGCTTGTCGCGGCCCTTGCCGACCGCTTCCAGGGTGGCGCCGAGGACGTTCTCCAGCGTGGCGAGCTTCACATCGACGTACTCGTCGACCTCGGGGCTGGGGCTGATCCGCTGCGGCTGGAACTCCTCGCCGTCCGGCTCGCCCTCGTGCTCGGTCTCGAAGACGCTGGAGTCGCCGCGCAGCTTGGTCCGGCCGCGGCCGACCGAGCCCAGCGTCTTGGTCAGCACGACCTCGAAGTTGGCGAGCTTGCTGTCCACGTAGTCGTCGGCCTCGGCGCGCTTGGTCTCGACCTCGGCGCGGGCCTCGGCGAGGATCCGGTCGGCCTCGGCCTGGGCCCGGCGGACCACCTCGGTGTCGGAGATCAGCGAGCCCCGCTCGGCGTGCGCGCCCTGGATGATCCGGTCCGCCTCGGCCTGGGCGCCGGCCACCACCTGCTCGTGGTCGGCCATCACCGACTGCGCCTGGGCGAGTTCGGCGGGCAGCGCCGCCTTGAGGTCGTTGAGCAGGCCGATGAGCTCGGCCCGGTTCACCACGCAGGAGGCCGACATCGGCATCGAACGGGCGTTCTCGACCGCCGCGACGATCTCGTCGACCTTGTTCTGCACGTCCACGGGGCTTCGTCTTTCCGTGTGCCGCCGACGGTCCGGCGGAGGCAGGCCCGACGCGGCGAACCTCACCGCAGGGCAGGAATACAGACTGTACGGCCACCGCGCGGCGAGGTCACAACGCCCGAGCCCGACCGGCTGACCGGGCACCGGACAAGCCGTGACGAACCGGCAGAAACGGACGGCTGCCCGGCTCCGGCCGGCGCCCCTCGCGCTCCGGTTACTGCTGGGCCCTGCGCTCCGCGATCCGCTCGACCAGCCGCCGGTGCACCGTCTCCGGCAGCAGGTGGGAGACGTCCCCGCCGTACGCGGCGACCTCCTTGACCAGCGTCGAGGAGAGGAAGCTGTAGGTCGGGGAGGTCGGCACGAACAGCGTCTCCACGCCGGTCAGGCCGTGGTTCATCTGGGCCATCTGCAGCTCGTAGTCGAAGTCGCTGACCGCGCGCAGGCCCTTGATGATCGCGGGGATCCCGCGCTCCCGGCAGAAGTCCACCAGCAGGCCGTGGTACGACTCGACCACCACGTTCCCGAAGTCCGCGGTGACCTCCTCGATCAGGCCGATCCGCTCCTCGACGGTGAACATGCCCTGCTTGTTCCGGTTGATCAGGACCGTGACATGGACCACGTCGTACAGCTTCGAGGCCCGCCCGATGATGTCGAGGTGACCGTTGGTGATCGGGTCGAACGAACCGGGACAGACGGCGCGGCGCATGGCGTGTGTGCTCCCTCGTGGGGTGACGGCTGCTGCGGGCCTCGGCCCGCTACTCGTGCTGGCTGGCCTCGGCGGCGGCGCGACCGTACCAGAGCGTGCCCTCGCCGTAGCGGCGCGAGCGCAGCACCTCGAAGCCCTCGGGCCAGCCGAACTCGCCGCCACGGGTGCTGCGCTCCACGGTGACGAGTGCGTCCGCCGCGAGCCAGCCCCCGGCCAGGAGTGTGATCAGCATCTCGCGCAGTTCCTCGTCCGTCACGGCGTACGGCGGATCGAGGAAGACCAGGTCGTACGGGGTCTGCGGGGGCGGGCCCGCGATCACCTTCTCCGCCTTGGCGGCCCGCACCTCCACGCCCGGCAGGCCGATCGTGCGGACGTTCTCCCGGATCACCCGCGCCGCCTGGCCGTCCGCCTCGACCAGCAGGACGTGTCCGGCACCGCGCGACAGCGCCTCCAGACCGACCGCGCCCGATCCGCCGAACAGGTCGAGCATCCGGGCCCCGTGCAGGGTGCCGCGCAACGCCTCCAGGGTGGAGAACATCGCCTCGCGGGCCTTGTCGGAGGTCGGACGGGTGCCCCGGCCTGGCGGTACGGCCAGCCGGCGGCCGCCGGCCAGCCCGGCGATCACGCGGGTCATGGTGGTGGAAGGTCCTTTCGTCGCTGCCGCACCACGCTATCCCGCCCCGAGGTCTGGGAGCGCCCCGGAGGCGGGCGGACGAGCAGCGGCCGTGGCCCCGCCGTGCCGGTCGGCTGGGCCACGGCCGCTACCCGCTCAGCTGGCCTCGGAGCCCGCCGACTGGGCCGGGACGGCCGCGCCGAGCAGCGCGGGCGAGGCGTAGCGGGACCAGGACAGGCAGCCGTCGGGCGGGCAGAACTCGGGGCGGCGCGGGTCGTGCCCGAGCTCGCGCAGCTTGGTGCGGACGGAGTCGGGCGTACGGCCGAAGCGGGCGGCGATCCGGGCGACGGTCTCGCCGTCGTGGAAGCGCCGGACCAGTTCCTCCTCGTGCTGCGGCACCCAGGGGGCGCCGTGGCCGGGGTACAGCTCGCGCAGCACGTCGCGGTCGGGGATGGGCTCGGAGACATCGGCGACGATCGCCAGCGCCCGCAGCGCGCGGTTGAGCGCGATCCGCAGCGAGGCGACGTCCTCGACCGGCAGGCGGAGCTTGCCCGAGGCGAGCGGCTGGGCGGCCGCCCCCTCGCGCCAGCCGGTCAGGGTGAGGGTGACCTCGCGGTCGTCGTCGCTGGCGAGTTCGATCCGGAAGACCTTGTCGCCCAGCGGGAGCTCGTTGAGATGACGGAATGCCATGGCAGGACCCCCAAGTGTCGTGCCAGGTACGCACCTTGGGGGTGCGCCCTGAACACCTTCATTCTCTCGCGGGGGTCTGACAATTCCGGGGCCGCGGCGGCCCGCTCAGCCCTTCTCCATGTAGGCCGCGCGGTCCTCGTCGAGCAGGCTCTCCAGCGCGGTGCGCAGCTCCGGGTGGGCGGCCAGCTCCCGGTCCTCGGCGACCAGCCGGGTGGCCTCCGTCCGGGCGGTGAGGATGACCTCCTCGTCCTCCAGCACCGAGAGCACCTTGAGCGAGGACTTCACCCCGGACTGCGCCTGGCCCAGCACGTCGCCCTCGCGGCGCTGTTCGAGGTCGATCCGGGACAGCTCGAAGCCGTCCAGGGTGCCGGCCACCGCGTCCAGCCGGGCCCGGGCCGCGCTGCCCGCGGGCATGTCGCTGACCAGCAGGCACAGGCCCGCCGCGCTGCCGCGGCCGACCCGGCCGCGCAGCTGGTGGAGCTGGGAGACACCGAAACGGTCGGCGTCCATGATGACCATCGCGGTGGAGTTGGGGACGTTGACGCCGACCTCGATGACGGTGGTGGCGACCAGGACGTCGACCTCGCCGGCCGTGAACCGGCGCATCACCTCGTCCTTGGCCTCCGGGGCCAGCCGGCCGTGCAGGATCTCCACCCGCAGGCCACTCAGCGGGCCCGTGACCAGCTTCTCGGCCGTCTCCACCACCGAGAGCGGGGGCCGCCGTTCGTCGCTCCCGGCGCCGGCGTCGGGAGCGACGTCCTCCAGGTCCTCCTCGCCCGCCCTGCGCTTCTTCCTCGGCTCGGCGGCGGGCTCCTCGTCCCCGATCCGGGGGCAGACCACGTACGCCTGGTGGCCCTTGTCGACCTCCTCGCGGACGCGTTCCCAGGCCCGGGTGAGGAAGTTGGGCTTCTCCAGCGCGGGGACGACGTGGGTGGAGATCGGCGAGCGGCCGGCCGGCAGCTGGTCGAGGACGGAGGTCTCCAGGTCCCCGAAGACGGTCATCGCGACGGTGCGCGGGATCGGGGTGGCGGTCATCACCAGCAGGTGCGGCGGCTGCTCGCCCTTGGCGCGCAGCGCGTCCCGCTGTTCGACGCCGAAGCGGTGCTGCTCGTCGACCACCACCAGGCCGAGGTCCTGGAACTGGACCTTGTCCTCGATCAGCGCGTGGGTGCCGATGGCGATGCCCGCGTCGCCGCAGGCCATGTCGAGCAGCGCCTGGCGGCGCGCCGGGACGCCCATCGAGCCGGTCAGCAGCACCACCCGGGTGCCGAGTTCGGAGCCGCCGAGCAGACCTCCCTCCGCCAGGTCGCCCATCATCTCGACGATCGAGCGGTGGTGCTGCTGGGCCAGCACCTCGGTGGGTGCGAGCAGCACGGCCTGCCCGCCCGCGTCGACCACGGCGAGCATGGCGCGCAGCGCGACGAGCGTCTTGCCGGAGCCGACCTCACCCTGGAGCAGCCGGTGCATCGGGTGCTCGCCGGCCAGGTCGGCCGCGATCTCGGCGGACACCTTCTGCTGGCCCTCGGTGAGGGTGAACGGCAGCCGGGCGTCGAAGGCGTCCAGCAGGCCGCCCTCGCGGGCCCTGCGCGGGACGGCGGGCAGCGCGGACTCGGCCGCCCGGCGCTGGGCCAGGGCGACCTGGAGGACGAAGGCCTCGTCCCAGCGCAGCCGACTCTGGGCGCGCTCTCGGTCGGCCTGGCTGCGCGGGCGGTGGATCAGCTCCAGCGCCTCGGGCAGCGGGATCAGCTCGTGCCGCTCGCGCAGCTCGGCGGGCAGCGGTTCGCCGACGTCGCCCAGGTGCTTGGTGAGGGCCGTCTCGATGCAGATCGACAGCTTCCAGCTGGGCATCTGCGCGCTGGCGCCGTAGACCGGGATGAGCCGGCCGGCGAACTGCCGGGCGGCGTCCGACCCGGCCTCCTCGTCGAGCAGTTGGTAGTCCGGCGAGACCAGTTGACGGCTGCGGTTGAAGACCCCGACCTTGCCCGCGAACAGGCCCTGGGCGCCGGCCCTGAGCTCCTTCTGCCGCCAGCCCTGGTTGAAGAACACCAGTGAGAGCCGGCTGCGGCCGTCGGTGACGACGACCTCCAGCCGGTCGCCCTTGCGGCCGCGGAACGGGATCAGGGTGACCTTCTCGATCCGCGCCAGCACGGTGACGTGCTCGTCGATCTCCAGCTCGTCCAGGCTGGTGAGCTGGCCGCGTTCGACGTAGCGGCGCGGGTAGTGGTGCAGCAGGTCCCCGACCGTGCGCAGCTTGAGGCTGTCGGCGAGCACCTTCGCGGTGCGGTCGCCGACGAGTTTGGTCAGTGGTTCATCGAGAGCGCCCATCAGCCCCCTGTTTACACCACGGGACCGACAATCCGGGCCCCACGCCGGCCGGCTCACTCCACCCCGATGAGCAGCGGCGCGGACTCCTGGCCGCCGTGGAAGACCACCGCGTCGACCTCGGGCCGCCGGTGCCGGGCGTGCGCCACCAGGTGGTCGGCGAGCGCCTCGTCGGCGCCCTCGCCGAGGACCAGGGTGACGAGTTCGCCGCCCGCGCCGAGCATCCGGTCCAGCACGCTCGCCCCGACCTCGGCCAGTCCGGCGCCGATCACCGCGACGTCGCCGTCGATCAGGCCGAGCACGTCGCCGGCCTGGCAGACCCCGGCCATCGTCCAGGACTCCCCCTCGGCGACGGCGAGTTCGGCGTACCGGGTGGCACCGGCCGCGGAGGTCATGGCGACCACGTCCTCGTCGAAGCGGCGGCCGCCCTCGTGCACCGCGAGCGCCGCCAGCCCCTGCACCGGCGAGCGGGTGGGCAGCACGGCGATCCGTACGCCCTCCTCGCGCAGTTGGTCGGCGGCGGCCCCGGCGGCGGCGCGCAACTCGGGGTCGTTGAGCAGCAGGACGACCTCGCGGGCGGCCGAGCGGCGGACGGCGGCGGCGAGTTCGGCGCTGGCCGGCGGGCGGTCCGGGTCGGCGTGCAGGGCGACGGCGCCGGCCTGCTCGCACAGTTCGGCCAGGCCCCCGCCGGACACCACGGAGAGCACCGCGCGGGCCCGCTCCGCGCGTTCGCCGCGCTCGGCGGCGCTGCCGGCCCGGGCGGCGGCCTCGGCGAAGTGCGTGATCCGGATCTGGTGCGGGCGCCCGGCCTCGACCCCGGCCTCCACGGCGGCGCCCGCGTCGTCCACGTGGACGTGCACGTTCCACAGGCCGTCGCCGCCGCCGATCACCAGCGAGTCGCCGAGCGCGCCGAGCCGCCCGCGCAGCGCGGGCAGGGCCTCGTCGGGTGCGTCGAGCAGGTAGATGACCTCGAAGGCGGGGTGGCCGGGGCCGGGCGGCCGGACGTGCACCTCGCAGCTCTCGACGGCCCGGAGGTCGCCGCGCAGCGCGACCGGGCCCATCGGCTGCTGCCCGGCGACGGCGTCGGCGAGCGCGCCGAGGACGGCGACCAGCCCGCGCCCGCCGGCGTCCACCACCCCGTTCTCGGCCAGCACGGCGAGCTGTTCGGGGGTGTGCCGCAGCGCGTCCCGGGCGGCCCGGTAGGCGGTGTCGGCGACCTGCGCGAGCCCGTCCCCGGCCCGGACGGCCTCCCGGGCGGCGACCCTGGCGACGGTCAGCAGGGTGCCCTCGACGGGCTCCGCGACGGCCTGGTAGGCGGAGTCGGCGGCCCGCTGCAGGGCGGCCCGCAGCTGGTCGGCGCCGCCGCCCTCGGCGAGCGTCTCGGCGGTGCCGCGCAGCCACTGGGCGAGGATCACGCCGGAGTTGCCGCGGGCGCCGACCAGCGCGCCGCGGGCCATCGCCCGGATCGTGTCGGCCAGGCCGGGGGCCGGCTCGGCGGCGGGGTCGGCGAAGCGGCTCTCCACCTCGGCGGCGGCGGACTCGACGGTCAGGTAGAGGTTGGTGCCGGTGTCGCCGTCCGGGACGGGATAGACGTTGAGCGCGTCGATCTCCTCGCGGGCCTGGCCGAGCGCGCGCAGGGCGAGCTGGCACCAGGTGCGCACGGCCGGGGCGTCGAGCGTGTGCAGCACCAGGTCTCCTCCGGATGGGACGCCGCGATGGCCTGAGAGTGAACGGCGAGGGGTGATACCGGCAGGTTATCGGGGGCCGGGGAGGGTCACCGGGACCGGCGACCGGAGCGATCACCCGGCCGGTCATGGTAGTTTCGTTGAACCGGAGCAAGCGTTGTATGCTCTTCCGGTTGCCTGGAACAATCCGGGCTCACCCTTCGGCCCGGTCCGGTTCACGCGAGTGCTCCGCTGGTCCAGCGGGGTTGTCGAACGTAAATGATCTGAAGTCTTGGAGTGACTCCTGTGGCTGCCAACTGCGACGTCTGCGGCAAGGGGCCGGGCTTCGGCAACAGCATCTCCCACTCGCACCGCCGTACCCCCCGTCGTTGGAACCCCAACATTCAGACGGTGCGCGCTGTGATTGGGCGGACGCCGAAGCGGCTCAACGTCTGCACCTCGTGCATCAAGGCCGGTAAGGTCTCGCGCTGACGCGCAGACCGGCATGCCGGTCCTCCAGTGGAGCCGGTTCATCCTCGGATGAACCGGCTCCACTGTTTTCGTTCTCCGGCCGGGGCGTTCCCTCCGCTCCCGGGAGTTCCCGCGGGTGGGCGGGCCCGGTGACCCGCCCACCGTCCGGATCAGCGCCAGCGCCAGGCGTGGTCGACCGGGCCGATCCCGGCGCCGAGCGCGAAGCCCCCGGCGATCGCGCCGGTGATGTACTCCTTGGCCGAGCCGACCGCCTCCGGCAGTGACTCGCCCTTGGCCAGCCCGGCCGCGATCGCGCTGGCCAGGGTGCAACCGGTGCCGTGGGTGTGCCGGTTGTCGTAGCGCGGCGCCCGGTACCAGTGCACCTCGCCGGGCCCGCCGTAGAGCAGGTCGGCGGCCTCGCCCTCCAGGTGGCCGCCCTTGACCAGCGCCCAGCGCGGCCCGAGGTCGAGCAGCGCCTTGGCGGCGTCCAGCATCTGCCCCTCGTTCTCGACCGTCCGGCCGGTGAGTTGCGTCACCTCGTGCAGGTTGGGGGTGGCCAGGGTGGCGACCGGCAGCAGCCGCTCGCGGACGGTGGCGACGGCCTCGGCGGCCAGCAGGGCGTCCCCGTGCTTGGAGACGCCGACCGGGTCGACGACCACCGGGGCGGACACTCCGGCGAGCAGGTCGGAGACGGTCTCGACCAGTTCGATCGACGCCAGCATGCCCGTCTTCACGGCCTGCACCCCGATGTCGTCGACCACACTGCGGAACTGCGCCCGGACGGCCTCGGCGGGCAGTTCCCAGTAGCCCTGGACACCGAGCGAGTTCTGCGCGGTGACGGCGGTGATCACGCTCATGCCGTGGACGCCGAGGGCGAGCATCGCCTTGAGGTCGGCCTGGATGCCGGCACCGCCGCCGGAGTCGGAGCCGGCGATCGTGAGCACCCGCGGCGGGGCGGGCGAGGGGCCGGGCGGGACCTGCCGGCCGGGGGCGGGGGTGGGAGACGGGTGGACCATGGGGTCAACCTACCTGCGGTGGTTCAGAGCACGGCCTCGGACTCCACCCAGCGGTCCTCCGGCACCGTCTTCAGCCTGGTCACCGCGTCGGCGATCGGCACCAGTTCGATCCCGGTCCGGCGCAGCGCGGTGAAGTGGCCGAACGCGCCCTGGTGGACGGCCTCGACGGCGTGCCAGCCGAAGCGGGTGGCGAGCACGCGGTCCCGGGCGGTCGGGGTACCGCCGCGCTGGGTGTGGCCGAGGATGACCGGGCGGGCCTCCTTGCCGAGCAGGTTCTCCAGCTCGTGGGCGAGCCGGTTGCCGATCCCGCCGAACGTCCGGTGGCCGTACTGGTCGACGTCGCCGTGGTCGAAGCGCATGGTGCCCGGCAACGGGGCGGCGCCCTCGGCGACGGCGATGATGGCGAACTTCTTGCCGCGGTCGAAGCGGTCCTCGACCATCCGGGCCACCGCCTCGATGTCGAAGGGCTTCTCCGGGATGAGGATGCCGTGCGCGCCGCCGGCCATGCCCGCGGTGAGGGTGATCCAGCCGGTGTGGCGACCCATCAACTCGACCACCATGACGCGCTGGTGGGACTCGGCGGTGGTCTTGAGCCGGTCGATCGCCTCGGTCGCGACGTGCACCGCGGTGTCGAAGCCGAAGGTGACGTCGGTGGCGTCGATGTCGTTGTCGATGGTCTTGGGCACCCCGACCACCGGAAGTCCGGCGTCGCTGAACAGCTTGGCGGCGGTCAGCGTCCCCTCGCCGCCGATCGCGATCAGCGCGTCGATGCCGATGTCCCGGGCCAGCGTCTTGGCGTTCTCCACCGCCCAGGCGATCCGCTCGCGCTGCACCCGGGCGGAGCCCAGGACGGTGCCGCCGAGGGTGAGCAGGCCGGTGACGTCGTCGTGCGAGACCGGCCGGGTGCGGCCCTCGATCAGACCGAGGAAGCCGTCCAGGATCCCGACGATCTCGTAGCCGTGCACGTCCGTTCCCCGGTGCACCACGGAGCGGATCACCGCGTTGAGGCCGGGGCAGTCGCCGCCGCTGGTCAGTACACCGATACGCATGGCTGGTGCGCTCCCGCTCGCAGTGGTTCAGACCACCCGCACCGGACGGCGGGCGGGCTCGGTCGTCGCCAGCCTACGCACAACGGGCCCGCGAAACCGTGCGCCGCACGTCGGGAGCGTCACGCGCCGCACCGTCGTCCGGGCGCCATCCGCCGCGCGCCGTACGACAATCGGCGGGGTCGGCCCTCACTCGGCGAAGTGGTCCCAGCCGCCGACCCGGTCCCAGGGCGCGCCGTCCACCGTCACCCGGCCGCTGCGGCTGCCCCGGGGGCGGCCGGTCACCTCGCCCACCACCCGCCAGCGGGCCGGGAGTTGGACCCCGCGCGGGAAGGTCGCCACGATCGCGTGGTCCTCGCCGCCGGACAGCACCCACACCAGCGGGTCCACCCCGACCGCCTGCCCGATGTCGGCCATCTGCGCCGGGACGTCGAAGTCGGCGGCCTTCAGATCGATGTCCACCTCGCTGGCCCGGGCCACGTGGCCGAGGTCGGCGACCAGCCCGTCGCTCACGTCGATCATCGAGGTCGCGCCCAACTCCGCGCCGGCCGGGCCCGCGTGGTACGGCGGCTCGGGCCGGCGGTGCGCCTCGACGAAGGCGCGCGGGGAACGGAAGCCGCGCTGCAGCACGGTCAGTCCGGCGGCCGACCAGCCGAGCCAGCCGGTCACCGCGATCACGTCGCCGACCTGCGCGCCGGAGCGTGTCACCGGCGCGCGCCCCTGCAGGTCCCCGAGCGCCGTGATGGCCAGCGTGACGGTGTCGCCGCGCACCACGTCGCCGCCGACCACCGTCGCCCCGGCCACCTGGCACTCGTCGCGCAGCCCGTCCATCAGCTCGGTGGCCCAGGTGGTGGGCAGGTCGGCGGGGGCGACCAGGCCGAGCAGTATCGCGGTCGGCACCGCGCCCATCGCGGCCACGTCGGCGAGGTTCTGGGCGGCGGCCTTGCGGCCCACGTCGTAGGCGGTGGACCAGTCCCGACGGAAGTGCCGGTTCTCGATCAGGACGTCCGTGGTGGCCACCACCCGGCCGTCCGGCGCCTTCACCACCGCGGCGTCGTCACCCGGGCCGAGGTCCACCGCGTCGGTGAGCGGCACCCGGGCGGTCAGCTCCCTGATGAGACCGAACTCGCCGAGCTCGCCCACGGTCCCCTGCATCTGCCGTCCTCTCGCGTTTCCATCTGAACTCGTCCCCGCCGCGCCCCCGCGCGCAGCGTACGCCCTTCGGAGGGCCCGGGGTCTCCCCTCCCCGGCCCACCCCGGGGTAGCGTGGTGATCAGACTGCCGGTGAGCCCGTTCCCACCCCGACGCCTGGCCGGGCGATCACGGCGGCGATCCCCGTAACCGGCCGCCGGAGGTCCCCGTGGTACAGGCATACATCCTGATCCAGACCGAGGTCGGCAAGGCCACCGCAGTGGCCCAGTCGATCTCCGAGATTCCCGGCGTCCTCCGGGCCGAGGACGTCACCGGCCCGTACGACGTGATCGTCCGGGCCGAGGCCGACACCGTGGACGACCTGGGCCGCCTGGTGGTGGCCAGGGTCCAGCAGGTCGAGGGCATCACCCGTACCCTCACCTGTCCGGTGGTCCACCTGTAGGGCCCGCATACCATCGGTGGGTGGCTATCGAACTCCGCGTCCCCAGGGCCCTGGCGGCCCTGCCGGCCCCGATCCGCTGGCTGGCCCTGCCGCTCGCGCTGACCTGCACGGTCGTGGTGCTGCTCGGCAGTTGGGGCTCCGCCGACGACCAGGTCGCGGCCCCGCAGCCGGGCGGCAAGGCGGCCGGGTACTGCCGGGCGCTGGCGGCGGCTCTGCCGCGGGAGCTGCTCGGGCACGCCCGCAAGGACCCGTCGCCCGCCTCGCCGTACGTCGCCGCGTGGGACACCACGCCCCGCACGGTGCTGCGCTGCGGCGTCGACCGCCCGGAGGCGCTGGACGGCGAGCACGCCAAGGACTGGTCGCCGACCGTGGACGACGTCACCTGGTGGTCGCAGAAGCTCACCGACGGCGGCTACCGCTTCGTGACGACCATGCGCGCCGCCTACGTCGAGGTGACCGTCCCGGCCGGGGCCGCGGCCAACCCGTTCGACCCGGCCGCCGCCCTCACCGGCGCGGTGAAGGCCACCATCCCGGGCTGACGACCGGGAGACGACGGAGGGCGGGCCGGGTAGCCCCCGGCCCGCCCTCCGTCGTCGAAACCGCCGGCGTCGAGACCGCTGCCGTCGAGGACAGCCGGCGCCGGACCCGCTACCGCAGGCCGGTCGAGCGGCTCAGCGCCGTCCGGAGCAGCCGGTCGATCAGCTCCGGGTAGGACAGCCCGGTGGCCTCCCACATCTTCGGGTAGGCCGAGATCGGGGTGAAGCCGGGCATCGTGTTGATCTCGTTGACCATCCAGGTGCCGTCCTCCAGCAGGAAGAAGTCCACCCGGGCCAGGCCCTCGCAGCCGAGCGCCTCGAACGCGGCCACCGCCTGGCGGCGGATCTCGGCGGTCCGCTCGTCGTCGATCTTCGCCGGGATCTGCACCTCGGAGGAGTCGATGTACTTGGCCTCGAAGTCGTAGAAGTCGAAGCCGTCACCGACCAGCACCTCGGCCGGGAGGCTGGCCCGCGGGCCGTCCTCGAACTCCAGCACGCCGCACTCGATCTCGCGGCCGGTCACACCGGCCTCGATGATCAGCTTGGGGTCGTGCCGGCGGGCCTCCTCGATCGCGGCGTCGAGGTCGGCCAGGTCCTTGACCTTGGTGATGCCCATGCTGGAGCCGGCCCGGCAGGGCTTCACGAACAGCGGCAGGCCGAGTTCGGCGGCCCGCTCGCGCACCGCGGCGCGGCCGTCCTCGGTCTCCCAGTCGCGCGGCCGCACGATGGTGTACCGGCCGACGCCCAGGCCGTGCGAGGCCAGGATCCGCTTGGTGAACTCCTTGTCCATGCCGACCGCGCTGGAGAGCACGCCGTTGCCGACGTACGGCACGCCGGACAGCTCCAGCAGGCCCTGCAGGGTGCCGTCCTCGCCCCAGGGGCCGTGCAGCAGCGGGAACACCACGTCGACCTCGCCGAGGGCCTTGGGGGCGCTTCCCGGCTCGCTCAGGAGCACTTCCCGGTCGCCCGGGGCGACCGGCAGCGCGACCTGCCCGGCCACGGACTCGGCGACGCCCGGGACGTCCGGCATCCGGCCGTCGGTGATGGCCATCCGGGCCGGCTCGTCGCTGACCAGCGCCCAGCGGCCCTCGGGGGTGATCCCGATCGGGAGCACCTCGTACTTCTCGCGGTCGATCGCCTTGAGCACGCTGCCGGCGGTGACCACCGAGACGCCGTGTTCGGAGCTGCGTCCGCCGAAGACCAGCGCGACGCGCGGCTTCGCAGCGGACGGGTTCGGGGAGGACTGTTCGATGCTCATATCGGGTTTGAGACTACCGTGCGACGTGTTTCCGGGACGTCAGCCGCCCCCGAGGCACCGCCTCAGCGCCGCTCGGCCTTGGCCGAACGGGACATCAGGGCCTGCAGCGCCTCCTGCGTCGGCCGGCCGTTGTGCACGACGTCCACCACCGCCTCGACGATCGGCATGTCGACCCCGTTGCGCCGGGCCAGGTCGAGCACCGACTCGCAGGACTTGACGCCCTCCGCGGTCTGCCGGGTGGCCGCGATGGTCTCCGCGAGCGACATGCCCCGGCCCAGGTTCATGCCGAAGGTGTTGTTGCGCGACAGCGGCGAGGAGCAGGTGGCGACCAGGTCGCCCATCCCGGCGAGCCCGGCGAAGGTGTGCGGGTCGGCGCCGAGCACCTCACCGAGCCGGGTGGTCTCGGCCAGCCCACGGGTGATCAGGGTCGCCTTGGTGTTGTCGCCGAGGCCCATGCCGGCCGCCATGCCGACCGCCAGGCCGATCACGTTCTTGACCGCGCCGCCGAGCTCGCAGCCCACCACGTCGGTGTTGGTGTACGGGCGGAAGTACGGCGTGTGGCAGGCCGCCTGGAGCCGCTTGGCGACCGCCTCGTCCGCGCAGGCGACCACGCTGGCGGCGGGCTGCCGGTTGGCGATCTCCCGGGCCAGGTTGGGCCCGCTGACCACCGCGACGCGCTCCGGGCCGACCTTGGTGACCTCGTCGATCACCTCGCTCATCCGCTTGGCGGTGCCGAGTTCGATGCCCTTCATCAGGCTCACCAGCACGGTCTGCGGCTCGATCAGCGGCGTCCAGGCGGCCAGGTTGTCGCGCAGCGTCTGCGAGGGCACCACCAGGACCGCGAAGTCGGCGCCGGCCAGCGCCTCGGCGGCGTCGGTGGTGGCCCGGACGGAGCCCGGCAGCGGCACGCCCGGCAGGTAGTCCGGGTTCTCGTGCGTGGTGTTGATGGCGTCGACGAGTTCCTGGCGGCGGGCCCACAGGACCACCTCACTGCCGGCGTCGGCCAGCACCATCGCGAAGGCGGTGCCCCAGGAACCGGTCCCCATCACGGCGCAGCGGGTCACCGGCCGACCTCCTCGTCGTTGCCGCCCTTGGCGCGCCGGCGTTCGGCGGCGGCCGCCGCGGCCCGGCTCCGGGCCGCCTTGCGCATGTCGTAGCGCTCGGCGGGCGGCTCCTCGCCGCGGATGTCGGCCAGCACCGCGGTGATCGCCTTCATGATGTCCTCGGTCGCGTCGTTGAGCACCTGGGCGGTGAGCTCCTGGCCCTCGTAGCGGCTCAGGTCCACCGGGGGCCCGGCGGCCACCGTGACCTTGTGGCGCGGGAAGAGGTTGAACTTGCCCCGGCCGTAACCGGGCCGGCCGTACGGCGGGATGATCTCGTGCGCTCCCCAGTGCGCGACCGGGACGACCGGCGCGCCGGTCATCAGCGCGACCCGGGCGACCCCGCTCTTGCCGGTCATCGGCCACAGGTCCGGGTCCCGGGTGAGCGTGCCCTCCGGGTAGAACTGCACGCACTGGCCGTCGTTGATCGCGTCGATCGCGGCCCGGAACGCCTGCGCGGCGTCGGTGGACTCGCGGAAGACCGGAATCTGGCCGGTCTTGCGCAGCATGAATCCGATGAAGGGAATCGAGAACAGCGAGGACTTGCCGAGAATCCGCGGCGGACGGCCGCTGTTGTACTGCCAGTGTGCGTAGATCACCGGGTCGATGATCGAATTGTGATTCACCGCGGCGATGAAGCCGCCTTCCGTCGGAAGGTGCTCCCAGCCCCGCCAGTCGGGCTTCACCAGGGCGGTCGTCACCGGCTTCACCAGCACGGCCGCGAAGCGGTACCAGATGCCGTAGTCGGCGTTGCCGAACTTGGCGTACGAGCGGCGGGCCACCCCAGGTCCTCCTCATCCCATGCGGCACGTGGGGTGCCGCGTCATAACCTCCCGGCGCCGCGCACCGGTACCCGACCGGTGCCCGGGTCACGGGCGCGGAACAGTGTCGCCCGGCTGCTCACCGGCTGTCGAGCGACCGCGCCAACCCGCCCGGCAGGCGTGATCAAACGCACGTCCGCACAGTTCGGACGGCCTGGCGAGGGCTCCGGGACCGGCGACACAATGACGCCGATGACCCAGGACACCGTACGCCCCAGCGGGCCCGTCGCGCCCCCCGCACCCACTGCCGACTGGTCGCTGGTGCTGCCGCTCAAGCCGCTCGCCCTGGCGAAGAGCCGACTGGCCCCGTACGCCGGGCCGCACCGGGCGGACCTCGCGCTGTCCTTCGCGCTGGACACCGTCACCGCCGCGCTGGCCACCCCGGGCGTCGCCCGCGTCCTGGTGGTCACCCGGGACGCGTCGGCCGGCGACCGGCTGGCGGCGCTGGGCGCGGTCGTGGTCGCCGACGAACCCGGCGGGGGCCTCAACGAGGCGCTGGCACACGGCGCATCGGCCGCCCGGTCGCTCGCCCCGCGCTCGCCGCTGGCCGCCCTCTCGGCGGATCTGCCGGCCCTGCGCCCGGTCGAACTGGCCCGGGTGCTGGGCGCGGTGCCGCCGGCTGGCCGGGCCTTCCTGCCGGACTCCCCCGGCCTGGGCACCACACTGCTCGCCTGCACCCCCGGCCGCCCGCTCGCCCCCGCCTTCGGGAACGGCTCGCGGGCCCGGCACGCGGCCGGCGGGGCGCTCGAACTGTGCCTGGCGGACGTGGAATCGGTGCGCCGGGACGTCGACACCGGCGCGGACCTCGGCGAGGCCGCGGTGCTCGGCCTCGGCCCGTACACCAGCCCCCTGTTCGCCCGCCTGGGACGGGGCTGACCGGCACCCCGCGGGACGGCGCCCGGCCGCCGCGGACCGCTCGCTATGCTGCTGGCATGCAGGCCACCGCGTTCACCTTCGACCCCGCCACCCGGGCCGGCTCCGTGCTGCTCGACGACGGGACCCCGGTCCCGTTCGACGCGGCCGCCTTCGACGCCGGCGGTCTGCGGCTGCTGCGGCCCGGCCAGCGGGTGCGGATCCGCACCGAGGGCTCCGGCGAGGCCCGCCGGGTGGTCTTCGTGACGCTGCAGACCTTCCCCGACCCGGCCGAGGGCTGACCCTCCCCCGCTGGTCCTGCCCGCCGGTCCGGCCCGCCTTCCGCACGCCCGCCTCCGCGCACCCGCGCCGTGGCCGCCGTCCGCCGTCCGCCGTCCGCCGTCGAATGTTGACTAAGCGCCCGGAAATCGAAAGAGCCGCGGCGACCCGGTCTCCGCAATTCACGGAGGGGGGTGCCGCGGCTCTCTGCCGAAGGCCGTCCGAGGACCGCTGCGCGGGACTACTTGGCAGAGGTCTTGCGCGCGGTGGTCTTGCGGGTGGCGGTCTTCTTCGCCGGAGCCGTCTTCTTGGCGGTGGCGGTCGCCTTCTTGGCGGTCGCGGTGGTCTTCTTCGCGGCGGCGGTGGTGGTCGCCTTCTTGGCGGCGGCAGCCGTCTTCTTGGTCGCGGTCGCGGTGGTCTTCTTCGCGGCGGCGGTGGTGGTCGCCTTCTTGGCGGCGGCAGCCGTCTTGGTGGCGGCGGCCGTCTTGGTGGCGGTCGCCTTCTTCGCGGCGGTGGCCGTGGTCTTCTTGGCGGCAGCCGTGGTGGTCGCCTTCTTGGCGGCGGCCTTCTTGGTGGCCGGAGCGGCGGCGGCGGCCGTGGCGGCACGCTTGGTGGCGGCACGCTTGGCGGCCGGGGTGGCGGCGACGCCGCTCTTGCCCGGGGTGAGGGAGCCCTTGGGGGCCTTCTTCACCGAGGGGCCTTCCTTCGGCAGCTTCTTGCTGCCGCTGACCAGGTCCTTGAAGCCCTGGCCGGGACGGAAGCGGGGCACCGAGGTCTTCTTGACCTTGACCTTCTCGCCGGTCTGCGGGTTGCGGGCGAAGCGCGCGGAGCGCTCCACCTTCTCGAAGGTGCCGAAACCGGTGACCGAAACCCGGTCACCGGCCACAACGGCACGGACCATGGTGTCGAGCACTGCGTCGACGGCCTCTGCGGCAGCCTTGCGACCGCCCAGCTGCTCGGCCACCGCTTCGACAAGCTGAGCCTTGTTCACGTCTTCCCCTTCGGAAACGGGCGCCGGATGATTCCATCCGTTCTTTTCGCACGTTAGGTATGTATCTGCGGACTTTCAATTACCAAACGCGCGAATCACCCTAGTGTCGCAATGGATTTGCGCGTCGGCGACCTCAGTCGACGGGCGGGCGCCCCTCGTCGAGGTCATGTACAAAGCGACTCAACCGCCTTGCCGCCTCCGGAAGATCGCGCTTGGCGGTCTCGGTGACGATGAGGAGTTGACGGGAGAGAGCGGTCTTTGCATCGGCAGACACGTTCAGCGCATGCACGCGGGCGTGAGCTTGCTTCAACCGCTCGGCCACAAGCGCGTAGAGCGCTGCGACTTCCTGGTCGTCCGGCCCCTCAGCTGGTGCGGAGGTGACGTCCGGCCGATCGTCAATTCGGCGTTCGGCTCCCCGGCCCATGGACTCCGGAGTCGCGGGTTCGCCGCCCGCGTACGGAGGTTCATGGTGCCGGTGCATGTACTGATTGTGCCATCTACCCGCAGTTGTACTTGCGCGGGGCCCTCTCGGGCAAAGCCAAATGGGCAATCCGGGGTGGGCCGCGCCGCTAACTCGTGCTCCGGAACGGCGGATGGCCCGGCCCCCCCGAAGGGGAGCCGGGCCATCCGCCGGATCGTCAGAATGCTTGTTCTGAAGGGATCTCAGGCAACCGGCAGAGTACGGGGCTTGAAGGCCGGGCGGGTCGCTTCGAAGGCCGCGATGTCGGCCTCGTTCCGCAGTGTGATGCTGATGTCGTCCAGCCCGTTCAGCAGCCGCCACCGGACGTTGTCGTCCAGTTCGAAGGAGGCTGTGATGCCTTCGGCACGCACTTCGCGGGCCTCCAGATCAACGGTGATCTCGGCCGAAGGGTCACTCTCGGTGAGCGCCCAGATCCGTTCCACGGTCTCCTGCGGCAGGACGACCGTCAGCAGTCCGTTCTTCAGGGAATTCCCACGGAAGATGTCGGCGAAGCGGGACGAGATGACCGCGTGGAAGCCGTAGTTCTGCAGCGCCCAGACGGCGTGCTCGCGCGAGGAGCCGGTGCCGAACTCGGGGCCGGCCACCAGGACCGTGGCGCCCTGCCGCTCGGGCCGGTTGAGGATGAACGACTCGTCCTTGCGCCAGGCCTCGAACAGCCCGCCCTCGAAACCGGAACGGGTGACCTTCTTGAGCCAGTGGGCCGGGATGATCTGGTCGGTGTCCACGTTCGAGCGCCGCAGCGGAACGGCCCGGCCGGTGTGGGTGGTGAACTTCTCCATGGTTCTCAGGCCTCCACAGCCACGGTGCTGGTCAGGTCGGACGGTGCGGCCAGACGGCCCAGGACGGCGGTCGCGGCGGCGACCTGCGGGGAGACCAGGTGGGTGCGGCCGCCCTTGCCCTGCCGGCCCTCGAAGTTGCGGTTCGAGGTGGAGGCGCAGCGCTCGCCGGGGGCGAGCTGGTCGGGGTTCATGCCCAGGCACATCGAGCAACCCGCGTGGCGCCATTCGGCGCCCGCCGCGGTGAACACCTTGTCCAGGCCCTCCTCCACGGCCTGCAGGGAGACCCGGACCGAGCCGGGGACGACCAGCATCCGTACGCCGTCGGCGATCCGGCGGCCCTCCACGACGGCCGCGGCGGCGCGCAGATCCTCGATCCGGCCGTTGGTGCAGGAACCGACGAAGACGGCGTCGACCTTGACCTCGCGCAGCGGGGTGCCGGCCTCCAGGCCCATGTAGGCGAGGGCGTTCTCGGCGGCCGCGCGCTCCTGCGGGTCGGCGAAGGAGGCCGGGTCCGGCACGTTGGCGCCCAACGGGGCGCCCTGGCCGGGGTTGGTGCCCCAGGTGACGAACGGGGTCAGCTCGGCCGCGTCGATGAAGATCTCGTGGTCGAAGACCGCGTCCTCGTCGGTGCCCAGGGTCCGCCAGTACGCGACGGCGGCGTCCCAGTCCTCGCCCTGCGGGGCGTGCGGACGGTCCTTGAGGTAGGCGAAGGTGGTCTCGTCCGGGGCGATCATGCCCGCCCGGGCGCCGGCCTCGATGGACATGTTGCAGATGGTCATCCGGGCCTCCATGGACAGGCCACGGATCGCCGAACCGCGGTACTCCAGGACGTAGCCCTGGCCGCCGCCGGTGCCGATCTTGGTGATGACGGCCAGGATCAGGTCCTTGGCCGTGACGCCCTGCGGCAGCTCGCCCTCGACCGTGACGGCCATGGTCCGGAACGGCGCCAGCGGCAGCGTCTGGGTCGCCAGCACGTGCTCGACCTGGCTGGTGCCGATGCCGAACGCCAGTGCGCCGAAGGCGCCGTGGGTCGAGGTGTGGGAGTCGCCGCAGACCACGGTCATGCCGGGCTGGGTCAGGCCCAGCTGCGGGCCGACCACGTGCACGACGCCCTGCTCGACGTCGCCGAGCGAGTGGATCCGGACGCCGAACTCGGCGGCGTTGCGCCGCAGCGTCTCCAGCTGCACCTTGGACACCGGGTCGGCGATCGGCTTGTCGATGTCCAGGGTGGGCGTGTTGTGGTCCTCGGTGGCGATCGTCAGATCGGTGCGGCGCACCGGGCGCCCCGCCAACCGCAGCCCGTCGAAGGCCTGCGGGCTGGTCACCTCGTGGAGCAGGTGCAGGTCGATGAAGAGCAGATCGGGCTCTCCCTCCGCGCGCCGCACGACGTGGTCGTCCCAGACCTTCTCTGCGAGTGTCCGTCCCATCGGATTCCCTCCAGCCGGCCGCGTTGCCGGCCTTCTCGTGTCGTCGAGGTCGAAGCTTCCGCCGCCCTGTGCCGGGCACGTCCGCACGACCTGCACGCCGGATCGCTGTCCACGATGCGGACACTCTGTTGAGGTCCCATCCTGGATGTCTCCCGGGCTGCTGCTTCCAGAGTGGCGCTTTTCTCCGAAGATTGAACTTGCGTCTCGCGGAATGAGACTGCAGTCTTAGGGCATGGACAACTCTAGCGGCGTCGGCGTTCTCGACAAGGCCGCTCTGGTGCTCAGCGCACTGGAGTCGGGCCCCGCCACGTTGGCGGGGCTGGTCGCCGCCACCGGTCTGGCGCGCCCCACGGCCCACCGACTCGCCGTCGCACTCGAACACCACCGTCTCGTCACCAGGGACATGCAGGGGCGTTTCATCCTCGGCCCCCGGCTCTCCGAACTCTCCGCCGCGGCGGGCGAGGACCGGCTGCTCGCCACCGCGGGCCCGGTCCTGACCCACCTGCGCGACGTCACCGGCGAGAGCGCACAGCTCTACCGCCGTCAGGGCGAGATGCGGATCTGCGTCGCCGCCGCCGAGCGGCTCTCCGGTCTGCGGGACACCGTCCCGGTCGGCAGCACCCTGCCGATGAAGGCCGGCTCGGCCGCCCAGGTCCTGCTGGCCTGGGAGGAGCCCGAGCGGCTGCACCGCGGCCTCCAGGGCGCCCGCTTCACCGCCACCGCACTGAGCGGCGTCCGGCGGCGCGGCTGGGCCCAGTCGATCGGCGAGCGGGAGCCGGGCGTCGCGTCCGTCTCCGCGCCCGTGCGCGGCCCCTCCAACCGGGTGGTGGCCGCCGTCTCCGTCTCCGGCCCGATCGAGCGCCTGACCCGCCACCCGGGCCGGCTGCACGCCCAGGCCATCATCGAGGCCGCGAACCGGCTCACCGAGGCCCTGCGCCGCGGCTGATCGATCCCGCACCACCGAGAAGAGCCCCGGCCGACCGGACGGGGCTCTTCGAGCATTTCCGGCCGGCCCGCGCCGATTCCACCGGGAAATGCAAAAAAGACCCCGGAAACCGGGGCCTTGAATTTCTGGCTGGGGTACCAGGACTCGAACCTAGACTAAATGAACCAGAATCACTCGTGCTGCCAATTACACCATACCCCAACACAAAGCAAGGGCCGATGGGAGTCACCCACCGGCTTCCTGCTCTGAAGTACCCCCGACCGGATTCGAACCGGCGCTACTGCCGTGAGAGGGCAGCGTGCTAGGCCGCTACACAACGGGGGCTTCCTGGCGATCCCTTGCGGGATCAGTACCCCCGACCGGATTCGAACCGGCGCTACTGCCGTGAGAGGGCAGCGTGCTAGGCCGCTACACAACGGGGGCTTTCCAGGTGATCCCTTGCGGGATCAGTACCCCCGACCGGATTCGAACCGGCGCTACTGCCGTGAGAGGGCAGCGTGCTAGGCCGCTACACAACGGGGGCTTGATCTTTTGTTGTACTGCTTGTACTGCTGTACTGCGCTGGGGTACCAGGACTCGAACCTAGACTAAATGAACCAGAATCACTCGTGCTGCCAATTACACCATACCCCACCAGAGTTGAACCCCTGTCGGGATCCTCTCAGGCGTTGCGCCTCTCGTTCGGACCGGCGGGGGTTTCGCTCCCTCGCTCGTTCCCTCCCGGGCGGCGCAGAAAGAACATTACCCGACGTCTGCCCCGGCTCCAAAATCGATAACCCCAGGCAGCGGCCGGGCGGCCGTCCGGTGACGTCCGGGTACGCCGCGGGCCCGGCACGAGGCCGGGCCCGCGGCCTGCTCGGCGACCCGCTCAGGCGGCCGGCAGGGCGTCCAGGGCGGAGTTCAGCCGGCGCAGCGTCTCGGGGCGCCCGAGCAGCTCCATCGACTCGAACAGCGGCGGCGAGACCCGGCGGCCGGTGACGGCCACCCGCAGCGGCGTGAACGCGAACTTGGGCTTGATGCCCAGCCCGTCCACCAGCGCCTCGCGCAGCGCGGCCTGGATCGGCTCCGGGCTGAAGTCCGCGAGCGCCTCCAGCGCCTTGATGCTGGCCTCCAGCACCGCGCGGGCGTCCGCGGTCAGGGCCTTGGCGGCGTCGTCCGGGTCGACGGTGAAGTCGGCCGGGTCGACGAACAGGAAGCCGGCCATGTTCACGATCTCGCTCAGCACGACCATCCGCTCCTGGGTGAGCGGCGCGATCTTGGCGAGCAGGTCCAGCTGCTCGGCGGTCGGCTCGGCCGGCAGCAGGCCGGGGGCCTGCAGGTACGGCACCAGGCGGCGGACGAAGTCCTCCGGGGCCAGCTTGCGGACGTGCTCGGCGTTGATCGCCTCGCACTTCTTCAGGTCGAAGCGGGCCGGGTTGGCGTTCACCTTGGCGATGTCGAAGGCGGCGACCATCTCGTCGATGCCGAAGAGGTCGCGGTCGTCGGCGAGCGACCAGCCCAGCAGGGACAGGTAGTTGAGCAGGCCCTCGGGGATGAAGCCGCGCTCGCGGTACAGGTTGAGCGAGGCCTGCGGGTCGCGCTTGGAGAGCTTCTTGTTGCCCTCGCCCATCACGTACGGCAGGTGGCCGAAGCGCGGGGTGGTGCCGTCGCCGACGCCGATCTCGGCGAGCGCGGCGTACAGCGCGACCTGCCGCGGGGTGGAGGAGAGCAGGTCCTCGCCGCGCAGCACGTGGGTGATGCCCATCAGGGCGTCGTCCACCGGGTTGACCAGGGTGTACAGCGGGGCGCCGTTGGCCCGGACGATGCCGTAGTCGGGCACGTTCTCCGGCTCGAAGGTGAGCGTGCCGCGCACCAGGTCGTCGAAGCTGATGGTGCGGTCGGGCATCCGGAAGCGCAGGATCGGCTCGCGCTTCTCCAGCTTGTAGACGGCGACCTGCTCGTCCGTCAGCTCGCGGCAGTGGCCGTCGTAGCCGGAGGGCTTGCCGGCCGCGCGGGCGGCCTCGCGGCGGGCGTCCAGCTCCTCGGTGCTGCAGTAGCAGTGGTAGGCGTGGCCGGCCTCGTGCAGGCGGCGGGCGACGTCGGCGTAGATGTCCATCCGCTGGGACTGCCGGTACGGCTCGTGCGGGCCGCCGACCTCCGGGCCCTCGTCCCAGTCGAAGCCGAGCCAGCGCATGGCGTCGAGCAGCTGGTCGTACGACTCCTCGGAGTCGCGGGCCGAGTCGGTGTCCTCGATCCGGAAGACCAGCGTGCCGCCGTTGTGGCGGGCGTAGGCCCAGTTGAAGAGGGCCGTGCGGACCAGGCCCACGTGGGGGTTCCCGGTCGGGGACGGACAGAAGCGAACCCGGACGGCCGGGTCAGTGTTAGCCACGCTTGATCACCTTGTTGGTGAGAGTGCCGATGCCTTCGATGGAGACGGCGACCTCGTCGCCGACGTTGAGCGGGCCCACCCCTGCGGGCGTGCCGGTGAGGATGACGTCGCCGGGCAGCAGCGTCATGGCCTCGGAGATGTGGACGACCAGCTCGGCGACCGAACGGACCATCTGGGAGGTGCGGCCCGCCTGCCGGAGCTCGCCGTTGACCGTGCAGGTGACGGCGAGGTCGGCCGGGTCCAGGTCGGTCTCGATCCACGGGCCCAGCGGGCAGGAGGTGTCGAAGCCCTTGGCCCGGGCCCACTGGCCTTCCCGCTTCTGCACGTCCCGGGCGGTGACGTCGTTGGCGCAGGTGTAGCCGAGGATCACCTCGGGCACCCGGTCCAGCGGCACCTCGCGGCACATCCTGCCGATCACCACGGCGAGTTCGGCCTCGTGCTGGACGTCCGAGGAGAACGGCGGGTACGCGATGTTCTCGGTCGGGCCGATCACCGAGGTGGACGGCTTGAAGAAGGTGAGCGGGACGTCCGGGACGTCGTTGCCCAGCTCGGCCGCGTGCGCCGCGTAGTTGCGGCCGACCGCCACGATCTTGTTGGGGAGCATCGGGCTGAGCAGCCGGACGTCCTGGAACCGGTAGCTCTCGCCGGTGGGCTGGGGCTGGCCGAACGGGTGGCCGGCCAGCGCGTGGACGACCAGCGAGTCGGGCTGGGAGGGGTCGCCCTCGACCACGCCGAAGGAGACGCTGCCGGCGGCAGGGCTCCCCTCCCGGACGGAAAACCTGGCAATGCGCACGGCTGGGCTACCCCTCGCTTCGTCGACCGCCCGGGGCGCGCCCGGGCGCTGGTGGGCGCCCCGCCCACGGTGGGCGCGGCCCCGTCAATCGTCGTCCAGGCTATCGCGTGGGGCCCCGGCTGACCGCTTTGCCCCTGTTCAGCGCGGTTGGGCCGGACGCCGCGGACGGGGCCCGGGAACGCCGCAGGGCGCCGCGGCCGCCCTTGCTGCGCGGCCGTGGCGCCCTGTCGGAACGCGGTCGGGTCAGTCCTGCGGGACGGCGGCCACCGGGGCGACCATCAGCTGGGTGCGGCGCGGGTTGGCGGTGCTGGCCGGCAGCTCGGTGGCGTAGGTGACGACGTCCTCGGACTTGCGGGCGCCCGGGATCGCGCTGAAGTCCGCGACCGAGGCCAGCGTCGTCCGGCGCGGGTTCGCCGTGGAGCGGCTGGGCAGCGTGGACTTGGTGGCCTTCTTCGCCTGGGACATCGAGAGCACCTCGTGGTCGCGGCCGGCGGATCGCGAACGGATCGGCACCGACCTGTGTGATTCCGAATGATTCGGAGGGGTTCTGGGCAGGCTGATCGGGGCCGTGCTCCGGAGACAGCCAGGTTACGAGATCTCATTCCACAGAGGTCGTGACCAAAGCTACACATTGGACTGTGATTTTGCTCACAAATTCACGAGAGAATCGCAGATATCCGACATATCGCCGCAACGGAATTTACCGGCATATCTCCGATAACGGGCATTCCGGAAGGTCTGTGACTCTTTTCGATCTCGGGTCAGGTTGGCATGTATCCGGCGAGTGTCCGAAAAAGGCGGTATTCCGGTCCGATTGCTGCACAGTCCGTGAGGTCGCGCACGCGGTCGGTAGCGCCGCCCGGCGTGTCCTGGCGGCCCTTGTTGGGATTCCCCGGCTGTGCTGGAATGCCACGGACCGTGGGTAGGGAGAAGTCCACCCCGGCGACCCGCTCACCCGGACCGGCCGGGTAGCGGAAGGAAACTCGACACCGTCCGGTCCGCGGCGACGCGGCGGGACGCCCGGTCCAGAGGTTGCGACGCCAGTGCAGGGACGTTTCAAAAGGGGTAGCGGCGCCGCGGGTAACCCGGAGTCGCCTGAGCCTGTGGCAGCCCCCCAGCAGGCGGCGGCCCTTGGAGGCCCGGCCGAGCCGGTGACGCCCGAGGCCCCCGGCCTCCCGGAGGACGACGGCCAGGAGCGCAAGTCCACCCGGGACAAGCTCCGGACGACCCTGACCAGGCGGCGGGCCACCGGTCTGAGCCGGCTCGCGATGCGCAACTGGCGCATCCGCACCCGTCTGATCGCCCTGCTCGCCCTCCCCGTCCTGGTCTCCCTGGTCCTCGGTGGCCTGCGGATCCAGACCTCGATGCAGGCCTCGCAGCAACTCGCCCAGATGGCCAACCTGTCCGACCTCGCCAAGAAGGCGACCAACCTCGCGGACGCCCTGCAGAAGGAACGGGACATCAGCGCGGGCCCGATCACCGCGCGCCCCAACGCCCCGCTCGACGACGACATCGCCACCGCCCGCAAGGAGACCGACGACCTCAGCCGCACCTTCACCGCGTCCTCGGACAAGTTCGAGAACCTCGAACTCTCCGGCGGCAAGGCGCTGCTCTTCCAGATCCGCAAGGACCTGAACTCGATCTCGGACGCGCGCAACACGCCGTACCAGAACAACCAGAACATCCAGTCGACGATCACCGCCTACGACGTGATCATCCGCGACCTGCTGTCCATCACCCAGGACATCGCGCTCGCCTCGAACAACAAGGACCTGGTCGTCGCGACCCGCGCGCTCCAGCAGTTCTCGCTGGCCAAGGACGCCACCTCACAGCAGCGCGCCCTGATCAGCGCCGCGCTCGCCAACCCCAAGGGCCCCGACCTCAGCGCGAGCGACGAGTCCTTCGGCATCCGCCTGCGCGCCTCCTACGACAACGCGCTCACCAGCTTCAACAACATCTACACCGCGCACGACCTGGACAACCTGCGCGGCCAGCTCAGCTACAACTCGGTGGTCGCCGACGCCGACCGCTACGCGCGCTCGATCCTCCAGCAGAGCGGCATCCACCAGACCGACCCGGTGACCTACAAGGACTGGTACGAGAAGGCCAGCGCCAAGATCACCGCCGAGCGCCGGATCGAGTCCAAGCTCATCGAGGACCTCGACGGCAAGGCCCAGGACCTGCAGTCCCAGGCCGACACCGAGGCCATCATCATCGGTGCCGCCGTCGCCCTGGTGCTGCTCGTCGCCCTCGGTGGCGCCGGTCTGATCGCCCGCTCGATGGTGCGCTCGCTGACCCGCCTGCAGGCCGCGGCCGAGGACGTCGCCGAGCGCCGCCTGCCCGAGCTGGTCAAGACCCTCTCCGAGAGCGACCCGCACGACGTCGACACCACGGTCGAACCGGTGGCCGTCGACTCCACCGACGAGATCGGCCACGTGGCGCACGCCTTCGACATGGTGCACAGCGAGGCCGTCCGCCTCGCCGCCGAGCAGGCCCTCCTGCGCGGCAACATCAACGCGATGTTCACCAACCTCTCGCGCCGCAGCCAGGGCCTCATCCAGCGCCAGCTGTCGCTCATCTCCGAGCTGGAGAGCCGCGAGGCCGACCCGGACCAGCTGGCCAACCTCTTCAAGCTGGACCACCTCGCGACCCGTATGCGCCGCAACGGCGAAAACCTCCTGGTCCTCGCCGGTGAGGACCCGGGCCGCCGCTGGACCAGGCCCGTCCCGCTGGTCGACGTGCTCCGCGCCGCCGCCTCCGAGGTGGAGCAGTACGAGCGCATCGAACTCGCCGCCGTACCGTCGGCCGAGGTCGCCGGCCGCGTCGTCAACGACCTCGTCCACCTGCTCGCCGAGCTGCTGGAGAACGCCACCTCGTTCTCCAGCCCGCAGACCCGCGTCCGGGTCACCGGCCACGCGCTGCCGGACGGCCGCGTCCTGGTCGAGATCCACGACACCGGCATCGGCCTGAGCCCGGACGACCTCGCCGAGATCAACGAGCGCCTCGCCAACCCGCCGACGGTGGACGTCTCGGTCTCCCGCCGCATGGGCCTGTTCGTGGTCGGCCGCCTGTCCCTGCGACACGGCATCCGCATCCAGCTGCGCCCCAGCGACTCCGGCGGCACCACCGCACTCGTCATGCTCCCGGTGGACGTCACCAACTCCGCCGACCGCCGCGGCACCGCCCGGACCGGTCCGGCGCAGGCCAAGCAGCAGCGCGGGGTCACCCCGACGCCGCGCCAGCAGCGCCAGGTGCCGCCCGGCCAGGGCGGCCCGGCCGCGCTCGGCCAGGGCCCGGCCGGCGGCGCCCCGCAGGGCGGCCGCCCGCAGCTCGGCCAGGGCGGCCCGGCCGCTCCGACCGGCCCCGGTGCCCCGACCGGCCCGGGTGCGCCTGCCGCGCCCGGCGGCCGGGCCGGCGGTCTGCCGACCCGCCAGGTCGGCCAGTCGCTGCGCGAGATACCGGCCCAGCCGGGCCAGCCGGGTCCGACCCAGCCGAAGCAGCAGGGCCCGAAGCAGCAGGGTCCGGGCCAGCAAGGTCCGGGCCAGCAGGGCCAGCGGCCGCAGCCCCAGGGCCCGGGCCAGCCGGGCCAGCCGGGCCAGCAGCCCCAGCAGTCCCCGCAGGGCGGCCTGCCGCAGCGCGGCGGCCCGAACCGGCCCGGACCGGCCCAGGGCGGCCTCGGCGGCCTGCCCCGCCGTGGCCAGCAGCAGCCCGCTCCGGGCCGCCCCGGCCAGGAACGGCCGCGCCCGGGTGGCGAGTTCGACGGCGGTCCGGGCCCCCGGACCGGCGAGCAGCCGCAGCACGGTCGGCCGGGCCGGCCGGGCGGACCGCAGCAGCAGGGTGCCCGCCCCGGCAACCGTCCGCAGGACGGCCTGCCGCAGCGTCGGCCGGCCCCGCAGGGCCAGGGCGGCCCCGGCCAGCCCGGTCCGCAGGGCCCGCAGGGTCCGCAGGGTCCGCAGAATCCGCAGGGTCCGCGCCGCCCCCAGCGACCCGGCCCGGACGCGCCGCAGCGCGACCGTCACCCGCAGCTGCCCCCGCAGCAGCAGGCCCAGCCGCTGCCGCCGGCCGAGTCTTCGCCGATGGAGAGCACCCAGCAGTTCGCCAGGCCGCGCTTCGAGGCCAGCCAGATCGACCCGCGTGACCCGCTGGGCCTCGGCCTGGTGGAGCCGGTGCTGCCGAGCGTGTCGAACCCGGCGCGCCCGGAGCCGGTCCGTCAGGAGCAGGCCCGTCCGGAGCCGATGGCCCTGCCGACCGGCCCGTCCGAGGGCGCGGCCGGCCAGCCGTGGCACCCGCAGGAGGGCCGTCCGGCCGAGGCCGGCCAGCAGCAGGCGCGGCCGCGGCCGTACCAGCCGCGTCGGCCCGGCACCTCCGCGCCGGACGCCCAGCCGTCGGAGCCGCAGGCCCGGCAGGCCCAGGCCCCTCAGGCTCAGCAAGCCCCGCAGGCCCAGCAAGCCCCGCAGGCCCCGCAGCAGCCCGAGCAGCCGCAGCAGCCGGGCCCCGGCGACGCCCCCTGGCGCCCGTCCGCGAACGACGAGCGCTGGCGCCGCGCCGAGCAGATCCGCGAGCCCTCCACCAGCGGTGTGACCATGTCCGGTCTCCCCCGGCGGACCCCGCAGGCCAACCTGGTCTCCGGCACCGCCGAGGCCTCGCCGCTGACCGGTCCGCAGGTCTCCCGGGCCCCCGAGGAGGTCCGCGGCCGGCTGACCAACCTGCGCCGCGGCATCCAGCAGGGCCGCCGGGCCGGGGCCGAACAGTCCACCCAGCCGGGCTTCCAGCATGGTGCCCAGCAGCCCGGATTCGATAGTTTCGGTGGCCGGACCGACGGCAACGGCGCAGATCACCAGGAGCGTTGAGTTGAATCAGATGAGCCAGGCCGCACAGAACCTGAACTGGCTGATCACCAATTTCGTGGACAACACCCCCGGGGTGTCCCACACCGTGGTGGTCTCCGCCGACGGCCTCCTGCTGTGCATGTCCGAGGGCTTCCCCCGCGACCGCGCCGACCAGCTCGCAGCCGTCGCCTCCGGCCTCACCTCCCTCACCTCCGGCGCCAGCCGGATCTTCGAGGGCGGCGAGGTCAACCAGACCGTCGTCGAGATGGAACGAGGCTTCCTCTTCCTCATGGCCATCAGCGACGGCTCCGCCCTCGCCGTACTCGCCTCCCCCGACTCCGACATCGGCCTCGTCGGCTACGAAATGGCCCTGCTCGTCGACCGCGCCGGCGCCGTCCTCACCCCCGCACTCCGCGCGGAACTCCAGGGCAGTCTCCTGCACTGACCTGGCTCCGAACGGGATTCATCCACCGTCCCACCCGCCGCCGGGTCCGACCCGACCGGTCCCGGCGTCTCACCCTCAGCTACCCTCAGGCAGCTGATCCCGCCTCAGCTGGCACCGCCCCAGCTGGAACCGGCTGCCCAAGGCTGCAGCACAAGGAGGACCCATGACCCCGCCCTCGACACCCGCCGGCTCGTACGGCAACGGGTACGGCAGCGGCTACGGCGGGCAGCAGTCCGACGGCTACGAGCAGCAGCCGCTGGTCCGCCCGTACGCGATGACCGGCGGCCGCACCCGGCCCAGGTACCAGCTCGCCATCGAGGCTCTGATCTCGACCACCGGCTCGGCCGAGCGGACCGGCGGCCTGCTGCCGGAGCACGCCCGGATCGTGAACCTCTGCCGTGAGGTCAAGTCCATCGCGGAGATCTCCGCACTGGCCGGCGTGCCGCTCGGTGTGGCCCGCATCCTCGTGGCCGACCTGGCCGAGGCCGGCCTCGTCGCCATCCACCAGCCCGCCGCCGCGGGCGAGTCGGGCGGAACGCCCGATGTCACGCTGCTCGAAAGGGTCCTCAGTGGACTTCGCAAGCTCTAACGGACCCGCCCGGGCCACGACGTCGGCGAAGATCGTCGTGGCGGGCGGCTTCGGTGTCGGCAAGACCACGCTCGTCGGCGCCGTCTCCGAGATCAACCCCCTGCGCACCGAAGCCGTCATGACCTCGGCCTCCGC
>NZ_JBIUYE010000026.1:0-55573 GCF_044744365.1 Kitasatospora sp. NPDC087314
ACCCTGTGGGAGAGTAGGACGCCGCCGAACAATCATTCAGAAGAACCCCCATCCGGGAAACCGGATGGGGGTTCTTCGCATTTCCGGACCATCTCAGCAGTCCGCTCGGGCTATGTCCACCCGCAGGTGGTGCTAGGACCACCCAGGAATTGGGGTGGCATGGCCAGTGTCTGGAGCGGGTCGTTCGTGAACACTTGAGGAGGACGATCGAGACCGGCATCAGGAGCTTTCGTGACAACAGCGAGTCGAACGAGCGGTGCGACGGTGCGCGCGCAGACCGAGGCGGCCCTCGCCTCGGGCGGCCAGGGGCTGGCACGGCTGGCTCTGCTGGTGGTCGGCGCGCTGCCGGGGCTGGTGCTGCCGGTGGGGGCTGCGGTGGCCGCGGGCGCGGTGGCGGTCAGGATCCTGGAGTACTACTACTCGGTGTTCTTCGTGGCCTTCGCCGTGGCGCTCATCGCCGGCATCGTGGTGGCGGCCCAGTTCATCCGCCGCACCGCGAACCGGACGCGCCGACAGCTGGAGCGCTGGTACGGCATCCGCCTGCCGGTCGCGTACGGGCCGCTGCCGGCGCTGGAGTTGGACGAGCGCGGGCACTGGTGGACGGGGTACTCGTACCATCGCTCCCGGACGGTCGCGAAGTACGCACAGCTGGTGCACTGGGGCTTCCGGGACCGGACCACCCGCGCGGAGATGGCCTGGCTGGTCATCAATCCCGTCCTGGTGGCGGCTCTGGCCGGGCCGGTGGCCGCACTGATACTGCTGGGTACGGTCTACACCCTGGCGGGGCCGCTGCCGGCGGACGGGATCGGCGTGCTGAGCCCGCGCCTGGTGTCGATCCTGCTGAGCGCGGTGTTCGGGCTCGGCATGATCGCCGTCGGGGTGTTCGCGGCGCCGTACGCGGTGCGCGGGTACGCGGAGATGGCCCGCCGGGTGCTGGACCAGGACGGCCGGGCGACGCACGCCCAGCTGACCAAGCGGGTGGCCGAGCTGACCGAGACCCGGGCGGAAGCGGTCGGCGACCAGGCGGCCGAGCTGCGGCGGATCGAGCGCGACCTGCACGACGGCGCGCAGGCACGACTGGTCGCGATCGGGATGACACTGGGCACGATCGAGCACCTGATGGACACCGACCAGGCGGCCGCCCGGGAGCTGCTCGCCGAGGCCAGGCAGTCGTCGGCCAGGGCCCTGCAGGAGTTGCGGGACCTGGTCCGCGGCATCCACCCGCCGGTGCTCGCCGAGCGCGGACTGGGCGACGCCGTACGGGCTTTGGCGCTGGACAGCGCGCTGCCTACCGAGGTGTGCGTGAGCCTGCCGGACCGTCCGCCGGCGCCGGTGGAGGCGGCCGTGTACTTCAGCATCTGCGAGCTGCTGGCGAACGCGGCCAAGCACTCGGCGGCGGAGCAGGTGTGGGTGGACATCCTGTACCGGGCCGGGTCGCTGCGAGTCACGGTGACGGACGACGGGGTGGGCGTGGCGGATCCGGCCCGGGGGACGGGCCTGCGCGGGATAGAGCGGCGATTGGGTACCTTCGACGGTGTCCTGGCCATCGACAGCACGTCGGGCGGTCCGACCACCATCACCTTGGAGTTGCCGTGCGAGTTGTCCTCGCCGAGGACCTCTACCTCCTTCGCGAAGGCCTGATCCGGCTGCTGGAAGCGCATGGTTTCACCATCGCCGCGGCGGTGGAGACCGGCCCCGAGCTGCTGGAGGCATTGTTGGCCCATCGGCCGGACGTCGCCGTGGTCGACGTTCGGCTGCCGCCGACGCTCACCGACGAGGGGCTGCAGGCGGCGCTCAAGGCGCGCAAGGAGATCCAGGGGCTGCCGGTGCTGGTGCTGTCGCAGCACGTCCAGCAGTTGTACGCGCGGGAGTTGCTGGCCGACGGCACGGGCGGGATCGGCTACCTGCTGAAGGACCGGGTGTTCAACGCCGATCAGTTCATCGACGCGGTCCGCCGGGTGGCGGCCGGGGGGACGGCGATGGACCCGGACGTGATCGCGAAGCTGATGCAGACCACCTCGCGCCGGCCCGGCCCATTGCTGCGGCTGTCCCCGCGCGAGCGCGAGGTGCTGGAGCTGATGGCCGAGGGCTGTTCCAACTCGGCGATCGCCGCCCGCCTGGCGGTGAGCGACGGTGCGGTGGCCAAGCACATCGCCAACATCTTCACCAAGCTCGAACTGGCCCCGGACGAGGACGCCAACCGACGGGTGCTCGCGGTGCTGACCTACCTCAACGACACGGTTGGGCCGAAGGGCTGACGATCCGCCCGGCACCGCCCGGGTCCTCCGTGCTCCGGATGGTGACACGCCGGGCTGTGGAAACGCTGAAACAGGTGTACGAGTAAACTCCGGTGGGCCGAGCCCGGAGGTCGCTCAGCCGTCCGGCGCCCCGACCAGCGGGAACCGGCAGCCGAGGCAGCGTACGGCAAAAGCCGACATCCAGGGGTTGATAGACGTAATGGCACGCCCAACGCTCACCAAGGCCCATCGGGGCCTGCTCGGCCTGGTCGCGGCCGGGGCCTGCATCATCTCGGGCATCGGTTTCGCGGGTTCGTACAACGCGGTGCGCGAGCTGGCCGAGCAAAAAGGTTTCGGCGCCTTCTCTTACGCCTTCCCGATCGGCGTCGACGCCGGCATCGTCGTGCTCCTCTCGCTCGACCTGGTGCTGACCTGGCTGCGGATCCCCTTCCCGATGCTGCGGCAGACCGCCTGGCTGCTGACCGTCGCCACCATCGCCTTCAACGCGGCCGCCTCCTGGGGCGACCCGCTCGGCATGGGGATGCACGCCGTCATCCCGGTGCTCTTCGTGGTCGTGGTCGAGGCCTCTCGGCACGCGGTCGGCCGGATCGCGGCGATCACGGCCGATCGGCACATGGACTCGGTCCGGGTAATGCGCTGGTTGCTCTCCCCGGTGCCGACCTTCCGGCTCTGGCGACGGATGAAGCTCTGGGAGCTGCGCTCCTACGACGAGGTCGTCCGGCTGGAGCAGAACCGCCTGGTCTACCGGGCACAGCTGCGCTTCCGGTACGGGCGCGGGTGGCGCCGCTCGGCGCCGATCCAGGCGCTGCTGCCGCTCAAGCTGGCCAAGTACGGGGTGCCGCTGGACCCGGCGCTGTTCGACCGGCTGGACGAGGAGGCGCGCGAGCGGGAGGCCCGGGAGGCCCAGGCGGAGAAGGAGGCCCTGGAGCTCCAGCAGCAGCAGGAGGGCCGGGCCGCCACGGCCATCGCCCCGGCCGAGGCCGCCGCCCCTGCGGCTCCCGTCGGCGCCGTTCCGGTCGCGGCCGTCCCCGCTGCCGCCCGGCCGGAGCCGACCCGGCAGCCGCAGCAGACCCAGGCCCAGCCCCAACCTCAGCCCCAGGCCCAGCCCCAACCTCAGGTCCAGCCCGAACCGGCCCCGGCCGTCGTCGCGCCGATGTCCGCCGAGGTGGCCGCGCCGATGCTGGCGAAGCTGGCCGCGGTCCGGCTGCGTGCCGCGCAGGAGCCGGACGGCGTGGTGGCGGAGGTCCTGCAGTCGCCCCACGAGGAGCTGAACGTGTGGACCGAGCGCCCGGTGCGCACGACGGGCCACCCGTCCGACGCCGCCCCGGGCGGGCGGGTGCCCGGCCAGGCCTCGCCGTGGTTCAAGCCCCCGCGCCCGGTCGTCGAGGAGCCGGCCCCCGCCTTGCAGCTGCCGGCCCAGCCCGTCCAGGAGGCGGGCCTCGCCGCCGAGCCGCAGCCCCAGCACCTCGGACAGCCGGTTCACCCCGGACAGCCCGTTCACGCCGAGCAGCCCGTGTCGGTCGAGCGGTCCGCGCACGCCGAGGAGCCCGCGCCCCGCTCGGCGCCCGCCCGGCTGGACCCGGACCTGGCCTACGACGCCCTGGTCAGCTACATGGACAACCACGAGCACCAGCCCGACCCCCAGCGCCTCGCCGAGTGGTTGACCAAGGAGTACGGCGTCACCGGCAACCGCCCGGACGGCTCGGTCCACCCCAAGGACGTCGCCGAGCTCTACCCGCAGCTGCGCGACCGCTACGCCGCCGCCGGGAGGGACTGACCAGGCCGCCGCCCCGTCCAGCGCCCTCCGTCCACCGCTCGGTCGGCCATTGACGCCCGATCCGGTCGGAGCTACCTTCGCCTCAACAAACTGTTGAAGTGCTGGTTCGGCGTGGAGGAGTGCGGATGTCGCAGGTCGAGGTCGACGGTAACGAACCGACGGGCGGGGCCTCCTTCTCCGCCGCCGCCCGCGCCGCCGTGGAGGCGCTGCTCGCCCCGGTCGACGCCGAACTGGCGCGCCGCTACCCGGGCGACACCGGGACCAGGCAGCCGGTGCACACCGTCTACGTCCCCGCCGACGTCTTCGCCGCCGACACCGTACGGGAGTGGGGCCGCCAGGCCCTGGAGGCCTTCGACACCCACGCCGGCACCCCCGCCGAGCTGGCCCGCGCCCTCGGCGTGGCCGACGACGACCTGCTCGCCGACGTGCACGCCCGGGTCCGCGCCAAGCTGGAGCGCGAGCCGATCGAGGACCTGCGGATCGACTTCGAGGACGGCTACGGACCCCGCACGGACGCCGAGGAGGACGCCGCCGCCGTCCGCACCGCCGAACTGGTCGCCACGGCCGTGGCCGAGGGCGCCGCGCCGCCGTACATCGGCATCCGGATCAAGTGCATGGAGGCGGCCGTCCGTGACCGCGGCATCCGCACCCTGGAGCTGTTCCTGGCCACCCTGTTGGCCGACGGCGGTCTGCCGGAGGGCCTGGTCCTCACCCTGCCCAAGGTGACCTACGCCGAGCAGGTCACCGCGCTGGTCCGGCTGCTGGAGGACTTCGAACGCCGCGCCGGGCTGCCCGCCGGCCGGATCGGCTTCGAGATCCAGATCGAGACCACCCAGGCCATCGTCGGCCCGGACGGCCGGGCCACCGTGGCCCGGCTGATCGAGGCCGCCGAGGGCCGCGCCACCGGGCTGCACTACGGCACCTTCGACTACAGCGCCTCCTGCGGCGTCAGCGCGGCCTACCAGAGCATGGACCACCCGGTCGCCGACCACGCGAAGGCGGTCATGCAGGTCGCCGCGGCCGGCACCGGGGTCCGGCTCTCCGACGGCTCGACCAACGTCATCCCGACCGGCTCCACCGAGCAGGTGCACGCGGCCTGGAAGCTCCACCACGACCTGGTCCGCCGCTCGCTGGCCCGCGCCTACTACCAGGGCTGGGACATGCACCCGGCCCACCTGCCGACCCGGTACGTCGCGGTGTACTCGTTCTACCGCGAGGGTCTGGCGGCCGCCGCCGCCCGGCTGGCCGCGTACGTCGACAAGGCGGGCGGCGACGTGATGGACGAGCCGGCCACCGCCCGGGCGCTCAGCGGCTACCTGCTGCGCGGCCTGGACTGCGGCGCCGTCGACCCGGCCGAGGTCACCGCGCTGACCGGCCTGGACCGCGCCCGGCTCGACGCCCTGGCCGGGCGCTGACCGCGGGCCATAGGCTGGCGGTGCCGCCCCGGACGCCCGGGGTGTGCGCCGCCAGCCGTCGTCGTTTCCGGGAGAACCACCGCGCCATGTCCGCCACGCCGGAACCGACCGCCAGGCCCTACCTCTCCATCCGGCGGGCCGGCAGCCACGAGATCGAGATCAAGAAGTCCCGGTTCATCTGCCACCTCGCCCGGGTGGCCGACGAGGAGGAGGCGCAGGCCTTCATCGCCGGCATCCGCAAGCAGTACTGGGACGCGCGGCACAACTGCACCGCCTTCGTGGTCGGTGACGAGCAGCGCCGCGAGCGCTCCAGCGACGACGGCGAGCCCGGCGGTACGGCCGGAGTGCCGATGCTGGAGGTGCTGCGCCGGCGAGGCCTGACCGACACCGCCGCCGTGGTGACCAGGTACTTCGGCGGCATCAAGCTCGGTGCGGGCGGCCTGGTGCGGGCCTACGGGAGCGCGGTGTCGGAAGCGGTGGACGAGATCGGCCTGCTGGAGCGGCGGCCGGTCGCCCTGCTCGCGGTGACGGCGGACCACGTGCGGGCCGGGCGGGTGGAGAACGACCTGCGGGCGGCCGGGTACGCGGTGAGCGACCTGGCCTACGAGCCGACCGGGGTGCGGATCGAGGTGGGCGTACCGGAACCGGAGGTGGCGGCCTTCCACACCTGGCTGGCCGAGGCGACCGGCGGTACGGCCGTTGCGGTCCCGGCCGGTCGGACGTACGTCGAGGTACCGGTCTGACGGCGGATCCGGCGGCGGCGCCGCTTTCGGACACATAATCGGCCGGATCCCGGCCGATCCGTGTCGGCGCCTTGCGGGGCCTGCCTAGCCTGATCAGGTCGTCGACCAGGAAGCCGGCCCGAGATGCCCGTCGTCCAGACCATCACCCTGCCCCCGGGCGCCAGCACCGGCTGGCACTTCCACCCGGGCCGGGTGGACGTGGTGGTGCTGTCCGGGACGCTGACCCGGACCCTGCACGACGGCCGGGTCGAGGTCAGCCGGGCCGGGGACTCGCTGGTCGAGGAGGCCGGTCCGGTCCACGTCCATGTGGGACGCAACCTCGGGGACGAGCCCGTGGTGCTGATCGCGAGTTACGCCGCCCCGGCCGGCCGCCCGCTGGCGGTGCCGGTCCCGGCGCCCGCGTGGAGCCGCAGCGACGCCGGGCCCGCCGGGGTCTGAGCGGGATGCCCGGCACCGCAGGCCTGGCAAGACCGGTCGGTCTTAGCCCAGGCGCCGCGCCACGCGGCGCGCGGCTTGAGTAGATTCACCCGAACGTATTGACGTGGCCCGGAGTTGGAACTTCCGCTCCGGGCCGTGGCGTTTCCTGGGCAAGGATCCGGCCGAACCGGACGAATAACCCATCGATGGAGGAGACCAGACCCCACCCCGCACCACGGAGGTATGCGCATGACCTCAGACCGCTTCCCGTCGCCCGCCGGCGCCGACCTACCCGGCCCCGCGACGCCCTACCGGATGACCGTCACCACCACCCTCCCGCACGCCGAGGCCGTCGCCCTGGCCGACGAGCAGCTCGCCGCCTGGCTGAAACAGGAAGGCTGCGAGGAGCCCCCGCCGGCCCCCCGCGCCCCCGCCGGGTCGCCCTCCTCCAGGCAGACCTCGACCGAACAGGCCTCACCCGAGCAGACCTCACCCGGATCGACCCCCGTCGCCGAGCGCCTCCGCCTGGGCGACCGAGTCCTGCTCGACCGCGACCAGGGCCCGCTGCGCGGCGGCGCGGCCGCCGGCCGCTACGACCGTCGACGCCTGCGCACCCCGGCCCCGCACGGCACCCGGCAGTTGACCCTGACCGTGGCCACCAAGACCGGCGGCCCCACCTGGGTCCGGCTGGAGGCCGAGACGCACAGCACCGGCAGCGGTGTGCGGACGCCCTGCCGGGTGCCGGTGCCCGAGCTCGCCCGCACCCTCCTCCCGCTGCTCGACGCCACCGACGGTCCGGCCGTCGTCCACCCGGCCCCCCGGGTGATCACCGCCGCCGAGGTCGACGACCTGATCGACGAGCTCTGCGACCCGGAGCGCCGACTGCCCACCGTGGTCGCCAGCGTTCCGGTGAACCTCCCGCTGGACCACTGGGTCGAGGACGTGGTCCGCCCGCTCTGCCATCAGCTGCCCGGCCTCGCCACCGCCTACGTCCTGGATCCGGGCGCCCGCACGGGGTTCAACGTCGCGCTGGAGTACCACAGCGTCTACGGCGGGGCGGTGCGCACCTACCTGCCCGAGGTCGACCCGGCCTCCCGGCAGGACGGCGCCCGGCACCCGGTACTCGCCCGGGGGCGAATAGAGCAGGATGTCCGCCGCGCCGCCGGGCTGCTCGCCCGCGAGCCGCGCCGGCTCGCCGCCGATCTGCCGCTGCCGCCCCCGCTGGCGGCCGTCCCGGTGCTGCGGGTCCTGCCGGCGCCGTCCCGCGCGGCCGTCAGCCCGGCCGAGGACCCGGCCGCCGCCCGAGCCGAGTTGGCCGTGCTCGCCCAGGAGGAGCAGCAGGACCGCGCAGAGCAGCAGGCCCGGGCCGACGAGCTGGAGCGGGTCCGGCGCACGCTGCGCCGCGAGCGTCGGGACAACCGGGACGGCCGTGAGGGCCACGATCGTCCGGAGCCCCGCGAGCCCCGCGAGCCCCGCGAGCCGCACGAGCGCCGCGACGGCCGCGACGGTCACGTGCGGACCGGTTCCCGCGCCCTGACCACCCGCCACTGCACCGTCCCGACCGTCCCGGGCACCGCCGGGCACCCCGCCGCCAGGCCGTCCGGTCGGCCCGCGAAACCGGAGAACTTCACCGAACTCATGGCCAGAATCGACGAGTTCCCGCTGCTGACCTTCACCGGCGACCAGAAGAACGCGCTCGCCCTGGACGGGCTCCGGTGCTCCGGCGCAGGCTGGGCCCGGCTCGCCTGGGACGGTCTGACCGCCCTGCAGGAGTACGCCGAGGCGGCGGTGCGCGGCGCGGCCGGCGGCGACTTCAAGCAGTGGTGCGAGCACACCCCGGAGGGCTGCCACCACTTCCCGCCCCGCAAGGCGGTGCGGGGCGAGTCCCGGACGGTGTTCAGCCACACCAAGTGGAAGCGCGAACGGATGCTGCCGGTGCCGGAATGCGTCGACGTCTCCCGGCGCGCGTTCATGGGCGCACACCTGCGGATCGGCGGCGGCCGTACAGCGCCCCGGCTGCACTACCTGGACGACTGCTCCGGCAGTGGCCGGATCTATGTCGGCTACATCGGCCTGCACCTGACCAACACCCGGACCAACTGAGAGGCTTGGCTGACCACTGCCGCCCGTTCGGTGGACAATGTCCGGCAGGGGCGGGCCGCAGTGTCGCCGGCCGCCCCGGGCAGGCGCCGGACGAGCATGGGGGAACGACGACCGATGCAGCACTCAGCAGACGGCCAGCCCGACGGTACCGCCACCGTCCAGTTCCCCCGGCCGGGCTTCCTCGCCTCGGTCTTCCGCGACCTCAACGCCGACCGGGGCCCGGACCCGGACGGTGCCGCCCCCGGTCCGGCCGCCCCCGGCTCACCCGGTGACGGCACGTCCGGTGACGGCCTGCCCGGTGACGGCTCGCCCGGTAGCGGCGCGTCCGGACCGGGGGCGGCCGATCCCGAGGAGTCCGTCGCGGCCCACGCCCGGGCCGCCGCGCTGACCCACCACCGCACGCTCACCGTCCAGACCGAGCACGACCGGCTGGCCGACCTGCTCCGGCGGGCCGCCCTGCCCGTCTCGGCGATGGACTTCGAGAGCCAGCTGCGCCACTACGAGCCCCGCCCCTACCCGACCGACGGACCGGAGGCCGACAGCGAGGCCGAACCCCGCTGGGCGGACTTCGCGCCCGCCGAGCCGGCCGTCGCCGACCCCGACGGCACCCCGGCCCGCCGCCTGCTCGACTCCGGCTACCAGCGCGAACTGGCTCAGGCCCGGCTGGCTCACCAACGCGCCCTGCGCGAGTGGCGCACCCGCCGGGCCGAGGCCGGCAGCCCGGCCGCCGACGAGTCCCGGCGCGTCCACGAGGCGGCCGAGGCGGCCCGCGCTCGTGCCGTGCGCGAGTACAACGAGAGTCTGGAGGAGTGCCGGCGGGCCTACCGGCTGTCCGAGCCGGCCGCCGTGGAGTCGCTGCTGGAACGGGCGCTCGCCGCCGCCGAGACCGCCACCCAGGACCTGCCCGCCCCCTGTCGTGCGGTCTTCCGCCCGCTCACCCGCACCGCCGTGCTGGACCTCGACCTGCCGCCGCTCGACCTGGTGCCCTCGCTCACCGGCTACCGGCTCGCCCCGGACGGCGACATCGTCCCGGTCCCGCGCCCGCCCGCCGACCGGGCCACCGACTACCTGCGCCTGGTCGCCCGGCTCGCCCTGCGCGCCCTGCAGGCCGCCGACGCCGTCGACACCGACGAGATACTCGCGGGCGTCGTGCTCAACGGCTGGCTGCGCGAGCCCGGTACCGCCGAGCCGCTCTGCCTGGTCAGTGTGGACGCCGACCGCGACGCGCTGGCCCGCACCCGGCTGCTGCCGCCCGCCACCCCCTACGAGGAGCGCGACGACGAGGGCGTCTACGCCGATTCCGAGCAGGACGAGGCGCTCGTCCGCCTGCGCCAGCTCGGCGCCGCCGTCACCCCGGACCCGTACGGCCGCCTGGGCGTCCAGCCGGCCGCCCAGGCGGGGGCCGCCGTACCGGCCGCACCCGACCTGTCCGCGAACGAGTTCGCCCAGCTGGTGCGCGACCTGCTCACCCGGGGCGGGCTCGCCGAGTGGAGCGTCCGGCTGCGGAGCCCGGCCGGGCTGGTCGCCACCGGTGAGGGGGCCCCGGGCAGTGCGCTGCCCGGCCGCTGGGTGGTCTGGGCCTCCCGGGGAGCCGCACCGGTCAGCGCCGCGGAGATCGCCACCCTGGCCGAGGCCGTCCAGGAGGAGTCCGCCGAGCGCGGCCTGCGGCTGACCACCGGCCGCTTCGCCGACGAGGCCCTGGACCTCACCGGCGAGGAGAGCCACCGGCACATCCACCTGGTCGACGGCGACGGCGTCCGCGAACTCGCCCGCACCCACCTCGGCCTGCCCCTCTCCGCCGGCCGCTGACCCGCTCCCGCCACCCACCCGGCGCTCATCCCGACGGCCCATCCGGCGGGCGTGCCCCCGACCCCGGCCCGAGGCTGATAAGCAGCCCCGGCCGAGCAACGGCACCCCGGGCGATCATCATCGAACGGTCGTCCGATACGGTCGGCGGTCGGCCCGGCCACGGGCGGACCCCAGGGGGAGAGGAATGGGCAGAGCGCTCGGCAGACCACACGGCGGGAACCGCCGCCGCCCGCACGGCGGGTCGACCCACCCGGAGGTTGCCCGGTGACCGCCGTCCTGGTCGCCGCCGGGGCGTTCCTGATGACCCTGATCGGCGGCTTCGTCGCCCAGCGCACCGGCGACCGCCGCCACCTCGTGCTCGGCTTCGCCGCCGGCCTCATGCTCGGCGTGGTCGCCTTCGACCTGCTGCCCGAGGCCATCCGCCAGGCACCGGACGAGGTGCACGGCGTGCCGCAGGCGCTGCTGATGTTCGCGGTCGGCTTCCTCACCATCCACGTGGTCGAACGCGCGGTCGCCATCCACCGCGGCCACGAGGGCGAGTACGCCGAGCACACCCACGGCCACCAGCACGGGCACGCCCACCACGCCGGGCGCCAGGGCATCGGCATGACCGCCGCGCTGGCCCTGGTCGGGCACAGCGTGATGGACGGCTTCGCGATCGGCGCCGCCTTCCAGGCCGGGACCACGGTCGGAACGGTCGTCGCCATCGCCGTCGTCGCGCACGACTTCGCCGACGGCTTCAACACGTACACGATCACCCGGCTCTACGGGAACAACCGGCGGCGGGCGGTGACCCTGCTCGCGGCGGACGCCCTGGCCCCGGTGTCCGGCGCCGCGATCACCCTCGCCTTCACCATTCCCGAGCACCTGCTCGGCCTCTACCTCGGCTTCTTCTCCGGTTTCCTGCTCTACCTGGCCACCTCCGACATCCTCCCGGAGGCGCACAGCCCGCACCCCTCCCGCAGCACCCTGCTCTGCACCGTCGCCGGGGTGGGCTTCATGTGGCTGGTGATCGGCCTCGCCAGCTAGGGCTTGGGCGGGATCTAACGCGCCGGGGCGCCCAGCAGCGCCGAGCGCTCCCGCATCACCGCCAGCGCCTCGGTGATCGCCGGCCGCCGCGAGGCCTGGGCGCGCCAGAGCGCGTACACCCGGCGGGTCGGCTCCGGCACCACCGGCCGGGCGACCACCCCGGGCGGCAGGGCGCCCCGGCCGAGCCGCGGCACCAGGCCGATCCCCAGGCCGGCCGCGACCAGCGCGATCTGGGTCTCGAACTCGCCGACCTGGTAGCGCACATCCGGCTCCTCCCCAGCCTCCCGCAGGGTGCGGACCAGCCAGTCGTGGCAGATGTTGCCCGGCGGCACGCTGATCCAGCGCCGCCCGCGCAGCCGCTGCACCGGTACCGCGACGAGCTCGGCCAGCTCGTCCTCGGCGGGCAGCAGCAGGTCCACCGGGTCCGTCCCGAGGTCCAGCCGGGACAGGCCCTCCTGCACCGGCAGTGGGACGGTCGGCCAGTCCTGCACCAGCGCCAGATCCACCTCGCCCCGGGCCACCAACTCGGCCGCCGGGTACGGGTCGCACTCCAGCAGCCGGACGTCCAGCTCCGGGCAGCGCCGTCGCAGGTCGGCCAGCACCCCGGGCATCAGCCCGCGCGCTCCGCTCGCGAACGCGGCGACCAGCAGCCGCCCGACCGCCTGGCCGCGCTGCTCCTCCAGCCGCACCTCGGCCCGCTCCACCAGCCCGAGGACGGCCTGCGCGGTCGCCGCCAGCTCCTGCGCCGCGTCGGTCAGCACCACGCCCCGGCCCTGCCGCTCCAGCAGGACCGTCCGGGTCTCCCGCTCCAGCTTGGCGATCTGCTGCGAGACCGCCGAGGGCGTGAACCCGAGCGCGGCCGCCGCCCTGCCGACCGAGCCGTGCACCGCCACCGCGTGCAGCGCCCGCAGGCGCCCCAGATCCATCATGCAGCGATGCTAAAGCGTTTCGTTCAGAACTCATCGCTGGTGCTACACGATTGGCCGCCGCCATGCTCGACCCATGACCGCAACACCCGCCGCTCCCGGCAGAACCATGAGTCCGCGTCACATCGCCCTGGCCGTCCTGGTGGCCGCCGTCTGGGGCCTCAACTTCGTCATCATCGACGTCGGCCTGGACAGCTTCCCGCCGCTGCTCTTCTGCGCCCTGCGGTTCGCCGTCGTCGCGGTACCGGCGGTCTTCTTCGTCGGCCCGCCCAGGGTGGCCTGGCGCTGGGTGCTGGCGGTCGGCCTCGTCCTCGGGGTGGTCAAGTTCGGGCTGCTCTTCCTCGGCATGCACGCCGGGATGCCGGCCGGCCTCTCCTCCCTGGTGCTCCAGGGGCAGGCCGTCTTCACCGCCCTGTTCGCCGCCGTACTGCTGCGCGAACGGCCCGCCGGGCAGCGCCTCGTGGGACTGGCGATCGCCTTCTCCGGCATCGCCCTGAGCGCCCTCGACCACGGCCTCGGCGGTTCGCTCGGCGCCTTCGCCCTGGTCGCCCTGGCCGCCGTCGCCTGGGGCCTGTCCAACGTGCTGACCCGCAGGGCCGCGCCGCCGGACGCGCTGCGCTGGATGGTCTGGGTCAGCGCCGTCCCGCCGCTGCCGCTGCTCGCCCTGTCCCTGCTGGTCGAGGGCCCGGACGCGGACCTGCGCGCGCTGCGCGAGATCACCCCGGCCGGGCTCGGTGCGATCGGCTACGTCGGGCTGGTCTCCACCCTGTTCGGCTTCGTCGCCTGGAGCTTCCTGCTGCGCACCTACGACGCCACCGCCGTCGCGCCCTACTCGCTGCTGGTGCCGGTGTTCGGGATGTCCTCGGCCTGGCTGCTGTTCGGGGAGCGGATCAGCCCGATGGCGGCCGGCGCCGCGCTGCTGGTGATCGCCGGGATCGGCATCACCGTGCTGCGCCCGGGGATGCCGGCCGCCGCGGCGGCATGGCGGCCGCGTAGTCGGCCTCGGCGGAACGCAGCACTCGCAACAGCACCTCCTGGTCGGCGGGGCTGACCCGGCCGAAGTACTCCTGCGCCACCTCGTGCCGGACCTGCCCGATCCGCTCCACCGCCGCCTGGCCGGCCTCGGTGAGCAGGATCCGTACGGCCCGCCGGTCGGCGGGGTCGGGGCTGCGCTCGACCAGGCCGGCCTCCTCCAGGGCGTCGACCACGGTGGTGGCCGAACGCGGGGCGATGTGCAGGCGGTCGGCGAGGTCGCTCAGCCGCATCGCGCGGTCCGGCAGCTCGCAGCCGGGCGCGTGGGCCAGCGCGCGCAGCGCCCGGCCCTGGCCGGGGGTGATGCCGTACGGTTCCAGCCGCTCGCTGGTGCGGCGGCGGATCCGCTTGATCGCCCTGGTCATGGTGTCCGCCAGCTCGGCGGCGGTGTCCGGGGAGCCCGCCGGCGGGGTGGGGGAGGCGCCCGCCGGATCGTCGGTCGGCGTGGTGGTCATCGGCGGTCTCCTCGGCAGGCGTCCGCCCAAGCGTATCGGCCGGTCCGGGGCCTGCGGCCGACGGCGGACGGGCGCCCGGGAAATATGTTGAGCCAGACTCAGTATCTGGGTTAGCGTAGCCTCAACTGAGGGGACCCTAAGCTCCCTTCCCGGATCACTGGAGGGCCCGTGCCCCGCTCCGAAGCCCGCGTCACCACCGACCGCTCCGCCCGCTACGCCAAGCAGCTCGCCGCCCACATGGGCCGCAAGATCGAGGCCGCCTTCTCCGAGGAGACCGGTCGCGGCACCCTGGTCTTCGGCGCCGGCACCGCCACCCTGGAGGCCGCGCCCGACGCGCTGCTGCTCACCGTCGAGGGCGAGCGGGAGAACCTGCCCGGCCTGGAGGACGTCGTCGGCCGCCACCTCGTCCGCTTCGGTGCCCGCGACGAACTCGTCATCGAGTGGCACCGCGACAACGGCGAGACCGGCCTCGTTCACCGCAACGAGGACCCCGAGGCCTGACGCCTCCCGCCGCCGCCCGGCCGGGGCAGCCATCGGGCCGCCCCCCACAGCACCAGGGCGGCCAGGCACCAGCCGGCCACCACGTCCAGCAGCCAGTGGAAGTCGCTCCACACCAGCCCCGCGCCGACCGCCACCGCCAGCAGTGCCGCGCCCGCCGTCAGCAGGCGCGCCGCGCGCGGGCCCGCCACCCGGGCCAGCAGCAGCGCCGCCACCCCGTACGAGAGCGACGCGGTGGTGGTGTGTCCGGACGGGTACCAGCCCCACTGGCCCGGCGTCAGCGGATCACCGAGCGGGCCCGGCCGGGCGAACGCGGCCTTCGCCGGCACCACGAGCAGCGGGATCAGCCCCGCCGTCAGCACCGCCACCGGCAGCGGCAGCCACCAGCGCCCCGCCGCGTCGGCCTGGCGCCACCACCACGCGGCCAGTGCGCCGGCCGCCAGTAGCACCGGGATCGCGGGCACGCTGCTGCCCAGATCCGACAGGGCGTGGCCGAGGTGGTCGAGCAGCGTGTCGGGCTGCTCCCGATGGGCGGCCCGGACGGCGGCGCGGACCGAACGGTCCAGCCCGAGCAACGGGCCGTCCACCGCCACCTGCCACGACACCAGCAGGAGTACGACCGCCGCCACCACCGGCACGGCCACCGAGCGGGCCACCCGGCCCGGAACGCCGGACAGCCGCCCCGGAGCAGGGGGGAGAGCTCCGGGGCGGCTCTGATGATCGCCGTTCCGTGCGCCCCGGGGGGTGTGGGTCGGACGGTCGGTCGATCGGCCTTCGGTGTGCGCCGCCCCTCCCGGGGCGGCCTGGTTGTCCTCGCGGCGCGCGTGCGGACCCACCGCCGAGGGCGGTCCCGCTGGCGGCTCCGCCAATGGCTGAGGCTCGCTGTCCATCTGCGATGACACTACGTCAACAGCCCTTCCGCGCCGAGCGCCTTCAGCGATTCCGCACATCATCTTCACCCTGCCCGGGGCAACGCTTCCGCCCTGCCCGGGGCAACGCTTTCGGACGTCCCGACGATCATGCCCGGCCGGGCGGCGGGCCCGCGACCGGCCGCCGACAACCGAACGGCCCGTGCGGGACCAGAGGTCCCCACGGGCCGTTCAGCGCTGTCCGGACATCCCTCCGGAAGGGGGTCTCACGACCTGACGGGCGACACCGCTCAGACGGCGGCGAACGCGCCCTCCAGGATGTCCAGGCCCTCGGCCAGGAGGTGCTCCGGGATGACCAGCGGCGGCAGGAAGCGCAGCACGTTGCCGTAGGTGCCGGCGGTCAGCACCACCAGGCCCTCGGCGTGGCAGGCCTTCGCGATGGCCGCGGTGGCCTCCGCGTTCGGCTCCTTGCCGCCCGGCTTCACCAGCTCGACGGCGATCATCGCGCCGCGGCCGCGGACCTCGCCGATGATGTCGAACTTCTCCTGCAGCGCCCGCAGGCGGCCCAGCATGATCTCGCCGATCCGCTGCGCCTTGCCGTTGAGGTCCTGCTCCTTCATCGTCTCGATGGCGCCCAGCGCGGCCGCACAGGCCACCGGGTTGCCGCCGTAGGTGCCGCCCAGGCCGCCCGCGTGCGCGGCGTCCATGATCTCGGCGCGACCGGTCACCGCGGCCAGCGGCAGGCCGCCGGCGATGCCCTTCGCGGTGGTGATCAGGTCCGGGACGATGCCCTCGTCCTCGCACGCGAACCACTGGCCGGTACGGCAGAAACCGGTCTGGATCTCGTCCGCGACGAAGACGATGCCGTTCGCCTTCGCGTACTCCACGATCGCCGGCAGGAAGCCCTTGGCCGGCTCGATGAAGCCGCCCTCGCCCTGGATCGGCTCGATGATGATCGCGGCGACGTTCTCGGCGCCGATCTGCTTGTTGATGATCTCGATCGCCTGCGCGGCGGCCTCGGCGGCGCAGTTCTCCGCGCCCGTCAGCCAGCGGTACGGGTAGGCCACCGGCACCCGGTAGATCTCCGGGGCGAACGGCCCGAAGCCCTGCTTGTACGGCATGTTCTTCGCCGTCAGGCCCATGGTCAGGTTCGTGCGGCCGTGGTAGCCGTGGTCGAACACCACGACGGCGGTGCGCTTGGTGTAGGCGCGGGCGACCTTCACCGCGTTCTCGACCGCCTCGGCGCCCGAGTTGAAGAGCGCGGTGCGCTTGTCATGGTCGCCCGGGGTCAGCTCGTTCAGCTGCTCGGCGACGGCCACGTAACCCTCGTACGGGGTCACCATGAAGCAGGTGTGGGTGAAGGCGGCCAGCTGCTCGCTCGCCTTGGCCACCACGGCCTCGGCGCTGTTGCCGACGTTGGTCACGGCGATGCCGGAGCCGAAGTCGATCAGCGAGTTGCCGTCCACGTCCTCCAGCACGCCGCCGTTGGCACGGGACACGTACACCGGCAGGGTGGTGCCGACGCCGGCCGCCACCGCACCCAGCTTGCGGGCCTGCAGCTCCTGCGACTTCGGACCGGGGATCGCGGTGACCAGGCGGCGCTCCTGCGGGAGCGGCGTTGCGGCGCTCATGGGGTTTCTCCAGACTTCTCGGCTCGGTGCTTCGCAGGCTACGGCCGCCCTCCCCGGCCGGGCATGCGCCACTCGGTAGCACTGAGCCGTCCGACTTGTCCGGCACGGCCAGCGCGGGTGGTGAGACTACCCGCAGGTCCCGCTCCACTACATTGAGCGCGGGCGTGTCGCCGGTACGGCGGCATGGGTATGGCGGCACCGACGGCGGTCGGGCCGGGCGGGCGAGGGAGCGGGGCCGTACATGGCGCAGGACGGGGCACACCACCACACCGATCGGACCACCACCAGATCCCCGGCCCCGATGCCCCACCAACGGCCCGGTACCCGCGCCGGCGGGCCCCCCGCCTTCGACCTCCCCACCTGGGCCGCGGCCGCGCGCCCGGAGGCCGAGCCCGGCGTCTACCGGCTGGGCTACCGCCGGATCGACCCGGAGCGGGCGGAGGCGGCCCAGGTCGCGGCCTGGCCGCTGCTGCTGCGGGCGGGGCTCAACGCGGTGGTGGCGTGGTTCGCATTCCTGTACGGAACCCAGCTGGTGCTTCGCCTGATCGTGCTGACCGTCTGGGTGAAGAACCCCACCGACACCGAGGTGACCGTCGTCGGTGTGTCCGTCAACCTCCTGGTGGCCGCGCTCGTCATCAAGCTCTTCGGCCGGATGGGCCGCTGGCCCGAGGTGTGGCGCCGGTACGTGGCGCCGCTGCTGTCGCGGACGGTGACGCAGGAGCAGCCCGCCGAGGAGGACCGGGTGGCGGCGGAGGCGACCCGGGGGATGGACCCGTGGGACGGGCTGCGGCAGGGCGGGGCGGCCGAGGCAGCCGGGCGCCTGGAGCGGGAGGCGGTCGGCGACGTCGACTACGTCCGGATCCAGCGGGCGTGGGAGTCGGCGCAGGCGGACCCGGCGTTCGTGCCGGCCTTCGTCGAGCAGGTGGCGGCGCGGGGCGGGGCGGCCTTCGCGCACCCCTCGGAGTCGCGAGAGCTGGCGGGCCGCGCCGAGCGGCACGACCTGCTGCTGGGTCAGGTCTGCCTCGGGACCGCCCAGGACGTGCCGAAGAACCCGTTGAGCCACCGGGCGGCCGGCTTCGCGCTGGATCCGGCGGTGCTGGGCACCTCGCTGCTGGCGGTGGGCCCGGCGGGGACGGGGAAGACGGCGCGGTTGGCGCGGCCGGTGGCGGAGGCGCTGTGCCTGCAGGCGCTGGCCGGTACCGCGTGCGCGGTGGTGGTCGGGGCGGCGGACGCCGACCTCGGCCCGGACGCCTGGTACGACGTGGTGATCGCGCCCGGTGACCCGGCGTCGGTGTACGGGCTGGACCTCTACGGCGCGGCGCGGGATCCGGACGAGGCGGCCGCCCGGCTGGCCGAGGCGCTGCTGCCGGACGAGCTGACGGCCCGCGCGGAGAACGCCCGGACGGCGCTGCAACAGGTGGTGGGCCCGTTCCACGCCGCGTACGGCCGCTATCCGGGAGTCCGGGAGCTGCGGGCGCTGCTGGCCGGTGAGCCGGACGCGCTGGCGGCCCTGGTGAAGGCGCTCGGGGTGGCCGGCCGACTGGCCGTGTACGAGCGGGACCTGGAGCACCGGGAGCGCCAGCGCGGCCGGGCGGACGACCCCGGCGCGCTGCTGGCGGATCGGCTGACGCTGCTGGACCGGCCGGCCTTCGAGGGCGCCTTCGCGACGGACGGCACCGGCCGGCCCCCGTTCGCGATGCGGGTGCTGGACCATCCGCTGCGGGTGCGGGTGAAGCTGCCGGAGCGCAGCCACCCGGAGGCCGCGCGGATGCTGTCCCGGCTGGTGGTGGGTCAGTTCGTGCAGGCGGCGGGGGCCCGCGAGGACCGTTCCCTGTTCGCGGGCCTGGTGGTGGACGACGCCTCGGCGGCGCTGGACGCGACCGCGGTGCGCGGGGTGCAGCGGATGCGCGGGGCGAACGCGGGCGCGGTGCTGCTGCTGCGCACGCTGGTGGACCTGCCGGAGGCGCTGCGGGCGCCGCTGTTCGGTGCGGTCGGCTGCCGGATGGTGTTCCCGGGGATCGCGCCGTGGGACGGTCGGATGTTCTCCGAGGCCTGGGGGACGCATCTGGTGTCGGAGACCGCGGTGACCCACACCCCCGACACCTCCGGCGGCGTGGTGCGGCGGGCCGGCCGGCTGGGGCGGCGGGCGCTGTCGGGGACGGCGGCGCAGACGGAGTCGGTGACGACGCGGGAGGTGGAGCGGCTGCGGTGGTCGCCGTCGGATCTGGCGCACGCGCTGCCGGCGGGGCACGCGGTGGTGTCGTTGACGGCGGTGTCGGGGGAGCAGGTGCCGCCGCTGCTGGTGGATCTGCGGGGGTGACGGGGCGCGAGGTCCAAGCTCGCCTTCGAGGTGGATTCGGCAGTGCCGGTTGTCCGGTGCGTCCATAATGAAGGGGAGAGACTCTCACTTGTCCCATTGCCCTCTCCTCGCCCGGCCGCAACGGCGCGGTCAGGTCGATCCCCCGAAGGTGCCATGCCCCCCACACTCGCCTCCGTTGTCCGCAACAGCTCGCTCCATCTGACGGTCCTCGCCGGTGCGGACCACTTGGAGCGGCCGGTCCGCTGGGTGCACACCAGTGAGCTGGACGACCCGACGCCGTTCCTGGAGGGTGGCGAGCTGCTGCTCACCACCGGGATCAAGCTGGGCCGTACGGCGGCGCAGCTGCAGGCGTACGTGCACCGGCTGGCCGACGCCGGGGTGGTGGGACTGGGCCTGGGGGTGGGGCTGTCGCACACGGAGGTGCCGCAGCCGCTGGTGGACGCGGCCGCGCAGCGGGGGCTGCCGCTGCTGCGGGTGCCGGAGCCGACGCCGTTCATCGCGATCAGCAAGGTGGTGTCGGCGGCGCTGGCCGCGGAGCAGTACGAGGCGGTGACGACCTCCTTCGAGGCGCAGGAGGAGCTGACCCGGGCCGCGCTGGGCAAGGACGGCACGACGGCGGTGGTGCGCCGGCTGGCGGCTCGGCTGGGCGGGTGGGCCGCGCTGTACGACGGGTCGGGGGCGCTGTCGGTGGTGGCGCCCGACTGGGCGGCGCGCCGGGCGGGGCGGCTGGCGGCGGAGGTGGACCGGCTGCGCCGGCGCCCGGCGCCGTCGAGTGCCGCGCTGCAGGGGCGGGCGCCGGGGATAGACACGGCGGACGAGGACTACGTGGTGGTCCAGTCGCTGGGGGCGGACCGGCGGGCCCGGGGCTTCCTGGCGGTGGGGACCGAGGACCGGATCACCCCGACCGAGCGGTACGTGCTGAACGCGGCGGTGGCGCTGCTGACCCTGACGCTGGAGCGCTCGCGCGAGCTGCGACAGGCGGAGGAGCGGATGGGCGCGGCGCTGCTGCGGATGGTGCTGGCGGGAGAGGTGGCGACGGCCCGCCAGGTGGCGGTGGGGCTGTTCGGCGGCCTGCCGGAGGGGACGATACGGGTTCTGGTGGCCGGGGCCGGGCCGAACGCGGAGGCCGCGGAGGCCCTCGGGGAACTGGGGGACCGGGCCGAGCAGGCGGGCGCCCGGGTGGGCGAGAAGCTGCTGGTGGCGCGGGAGGAAGGGGCGCACGGGCTGCGGCTGATGGTGCTGGCGCTGGACAACGGCGCGGTGCACCGGGCCTGTCTGGGCGCGGTCGAGGAGCACGAGGGCCTGTCGCTGGGCGTGTCCGCGCCGGCCGCGCTGGAGGAGGCCGGGACGGCGCACGCGCAGGCCGAGCGGGCGCTGGCGGTGGCGCTGCGCGGCGGCCGGCGGTCGGTGGACCACGAGGAGGTCGGCGCGGGTTCGCTGCTGCCGCTGCTCGGGGAGGACGCCGTGACGGCGTTCGCCGAGGGGCTGCTGCGGCCGCTGCGCGAGCACGACCGGACGGCCCGCGGCGATCTGGTGGCCTCGTTGCGGGCGTGGCTGTCCCGACACGGGCAGTGGGACGCGGCGGCGGCCGATCTCGGGGTGCACCGGCACACGCTGCGCTACCGGATGCGCCGGGTCGAGGAGCTGCTGGGGCGTTCGCTGGACGACACCGACGTGCGGATGGAGCTGTGGCTGGCGCTGCGCTCCGGCGAGGAGTAACCGCAGGCCCTGGACGGGATGGAGTGGCCTCGGAGTCGAACACTCCTGGTCGGCCAATCCGGTCGGCCCGCCGCCCCACCTACCCTCGGGTTCGGGTCCCACTCCCGTGGGCCTGACGACGACGAGGAGAGGGCCGGTACCACGGTGACCACCACGTACGATTTCTGGCTGGCCGGCCGCCGGGCGAGCGGCGACGCCGACTTCGAGGTGCACAACAGCTGGGACGGCCGTCTGGTCGGCACGGTGAGCATCCCGACCGAGGCCCAGGTCGAGGAGGCGCTGGACGCCGCCGTCGCCGCGCTGCCGGTGTTCGCCGCCACGCCCGCGCACCAGCGCGCCGCCGCGCTGGACCACGTGGCCAAGCGCCTGACCGAGCGTACCGAGGAGATCGCCCAGCTGATCACCGCGGAGAACGGCAAGCCGATCAAGTGGGCCCGCGGCGAGGTCGGCCGTGCCGTCTCGGTCTTCCGCTGGGCGGCCGAGGAGGCCCGCCGGACCAACGGCGAGACGATGCGGCTGGACACCGACCCGGGCGGCGTGGGCCGTTTCGCGGTGGTGCGCCGCTTCCCGCGCGGTGTGGTGCTCGGGATCGCCCCGTTCAACTTCCCGCTGAACCTGGTCGCCCACAAGGTCGCCCCGGCGATCGCGGTCGGCGCCCCGATCATCCTGAAGCCGGCCCCGGCGACCCCGCTGTCGGCGATGGTGCTGGGCGAGATCCTGGCCGAGACCGACCTGCCGACCGGTTCCTGGAGCATCCTGACGGTGCCGAACGACCGGATGCCGGCGCTGGTGCAGGACAAGCGCCTGCCGGTGATCTCCTTCACCGGTTCGGACAAGGTCGGCTACCAGATCATGGACTCGGTGCCGCGCAAGCACTGCACCCTGGAGCTGGGCGGCAACGCCGCGGCCGTGGTGCTCGCCGACTGGTCCTCGGAGGCCGACCTCGACTGGGCGGCCACCCGGATCGCGATGTTCGCCAACTACCAGGGCGGCCAGTCCTGCATCTCGGTGCAGCGGGTGATCGCCGACGCGTCGGTGTACGACGCGCTGGTGGAGAAGGTCGTGGCCAAGGTCAAGGCGCAGGTCACCGGTGACCCGAACGACGACGCGACGGACGTCGGCCCGCTGGTGGACGAGAACGCCGCCAAGCGGGTGGAGTCCTGGGTGGACGACGCGGTCGCCAAGGGCGCCAAGGTGCTCGCCGGCGGGACCCGCGAGGGCGCGACCTACGCGCCGACCGTGCTGGCCGAGCTGCCGGCGGACGCGATCCTGGCCAAGGCCGAGGTGTTCGGTCCGGTCCTGTCGCTGCACCGGGTGGACGGTGTCGACGAGGCGTTCGCGGCCGCCAACGACTCGCCGTTCGGCCTGCAGGTGGGCGTGTTCACGCACGACCTGCAGACCGCCTTCCGCGCCCACCGGGAGCTGGAGGTCGGCGGTGTGATCATCGGCGACGCGCCGTCCTACCGCGCCGACCAGATGCCGTACGGCGGCGTCAAGGACTCCGGCGTCGGCCGCGAGGGCGTCCGCTACGCGATGGACGACTACACGGTCGAGAAGGTCCTGGTCCTCACCGGCCTCGACCTCTGATCGACCCCCGCTGAGCGACCCCGACGAAGGGCCCGGTCCGGTGACCGGGCCCTTCGCGCGTGCCGGGGCCGGCCCGGCGCCCCGCTCCGGTTCAGCCGTTGTGCCCGGCCGCGACGGTGACGGCCTCCTCGATCGGGGCGTTGCCGGCGACGAGTTCCAACGTCTGCCCGGCCGTGCCCGGTTCGCGCAGCAGCGCGGCGAGCACGGCGGCGACGTCGGCCCGGTCCACGGCGCCGCGCGCGACCGAGGGGGCGAGCCGGACCAGGCCGGTGCCGGGGCCGTCGGTGAGCCGGCCGGGGCGCAGCACCGTCCAGGCCAGCCCGGTCCGGGCCCGGACGGCGTCGTCGGCGGCGCCCTTGGCCCGCAGGTAGGTCTCGAAGACCTCGTCGGCGGGGTGGTGGGCGTCGGCGTCGGCGCCCATCGAGGAGACCATCAGGTAACGCCGGACGCCCGCGAGTTCGGCGGCGTCGGCGAGGAGGACGGCGGCGTCGCGGTCCACGGTGTTCTTGCGGGCGGCGCCGCTGCCCGGTCCGGCGCCGGCGGCGAAGACCACCGCGTCGGCGCCGGCGAGCAGTTCGGCGAGCTGCGGGGCGGTGGCGGACTCCAGGTCGAGCAGCAGCGGCTCGGCTCCGGCGTCGGCGAGGTCCTGGGCCTGTTCGGGGCGGCGGATGATCCCGGCGGGCCGGTCGCCGCGCGCGGCGAGCAGCCGTTCGAGCTTCAGCGCGATCTGTCCGTGGCCCCCGGCGATGACGGTACGCATGGCTCCGACGGTAGCCCGGGGCGGGCCCCGGCGTCCTGGGGAGAGCCGTCGCGCGGTGGCGGTCCCCTGCCGGGCGTCCCGTCGAGGGGGTCCTGCGCAGGGCTGCGGGCAGGACACAATGGGCGCATGACTTCGCTCGCCCACCCGCAGCTGCGGTTCACGCCCATCGTGCAGGACCCTTCCGGCCCCCGGGAGCTGGTGATCCTCGGTTCGACCGGGTCGATCGGCACCCAGGCCATCGACGTGGTGCTCCGCAACCCGGACCGCTTCCGGGTGGTCGCCCTGTCGGCGGCCGGCGGCCGGGTGGAGCTGCTCGCCGAGCAGGCGCTGCGGCTGGGCGTGCACACGGTGGCGGTGGCGGACCCGGTGGCCGAGCCGGCGCTGCGCGCGGCGCTGGCGGAGAAGGCGGCCGGCGGTCCGCTGCCGGCGGTGCTGGCGGGGCCGGACGCGGCGACCGAGCTGGCCGCGATGGAGTGCCACTCGGTGCTGAACGGCATCACCGGGTCGATCGGGCTGCGCCCGACGCTGGCCGCGCTGGCGGCGGGCCGGGTGCTGGTGCTGGCCAACAAGGAGTCGCTGATCGTCGGCGGCCCGCTGGTGAAGGCGGTGGCGAAGCCGGGGCAGATCGTGCCGGTGGACTCCGAGCACGCCGCGCTGTTCCAGGCGCTGGCCGGCGGCACCCGGGCCGAGGTGCGCAAGCTCGTGGTGACGGCCAGCGGCGGCCCGTTCCGCAGCCGGACCCGTGCGCAGCTGGCCGGGGTGACCCCGCAGGACGCGCTGGCGCACCCGACCTGGGCGATGGGCCCGGTGGTCACGATCAACTCGGCCACCCTGGTGAACAAGGGCCTGGAGGTGATCGAGGCGCACCTGCTGTACGACGTGCCGTTCGACCGGATCGAGGTCGTGGTCCATCCGCAGTCGGTGGTGCACTCGATGGTGGAGTTCACCGACGGTTCGACGCTGGCGCAGGCCAGCCCGCCGGACATGCGGATGCCGATCGCACTGGGCCTGGGCTGGCCGGAGCGGGTGCCGGACGCCGCCCCCGCCTGCGACTGGACCAAGGCCGCGACCTGGGAGTTCTTCCCGCTGGACAACGACGCCTTCCCGGCGGTGGAGCTGGCCCGTGAGGTGGGCACCCTGGGCGGTACCGCCCCGGCGGTCTTCAACGCGGCGAACGAGGAGTGCGTGGAGGCGTTCCTGCAGGGCCGCCTCGCTTTCACGGGAATCGTGGACACTGTTGCCAAGGTCGTCGCCGAGCACGGCACGCCCGTTCCGGGAACTTCCCTGACGGTCGAGGACGTCCTGCACGCGGAGGACTGGGCCCGCGCCCGGGCCCGCGAGCTGGCGGCGGGCTGACGGCGGCGGGTTGACGGCGTGGGGCGTTCCCGGTCGGGAACGCCCGTGCCGGGTGTCCGACCCGGCGTGACTGCGGTAAGACAAGACGACGAGCGGAGCGGCATGGAGGACCAGCGGTGGCAATGGTTTTGACGGTGGTCGGCATCCTGGTCTTCGCGGTCGGGCTGCTCGTCTCGATCGCCTGGCACGAGCTCGGCCACCTCTCCACGGCCAAGCTGTTCGGCATCCGGGTGCCGCAGTACATGGTCGGCTTCGGCCCGACCGTCTGGTCGCGCAAGAAGGGCGACACCGAGTACGGGTTCAAGGCGATCCCGCTGGGCGGCTACATCCGGATGATCGGGATGTTCCCGCCCGGCGAGGACGGCCGGATCACCAAGCGCAGCAGTTCGCCCTGGCGGACCATGATCGAGGACGCCCGGGAGGCCTCCTACGAGGAGCTCCAGGAGGGCGACGAGCACCGGCTGTTCTACACCCGCAAGCCCTGGCAGCGGATCATCGTCATGTTCGCCGGGCCGTTCATGAACCTGATCCTGGCCTTCGGGCTGTTCCTGACCGTCATGATGGGCTTCGGCGTCTCCATGGCGGTGCCGACCATCGGCTCGGTCGCCCAGTGCGTCGTCAAGGCCGGTCAGCCCACCGACACCTGCCCCGCCGACGCGCCCAAGACCCCGGCCAACGAGGTGGGCCTGCGCCAGGGCGACAAGGTGCTCTCCTTCGACGGCGACCGGATCCGCGACTACGACCAGTTCCAGGCGGACATCCGGAAGTCGGCCGGCAAGCAGGTGGAGATCGTCGTGGACCGCGGCGGTGAGCGGCTCACCTTCAAGCCCACCATCGCCGTCAACGACGTGCAGAAGTACGACGGCAGGGGCGTGCCGGTGAAGGGCCAGACCGTTCAGGCGGGGTTCCTCGGGTTCACCCCCAAGAGCGAAACCGTCCAGCTCGGCTTCGGGCAGTCCGTCGACCGGATGTACGACATGGCCGAGAACGGGGTGAAGTCGCTGGCCGCCCTGCCCGGCAAGATCCCGGGCCTGTGGAACGCCGTGGTGGGTGACGCCCCGCGCGACCCGGACTCGCCGATCGGGATGGTCGGCGCGGCCCGGGTCAGCGGCGAGGTGTTCTCGCTCCACGAGTCGGCCACCCAGCGGGTCGCGATCTTCGTGAACCTGCTGGCCGGCATCAACCTCTCGCTCTTCCTGTTCAACATGCTGCCGCTGCTCCCGCTGGACGGCGGCCACATCGCCGGTGCGGCCTGGGAGGCGGTCCGGCGCCGCTTCGCACGGATGTTCAGGCGGCCCGACCCGGGCCCCTTCGACGTCGCCAAGCTGATGCCCGTGGCGTACGTCGTGGCCAGCATCTTCATCGGCTTCACCCTGCTGGTGATGGTCGCCGACCTGGTGAACCCGGTGAAGATCAGCTAGGGGGTCCGGGTACGGCGGGTGTGCTGGGGCCCTGCGCCGTGCCGTACCGTGGAGGCCGGGCGCGCCTCGATCGCGCGCCCGGCCTCGGCCGTCCCAATGGCCGGGCGGTCGACCACACCTCAACCCCGGGGAACCCTGCGCACATGACCGCGATCTCGCTCGGTATTCCGTCCCTGCCGCTCAAGCCGCTCGCCAAGCGCCGTGTATCCCGGCAGATCATGGTCGGCAACGTACCGGTCGGCGGCGACGCCCCCGTCTCGGTGCAGTCGATGACCACCACCGTGACCTCGGACATCAACGCCACGCTGCAGCAGATCGCCCAGCTCACCGCGTCCGGGTGCCAGATCGTCCGGGTCGCCGTCCCCTCCCAGGACGACGCCGACGCGCTGCCGATCATCGCCAAGAAGTCCCAGATCCCGGTGATCGCCGACATCCACTTCCAGCCGAAGTACGTCTTCGCCGCGATCGACGCCGGCTGCGCCGCGGTCCGCGTCAACCCGGGCAACATCAAGGCCTTCGACGACAAGGTCGGCGAGATCGCCAAGGCCGCCAGGGACGCCGGTGTGCCGATCCGGATCGGCGTCAACGCCGGCTCGCTCGACAAGCGCCTGCTGGAGAAGTACGGCCGTGCCACCCCCGAGGCCCTGGTCGAGTCCGCGCTCTGGGAGTGCTCGCTGTTCGAGGAGCACGACTTCCGCGACATCAAGATCTCGGTCAAGCACAACGACCCGGTCGTGATGATCAACGCCTACCGCCAGCTCGCCGCCGCCTGTGACTACCCGCTGCACCTGGGCGTCACCGAGGCCGGCCCCGCCTTCCAGGGCACCATCAAGTCCGCGGTCGCCTTCGGCGCGCTGCTCGCCGAGGGCATCGGCGACACCATCCGGGTCTCCCTCTCCGCCCCGCCGGCCGAGGAGATCAAGGTCGGCAACCAGATCCTGGAGTCCCTGGGCCTGCGCCAGCGCGGCCTGGAGATCGTCTCCTGCCCGTCCTGCGGCCGCGCCCAGGTCGACGTCTACAAGCTCGCCGAGGAGGTCACCGCCGGGCTGGAGGGCATGGAGGTGCCGCTGCGCGTCGCCGTCATGGGCTGCGTCGTCAACGGTCCGGGCGAGGCCCGCGAGGCCGACCTCGGCGTCGCCTCCGGCAACGGCAAGGGCCAGATCTTCGTCAAGGGCGAGGTCATCAAGACCGTCCCCGAGTCGAAGATCGTCGAGACCCTGATCGAGGAGGCGCTCAAGCTCGCCGAGCAGATGCAGGAGGCGGGCGTCGAGGCCGGTACGCCGACCGTCGTCGCCGCCGACTGACCGCGCGGGGTCCGCGCGGGTGCGCCGCGCGCAGCTTTCCGGAAGCGGGGCCGTCCGTTCGCGGACGGCCCCGCGGCCGTAGCCGGGTGGGGCCACGGAGTAGGGTGCGGCCAGATTCGTCTCAGTGAGGTGCTGTCTCGATGCTCGATCGAGGTGTGATGCTCCCCGGCTCGTTCCAGGCCGCCCGCTCCCTGGCCACCACCCGCGTGCTGGAGCCCCCCGACCTCGCGGACGCCCTGGAGATCCTCCACCGAGACCCGGTCGCCAACGCCTTCGTCGCCACCCGGGTCGAGGCCGTCGGCCTGGACCCGTGGCGGCTCGGCGGCGAGATGTGGGGCTGGTACGACGGGGCCGGCGCCCTGGCCGCGCTCTGCTACGCCGGAGCCAACCTCGTCCTGGTCGACGCCGGGCCGCAGGCCGTCGCCGCCTTCGCCGAGCGGGCCCGTCGACAGGGCCGCCGCTGCTCCTCGATCGTCGGACCGGCCGAGGCCACCGCCGCCTTCTGGGCGCTGCTGGAACGCAGTTGGGGCCCGGCCCGCGAAGTCCGTGCCCACCAGCCGCTGATGGCCACCACCGCGCCCTCCGCCGAGATCGCCCCCGACCCGCTGGTGCGGCGGGTGCGCCGCGACGAGGTCGAGGCGCTGATGCCCGCCTGCGTGGCGATGTTCACCGAGGAGGTCGGGGTCTCCCCGCTGGCCGGCGACGGCGGCCTGCTCTACCAGGCCCGGGTCTCCGAACTCGTCACCACCGGGCGCTCGTTCGCACGTTTCACCGAGGACGGCCAGGTGGTCTTCAAGGCCGAGATCGGCGCCGTCACCGAGGGCGCCTGCCAGGTCCAGGGCGTCTGGGTCGCCCCCGAGTACCGGGGCCAGGGCCTCTCCGAGAGCGGCATGGCCGCCGTCCTGGACATCGCGCTGCGCGAGGTCGCCCCGGTGGTCTCGCTCTACGTCAACGACTTCAACCTGCGGGCCCGGGCGGCGTATCGGCGGGTGGGGTTCCGCGAGGTGGGCGCATTCATGAGCGTCCTGTTCTGACCCCGGGCCCCGGGTGTTCGGTTCCGATCTTCGCCCGCGCCACCGGGCTGCTAGTAGTAACGTCCGGGGCATGGATCAGCTGACCGGGGTGACGATCGAGGCCATCGACCTTGCGGCCTGGGCGCCGCAGGCGCTGGAGGTCCAGGCGGTGGCGTTCGGCCTGACGCCCGAGGAGGTCGCGGTCCGGCTGCACATCGTCGGACGGCACGCCCGCCAGGCCGGGGTGATCGCGTTCGGCGCGATGAGCGACGGTCGGCTGGTCGGCTTCGGCTACGGGATGCCCAACCAACGCGAGCACTGGTGGAGCACGGTGATCGAGCCCTACCTGAGCGCGGGCGGCCACGGCGGCTGGCTGGACGACGTGTTCGCCGTCACCGAGCTGCACGTGCTGCCCGAATTCCAGGGCCAGGGCGTCGGTTCCCGGCTGATCCGGACCCTCTGCGAGCACTCCGGGCTGGACCGCAGCATCCTCTCCGCGATCGACGCGGAGACCCCCGCGCGACGCCTCTACCGGGCGCTCGGCTACCAGGACCTCGCCCGCGCGGTGCGCTTCCCCGCGACGGACCGGCTGTACGCGGTGATGGGGGCGCGGCTTCCGCTGCGCGAGCCCGGCGCGTCCTAAAGCGCTCCGGCGAACTCCAGGTAGAGCTCGGCGTCCTCCTGGCGGCCGGCCGCCAGGGCCCGCAGGGCGAGGTCGACGGCCCGGAACAGCGTCCAGCCGCGCAGCCGCTCCCGGTCCACCTCCAGCGCGTCCGCGAGCTGGTGCAGCCGGCGGCGGACGGCCGCGGCCACGCCCGGGGAGCCGACCAGGGTGTCCGCCCGGTCCAGGGCCAGCCGGGCCAGGTCGAAGGCGCGCTCGCCGGCCAGCGGGCGCGGGTCGATCGCCAGCCAGGGTGCCCGGTCGGCGGCGAGCACGTTGCCGTGGTGGAAGTCCCCGTGGAGCAGGAAGGTCTCGGTGGCGGAGCCGGCCAGGCCGTCGGCCGTCTCCAGTGCCTCGGTGACCAGCGACTGGGCCTCGGCCGCTCCGGGAAGGGCGCGGAGTCCTTGCAGCCGCTCCGAGGTGTCGGCGGTCCGTGCCGCGAGCGACGGGAACGGGTGGCCCTCCGGCAGGTCGGACCAGAGCCGGTGCAGCAGGCTGGTCGCTTCCAGCATCGCCTTCGCCTCGGCGAGCGAGCGCAGCGGGATCTCCCCGTGCAGCCGCTCCAGCAGCAGGACGCCCTCGGCCGGGTCGGAGTCCAGCAGCAGGACGGCCCCGCGGCCGGCCCAGTGCGCGAGCGCCGCGTGCTCCAGGGCGGTCTCGGGGGTGCGAAGTCCGGCCTTGAGGACGGCGAGGGAGAGGTCGTCACGGTGGACGTAGCCGACCAGGCTCAGGCTGCCGCCGGGGTCGAGCACCCGCTCCAGGGTGAGGTCCCAGCGCGCCAGGTACGTGGCCACCCGCGCGGGGAGCCCGGCCAGCCACTGCCGGCCCGGCTCGCCCTGGCTCGCGGCGACGCTGCGCGCCAGCCAGGTGGGGACGGTGATCTGCGGTGCTACTCCCGACATGCCGGCCTTCCGGTTGACGCTCCCCCGTTGGTACTACCCGTCCATTGTCGGCCATGGACGGGAAACCGCAGGTCAGTGGCGCGGGCCGGGTCCGGTCTCAGGGCCGGGTAGCCGAAGGGGCGGCGGTGGGAGTGGGGAGGGGCTCGGGGATGCCGGGGAAGGCGGTGTCGGCGGCGCCCCAGCGGTGGGCGCGCAGGGCGCACTCGCGCAGGGCGTCGGCGGCGGCGCTCCGCTGGGGGCCGGGGACGGCGGCGACCAGGTCGGCGTAGACGGCGGTGAGCCGGGTTTCTAGGTGGGCGGCGAGCCGGGTGGCGCCGGCCGTGTCGGTGACGGCGAACGGGAGCTGGTAGCCGCCGGCGGCGGCGGTCGGGGTGGCGCCGAGGGAGGCGAGCAGCCGCTGCCAGGAGTCCCGCCGGGCCTCGTGGGCGGCGTAGGCGGTGCGGGCGTCGGCGCGCTGCTGGTCCTCGGGGAGCCGGGCGCCGACCACGCCGTAGCCGTAGACGGCGGCGTGTTCGGCGCCGAGCGCGCCCTGGAGGGCGGTGACGGCCGCGGCGGCGGAGGGAGTGGCCGAGGGGGAGGGGGAGTTGGTGGGCTGGTCGCCCGGGGGCGCGGTCGGCGCCTCGGTGGGCGTGCCGGCGGCCGGGGGCGGGGTGGCCGACGCGGTGGTGTCGCCGAGTGCGACGGCGTGCAGTACGTCGGAGGCGGCGACGGAGGTGAGCAGGCGGGCGAGCGGCGGGCTGGCGGCGGCCAGGTCGGCGAGGCGGGTCTGGGCGGTCTGCCGTTCGAGCGCGGCGAGTGCCGCTGGGGTGGTCACCGGCACGGCGGTCGGGGTGGCGGACGGCGTGCCCGAAGGCGTGGATGGGCCCGAAGGTGCGGGCGTGGCCGGGGGCGCCGGGGGGATCGAGGCGGCGGGCAGGCCGTAGGCGAGCGCGGCACGGTGCTGGGCCACCTCGGCCCGCAGCGGCTGGAGCAGGGCGGCCTGGGCGCCGCCAGGGCCGGCGAGCAGGGCGTCGTAGCCGCTGAGCAGGGTGTCGGTGGCGGCGATGGAACGCAGGACGACCGGTTCGTCCGGGTTCGGCAGCGGGCCGCGGTTGCCGGGCACGGCGTCGTTGCCGTCGTAGCCGCTGGTACACGCGGTGAGGACGAGCAGCCCGAGGGCCAGCAAGCTGCGTCGGCTGGGCGGCTGCATTGGTGTCACTCCGGGGCGTGTGCGGGAGGGCGGCCTTCCCGCCGGTCCTCGTTGGCGTGAATGATTACAGAATCCCCACGATTTCGGGCCCGGATTCGGATCTCGGGGCCCGGCGGGGGCCGGTGTGAGCTTGCTCGCAGTGGGTGGCGTGCGACCGGTCGGCGGTGGTCCGGAATCGGTGGTTCCCGGCTTCACCGGCTAGGCTTTGGGCCGAGCTGCCGTGACCCGGTGTGCGCCGGACCGGCGCCGGAGGGTGCGGAGCGACCTTCTGACAACAGCAGACGCGGCCGAGGAGTCCACCCGGATGAGCACCACCCACACCGACCGGCTGCGCGCGTTGCTGGAGCCGCTGGCCGCGCAGGCCGGACTGGACCTCGAGGACGTCAAGGTCACCAAGGCGGGCAACCGCCGCCAGGTGCAGATCGACGTCGACACCGACGGCGGCGTGGACATGGACGCCATCGCGGAGTTCAGCCGGGTGGTCGGTGAGGCCCTGGACGAGTCGGACCTGATGGGTGACGAGCCCTACCTGCTGGAGGTCGGTTCGCCGGGCGCGGAGCGCCCGCTGGACCTGCCCCGGCACTGGCAGCGCGCCGAGGGCCGGCTGGCCAAGATCCACCTGGTCGACGGCGGGGAGATCGTCGCCCGGGTGCTGGAGGCGGACGAGGACGGCGCGCTGGTCGAGGTGCAGCCGGTGAAGGGCCGCGGTCGTCCGAAGGAGCGCCGTCTGGCGTACGCCGAGGTGGCTCGGGCGCGCGTCCAGGTCGAGTTCAACCGCAAGGACGACGAGCTCCTCGACGAGGCCGCGGACTTCGCGGACGCCTCCGAGGAGGGGGACGACGGTGCGGAGTGACCTGCGCACCGCCTGGACCATGACGAACGTGACGAAAGACGAGGAGGCGTAGCCGTGGACATCGACATGAGTGCCCTGCGCACGCTGGTCAACGAGAAGAACATCCCCTTCGACCTGCTGGTCGAGTCCATCGAGTCCGCCCTCCTCACCGCGTACCACCGCACCGAGGGCTCGCGCCGTCGCGCCCGGGTGCACCTGGACCGCAAGTCCGGCCACGTCACCGTGTGGGCGATGGAGGACCCGGCGGAGCTGGACGAGGGCGTCGAGCCGAAGGAGTTCGACGACACCCCGAACGGCTTCGGCCGGATCGCGTCCAGCATCGGCATCCAGGTGATGATGCAGCGCCTGCGCGACGCCGCCGACGACCAGACCTTCGGCGAGTACGCGGGCAAGGAGGGCGACATCGTCACCGGTGTCGTCCAGCAGGGCAACGACCCGAAGAACGTGCTGGTCGACATCGGCAAGCTGGAGGCCATCCTGCCGCCGCAGGAGCAGGTCCCGGGCGAGGACTACCGGCACGGCACCCGGCTGAAGTGCTATGTGGTGGCGGTGCGCCGCGGTGTCCGCGGGGCCTCGGTGACGCTGTCGCGGACGCACCCGAGCCTGGTGAAGAAGCTGTTCGCGCTGGAGGTCCCGGAGATCGCGGACGGCAGCGTGGAGATCGCTGCGATCGCCCGTGAGGCCGGCCACCGCACCAAGATCGCGGTCTGGTCGCGCCGGCAGGGCCTGAACGCCAAGGGCGCCTGCATCGGCCCGATGGGCAGCCGGGTGCGCGCGGTGATGGGCGAGCTGCACGGCGAGAAGATCGACATCGTCGACTGGTCGGAGGACCCTCGCGAGATGGTCGCCGCGGCGCTGTCCCCCGCACGGGTGACCAGCGTGGAGATCGTCGATTTCGCCCAGCGCTCCGCCCGGGTGATCGTGCCCGACTACCAGCTGTCGCTGGCGATCGGCAAGGAGGGGCAGAACGCCCGCCTCGCCGCCCGCCTCACCGGCTGGCGGATCGACATCCGGCCGGACACCGAGGGCCAGCCGGAGGACGGCGGCCGGGACGCTGACCGGGACACCGACCGGGACGCCGACCGTTAAGTGCGGCGCTGACCGGCCGCTCGCTCTGTCCAAAGACCCCCCGCCGCTCCCCCCGGGATCGGCGGGGCGGCGCCATGTCCCTTCGGAGGGGTAGACTTGCCTTCGTCTGGCCGGACGCATGTCCGAGCACGCCCGGAACGCACCTGCGTGGGCTGCCGCAAGCGAGCGGCCAAGCACCAGCTGTTGCGTGTCACGGCGGTCGAGGGCGTCTGCGTCCCTGATCCCCGTGGCGCACTGCCGGGCCGGGGCGCGCACCTGCACCCTGATCCGGCCTGCCTCGACCTCGCGGTCCGCCGTCGGGCGTTCCCCCGGGCCTTCCGGCTCCAGGGCACGCTCGACACGGAGCGGCTCCGCGAGTTCATCGGGGAGCGGGCAGGCGACACCCCGGAGCCCTGAGTCCACTCAGGCCCGCCCGGGGAACCTCCCGCTACGGCCGTCGCTCTGCGCGACGGAGAACCACCGCAACAAGCACAGCGCGCGGGCAGCCGCACGCCGTGCACCAGTCAGGTACCTCGCGATGTGGAAGTAGGTCGAGATTGCGATGAGCACTCGATGAGTACGCGATGAGTACGCGATGGGTACGCCCATGAAGTAGCGACGGTCCGGCGGACGAGACACCCCGGACTCATAGACAGGAGTGAAGTGGCTAAGGTCCGGGTTTACGAACTCGCCAAGGAGCTTGGCTTGGAGAGCAAGGCCGTCATGGCCAAGCTCACCGAGCTCGGTGAGTTCGTCCGTTCGGCGTCCTCGACCATCGAGGCGCCGGTCGTACGCAAGTTGACTGACGCTCTGGGAGTGGCCCCCACCACCGGTGGTTCCGCTGCCAAGCCGGGCCCGCGCAAGCCCGCGGCGCCCCAGCCCGCCGGTGGCTCCGCCGCCGGTGCGGCCGCACCCAAGCCGGGTGCCCCGACCCCGGGTCCGCGCCCTGCCGCGACCCCGGGCCCCCGTCCCACCCCGGCCGCAGCGGCTCCCGCCGCCCCGGCCGCGCCCGCCGCCCCGCGCCCCGCGGGTGCGCCGACCCCGGGCCCGCGCCCGGCGGCCCGCCCCGCCGCACCTGCGGCTCCGGCGGCCGAGTTCTCCTCCCCGGCTCCGGCCGAGGCCCCCGCCGAGCGCCCGGCCGCCCAGGCCCAGCGTCCGGCGTCCGCCCCCGCTGCTGCCGGCGGCAGCGCCCGTCCGGGCCCGCGTCCGGCCGGTCCGCGTCCGGGCAACAACCCGTTCACCTCGGGCAGCGCCACCGGCATGGCCCGCCCCGGCGACCGTCGTCCGGCCGCGCCGGGTGCCCGTCCGGGTGGCGGCGCTCCCTCCGGTGACCGTCCCCGTCCGGGTGGCGACCGTCCGCGTCCGGCCGGTGCTCCCGGTGCCGACCGTGGCGCGCCGCGTCCGGGTGGCGACCGTCCGCGTCCGGCCGGTGCTCCCGGTGCCGACCGTGGCGCCCCGCGTCCGGGTGGCGACCGTCCGCGTCCCGCTGGTGCTCCCGGTGCCGACCGTGGCGCGCCGCGTCCGGGTGGCGACCGTCCGCGTCCGGACGGCATGCCCCGTCCGGCCGGCCCGCGTCCCGGCGGCCCGACCCCGTCCGGCATGCCGCGCCCGAACCCGGGCATGATGCCGCAGCGTCCGGCTCCCGGCCCGCGTCCGGGCCCCGGTGGCCGTGGCCCGGGTGGCCCCGGCGGCCGTCCGGGTGGTCCGGGTGGTGCCGGTGGCGCCCGTCCGGGCTTCCAGGGTCGTCCGGCCGGTCCGGGCTCGCGTCCGGCCGGTGGCGGCGGCTTCGGCGGTCCGCGTCCCGGTGGCGGTGCCCCGGGTGGCGGCGGCGGCTTCGGCCCGCGCCCCGGTGGTTTCGGCGGTCGTCCCGGCGGCCCGGGTGCCCGTGGTGGCACGCAGGGCGCCTTCGGTCGTGGCCCGGGCGGTCGCCCGGCGCGTGGCCGCAAGTCGAAGCGGGCGAAGCGCCAGGAGTACGAGGCCATGCAGGCCCCGTCCGTCGGCGGTGTGATGCTGCCTCGCGGCAACGGCCAGACCGTTCGCCTGTCGAGCGGCGCCTCGCTGATGGACTTCGCGGAGAAGATCAACGCCAACCCGGCCGCGCTCGTCTCCGTCATGTTCAACCTCGGTGAGATGGTCACCGCGACCCAGTCGGTCTCCGACGCGACCCTCGAGCTGCTGGCCGGCGAGATGGGCTTCCAGCTGGAGATCGTCAGCCGGGACGACGAGGACCGCGAGCTGCTGGAGTCGTTCGACATCGACTTCGGCGCCGACGAGGGCGACGAGGACCAGCTGGCCCCGCGCCCGCCGGTCGTCACCGTCATGGGTCACGTCGACCACGGTAAGACCCGCCTGCTGGACGCCATCCGCAAGTCCAACGTGGTGGCCGGCGAGGCCGGTGGCATCACCCAGCACATCGGCGCCTACCAGGTGGCCACGATCGTGAACGGCGAAGAGCGCCCGATCACCTTCCTGGACACCCCGGGTCACGAGGCGTTCTCCGCCATGCGTGCCCGTGGCGCCAAGTCCACCGACATCGCGATCCTGGTGGTCGCGGCCAACGACGGTGTCATGCCGCAGACGGTCGAGGCGTTGAACCACGCCAAGGCCGCGGGTGTGCCGATCGTGGTCGCCGTCAACAAGATCGACGTCGAGGGCGCCGACCCGACCAAGGTCCGCGGTCAGCTGACCGAGTTCGGTCTGGTGGCCGAGGAGTACGGCGGCGACACCATGTTCGTCGACATCTCCGCGCGCCAGGGTCTGAACATCGACCAGCTGCTGGAGGCCGTGGTCCTCACCGCCGACGCCTCGCTCGACCTGCGGGCCAACCCCGAGCAGGACGCGCAGGGTATCGCCATCGAGGCGCACCTCGACAAGGGCCGCGGCGCCATGGCGACCGTGCTGGTCCAGCGCGGTACGCTCCGCGTCGGCGACTCGATCGTCGTGGGCGACGCCTACGGCCGCGTCCGCGCGATGCTGGACGAGAACGGCAACCACCTCACCGAGGCCGGCCCGTCCCGTCCGGTGCTGCTGCTCGGTCTGACCTCGGTGCCCCGCGCCGGCGACAGCTTCATCGTCGTCGACGAGGACCGCACCGCCCGCCAGATCGCCGAGAAGCGCTCGGCCCGCGACCGCAACGCCGCCTTCGCGCAGCGTCGGGTCCGGGTGTCCCTGGAGGACCTGGACAAGGCCATCGCCGCCGGCTCCATCGAGCAGCTCAACCTCATCATCAAGGGTGACGTCTCCGGTTCGGTCGAGGCCCTTGAGGACGCCCTGGTCAAGCTGGACGTGGGCGAGGAGGTCGAGCTCCGGGTGCTGCACCGCGGCGTCGGTGCGATCACCGAGTCCGACGTCGACCTGGCGATGGGCTCGGACGCCATCATCATCGGCTTCAACGTGCGCGCCGAAGGCCGTGCGCGCGCTGCGGCCGACAAGGAAGGCGTGGACGTCCGGTACTACTCGGTCATCTACCAGGCGATCGAGGAGATCGAGAACGCCCTCAAGGGCATGCTCAAGCCCGAGTACGAGGAGGTGCGCCTCGGCTCCGCGGAGATCCGCGAGGTGTTCCGTTCCTCCAAGTTCGGCAACATCGCCGGTGTGCTGGTCCGCGAGGGCCTGCTGCGCCGCAACGCCAAGGCCCGCCTCATCCGCGACGGCAAGGTCGTGGCGGAGAGCCTCACCATCGAGGGTCTGCGCCGCTTCAAGGACGACGCGACCGAGGTCCGCGAGGGCTTCGAGGCCGGTGTGACCCTGGGGTCGTTCAACGACATCAAGGTCGACGACGTCATCGAGACCTACGAGATGCGCGAGAAGCCGCGCGCGTAAGCGGGTGGCCGCCGGGGCCGGTCGACGGGTGGTATTTCCGTCGACCGGCCCCGGTCTCGCTGTGTAGGGTCGGTCCTCGTACGCCAGCCCGGTTCCGGGCGGCTTCCCCGAGGCCTTCCAGGTCGGCTAGACCTGTCACACATGTTCGTGGGAACACTCACCTTCGACCTGCTGCTGGGCGACGTCCACTCGCTCAAGGAGAAGCGTTCGATCGTGCGGCCCATCGTGGCCGAACTGCAGCGCAAGTACAGCGTGTGCGCTGCCGAGACCGGGAACCAGGATCTGCACCGCAGGGCCGAGATCGGCCTCGCGGTGGTGTCCGGCGAGGCCGGGTACGTCACCGAGATCCTGGACAGCTGTGAGCGGTTGGTCGCCGGCCGCCCCGAGGTGCAGCTCCTCTCCGCGAGGAGGCGCTACCACAACGACGACGACGAATGAGAGCCGTGGAGACGGTCGGCGGAAGTCGCCGTTCTCACACGGATCAGGACCCAGAGCGCCCGCAAGGCCGGGCGCGGGCCGGTACTTTGGGGCTTGGGCCCCGACGGGCGCGCAGCCGCCCGGATGCCGGACCCACTGCACGAGGAGGCAACGTGACCGACACCGCAAGGGCGCGCAAGCTCGCCGACCGCATCCAGGTGGTCGTCGCCCAGACCCTGGAGCGGCGGATCAAGGACCCGCGACTGGGGTTCGTGACCATCACCGACACCCGGGTGACCGGGGACCTGCGCGAGGCCACCGTCTTCTACACCGTCTTCGGCGACGAGACCGAGCGCGAGGCGACCGCCGCCGCGCTGGAGAGCGCCAAGGGCGTGATCCGCTCCGAGGTCGGCAAGATCGGGGTGCGCTTCACCCCGACGCTGACCTTCGTCGCGGACGCGCTGCCGGACAACGCACGGAACATCGACGACCTGCTCGACCGGGCCAAGGCCATCGACGCGGCGGTGCGCACCACCGCCGCGGGCGCGACCTACGCCGGCGACGCGGACCCGTACAAGGTTCCGGCGTCCGAGCGTGACGACGAGGACGAGTAGTCATGGCGGGTGAGCCGGCGAAGGCCGCCTCGCGAGCCGGTTCGACCACGGGGGCGTCCTCCACCAGCACGGTGGAGGGTGCCCTCGCGGCGCTCCCGGGGCCGCGCGCCGAGGAGAGCGGCTTCGAGCTGCTCTGGCAGCAGGTGGTGGCGGAGATCGGGCGGGCGCGTTCGATCGACCTGATCTGCCACATCTGCCCGGACGGCGACGCCCTGGGCTCCTCGCTGGCGGCCGCGTTGGCGCTGCGCGGGCTCGGCAAGCAGGTGCGGGTCTCCTTCGGCGACGACCCGCAGATCGTGCCCGAGTCGCTGGCCTTCCTGCCCGGCCAGGAGCTGATCGTGCCGGCCGCCGAGGTGCCGGACGTCCCCGAGCTGGTGCTCTGCTTCGACGTGGCCGCGGAGAGCCGGCTCGGCCTGCTGCACGGCAAGGCCTTCGCCGCGCCCGCGCTGGTGGTGATCGACCACCACGCCTCCAATCCGGGCTTCGGCACGCACCAGCTGATCGATCCGACCGCGCCGGCCACCGCCGTTCTGGTCGACGAACTGCTGCGCCGGCTCGGCGTCGAACTCGACCAGGATCTGGCCACCTGCCTCTACACCGGCGTCGCCACCGACACCGGTTCGTTCAAGTACCGGGCCACCACGCCCGCCACCCACGAACTCGCCGGGCGGCTGCTGGCCACCGGCATCCGGCACGACCTGATCTCCCGGCAGCTGTGGGACACCTCCTCCTTCGGCTACCTCAAGGTGCTCGCGGGCGCGCTGGACCGGGCCGTCTACGAGCCGGACGCGGCCGGCGGGCTGGGCCTGGTGTGGACCTGGGTGCCGTACCAGGACCTGGTGCTGTTCAGCGTCACGGTCGAGGAGATCGAGGGGCTGATCGACATCCTGCGCCGCCCGGCCGAGGCCGAGGTGGCGCTGGTGCTCAAGCAGGACCCGGACGGCACGCTGCGGGGCTCCTCGCGTTCCAAGGGCGCGGTGGACGTCGCCGCGGCCTGCGCCGAACTGGGCGGCGGGGGGCACGTCTTCGCGGCCGGGTTCAGCGCGCGGGAGGACGTGGCCGCGGTGGTCGAACGGTTCCGGGGCGCGCTGCGACCGGTACGTTGATCATCTCTTGACCGTTTTTTAGAGAAAGAACTTGATGAAGCGCAAAGGCACCGGCCCGGACGGCCTGGTGATCGTCGACAAGCCCGAGGGCATCACCTCGCACGGGGTCGTCGCCAAGCTGCGATGGCTGGCCGGGACGCGGAAGGTCGGGCACGCCGGGACGCTGGACCCGATGGCCACCGGCGTGCTGGTGATCGGCGTCGAGCGGGCCACCCGGCTGCTCGGGCACCTGATGCTCACCGCCAAGACGTACGAGGCGACCATCCGGCTCGGCCAGACCACCGTCACCGACGACCGGGAGGGCGAGGTCACCGCCTCCAGCCCGGCCGACGGGGTGACCCGGGAGGCGATCGACACCGGGATCGCCGCGCTCACCGGCGAGATCATGCAGGTGCCCTCCAAGGTCAGCGCGATCAAGATCGACGGCAAGCGGTCGTACGCGCGGGTGCGCGAGGGCGAGGACTTCGAGCTCGCGGCCCGGCCCACCACGATCCACTCCTTCACCGTGCACGGGCAGCGCGCGGCGGTCGCCGAGGACGGCACGCCGGTGGTGGACCTGGACGTGACCGTCGAGTGCTCCTCCGGCACCTACATCCGGGCACTGGCCCGCGACCTGGGCGCCGGGCTCGGCGTCGGCGGCCACCTGACCGCGCTGCGGCGGACCCGGGTCGGGCCGTACTCGGTGGAGTCGGCGCACACCCTGGAGCAGCTGGAGGCCGCCGTCACCGGCGACTCCGCCGCGGGGCTGCAGGTGCTGCCGATCGCCGAGGCCGCGGCGGCCGCCTTCCCGCGCTGGGACCTGGACGAGGCGGCGGCGGAGAAGCTGTCGCACGGCGCCCGCCTCAAGGCGCCCGGGCTGGGCGTGGACGGGCCGATCGCGGTGTTCGGGCCGGACGGGCGCTTCCTCGCGCTGGTCGAGGAGAAGGGCGGGCAGGCGAAGCCGGTCGCGGTCTTCGTCGGCTGAGGCCCCTCAGGTCCCTGGGGCTAGCCGCAGTTCACCCCCGTCGGGAGTCATCCCGGCGGGGGTTTCACTCGTCCGGGGGGGCGCGCGAGGTGAACGGCCGTGGTGAGCGGCGCGGGCGCGGTCGGGCCCGCTCCCGGGCGGGCAGGCTCCCCGGCGGCGAGCAGGTCGCCGCGACGAGTCCGCTCCCGGGCCGCCGGGCCCTGCGGGGAGGGCGGTGCGAATGCCGGGATTCCTGGACGGCGACGGTGTGGCGGGGGAGCCAGGGCGGTACCTGCTGCGGATCCGCGACCTCAACGGGCGGCTGCACGGTTTAGGGTTCGTCGCCGATCCGCAGGGCACCGTCTTCACCGCGCACGAGAGCGTCACCGGCCTGGACCGGATCGTCCTGCACACCCCCGGCGGGCAGACCCGGGTGGTGGGCCCGGACGCGGTGCTGCCGCTGCCCGAGCACGGGCTCGCCCTGTTGCGCACGGACGCGGTCGGCGGGCTGCCCGTACCGCCGCTGCCGGTCGCCGCGCTCGGGGCCGGGCCCGAGGTGCTGCTGCCCGCGCTGGCCGGGGAGGACGAACGGGCGGTGGCGCTGCGCTGCGGCCTGCTGGGCGTCACCGGCGCCGGGTACGTCCGGCCGGACGGCGGCCACCTGCCGGGCGGGCTGCTGCTGCTCGACCCGCCGGTGATCGCCGGCGTCGCGGTGCCGGCCGGCTCGCCGGTGCTGGACGCCCGCAGCGGCGCCGTGGTGGCCCTGGCCGTGCCCGCGCTGGGCGGCCCGCAGTGCGGCGGCGCGCTGCCCGCGGTACCGGCCGGTGGCGGCGCGGTCGTCGCCCCGCCGCTGGCCGAACTGCTGGCGCGCAACGCCGCGACCGTGCCCGCCTACGGGCCCACGCTCAACCTGGCCGGGGTGCTGCGGCTGACCGCCGCGCAGCTGGCCGCCGCCGGGGCCGGACCCGGCCGGGTGGCCGGGCTCGCCGCCGACCGGGTCGACCGGCCCGACGGGCTGACCGGGGAGGAACCGCCGGCCACCGTCACCGCGCTGGTCGGCGCCCCCGGCAGCGGGCGCTCCACCGAACTCGCCGCCCTCGCCGCCCGCCGCGCGGACGGCGCCCGGCCGCTGCCCACCCTCTGGCTGCGCGGCGCCGACCTGCTGGCCGAGGACCGCTCGCTCGCCGCCGCGGTGGAGCGGGCGCTGGCCGCCGCCGCGGCCGAACTGGGCATCCCGGCGCCCGCGCCGGAGCCGGTGGCGGCGCTGTGCGCGGCGGCCGGGCGGCCGCTGCTGGTGGTCCTGGACGGCCCCGAGGAGGCCCCGGCGCCGCAGGACCCGCGCTGGCTGCGCGGCGCCGGGGACTGGCTGACCGGCTGCGGGGCGCGGCTGCTGACCGCCTGCGGCGAGGAGGCCTGGGAGCGGCTGGCGGCCCAGAAGTGGGGCAGCGGCACGGACCGCACCCGGTGCGCGGACCAGCCGGAGCCGGGCGGCGACCTGGCCAGCGCCCCCACCGTCCGGATGGACGGCGCCGGCCCGGGCGCCCCGACCCTCGGCGGGCACCGGCTCGGCCCGCTGCCCGCCGAGGCGGCCGAGCGGGTGCGCCGCCGGTACGGGCTGCCGCCGGGCTGGCCGGCCGCCGCCGACGCGCGGCACCCGCTGGCCGCCCGGCTGGCCGGTGAGCTGTGGGCGGAGGGCCTGCGCGGGGAACCGGCACGCCGGGGCGAGCTGTTCGGCGCCTACCTGGACCTGCGCTGCCTGCGAGTGGCCCAGCGGCTGGCCGAGGACGGCCGGCCGCGCCGCCCGGGCGCCCACCGCCGGGGCTCCGCCCGGCCCGCCGGGCCGTCCCACGGGCGGGTGCGGCGGCTGGCGGCGGCGGTGGCCGGGCGGGTGCACGAGGCGGCCCGGCGGATGCTCGGCGCCGAGCCGGGCGGGCTGGGCCGGGCCGCGTTCGAGGAGCTGTTCCCGGCGTCCGGCGGCTGGGCCACGGCCGTCCTCGCCGAGGGCCTGTTCGTCCCCGCCGGGCCCGGATTCCGGTTCGCGCACGGGGAGTTCGCGGACTGGCTGCAGGGTCTGCACCTGGACCTGGACGCCGCGCTGCGGATGCTGCTGGGTGAGACCGAGGACACGCCCCCCTCGCCCGCCGACGGGCTGGGGGCGTCGCCCGGCGGACGGGCCGGGGGAGCGGGGCCCAGCCCGCGCGGCGCGGTGCGCGCCGTCCCCCGGCACCGGATCGGCCCGGTCGCCGCCGCGCTGCGCCGGCTGGCCGAGACCTGGGGCGCGCCCGCCCTGGACCCGTGGCTGCACCGGCTCTGGCGCGCCCTGGACCTGCGCCCGTCGGGCAGCGAACCGGCCTGGTGGGCCTGCCGGTTGCTCACCGCCGGGCTGGCCGCCAGCCCCGATCCCGCCGAACACCGGGCACTCCTCGACCAGTTGGCGGGGCGGATCGCCGAACAGGCGGCCGCGGCGGGCGGGGTGGACGGGCTGCCGGCGGAGGGGCTCGGGGCGTTCGGCCCGGCGTTCTGGACCGGGCTCGGCCTGCCCGTCGAGGCCGAACTCGCACTGCTGCGCCGCCTGGTGGCCGCCGACGGGCCCGGGCAGCCGTTCCTCGGCGCGGCGGCCGAGCGGCTGCGCGCCGACCCGGTCGCGGTGTTCCCGCTGCTCTGCGCCTGGTTCGACGACCCGCGCGGCCTGCCCGGCCGCCCCGGCCGCACCGTCGCCGACCTCGCCCACGACCTGCTGCACGCCCACCGCAGGCTCGCCCTGGACGAATTGGCCGACGCGCTGGCCGACGCCGCGCACCCGAGGGCGGACGCGCTGCTCACCGTGCTCGCGGTCGAGGAGCCCTCCGCGCTCTGCCGGGCGGTGGACCGCTGGAGCCACGACCGGCGGCCCGAGCGGCACGTCGCCGCCGCCGTGCACGCCCTGCGGGTCGCCCCGCACGCCGCCGGAGCCGCCGCCGGACTGCTGCGGTTCACCGCGCTGACCCTGCTCGCCCGCGAGGACGAACCGGGCCTGCGCGGCGCCGCGCTCGCCCTGCTGGTCGGCGATCCGGAGACCCGGGCCGAGCACCTCCCCGCCGCGCTCGCACTGCACCGGGCGGGCGGCGACGCCTTCCTCACCCCCCGGGCGCTCGCCCCGGCCCTGGAGAGCGACCCGGAGCCCGTGCTGGCCGCGCTCGCCGACCGGCTGGCGGCCCCGGGCGCGGCCGCCGCCGAGACCCTGCGGGTGCTGGCCGACGCCCGCACCCCGGTGGCCACCCGGCGGGGCACCGAACTGGCCGCCCGGCTGCTGCACGACCACCCGGCGCTGGCCGGGCCGGTCGCCGTCGACTACCTGGGCCGCCGCCTGGAGCGCGCCGCGACCGCCGGCCCGGCCGCCCGGCTGGAGCTGCGGGTGCTGCTCGGCGGCGCGCTGGCCGCCCGTGCGGCGGGCGTGCGGCGGCCGTTCGCACAGGTGCTGTCCGTCCCGGTGGCGGACCCGGCGGCGGACGCGCTGCGCTGCGAGTTGCTGGACACCCTGCTCGCCACCGAGGCCGACCCGGCGGTGCTGACCGCGGCCGTGGAGCGGCTGGCCGAGCACTGCGCGGCCGAGAAGCCGGCCCGGGCCCGGGCGGTGCTGGCCCGGGCGACACCCGGCCTGCCGGCCGCCGACGAGCTGCTGGTGCGCTGCGCGGGCCGCTCGGCGGCGTTCGCGCAGCTGCTCGTCCAGTGGCCGCGGGACGCCGCCCCGCCCCGGCCGGACGGTCCCCGGCTGGCCCGGATGCGCGCCCTGGCAGCGGCCGGCCGCGACCCTCAGTACGCCGCCGCCGAGGCGGAGCGGACCGCGCTCGGGCGGGCCGTACGGCCGCCGGTGCGCCCAACCCGTATTCCGGTGCCGGAGCCGGAGCAGGCGCATGGCACGCTATAGGGGTTCGGGTTTGAGCGTTTGAGCGTACAGAGGGTACGCGCCGTACGGAACAAGGAGCGGTCAGGGTGCAGCGCTGGCGTGGCCTGGAGGAGATCCCCGGTGACTGGGGACGCAGCGTCGTCACCATCGGCTCGTTCGACGGGGTGCACCGCGGGCATCAGCTGATCATCGGCCGGGCGGTCGAGCGCGCCCGCGAACTCGGCCTCCCCGCGGTCGTGGTGACCTTCGACCCGCACCCGCGCGAGGTCATCCGTCCGGGCAGCCACCCGGCGCTGCTCGCCCCGCAGGCGCGCCGCGCCGAGCTGATGGCGGGCCTCGGCGTGGACGCGGTGCTGGTGCTGCCGTTCACCCCGGAGCTGTCCCAGGAGTCGCCGGAGACCTTCGTCCGGCAGGTCCTGGTCGAGGCGCTGCACGCCCGGGCCGTCGTCGAGGGCCCCAACTTCCGGTTCGGGCACCGGGCCGCCGGGGACGTCGCGCTGCTCGCCGAGCTGGGCCGGTCGGCCGGCTTCGACGTCGAGGTGGTCGACCTCCAGGTGAGCGGCACCGCCGGGGCCGGCGAGCCGTTCTCCTCCACCCTGACCCGGCGGCTGGTCGAGGCCGGGGACATGGCCGGCGCCGGCGAGGTGCTGGGCCGTCCGCACCGGGTCGAGGGCGTGGTGGTGCGCGGCGCGCAGCGCGGCCGTGAACTCGGCTACCCGACCGCCAACGTCGAGACCGTGCCGTACAGCGCGATCCCGGCCGACGGCGTGTACGCGGGCTGGCTGACCGCGGACGGCGAGCGGATGCCCGCCGCCATCTCGGTCGGCACCAACCCGACCTTCGACGGCACTGCGCGCACCGTCGAGGCGTACGCCATCGACCGGGTCGGCCTGGACCTGTACGGGCTGCACGTGGCCGTGGACTTCCTGGCCTACCTGCGCGGGATGGAGAAGTTCGACTCCATCGAGGCGCTGCTCGACCGGATGGCCGACGACGTCAAGCAGGCCCGCGAGCTGACCGACGGCGCCTGAGCGCCGCCGCGCCACGGGGAAGGGCCCGCCGTGTCCGGCGGGCCCTTCGGCGTCACTGCTGCGGGGGACCGTACCCGGGCGGCGGCTGGCAGCCGTCCGGCTGGGCCGGCGGGGCGGGCTGCGGCGGCTGCCCCTGGGCGGGCGGGTAGCCGTAGCCCGGGCCCGGCTGCGGCGCGGGCGGCTGCTGGGCGCCCGGCTGCGGCCAGGCCGCCGGGGCGGGGGGCTGCTGCGGGTAGCCGTACCCGGGCGGGGTCTGGCCGGGCTGCGGCGCCCACGGCGCCCCGGGGGCCGGCTGGGCGGCCTGCCCCGGCTGCCCCGCCTGCCCCGCCTGCCCCGTGTACGGCTGCGGCTGCGGCTGGCCGGCCTGCGCCGGGTACGCCGCCGCCTGCGCCTGCTGCTGCCATCCGGACTGCTGGGCGGCGGCCTGCTGGGCCCGGATGATGTCCTCGCCGACCAGGGTGGCCAGCTCGAAGTAGGCCTCGCGGACCTTGGGCCGCATCATGTCGAGGTTGACCTCGGCGCCGGCCGCCAGGCTCTCGTCGAACGGCACCACGACCACCCCGCGGCAGCGGGTCTGGAAGTGCGCGACGATGTCCTCGACCTTGATCATCTTGCTGGTCTCGCGCACCCCGGAGACCACCGTGATGCTGCGCTGCACCAGGTCCGCGTAGCCGTGCGCGGAGAGCCAGTCCAGCGTGGTCGAGGCGCTGGAGGCGCCGTCCACGCTCGGGGTGGAGACGATGATCAGCTGGTCGGCGAGGTCCAGCACCCCACGCATCGCGCTGTACAGCAGGCCGGTGCCGGAGTCGGTCAGGATGATCGGGTACTGGCGGCCCAGCACCTCGATGACCTGGCGGTAGTCCGAGTCGTTGAACGTGGTCGAGACCGCCGGGTCGACGTCGTTCGCCAGGATCTCCAGGCCCGAGTTGAGGTCCTGCGAGGTGAACTGACGGATGTCCATGTAGCTGCGCAGGTGCGGGATGGCCGTCACCAGGTCGCGGATGGTCGCGCCGGTCTGGCGCTTGACCCGGCGGCCCAGGGTGCCGGCGTCCGGGTTGGCGTCGATCGCGATCACCTTGTCCTGGCGTTCGCTGGCCAGGGTCGCGCCGAGCGCGGTGGTGGTCGTGGTCTTGCCGACCCCGCCCTTGAGGCTGATCACGGCGATCCGGTAGCAGCTCATCACCGGGGTGCGGATGATCTCCAGCTTGCGGGACTTCTCGGCGGCCGCCGCCTTGCCGCCGAACTGGAAGCGCGGCTGCTGGCGCTGCTGCTTGGGCTGGCTGCGCAGCAGCCGGTCCGAGGACAGCTCGACCGCGGCGGTGTAGCCGAGCGGCGCGCCGTGCGCGACCTGCTGCGGGGCGGCGGACTGCTGGAACGCGACGGGCGGCGGCACGGCGGCGTCCTGCGCCGGCCACGGGTGCGCGGCGCCGGGCCGCGGCCCGGGCTGGGGTTGGGGCGCCGACGGATAGCCGGCGGGCTGCGGCCAGCCGCCCTGGCGCGGGTCCACCGGCGCGGCGGGCTGCGGCTGCTGCGGCTGTACGGGCTGCGGCTGGGCAGCCCATGCGGCGGCCTGCGGGTCCTGCGGTTGCTGCTGCGGGGGCAGCTGCTGCGCGGGCGGCTGCGCGTACGACTGCGGCGGGACCGGCTGGGCGGGCTGCACCGGCTGCGGGGCCGGGCTCGGGTACGCGTACGGCTGCGGCGGTTGCTGCGGAGCCGGGACGGGCTGCGGCTGCGCCGGGGCCTCCGCCGTCGGCCAGCCCGGGGTGGGGCCGGGTGCCGGGAACGGGACGTGCTGCGCCTCGGCCTGGGCGGGCTGGACGGGCGGTGCGGCCTGGACGGGCGCGGGCGCCTGATCCGGCGTCGGGGCCGGGGCCTGAGCCGCCAGGGGGGTCTGAGGAGCCGGGGTCTGGGCCGCCGGGGGCTGGGCCGCCGGTGCGGCCTTGTCCACGTGCGGAGCCTCGGCCACCGGGGTCGGCGGCTGCGGCGGCGTCTGCACGGCGTCCGTCTGGACGTACCAGGACGGGGGAGTGTAGTCGGGCGCGTCGGACCAGTCGTCGTCGTCCTCCGCCGCGTTGTCGCCGACGTAGACGCCGTCCCGATCGCTGCTCACTAGGGCTCCCTCGTGTTCGCCGCCGCTTGTTTCCGCGGTGCCGTTGCCGCATCAAAGACTAGGCCGTGCGGCAACCCCTCTTGAAGGCGGCGTCGGATCCGGAGCGGACCTCCGGGCCCGGCGCCGCCGCTCAGTCCATCCGGCGCGGACCGCCGAGAACCTGCTGCTCGGCCTGCCCGGCCACGGCCCGTACGTACTGACGTCGCATCCGCGTGGCCCACAGCGTCAGGTCGTCGCCGAGGGTGGGCAGCGCGGCGACGTCCTCCGGCGGGAGGGACAGCACCCGGCCGGTCAGTTCCGCCTCCTGCGGGGAGATCCGCTGCACGCCCACCAGGTCGGCCGCGTTGAGCACCCGGGCCGCGTTCGGGCCCAGGTACGGCAGCAGGGTCAGGGTGGTCTGCCAGGGAGCCGCGGAGAGCCGGCTGCGCGGCGGGCGGGCGCCGAGGTCGCGCACCACCAGCACCGGGGAGGCCACCGAGGCACCCTGCGGGCCGAGCCGGCCGACCTGGTGGACCGTCACGCACGGCTGCCCGCCGCCGGCGGCCTGCGCCAGCGGGCCCCACAGCTGCCCGCGCGCGGTCTCCACCGCGACCCGGGCGCCGATCGCGGCCGCCCGCAGCGCGATGACCTGCGCCGTCCACACGCCGCCGACCAGCACCAGGTCGTATGCGCTGGGCCGGAACAGGCCGAGCACCGCGGGCAGCCCCTGCGGGTCGGCGCCGATCACCACGCCGTCGTCGCCGACCGGGAAGGCCAGCGCCCCGAGGTCCGCGGCGTCGAGCACGTGCTTCTCCCGGCGCGGGCCGCGCAGCCCGAAGCCGGGCAGGATCCGCGTCCGCGCCCGGGGCTGCTCGGCGCCGCGCTGCGGCCCGGGGGTCGGATAGGTCTGGTACGCCATCAGGACGCTCCTCCCAGCGGCAGGGTGGCGAGCACCCCGGGGGCCTGCTCCAGGTCGAGCCGGACCAGGCCGAGTCCGGCGCCCTGCGCCCGGGCCTCCACCTGGCGGCCGACCTGGGTCACCTCGCTCTCGCTGCGCCCGGTCACCCGCAGGTGCCCGCTGACCGTCACCGAGCCGCCGGTGCCGCGGCCGGCGGTCAGGCTGAAGGTGCTGGCCAGCGCGGGGGAGCCGGTGATCAGGTTGACCAGGTCCGGCGCGGCGATCCGGCCGGGGGTACCGCCGGGGCGGCTGAGCTGCGGCCAGCGGGAGATCCAGTAGGTGCTGTGCCAGCGGTCGTCGATCCGCCAGAACCGGTTGCTCTCCTGGGTGCGGCGGGTGGTGCCGCCGCCGCTGCCGGTGCCCTGGCGCCCGGCCACCGCGAGCGGGTTGGCGCAGGTGGAGATGGCCAGCGCGGCGATCAGCTCGCGCTCGTCCAGCACGGTCGCGTTGAACCCGGCGCTGTTGAGCCGCCCGGCCAGCTGGTCGGTGACCCGCTGCAGCGCCTTGCGGGCGCCCTCCTCCCCGCCGCCGCGGGCCCGGACGGCGGTCGCGGCCCGCTCCGGGTCGAGCTTGAGCGCCACCCAGGTCAGCCGCAGCCCCGGGGTGGCGGTGCCGTCCGGCAGCTCCCGGTAGGCGCGGGCGGCCAGCGACTGCTCGGGCAGGTGCGGGGCCGGGGCCGGCTGGGTGTGCTGGACGAGCTGCACCGACTCCAGGGTGATGTCGTCCACCTTCAGCGCCGAGCAGATCACGTCCAGGGGCAGCGGCAGCGCGGTGCGCACCGGGCGCAGCGGCTGGTCCTTGGCCTGGACGAGCAGCACCGAGCTGAGGAAGGTGCCGTCGCCGACCATGCCGGTCTCCCGGCGGACCGGGCGGCCGCCGAAGTCGGCCTCGGTGGCGTGGGTGCAGGTGCGCAGCGCCGGTTCGAGTTCCAGCGCCGGGGCCAGCGCCGGGTCGGTGCCGGCCGGCGGCAGCGTGCCGCGGGCCCGCCGGCGGCGGGACCTGAGGGCGGCGCGCACCCGCAGCAGTTCGGGGATGGTCCGGCCGCGCAGCGGGATCACGGCGAGGACGACCAGGACCAGCGCGACGGCGCCGAAGCCGGCGGCGACCGGTCGGCTGATCGTCCAGCCCACCGCGACCAGCGCCGCCGCGACCTCCACCAGGACGAGCTGTTGGAGTTTCAGCCGGCCGCCGAGTAGGCCGGGTCGGGGGTTGACCGGGATCTGGACCGGCCCGCCGCCGGGCTGTTGCGTGGGCGCGGTCCCGGTTGCGGGGTCGACGCGCTGCGCCCGGCCGGAGCGGCGCGACCTCCCGCCCGCTGCCGAGTCGCGGCGTCCTGGGGCGGTCTGGTCTGGCATCCCCCGGGTGACCCTCTCTGCTCAGTTGCCGCGGCCCGGCTGGATGGTTCGCGGACCGTACCCGTACCGTACTCACCGTCTGCTGCCGCATCGTAGAGGGTTCGTGCGGGTTCGCGCCCGGCGGGTGCGGGCGGCGGGGCAGGCCGGTCCGACAATGTCCGACAAGGGGGACGACGAGGATGGCATCGCGCCGGGACGAGCTGAACGCGTACACCTTCGCCCGCAAGCGCACGGTGGGGGCCTTCCTGCTGCCCGGTGGCGGCGGCAGCGACGAGGACGCGCCGCGCCCGGTGAAGGCGGTGCTGCCGAGCGTCCTGGCCGGGGCCGTGGTCGTCGCCGGGTTCGGGCTGTGGGGGGTGTTCAAGCCCAGCGCGCCGCTGCACTGGGACGACGGCAAGAACGTCGTCCAGGGCAAGAAGTCGACCACCCGGTACGTGGTGCTGATCGACCCGGACGGCAGGACCAAGCGCCTGCACCAGGTCCTCAACATGTCCTCGGCGCGGCTGGTGCTGCCGGCCGACGCCAAGGTGGTGGTGGTCGACGACGGGGTGCTCGACAGCTACCCCAACCACGGCCCGACCATCGGCATCCCGTACGCGCCGGACAAGCTGCCGACGAGGGACAACGCGGACAAGCCGATGAAGTGGTCGGTCTGCGACCGCCCGGGCTCGGACGACAAACAGGAGACCGTCAACCAGGCGGTGTTCGTGGCGGCCGGTCCGGACGCGGCGGCGCTGGGGGCCAAGGGCCGGATGCTCGGCCAGGACCAGCTGCTGCTGGTGCAGCAGGCGGACGAGCAGCAGGTCTCCGCGCAGCCGGCGCCGGGCCAGCCGGCCGCCAGGCCGGGGGACGCGAAGGTCTTCCTGGTCGACGCGCAGGGCCGCAAGCACGGGATCGGCTCGGCGCAGGCGGACGACAAGGAGCGCAAGGCGCTGATCACCGCGGTCTTCGGGCCCAACGCGGTGCCGCAGCGGGTCAAGCGCGAGTGGCTGGACACCCTGGTGACCGGCAGCCCGATCACCTTCCCGAAGATCGACGGGGTGGCGGACAGCCCGAACCCCAACTCCTCGGTGGCGCTGGGCAACCAGTCCGACCGCCGGATCGGCCGGCTGGTGCACTACCAGGACCGCCACTACGTGGTCGGCAAGGACCGGCTCTACCTGGTGACGCCGTTCCAGGCGGAGCTGATCCGGCAGAACCCGGCCTACCAGGATCTCTACAAGTACGACGCCGACAAGAGGCCTCGCAGCGACGAGATGACTCCGGCCGACCACGCCTCGTTCGGCAATGACACCCGGTTGCCGAACACCGGGGACGACTGGCCGCTGAAGTCCGGCGCGCCGGCCAACAACTGGCAGGACCGGCAGGACGCGCGCCTGGTCGTCTGCAGCACCTTCGACGGCGTCGCCGAGGACGGCCGCACGCCCCGGCGCAGCGTCTGGGCCGGGACCTCCTACCCGGCGGCGTACAACAACGGCGCGGGCGCCGCGTACGTGACGCCCGGTCACGGCCTCTTCTACCGCGCGCTGGACAACACGGCGGGCGGCTCCGGCACCGACTTCCTGATCACCGAGACCGGCCTGCGCTACTCCGTCCCGTCCAACGGCGACGGCGGCCGCGGCGCCACCGCCTCGCCGGGCGCGCAGCCGGGCCAGGGCGGCGTCCCGAGGACGCCCACCCCGCAGCCGAGCACCACCGCGCCGGACCAGCAGCAGCCCCCGCAGGACGAATCGGGCGCCAACCAGGCCCGGTTGGGCTACAAGGAGGTCCAGCCGCTCCCGGTCCCGCGCGAGTGGTCGGACCTGGTCCCGGCCGGTCCGCCGCTGACCGCGAAGAGCGCCGCCCAGCCGCAGAACGCCTGATCGACCAAGCCGGGCACCGGACTTGGCCCCCGTGTCATGGTCTGGTAACTCCTCCGTGCTCGGTGTTGGGTGAGCTGCGTGTGCCGACTACAGTGCTCCTGGACATCACTCGGGTGATGTGGCAGGTGGGCTGCAAGGCCCTCCGTGTACGCAATGGTTGTCTCATGGGGGACGGTGGAGCATGGCTCAGGGTCAGTTCACGATGACCGCGCAGGAGATGCTGGCTTTCGCCAAGCGGATCGAGGACGCGATCGGGAAGATCGAGGCCGAGCGGCAGAAGCTCATCAGCACGGTCGACGGCATCACCGGTGGCTGGCAGGGTCAGGCGGCGACCGCCTACAAGACCCTGCAGGACCAGGTCAACACCGACATCGCGAAGCTGAAGGAGTCGCTGAGCGCGATCCAGCACGCGATCGAGCTGACCACCAAGCACTACGCGAGCACCGAAGAGGAGCAGAAGGCGCTGTTCTCCAACGCCCAGAGCTGATCAGCCGCACCGCGCCGATCACCGTTCTGTTCCGACCTTCCGCTCGGTGGGGCGCCCGCGGCTGAGCGCGGGGTGCTCCGCATCCTCGTCAAGGGAGACATCGTGTCCGACCACATCCTCGTCAACTTCGAGACCGTCCACCACGCGGCCGAGGAGGTGCGCGCCTCGGCCGGCCGCATCGACCACCTGCTGAACGACCTCAAGGGCGACGTCAACCGGATCGCCGCCAGCTGGCAGGGCGCGGCCCAGCAGGGCTACCAGGCCCACCAGGCCCAGTGGGACGCCCGCGCCTCCGACCTGCAGAAGGTCTGCGCGCAGATCGCGACCTCGCTGGACAACGCCGCGCAGAGCTACAAGACCACCGAGAACAACAACGCCAAGCTCTGGCAGGCCTGACCGCGCGTTCCGGGCGGGAACGTCAGGGGGCGGGTGCCCGGACTCCGGGTGCCCGCCCCCGACGCGCGGCACGGGTGGACGACATGAGGGGTGGCAGGGTGTCCGGACGCGGGTACCGGAAGGCGGCGGCGGCACTGGCCGCGCTCGCCGTGCTGGGCGGTCCGCTCGCGGCCCCGGCGTACGCCGACGGCCCCGGCCTGGCCGCCGCCGGCGACTGCCCCAAGTCCGCGCCGGACGTCGCGACCGTGCCGTGGTCGCTGCAGCGGCTGCTGCTCGACGAACTCTGGCAGGGCGGGCGGACGACCGGCGCGGGGGTGACCGTCGCGGTCATCGACACCGGCGTGGACGACCAGAACCCGCAGCTGGCCGGCAAGGTCGTGGAGGGCCCCAGCCTGCTGGTCAACCGGGAGACCAAGGAAAGGATCCCGGGCACGTCCAAGGACGACCCGGTCGGCCACGGCACCAAGGTCGCCGGCATCATCGCCGCCCGCCGTTACGACAGGACCGGCTTCGTCGGGCTCGCCCCCGACGCCATGATCCTGTCGATCCGCCAGAACGACAGCGACGGCAACGGCGACGTCTCCACGCTCGTCCAGGCCATCAACGAGGCGATCAGGGCCCAGGCCAAGGTCATCAACATCTCCCAGGACGTCCGCGGCGCCGGCACCGCGGGCTTCGGCGGCTACCAGGAGCTGAAGGCCGCCGTCCAGGCCGCCGAGGACAACGGCATCGTGGTGGTCGCCTCCACCGGCAACGACGGCAAGGAGGGCGACACCTACCCCGGCGCGTTCCCGACCGTGCTCGCCGTCGGTGCCTCCGACCGCAACAACGAGCGCGCCCCGTTCTCCCAGTACGGCTCCTTCGTGAAGGTCGCCGCACCCGGCGTCGACATGCTCTCCACCGTCCCCAGGGGCGGCCAGTGCGTCGACAACGGCACCAGCTTCTCCGCCCCGTACGTCTCCGGGCTCGCCGCGCTGCTGGTCGGCGCCCACCCGAACTGGAAGCCGGCCCAGGTGCGGGCCTGGATCGAGCAGACCGCCCAGCGCACCCGGCGCGACCCGGACCAGTTCATCGGCTGGGGCGTGGTCGACCCGGTCAAGGCCGTCACCAAGGCGCCCGAGAGCGCGCCGTTCACCGCCACCCCGGACGCCCCCGTCCAACTGGCCGCCGCCCCGATCGTGCCCCGGCCGGTCGGCCTCGGCGAGACCCAGGCCGACCGCGACGGCCGCACCGCGACGTACGTCCTCGGCGTCGGGGCGCTGCTGGTCGCGCTGCTCATCGGCGGCGGCGTCGTTCTGCGTGACCACCGCCGCAGGTCCGCCGACTGATCCGTGTGCGCAGCGTCCGCCCGGCGTCCGGGGAGTGCGCAGAGGAATCCTCCGAAACGTCTGTAACATCGTGGGCTGCTCGCCGCATCCAAGAAGCGTCAGGGAGCGCGGACACGGGGGGCGGCACGCATGGGGCGGACCGGGGGCGGTCGTGAGACCAAGGACGCCGAGTTCCTGGAACTCGTCGCCGGCCGGACGGGACACCTCTACCGCTCGGCCTGTCTGCTCACCAGCGGGGACACCCACTATGCCGAGGACCTCGTCCAGGAGGCCCTCGGCCGGATGTACGTGCTCTGGCGGCGCAGCGCCTTCACCGGCGGCCGGGCCCGGATCGAGAACCCGGCGGCCTACACCCACACCGTGATGGTGCGCACCTTCATCGCCCAGCAGCGCCGCCGCTCCAGCGGCGAGCGCCCGACCGAGGCCCTGCCGGAGCCGGAGGGGCACGAGGCGGACAGCAGTCTGCGGCTGACCCTGCTCGACGCGCTCGGGCGGATGCCGGCCAAGGACCGCGCCGTGCTGGTGCTGCGCTACTGGGAGGACCGCAGCGTCGAGGAGACCGCCGAGGTGCTGCGGGTCTCCTCCGGGGCCGTCCGGACCAGGACCACCCGGGCACTGGCCCGGCTGCGCACCCTGCTCGGCGACTCGCTGGCCGAACTCGCCGGCCGCTGAACGATTCCCGCGACACCCGCCGACCGCCACCCGCTGACCACTTCCGGTACTTCCGCGACGCAAGGAGACGGTGACCAACCATGCCCGAGCCGGACAAGTTCGAGGACGATCTTCTCTACGCCATCACCCGTACCGGTGAGGGCTTCCGCACCGAGCAGGCCGAGCAGGCGGACCTGGTCGCGGGCGGGTACCGGCGCGGCCGTCGCCGCTGGCGCCGCCGTTCGACCGCGGCGGTGGTGGGCGGCGCGGCCGCGCTGGCCCTGGTGGGCACCGGCGCGGTGTACCTGACCGGCTCCTCGTCGGGCCCGAGCACGGCGCCCGCGGCCGCCCCGCCCACCACCGCCGGCGGCAGCGGGAGCGGCTCGGCGGCCCCGGCCTCCTCGGCGTCCGCCCCGGCGGCGCCGGCGGTCACCGGCGACGAGGTGCTGGCCGCCTTCCAGGCCCTGCTGCCCCAGGGGCAGACCACCGACGGCCACGGCACCGGCACCGAGCCCGTGCCGGGCAAGCCGTCCGGCGGCGGGACCGGCGCGGTCGCCTCGCTGGTCTTCGACGACGGCCACGGCAAGGCCGCGATGGGCATCTCGCTCGGCCGCCTGGCGCCGAACGACCCGAACCGGGCGCAGAACACCTGCCCGGACAAGAAGCTCGTCCCCTACGACGCCTGCACCGCCACCAGCCTGCCGGGCGGCGGCTCGCTGACCGTCCTGCAGGGCTACGAGTACCCGGACAAGCGGGCCACCACCAAGTGGTGGAACGCCAAGCTGATCGGCCAGGACGGCCGCCAGATCGAGTTGTCGGAGTGGAACTCCCCGGCCGAGAAGGGCCGGCCGGACAGCCGTCCGACCCCGCCGCTGTCGCCGGAGCAGCTGAAGGCGATCGTCACCGACAAGTCCTGGGACCGGGTCGTCGCGGCGATTCCGGAGCCGCAGCCGGTCAAGCTCCCGGACACCGGCAAGGAGTACGGCCAGGACGAGATCCTGCGCATCGTCGCCGGCCTGCTGCCGAAGGGGCTGACCGAGTCGGAGGCCGACGGACAGCCGGGCTACGCCAACTTCGTGGTCAACGACGGCAAGGGCAAGTCCATGGTGCAGATCAACGTGCAGGACTGGTCCCGCGACGACGGGACCAAGGAGCAGCTGTTCGGCGGCGCCCAGACGCAGCCGGACGGCACCAAGGTGGTGGTCCGCAAGGAGGGCGGCAACCCGGGTATGTGGACGGTCGACACCCTGCACGCCGACGGCCTGCGGGTGGTGATCAGCGCGTTCAACAGCGGCAGCCAGCGGACCCCGGCGACCCGCAGCACCCCGGCGCTGACCAACGACCAGCTGAAGGCGATCGCCACCGCCCCGGTCTGGAAGCTCAAGCGGTAGCGCCGCGGACGTGGGGGGGGCCCCCGGCCGGGGGGCCCCGGGCCCCCCCCGGGGGGGGGGGGGGGGGGGGGCGGGCCGGCCGGCGGCGGGGGGGGGGGGGGGCCCCCCCGGGTGCCGGCCCG
>NZ_JBIUYE010000026.1:55583-73326 GCF_044744365.1 Kitasatospora sp. NPDC087314
ACCCCGGCGCCCCCCCCCCCCCCGGCGCTGCCCACCCACCAGCTTACGGCGATCCCCACCCCCCGGGAGGGGCGGGCCCCCCCCGCCCCCCGGGGGCGGGGGGGGGCCCGGGGCCGGGGGCGCCGGGGCCACCGCCGTGTGGGGGAGGGGTGGGGGTCAGGACTGCTGGTCCTCGGGGAGGCTGATCACCCAGCGGGTGTCCTGCCGGGGGCGCAGGTAGAACAGCCAGTAGAGGGTGGCGGCGGCGGTGATGCCGCCGGTCCACAGCAGGGGCTCGGTGTCCAGCTGGGTCATCACGTACACCAGGACGGCGATCAGCACCACCGGGACGGCCGGCCACAGCGGCATCCGCCAGGCGGCGGCGTGCTTGTGGTGGGCGCGGCGGGAGAGCAGCGCGGCGATCGCGACCAGCAGGTACATCCCGGTGACGGCGACGCCGGTGATGTTGCTGAGCAGCGCGCCCTTGACGAAGCAGAGCGCGGCGCCGGGCAGGCCGACGGCCAGGGTGGCGACCCACGGGGAGCCGAACCGGCCGAGGGTGCCGAAGGCCTTGTTGACCGGCTCGGGCCAGGCCTTGTCGCGGGCGGAGGCGAACAGCACCCGGGAGTTCTGGATGACCATGACGATGCCGGCGTTGATGATGGCCAGCGCGACGCAGAGGCTGATGAAGGTGCCGACCGCGGAGTTGCTCCACGCGGTGACCATGCCGGAGATGTCGCCGGAGCTCAGGGTCTGCAGGTCGGGGGCGCCCATGGTGATGGCGACGACCGGGACCAGGATGACGGCGGAGGAGATGCCGAGCGTCCACAGCACGGTGCGGGAGACGTTGCGGCGGGGGTTCTCCAGTTCCTCGGAGAGGTAGACGGCGGTGGAGAAGCCCTGGGTGATGAACAGGGCGATGCCGAGCGCGCCGACGATGGCGCCGATGCTCACCGTGGTGGTGGCGCCGCCGTCCCCGGTGACCACGCCGTGCAGCAGGCTGGGGGCGCCGCTGTTGGCGTGGGAGAAGCCGAGTACCGAGACGACACCGGCCGCGATGACCTCCAGGACCAGGAAGACGCCGGTGATCCAGGCGTTGGCGCGCAGGTCGAGCAGGCCGGCCAGGGTGGCGGCGAGCATCACGGCGGCGCCGGTCATGGCCTTGTCGAGGTGCAGCACGGGGGCGAGGTAGTCGGCGGTGCCGAGGGCGATGACCGAGGGGACGATCATCACCACGATCAGCGAGAGCACGAAGACCAGCCAGCCGGCCAGCCGTCCGGCCAGGGTGCCGACCATCGCGTACTCGCCGCCGGCGCTGGGGATCAGGGTGCCGAGCTCGGAGTAGCAGAACGCGACGGCGACGCACAGGACGGTGCCGATGGCGATGGCCAGGGCGGTGGCGCTGCCGATGCTGGAGAACAGCTCCGGCACGATCACGAAGAGGGTGGAAGCCGGGGTGACGCAGGACAGCGTGAGCAGTGTCCCGCCCACGACGCCGATCGAGCGCTTGAGCTGTTGGGGCGCGGCGCCGGTGTCGGCCGTCGCGGTGGTCGCGGCGCGTGGCGGGCGAAGCGTGTCGGTCATGTGGCTTCCGATCGGCTCTGTGCGGTCCTGTGGGTGGGAGCGGTATCGCCTCCGCTGGCTGGCTGCTCGGGTTCTGGTCCGGTCGCTCCTGGGGCGCAATGGAACCTTGGCGTATTGATTGCGTCAATGGCTCGAATGCTTCGGAATCCGTTGCGCGAAAGGGCATAAACATGCGATCTGATGATCACGCACGGTCATTGTGAGGTTTGTCCGACTTGTTACCTCTGCCACATCGCACTTGAATCCAAGGTAAACGGAGTGTTGCAAGCTGCTATTCAAAGGTGTTGGTGGAGTCGGAAGGTGATACGTCCAGGCGCCCCCGCAGGCCGCCGCACCCCCCGGGCGGGGTACGAGAACCGCAGCCCCGCCCCGGAAAGATCTAGGTAACGTTTCGACACCTGGGACGCGAAAGGGGCCGGGCTCCTGCGAGCCCGACCCTCGATCACTGTCCGTAGCCGTCGGCGTGGTGGCGCCGGCGTCCTCACACCAGCGGCAGCCAGCCCGTCTGGACCATCTGCCCACCGGTCGCCCGGCGCGACACGTACACCCCGCGGCCCGGCGGCAGCGGCGTCGGCCTGACCGTCCCCAGCAGCGCGCCCTCGTCCCGGTTCCCGGAGAGGATCACGCCCTGCCCGCCCAGCTCGCGCATCCGCTGCAGCACCGGCTCGTACAGCGAGCGGCCGGCGCCGCCCGCGCTGCGGGCCACGATCACCCGCAGTCCGATGTCCCGGGCGAACGGCAGGAACTCCGCCAGCGGCGCCAGCGGGTTGCCCGAGCTCGTCGCGACCAGCTCGTAGTCGTCCACGATGACGAACATGTCCTTGCCGCTGTACCAGCTGCGGTTGCGCAGCTGCTCGGCGGTCACGTCCGGGCCCGGCAGGCGGCGCGCGCAGGCCCCGCGCAGCATGTCCACGATGGTCGCCATGGCCGGCTGCGCGGCCGCGTACTCCACCAGGTACTCCGGCGGCACGGTGCCCAGCAGCGCGCGCCGGTAGTCGCCGACCACGATGCCCGCCTGGTCCGGGGTGTACCGCTCGGTGATCTGCTTGATCAGCATCCGCAGCAGCGCGGACTTCCCCGACTCGGTGTCGCCGAAGACGATGAACAGCGGGTCGGTCTCGAAGTTCACGAGCGCCGGTGCCAGCTCGGCCTCGTCCACGCCGAAGGCGATCCCGCGCTCCGGGTGCTCGAAGCCCTTCGGCAGCGAGGTCCCGTCCAGGACGGCCGGCAGCATCCGCACCTGCGGCGCGCGCGGGCCGGCCCAGGCCCCGGCGACGGCGGCGACCAGGCCGGCCACCCCGTCCTGCAGGTCCTCCACCGTGGAGGCGCCGTCCAGCCGCGGAAGGCCGGACAGGAAGTGCAGCCGCTCCGGGGTGATGCCGCGCCCGGCCAGCGCCGGGACGTTCTGCGCCACCCGGCGGTCGACCTCGGACTCCATCGCGTCGCCGAGCTTCAGCTCGGTCCGGTTCTGCAGCAGGTCCTTCAGCGCCGGACGCACCTCCGCGTACCGGGCCGCGGTGACGATCAGGTGGACGCCGTAGCCGAGGCCGCGCTGGGCGATGTCGCCGATCACCGGCTCCAGCGCCTCGAACTCCTGCTTGAAGGTGTTCCAGCCGTCGATCACCAGGAACACGTCGCCGAACGCCTCGTCCGGCAGCCGTCCGGCCGCCCGGCGGGCCCGGTACGTCCCGATGGTGTCGATGCCCGCGGCCCGGAACAGCTCCTCGCGCCGGTTCAGCACCCCGTGCACCTCGGAGACCATCCGGCGCACCTTGTCGACGTCCAGGCGCCCGGCCACCCCGCCGACGTGCGGCAGCCCGGCCAGCGACTGGAAGCTGCCCGCGCCGAAGTCCAGCAGGTAGAACTGCACCTCCAGCGGGGTGTGGGTGAGCCCGAACGAGGCCACCGTGGTGCGCACCACCGTCGACTTGCCCGAGCGCGGGCCGCCCACGATCAGGCCGTGGCCGGCCGCCCCCGCGTAGTCGACCTCCAGGATGTCGGTCTTCTGCTCGCGCGGCTTGTCCACGATGCCGATCGGCACCCGCAGCCGGCCCACCGGGAAGCCGGGCGCGGTCAGCCCGCGCTCCGGAGCCACCTGCAGCGGCGGCAGCAGGTGGTCCATGCTCGGCGCCTCCTCCAGCGGCGGCAGCCACACCTGGTGCGCGGCCGGGCCCTGGCCCGCCATCCGCTGCACGAACACGTCCAGCACGGTGTCGACCAGCGCGTCGTCCTGCTCCGGGGCCCGCGGCGCCTCCTCCTCCGCGGCCGGCTCCGGCAGGTCCACCCGGGCCGCGGTGAACAGCACCGGGCGGGCGTTCACCCGCCGCCCGCCGGTCGACCGCTGCTGCCCCGGCGCCCGGTAGGGCCCCGAGACGTACGCGGCCTTGAACCGGTCCATCACGTCCTCGCCGAACTTGAGGTAGCCGACACCCGGCACCGGCGGCAGGTGGTAGGCGTCCGGCACGCCGATCGCCGCCCGGGACTCGGCCGCCGAGAAGGTGCGCAGGCCGATCCGGTAGGAGAGGTAGGTGTCCAGGCCGCGCAGCTTGCCCTCCTCCAGGCGCTGCGAGGCCAGCAGCAGGTGCACCCCCAGGGACCGGCCGATCCGGCCGATCTGGATGAACATCTCGATGAAGTCCGGCTTGGCGGTGAGCAGTTCGGAGAACTCGTCGATGATCAGCACCAGCGAGGGCAGCGGGTCCAGCGCCGCGCCGGCCGCCCGGGCCCGCTCGTACTCGTGGATGTTGGCGTAGTTGCCCGCCGAGCGCAGCAGCTCCTGGCGGCGGTGCAGCTCGCCCTCGATCGCGTCGCGCATGCGGTCGACCAGGGTGAGCTCGCCCTCCAGGTTGGTGATCACCGCGGAGGTGTGCGGCATGTCCGTCATGCCGGAGAAGGTCGCACCGCCCTTGAAGTCGGCGAGGACGAAGTTCAGGATCTCCGAGGAGTGCGTCATCGCCAGCGCCAGCACCAGGGTGCGCAGCAGCTCCGACTTGCCGGAGCCGGTCGCGCCCACGCACAGGCCGTGCGGGCCCATGCCCTCCAGCGCGGCCTCCTTGATGTCCAGGTAGACGTGCTCGCCGTTCGCGCCGACCCCGATCGGCACCCGCATCCGCTCGTGCTGCGCGCGCGGGCGCCAGCTGCGCGTCACGTCGAAGGAGCCCGGGTCGCCCGAGCTCATCAGGTCGGTGAAGTCCAGGTTCGACAGCAGCGGCTCGTCGTCCCCGCCGGCCGAGATCCGGTACGGCGCCAACTGCCGTGCCAGCGCCTCGGACTGCCAGACCGAGAGCAGGTCCGGCTTGCCGGTGTACGTCGCGCCGGAGGCCGAGCGCAGCACCAGCTCCTGCGGGCCGACCGTCACCATCAGGTGCCCGCTCGGCTCGTCCAGGTCACCCGGCACCACCTCGATGACGGTCACCCCCTGCACGCCCTCGTGGCTCGCCAGCAGCGAGTCGTGCGGCACCCCGGCGCCGTCCATCACCACCACCAGGTGCGGCTGGTCCGGCGCGGGCGCCGCGTCCCGGACGAACCGCTGGCGGCCGGCCAGCTCGTCCTGCACCAGGAACTCCAGCTCGGCCAGGTCGGAGGCGATCAGCCGGCGCGAGCCCGCGCCGTCGGCCTCCTTGCGGTGCTGGTTGTGCGGGAGCCACTTGGTCCACTCCCACTCCTCCGCCGCGCCCGGGGCCGCGGCCACCGCGACCAGCAGGTCGTCCGGCGAGTGCAGGGTGGTCAGTTGGGCGATCATCGCGCGCACGTTGCCGTACACCGAGTCCGCGTCCCCGCACACCGTGATGTGGTAGAAGGCGCGCAGCGACACCGCCAACGGCAGGTCCTGCAGCGTGCCGTGCGCCTTCAGGAAGGAGTGCATCGCGGCCGCCGACAGCGGCTCCAGCTCGTCCATCGGCGCGGTCTGCGGCGCCACCAACGGCGTCGACAGCTGCACCGGGCCCAGGCCCACCCGGATCTGCGCGAAGTCGCCGTCCCCGGTCCGGCGCTCCCACAGCCGCCGGCCGTCCGCCACGATCGACCACAGCTGGTCCGGCGCCGGGTTCAGGAACAGCAGTGCGCCGCGCTGGCGCTCCGCCGTGCGGCGCACCTGGCGGCGCATCTGCTGCAGGTACTTGAGGTAGTCGCGCCGCTCGTCCGCCATCGCGGTCGAACCGCCCTTGCGGGCCCGCATGATCTGCGCCAGCACCATGCCGACCGTCGAGGCGATCATCAGACCGCCCATGATCTTCATCGGGGCCGCCGCGCCCGGGGAGAAGAAGAACACCGCCGAGCCGCCCATGCCGAGCATCGGCAGGATGCTCATCAACCAGTCCTCGCCGCCCTGCCGGGGCAGTTCGGGTGGGGTCACCAGCTCCACCGGCTCGTCCGGCACCGCCGGCGGATAGGCCCTGGCCGGGCGCTTGACCGTGATCACACCCATGTGTCATCCACCCCGCGGCGTCGATCGATCACTTCGGCATCAGCCCTCATGCAACTGGACCCGTACGGTTCGTACGGGTTTCACACGGGCGAGGGCGCGCCACACGGCGCCGTCCCCCGTACCGCGCGCAGGGGCCGATCCTAACGGTCGCCCCCGCACCGCCCGCCAGGCCCCGAGCCCGCACCGCCCACCCGGGCCCCGGTCCGGACCGGCGCCGGGCACGAACCGACCGGGTAGGGTAACGCCGCGCCAACTAGTGGCCCGCCCGGGCCGGTTCCACGGACCGCCGGCCACCGCGCAGCAGCCGTACCGACCGCCGCCGTGCCGCGGCACCGCCGACCAGCGGCACCGTCAACAAGGGGGAGCGCCCAGTGCGTCGAAGGATCGAGGTGCGGCGATGAGCAGTCCCGCCGCGACCGGCTACTGCCGGGTCACCGTCGTCGCCCCGGACCGCCGGATCGACGTCGCCCTGCCCGAGGACGTCCCGCTCGCGGACGTCTACCCCGAGGTGCTGCGCCTGGCCAACCAGACCCAGCCCGACGGCGCACCCACCGGCTTCCACCTGGTCCGCCGCGACGGCACCGTCCTCGACAGCGGCCTGCCGCTCGCCGCCCAGCAGGTCCGCGACGGAGACCTGCTCGCGCTGCGCCCCTTCGCCGAGTCCCTCCCGCCGGCCGTCTACGACGACGTCGCCGACGCGATCGCCAGCGCCGTCGAGACCGACCGCCGGTTCTGGAGCGCCGAACTCATGCGGGCCTTCGGCCTGATCGGCGCCGGAGTGCTGCTCACCCTGCTCGGCTTCGCGCTCTGGTTCGCCGACCTGCGCCACGACATGCACGGCCTGCCCGGGGTCCTGGCCGGCGTCACCGCCGTCGTCCTCACCGCGCTGGCCGCCGTCCGCGCCCGGGTCTACCAGGACGCCCACGCCGCTCTCGCGCTCGGCCTCGGCGCCCTGCCGCACGCCATGATCGGCGGCAGCGGCCTGCTCCCCGTCGCCCACCCGTGGGACGGCCCCGGCCGGCTCCAGTTCCTGGCCGGCTGCGTCACCGTCCTCGTGGTCGCCGTGCTGCTCGTCGGCCTGCTGCCGGAGAAGGACGCGGTGTTCGTCGCCGCCGCCCTGGTCGCGGCCGCCGGCGCGCTCGCCACCTTCGCCGCCGTCCTGCTGCCGGACACCCCGGCCGGGCACATCGCCGCCGTCACCGGTGTCACCGCCGTCGCGGCCGTCGGCTTCCTGCCCAGCCTCTCCGCCCGCTTCGCCCGGCTGCCCGTCGGCTTCAGCGCCCCCGGCCAGACCCGCACCCGCAGCCGCGACTACGACGAGCAGGCCGAGCGCGCCGAGGCCGTCCAGTACGAGCGGATCGCCCACCAGGCCCGCCGCGGCCACGAGGTCCTGGTCGGCCTGGTCGGCGGTTGCTCCGCGGTCGTGGTCGGCTCCTGCGCCGTCCTCGGCTTCACCGACAGGACGTTCCCCGAGCTGCTCGCGCTCGCCCTGGGCCTGGCCACGATGCTGCGCGCCCGGCTGTTCCGCTACACCGCGCAGGTCTTCAGCCTCACCATCGCCGGACTGCTCGGCCTGTCCCTGCTGATCGTCGGCCTGTCCCTGCACACGCCGCAGTTCATCCTGCACGCCGCCAGCTCCACCGAGGTCGACCTGCGCACCATCTGGCTGGCCGCCTCCATCGCGTTCGGCGCCGCACTGCTCGCCGCGATCGCCCTGGTGGTGCCGCGGCTCGGCGTCTCCCCGTTCTGGGGGCGCATCCTGGACCTGGTCGACAGCCTCACCCTGATCTCCCTCGTCCCGCTGGCGCTCGCCGTCCTGGACATCTACCGGCTGGTCCGCGGCGCCACCGGCTGACCGGTCCGAGCCGACCGCCCCGACCGCCCGGCCGCCCGCGCACCCGGACCGGACCGGCCCGGGTGGGCGGCACTGGTACCCTTGGCCTTCGAGCGCAGCCGTGTGTCCGCCCCCGGTGGGTCGCAGACCGCCGGCCGCGCTCCGTCACGACACCGAGTTCTCGATGAGTCCTGTGTTGTCGACCAGGACCGCTCGGTAGACCTTGAAGGAGTTGCAGTGGCTCTCGCCTCTGACGTCAAGAAGCAGATCATCGCCGAATTCGGCACCAAGGAGGGCGACACCGGCTCCCCCGAGGTCCAGGTGGCCATGCTCTCCCGTCGCATCTCGGACCTGACCGAGCACCTCAAGACCCACAAGCACGACCACCACTCGCGTCGTGGCCTGCTGATCCTGGTCGGCCAGCGTCGCCGCCTGCTGCAGTACCTGGCCAAGAAGGACATCGAGCGCTTCCGTACGCTCGTCGACCGTCTCGGCATCCGCCGCGGTGCCGCCGGCGGCGCCCGCTAAGCACGCCGCTCGGGGCGGCTCCCCACACCGGGGAGCCGCCCCTCGCGCGTATGCCGCGGCCGTGCCGGACCGCGGCGCCCGGACATAACAACTCGCGCGCACCTCCCCTGGTGGCCGAGGATTGCACCGTAGGGTTGTGGGCATGCCGGGTGATGGCGCACCAGCGCGCCACCCGGGCAGAAGGACCCGAACCCCCCGCGGGCCGAAGGCTTCAAACGGAAGCCGCCCGCATCCGAGAGAGCGCCCAGACGCGGACCGCCCGCCCCGGCCCGGCAGCCGTGAGGCGCCGGTCCTCGGTAGTGGCCCCCGGAAGCCCCGCAGACCGAGCGGAGCACCCCGGAGGCTTCGATCGAAGACCGGCCCGACTGCCACCTCCCTGACGGGAGGACCCAGGGCCAGCCGGCAGGCAGCGCGGGGACGCTCTCCCGGAGACGTACGAAAGAGGAGATCTTCCAGGTGGAAGAGAACGTGTTCTACGCCGAGGCCGTGATCGACAACGGTTCCTTCGGCACCCGTACCATCCGCTTCGAGACCGGCCGTCTGGCCCGTCAGGCCGCCGGCTCCGCCGTGGCCTACCTGGACGACGACACCATGGTGCTGTCGGCCACCAGCGCGTCCAAGCAGCCGAAGGAGCACTTCGACTTCTTCCCGCTGACCGTGGACGTCGAGGAGCGGATGTACGCCGCGGGCCGCATCCCCGGCTCGTTCTTCCGTCGCGAGGGCCGGCCCTCCGAGGACGCGATCCTCACCTGCCGCCTGATCGACCGCCCGCTGCGCCCGTCCTTCGTCAAGGGCCTGCGCAACGAGGTCCAGGTCGTCTGCACCGTGATGGCGCTCAACCCCGACCACCTGTACGACGTGGTGGCCATCAACGCCGCCTCCGCGTCCACCCAGCTGGCCGGCCTGCCGTTCTCCGGCCCGATCGGCGGCGTCCGCGTCGCGCTGATCAAGGGCCAGTGGGTGGCCTTCCCGACCCACAGCGAGCTGGAGTCGGCCGTCTTCGACATGGTCGTCGCCGGTCGCGTCCTGCCGGACGGCGACGTCGCGATCATGATGGTCGAGGCCGAGGCCACCGACAAGACCATCAAGCTGGTCGCCGACGGCGCCGAGGCCCCGACCGAGGACGTCGTCGCCGCCGGTCTGGACGCCGCCAAGCCGTTCATCAAGGTGCTGTGCGCCGCCCAGGCCCAGCTCGCCGCCCAGGCCGCCAAGCCGACCGGTGAGTTCCCGGTCTTCCTGGACTACCAGGACGACGTGCTCGCCGCGCTGACCGCCGCCGTCAAGGACGAGCTCGCGCAGGCTCTGACCATCCCGGGCAAGCAGGAGCGCAACAACGAGCTGGACCGCGTCAAGGCGCTGGCCGCCGAGAAGCTGCTCCCCGAGTTCGAGGGCCGCGAGAAGGAGATCAGCGCCGCCTACAACGCGCTGACCAAGAAGATCGTCCGCGAGCGCGTCATCAAGGACAAGGTCCGCATCGACGGCCGCGGTGTCACCGACATCCGCACCCTGGCCGCCGAGGTCGAGGCCATCCCGCGCGTTCACGGCTCGGCCCTGTTCGAGCGTGGCGAGACCCAGATCCTGGGCGTCACCACCCTGAACATGCTGCGCATGGAGCAGCAGCTGGACACGCTCTCCCCGGAGACGCGTCGCCGCTACATGCACAACTACAACTTCCCGCCGTACTCGGTCGGCGAGACCGGCCGCGTGGGTGCGCCCAAGCGTCGCGAGATCGGCCACGGCGCGCTGGCGGAGCGGGCGATCATCCCCGTGCTGCCCTCCCGCGAGGAGTTCCCGTACGCCATCCGCCAGGTCTCCGAGGCGCTCGGCTCCAACGGCTCCACCTCGATGGGCTCGGTCTGCGCCTCCACCATGTCGCTGCTGAACGCCGGTGTGCCGCTGAAGGCCGCCGTCGCCGGTATCGCCATGGGCCTGATCTCCCAGGAGATCGACGGTGAGACCCACTACGTCGCGCTGACCGACATCCTCGGCGCCGAGGACGCGTACGGCGACATGGACTTCAAGGTCGCCGGTACCCGCAACTTCATCACCGCCCTGCAGCTGGACACCAAGCTCAACGGCATCCCGGCGTCGGTGCTCGGCGCCGCGCTGAAGCAGGCCCGCGACGCCCGCCTGCACATCCTCGACGTGATGAACGAGGCCATCGACTCCCCGGACGAGATGTCCCCGAACGCGCCGCGCATCATCACCATCAAGATCCCGGTGGACAAGATCGGCGAGGTCATCGGCCCCAAGGGCAAGATGATCAACCAGATCCAGGAGGACACCGGCGCCGAGATCACGATCGAGGACGACGGCACCATCTACATCGGTGCCGCCGACGGCCCGGCCGCCGAGGCCGCCCGCACCACGATCAACCAGATCGCCAACCCGACCATGCCGGAGGTCGGCGAGCGCTACCTGGGCACCGTGGTCAAGACCACGACGTTCGGCGCGTTCGTCTCGCTCATGCCGGGCAAGGACGGCCTGCTGCACATCTCGCAGATCCGCAAGCTGGCCGGCGGAAAGCGCGTCGAGAACGTCGAGGACGTCCTCGGTGTCGGCGCCAAGGTCCAGGTCGAGATCGCCGAGATCGACCCGCGCGGCAAGCTCTCCCTGATCCCGGTCGTCGAGGGCGAGGAAGGCGGCGAGGCCGCTTCCGAGTGAAGCGCCGCTAGCTGACCCCTTGCGGCCCGTACGCCTCCCGGCGTGCGGGCCGCACCCTGTTGCCCCGCGTTCGTCCGTGCGTTCCCACGCGCGTTTCCTCTGGAGGTACCCCCCGTGGCTCAGGCCCCGGCGGCGAAGCAGCGCCCCGGCACCACCCGGACCCTGCTCAAGGGCGCCGACGGCGCCGGCACGGTGCGCCGCACCGTCCTCCCCGGCGGCCTTCGGGTCGTCACCGAAACCCTGCCGACGGTGCGCTCCGCGACCTTCGGCATCTGGGTCGGCGTCGGCTCGCGGGACGAGACCCCGCAGCTGAACGGCGCCACCCACTACCTGGAGCACCTGCTCTTCAAGGGCACCGAGCGGCGCAGCGCGCTGGACATCTCGGCCGCCCTGGACGCGGTCGGCGGCGAGATGAACGCCTTCACCGCGAAGGAGAACACCTGCTACTACGCCCGGGTCCTGGACACCGACCTGCCGCTGGCCATCGACGTGGTCTGCGACATGGTCACCGGCTCGCTGATCCGCTCCGAGGACGTCGACTCCGAGCGCGGCGTCATCCTCGAGGAGATGGCGATGGCCGAGGACGACCCGGGCGACGTGGTGCACGACCTGTTCGCCAGGGTGATCTTCGGCAGCGGCCCGCTCGGCCGCCCGATCCTCGGCACCCAGGAGACCATCAAGGCGCTCACCCGGGACCAGATCGCCGGCTTCTACCGCCGCCGCTACCGGCCCGAGAACCTGGTCGTCTCCGCCGCCGGCAACCTCGACCACCGCAAGGTGGTCAAGCAGGTCGAGCAGGCCTTCGCGCCGGTGCTGGCCCAGTCCACCGCGGTCCCCGCCGAGGCCCGCCGCGGCGTCAAGGCGCTGCGCACGGCCGGCCGGGTCGAGGTGCTCAACCGCTCCACCGAGCAGGCCCACCTGGTGCTGGGTCTGCCCGGGGTGCCGCGGCACGACGAGCGCCGCTGGGCGATGGGCGTGCTCAACGCGGCCCTGGGCGGCGGGATGAGCTCCCGGCTGTTCCAGGAGGTCCGGGAGAAGCGCGGCCTGGCGTACTCGGTGTACTCGTACTCCTCGTCCTACGCGGACAGCGGCCTGTTCGGCATCTACGCCGGCTGCCAGCCCAAGCGGGTCGAGGAGGTGCTGCGGATCTGCCGCGAGGAGCTGGCCAAGGTGGTCGCCGAGGGCATCACCGAGGAGGAGCTGCAGCGGGCGATCGGCCAGATCTCCGGCTCCACCGTGCTGGGCATGGAGGACACCGGTTCGCTGATGAACCGGATCGGCAAGGCCGAGCTGAGTTACGGGCACCACCTGTCGGTGGACGACATGCTGGCGCGGATCGCGGCCGTGACCCTGGACGACGTCCAGGCGGTGGCCCGTGATGTGCTGGGCGCGTACCGGCCGTCGCTGGCGCTGATCGGCCCGGTCAACGACAAGCGGGCCGCCAAGCTCGTCGATCTGCTGGTGTGAGAGGACATTCCACTATGACGCTGCGTGTCGCCGTGATCGGAGCCAACGGCCGGATCGGCTCCGAGGCGGTCAAGGCCGTCGAGGCCGCGCCGGACCTCGACCTGGTCGCCACCCTCGGCCGCGGGTCCGCGCTGGAGGAGCTGACCGGGGCCGGTGTCCAGGTCGCCGTCGAGCTCACCCACCCGGACTCGGTGATGGGCAACCTCGACTACTGCCTGCACCACGGCATCCACGTGGTCACCGGCACGACCGGCTGGACGGACGAGCGGCTGGCCACCGTCCGCGGCTGGCTCGACCGGGCCCCGGAGCTGGGCCTGCTGATCGCGCCGAACTTCTCCATCGGCGCGGTGCTCGGCATGAAGTTCGCCCAGACGGCGGCGAAGTACTTCGAGTCGGTCGAGGTGGTCGAGCTGCACCACGACCGCAAGGCCGACGCCCCCAGCGGCACCGCCACCCGCACCGCGCAGCTGATCGCCGCCGCCCGCGCCGAGGCCGGCCGCCCGCCGCAGCAGGACCCGACCACCCACAGCCTGCCCGGCGCGCGCGGCGCCGACGTGGACGGGGTGCCGGTGCACGCCGTCCGGCTGCGCGGGCTGCTCGCCCACCAGCAGGTGATGTTCGGCGACACCGGCGAGACGCTCACCATCCGGCACGACTCGCTGCACCACAGCAGCTTCATGCCGGGCATCCTGCTGGGCGTGCGCAAGGTCGTCGAGACGCCGGGGCTCACCCTGGGCCTCGAACACTTCCTGGACCTGTGAGCCCGTCATGACGTCCCGTACCGGTTTCTTCGTCCTGTCCGGCGTACTGCTGCTGGTCGCCCTGCTCTGCGTCGGGGAGGGCGTCCAGCTGGTCGCCACCGGCAAGCCGCTGGGCATCGGCATCGGCCTCTGCGCCTTCGTCATCCCGGTGATCGGCGTCTGGTTCCTGCGCCAGACCGTCCGCTTCGGCCGGGCCAGCGAGCAGCTCGCCCGGGAGCTGGAGGCCGAGGGCGGCCTGCCGGTGGACGAGCTCAAGCGCACCACCGGCGGGCGGATCGACCGGGCCTCGGCCGACGCGGTGTTCGCCCGCCGCCAGGGCGAGGCGGAGGCCGCGCCGGGCGACTGGCGGGTCTGGTTCCGCCTCGCGGTGGCGTACGCCGACGCCGGCGACACCCCGCGCGCCCGCAAGACCATGCAGCACGCCATCAAGCTGCACAGCACCGAACCCGCAAGGAGTAACGCGTGAGCGACGAACCGACGGCCCCCAGTTTCCGCAGCGACGTGACCGTGGAACTGGTCCGCAGCGCGGCCGCCGACTCGGACGTCATCTGGGCGGCCCGCGTCTCGACCGCGGGGGAGCAGTCCCTGGAGGCGGTCCAGCAGGACCCGGAGAAGTCCAAGGGTCTGATCAACTTCCTGATGCGGGACCGGCACGGCACCCCCTTCGAGCACAACTCGATGACCTTCTTCATCAGCGCGCCGATCTTCGTGTTCCGCGAGTTCCACCGGCACCGCAGCGGCTGGTCCTACAACGAGGAGTCCGGCCGCTACCGCGAGCTGCAGCCGGTCTTCTACGTCCCGGCGGAGGAGCGCAAGCTCGTCCAGCAGGGCCGCCCGGGCCGCTACGAGTTCGTCGACGGAACCCCCGAGCAGCACAGGACCACCACCGAGGCGATGGAGGCCGCGTACCGCGAGGCCTACGCGCGCTACCAGGAGATGCTGGCGGCCGGTGTGGCCCGCGAGGTGGCCCGCGCGGTGCTGCCGGTCGGCCTGTTCTCCTCGATGTACGCGACCTGCAACTCCCGCTCGCTGATGCACTTCCTGTCGCTGCGGACCAAGCGGGAGAACTCGGCGGTGCCGTCCTTCCCGCAGCGCGAGATCGAGATGGTCGCCGAGCAGATGGAGCAGGAGTGGGCGCGGCTCATGCCGCTCACCCATGCGGCCTTCGAGAAGCATGGCCGGGTCGCTCCCTGACCTGGGACGATAGGCATATGGACCGAGTGTCTGGCATGTCTGGATTGCGGCTTTTCTAGCCGCTCCCTACATTCGTGAACACGGATTCCGGTGCTGCCCGAACCCCCGAGCGGGCAGCACCGGGATCCCACCCACCGCCTGTTTCCGCCGCTCACCGCGCATGCCCTGTCCGAACCCTGGACCGGCATGGGTACCGTCCCACCGCCTACGAGTAGCTTTGGACGCATGGCTCCGACCTCCACCCCCCAGACCCCGTTCGGCCGGGTCCTGACCGCGATGGTCACCCCGTTCACCGCCGACGGCGGACTCGACCTCGACGGCGCCCAGCGCCTCGCCACGCACCTCGTGGACTCCGGCAACGACGGCCTCGTCGTCAACGGCACCACCGGGGAGTCCCCGACCACCAGCGACGCCGAGAAGGCCCAGCTCGTCCGCGCCGTGGTGGAGGCGGTCGGGGATCGCGCCCACGTGGTGGCGGGCGTCGGCACCAACGACACCCACCACAGCGCCGAGCTGGCCCGGCAGGCGGAGGCCGCCGGAGCCCACGGCCTGCTGGTCGTCACGCCGTACTACAGCAAGCCCCCGCAGGAGGGCCTGTACCGGCACACCGTGCACATCGCCGACGCCACCGGGCTGCCGGTCATGCTGTACGACATCCCGGGCCGCAGCGGCGTCGCGCTGAGCCACGAGACGCTGGTCCGGCTCGGCGAGCACCCGCGGATCGTCGCCAACAAGGACGCCAAGGGCGACCTCGGCGCCGCCGCCTGGGCCATCGCCCGCTCCGACCTCGCCTGGTACTCCGGGGACGACATCCTGAACCTGCCGCTGCTGTCCGTCGGCGCCGCCGGCGTGGTCAGCGTCGTCGGACACGTCGTGGCCGGTGAACTGCGTGCGATGATCGAGGCCTACCTGGCCGGCGATGTGGCCAAGGCCACGGCGATCCACCAGAGCCTGCTCCCGGTGTTCAGCGGTATGTTCCGCACGCAGGGAGTCATCCTCGCCAAGGCCGCCCTGGAGCTCCAGGGACTGCCGGCCGGTCCGCTGCGGCTGCCCCTGGTCGGCGCGACTCCCGAGGAGATCGCGCAATTGACGAAGGATCTCGCCGCCGGCGGGGTACACCTGTAGCAGACAAAGACGTGCGCGCCCCGGCTCGCCGGACCCTCACGGGCCCGCCGCTGGACCGGATCGAAGGCGCGAGAGCACAGACCCAGTAGGAAAACGACACTGAGTACGCACGCCATATGTCTCCAGGGGGAGGACCCCGGGCATATGGCGTGCGTCGTGAGGAGAGTCTTTTGAGTCACCCGCATCCCGAACTCGGCGCGCCCCCGGCCCTGAAGGAGGGCGCCCTCCGCATCACTCCGCTCGGCGGCCTGGGCGAGATCGGCCGCAACATGACGGTCCTCGAATTCGGGGACCGCATTCTGATCGTCGACTGCGGTGTCCTCTTCCCCGAGGACGAGCAGCCCGGCGTGGACCTGATCCTCCCGGACTTCAGCTACATCCGGGACCGCCTCGACAAGGTCGACGGCATCGTCCTCACCCACGGGCACGAGGACCACATCGGCGCCGTCCCGTTCCTCCTGCGGGAGAACCCGGACATCCCGCTGATCGGCTCCAAGCTGACCCTCGCCCTGATCGAGGCCAAGCTCGTCGAGCACCGCATCCGGCCGTACGTGCTGGAGGTCAAGGAGGGCGAGCGCGAGCGCATCGGCCCCTTCGACTGCGAGTTCATCGCGGTCAACCACTCCATCCCGGACGCGCTCGCGGTCGCCGTGCGCACGCCCGCCGGCATGGTCGTCGCCACCGGCGACTTCAAGATGGACCAGCTGCCGCTCGACGGCCGCCTCACCGACCTGCCGACCTTCGCCAAGCTGGCCGAGGAGGGCATGGACCTGCTGCTGGTGGACTCCACCAACGCCGAGGTCCCCGGCTTCATCCCGCACGAGCGCGACATCTCGGCCGCGCTGCGAAACGTTTTCGCGAACGCGGACAAGCGCATCATCGTCGCCTCCTTCGCCAGCCACGTGCACCGCATCCAGCAGGTGCTGGACGCCGCGCACGAGTACAAGCGCAAGGTCGCCTTCGTCGGCCGCTCGATGGTCCGCAACATGGGCATCGCCCGCGACCTCGGCTACCTGAAGGTCCCCGGCAACATGGTCGTGGACGTCAAGCAGCTGGACGACCTGCCGGACAAGGAGGTCGTGCTGATCTGTACCGGCTCGCAGGGCGAGCCGATGGCCGCGCTGTCCCGGATGGCCAACCGCGACCACCAGATCCGCATCGTCGAGGGCGACACCGTCGTCCTGGCGTCCTCGCTCATCCCGGGCAACGAGAACGCCGTCTACCGGGTGATCAACGGCCTCACCCGCTGGGGCGCCAAGGTCGTGCACAAGGGCAACGCCAAGGTGCACGTCTCCGGCCACGCCTCGGCCGGCGAGCTGCTGTACTTCTTCAACATCTGCAAGCCGCGCAACCTGATGCCGGTCCACGGCGAGTGGCGCCACCTGCGGGCCGCCGCTGAGCTGGGCATCGCCACCGGCATTCCGCGCAACCGTGTGGTCATCGCCGAGGACGGCGTCTGCGTCGACCTGGAGAAGGGCGTCGCTCGGATCGTCGGCAAGGTCCAGGCCGGGTACGTCTACGTGGACGGCGCCTCGGTCGGCGACATCACCGAGGCCTCGCTCAAGGACCGCAGGATCCTCGGCGAGGAGGGCTTCATCTCGGTCTTCGTCGCGGTCGACTCGACCAACGGCAAGATCGTGGGCGGCCCGACCATTCAGGCGCGCGGCTCCGGCATCGAGGACAGCGCGTTCGCGCCGGTCGCCGCCAGGCTCCAGGAGGCCCTGGACCGCTCGGCGAGCGACGGAGTCCTGGAGCCCCGCCAGGTGCAGCAGCTGGTCCGCCGGACCGTCGGCAAGTGGGTGGCGGACAACTACCGCCGCCGGCCGATGATCCTGCCGGTCGTCGTCGAGGTCTGAGCACCCCCGACGGCCGGTCCACGGCTGGTTTGACGTGGGGCAGCCCGGTGCGTAATGTTCTCCGGGTTGCCCCACGGGACCGCCCCGCAGGAAGCCCTCGAATATGAATTCGAGAAGTACCGCGGAAAACGGCCCGAGAAACTCTGATAGAGTTCGGGAGCGCCGAAAGGCGAAAGCCGATCAGGTAAATGAAACTCCGGAAAACGGAGCGGAAAACATCTGATAAGCTTGAAACACGAAAGAACGAAGCGCCCGGAGGGCCCGCTGGAAGGCGGTCCGAAGGAAGTGTCCGTTCCTTGAGAACTCAACAGCGTGCCAAAAGTCA
>NZ_JBIUYE010000027.1:0-71918 GCF_044744365.1 Kitasatospora sp. NPDC087314
CGCCGATGGTACTGCAGGGGGGACCCTGTGGGAGAGTAGGACGCCGCCGAACAATCATTCAGAAGAACCCCCATCCGGGAAACCGGATGGGGGTTTTTCGCATTTCCGGTGACGTATCGTCGGGGCATGGACGATCAGACAGCGGTCATTGCGAACAGTGTGCTCCGCCCCGAGCAGCGCGACGGCGCCCTGCGCGTTCTGGCGGACGCCCAGGCGGTGGACGGTCGGGCTGCCGTGTCCGAGCAGGGCCGGCTCCGGCTGCGTTCCTCGGAGACGTCGCGCCCGGGTGTCAGCCATCTCATCGAGATCGAGAGCGAGCAGGCCGGCGCCTCCGTCGTCGGCTACGGCCAGCTCGAAGTCCCGGAGGCGCCGTCCGCCAACCCCGCCGCCGAGTTGGTGGTCGACCCGGCCGCCCGTGGGCGCGGCCTGGCCCGGCCGCTGGTGGACGCGGTGCTCGCGGAGGCCCACCGGGCGGGCCGCGATGCGGTGGACTTCTGGGTGCACGGCGGTCACCCGGCGGCCCGGCACCTGGCCGGGCGATACGGGGCCGAGCTGGTCCGCGAGCTGCGGCAGATGCGTCGCACCGGGCCGCAGACCGAGGCCGTCGCCGTCCCGGAGGGCGTCGAGCTCCGCACCTTCCGTCCCGGCGAGGACGACGCCGAGTGGCTGCGGCTGAACGCGCTGGCCTTCGCCCACCACCCGGAGCAGGGCGCCTGGACGGAGCGTGACCTGGCCGAGCGGCTGGCCGAGCCGTGGTTCGACCCGGCCGGCTTCTTCCTCGCCACCCGAAACGGCAAGGTGGTCGGTTTCCACTGGACCAAGGTGCACCCGGCCGACGCCACCGAGCCGGCCCTCGGAGAGGTGTACGTCGTCGGGGTGGACCCGGCGGAGCAGGGCAGCGGCCTCGGCCGCGCGCTGACCGCCGCGGGTCTGCGCCATCTGACCGGTTCGGGCGTGGGCGAGCGCGGACTTGAGACGGTCCTGCTCTACGTCGACGCCGACAATCCGGCCGCTGTGCGGGTATATGAACGACTGGGGTTCACCATCCACGAGGTGGACCTCATGTACCGAGTCCAGTACCGCGAAGGCCGGCCGGGCCAAGCGGGCTAGACGAGTCAGACAGGCCGAACGGACCGGACGGCTTAGCCGCACCAGGTGGTCCGGGGCAAGGGGTCGGACGGCCCCGTCCCTTGCCCCGACCGACTCAGCTTTCCTCCTGGCCATGCGGTGTTTACCGTGGATTCAATTGCTGCCGCGAAGATCACAGGATGAAGTCCGTAGTGTCTCGCTCGTGCAGAGTCGACCGCCACGTGCCGGCCGACCCTGTACGGACCGCGCCCGGCGGGTGGGCGCTGGCCGTGGGCGAGAACGACGGCTCGCAGAGCCATTCGCGTCCGGACGCCGTCCTGCTGCTGGAGGAGCTGGAGCCCATGAGCATCCCCCGCCCCGTCTCTGCCCCGCTTTCCCCGCCGGCCCGGATGTCCAGTGCGCTGGGGATACCGCCAGAGCTGCCGGCCGAGGACGAGCAGGAGTTCGACGCGCTGCCGCAGGGCCGCTTCCTCGATCGCGAGCGCAGCTGGCTCGCCTTCAACGAGCGGGTCCTGGAGCTGGCCGAGGACCCGGGCATCCCGCTGCTGGAGCGGGCCAAGTTCCTCGCGATCTTCGCGAGCAACCTGGACGAGTTCTTCATGGTCCGGGTGGCCGGCCTGAAGCGTCGGATCGCCACGGGCGTCGCCCAGCGCAGCGCGTCCGGCCTGCAGCCGCGCGAGGTGCTGGACCTGATCTGGACCCGCTCGCGCGAGCTGATGGCGCGGCACGCCGCCGCCTTCCAGCAGGAGGTACTGCCGGACCTCGCGACCGAGGGCATCGAGGTGGTCCGCTGGCCGGAGCTGGCCGAGAAGGAGCAGGCCCGGCTGCACACCCTGTTCCGGCAGAAGATCTTCCCGGTCCTCACCCCGCTGGCGGTCGACCCGGCGCACCCCTTCCCGTACATATCGGGACTCTCGCTCAACCTGGCCGTCGTGGTGCGCAACCCGGTGTCGGGCCACAAGCACTTCGCCCGGGTGAAGGTGCCGCAGTCGCTGGCCCGCTTCCTGGAGGCCTCGCCGCAGCGTTACGTCCCGCTGGAGGACGTGATGGGCGCGCACCTGGAGGAGCTGTTCCCGGGCATGGAGGTGCTCGCCCACCACGCCTTCCGGGTGACCCGCAACGAGGACCTGGAGGTGGAGGAGGACGACACCGAGAACATCCTCAAGGCCCTGGAGAAGGAGCTGATGCGGCGGCGCTTCGGCCCGCCGGTGCGGCTGGAGGTCGAGGAGTCGATCGACCCCTACATCCTGGACCTGCTGGTGCGGGAGCTGAACATCACCGAGGCGGAGGTCTTCCCGCTGCCCGGGCCGCTCGACCTGACCGGCCTGTTCGGGATCGCCGAGCTGGACCGCCCGGAGCTGAAGTACCCGAAGTTCGTGGCCGGCACCGCCCGCGGGCTGACCGACGTCGAGTCGGCGTCCCAGCCGGACATCTTCGCCGCGATGCGCGAGCGGGACGTCCTGCTGCACCACCCGTACGACAGCTTCTCCACCTCGGTGCAGGCCTTCCTGGAACAGGCCGCCGCCGACCCGGACGTCCTGGCGATCAAGCAGACGCTGTACCGCACCTCGGGCGACTCGCCGATCGTGGACGCGCTGATCGACGCGGCGGAGTCGGGCAAGCAGGTGCTGGTCCTGGTGGAGATCAAGGCGCGCTTCGACGAGCAGGCCAACATCAAGTGGGCCCGCAAGCTGGAGGAGGCCGGCTGCCACGTGGTCTACGGCCTGGTCGGGCTGAAGACGCACTGCAAGCTGTCGCTGGTGGTCCGCCAGGAGGGCGACACCCTGCGCCGCTACTCGCACGTGGGCACTGGCAACTACCACCCGAAGACCGCCCGGCTGTACGAGGACCTGGGGCTGCTGACCTCGGACCCGCAGGTCGGGGCCGACCTCTCGGACCTGTTCAACCGGCTGTCCGGTTACTCGCGCCGCGAGTCCTACCGCCGCCTGCTGACCGCCCCGCGCGGTCTGCGCGACGGGCTGATCTCCCGGATCCACAACGAGATCGCCCACCACCGGGCCGGCCGACCGGCGTACGTGAAGCTCAAGGTCAACTCGATCGTCGACGAGGCCGTGATCGACGCGCTGTACCGGGCGTCGCAGGCCGGCGTGCCGGTGGACGTCTGGGTGCGCGGGATCTGCGCGATCCGGCCGGGTGTGCCGGGGCTGAGCGAGAACATCCGGGTGCGCAGCATACTGGGCCGCTTCCTGGAGCACTCCCGGATCTTCGTGTTCGGCAACAACGGCGATCCGGAGGTCTGGATCGGCAGCGCCGACATGATGCACCGCAACCTGGACCGCCGGATCGAGGCGCTGCTGCGGATCACCGATCCGGCGCACCGGGCCGAGCTGTCCGGGCTGATCGACCTCGGGATGTCGGACGAGAGCGAGTCCTGGCACCTCGGGCCGGACGGTGCGTGGGCCCGCCACTCGCAGGACACCGAGGGCAGGCCGTTGCGGCACGTCCAGGATCTGCTGATCGACTCGCGCCAGCGCCGCCGGGCCGCCGCCTCGCGCTGACGCGACCACTGATGCGAGCCGCTGGAACCGCAGGGGACCGGTTCCAGCGGTCGGCCACCAGCCCCGGGGGGACGAACCCGGGGGAACGGGGATCTACCACGCCATGACCGATGCGCCGATGACGGCCCAGGCGGCTGCCACAGCGACCGCCGGGGACATCCTCTCCAGCCATCTCACCGCCCAGGCCGGCGCGTTCCTTCGTGCCCTGCCGCTGGCGGTGGGCGAGGTCGGCGCCAGACCGGGGACGGCCGCGGTCGTTCCGGCGGCCGGTACCGCCGACCTGCTGGGGACGGTCCGGCGGATCGGCGGGCTGCTGCACACCTTCGGTTCCGTCTTCGAGCAGGCCTGGGCGCAGGAGTCGCGCACCGAACTGCGCTGGCTGCTCAACCTGTTGGCGCTGGAGCCCGGGTACGTCCGCCGCTCGGCCCGGCTGCTGGGCGCGCTGGACTCGCTGAGCGGCAGCGACCCGGACGGGACGGGCATGCTGGCCGGGCACACCGGGGCGCCCAAGGCGCGGGCGCTGCTGGACCGGCAGCTGACCCTGGCCCGGACCAGGGCGCACTCCTCGGTGCTCCAGGAGCTCCGGTCGGCCCGGCTGCACGCGCTGGCGGACCGGATGACGCTGCTGGTCGGCGAGGCACCGCTGCTGGAGGCGGCGGGCGGCCGGGCGCCGGCGGTGCTGCTGCCGCAGGCGGCCGCCGCGGTCGCGGTGCTGTCCGCGAGCGCCCAGCAGCTGCCGCTGCGGCGGGCCGCCACCCCGTACGGCGGGGACGGGCTGCGCCGGCTGGGCGCCGTTCCGGCGGCGCGCGGCGCGGTGGACGCGGACACGGCGCTGGCGGCCGACGACGCGCCGTGGGCCCGGATGCGGATCCTGGTGAAGCGGGCCCGGTACGCGCTGGAGGTCTGCGGCCGCACCTCCGCCGAGCTGGACGAGCTGGACGGGGTGCTGGGCCGGCACCAGGAGGCGGCGGACGCCGCGGTCACGGTGGCCACCGCGGCGCGGACTCCGCGGATCACCCCGGCGACCGCGTACGTGTTGGGCGTGGTGCACGCTGATCAGCGACTGGAGGTGGAGGCGGCGCGGTACGCCTTCGGCCGCCGGTGGCCCGACCTCCCGCCCGGCCTGGACGGCTGGCTGGACCTCCCCGCTGCCGAGGGCTGGGGGCATTCCCCCGCACCACGGACGGCCTGAGTTGCGCGATCGTCCGAGCACCGGGCCGGGAGCGGAGGCAACCGCGACCGGGGCGGGGCGTGCCCCGGTGGTCCTGGCGGCCGGCGCGGTGCTGTGGCTGCCGGGCCGGCCGAAGAAGAGCGGCCGACTGGGGCGGCCGCGGATCGCGGTGATCCACCGGCCCAAGTACGACGACTGGAGCCTGCCGAAGGGCAAGCTCGATCCGGGGGAGGGCGTGGTCGCGGCGGCGCTGCGCGAGGTGCGCGAGGAGACCGGGTTCTCCTGCCTGCTCGGTCCGGAGCTGCCGACCCAGCACTACCTGGCGCAGGGGCGGCCGAAGGAGGTGCGCTACTGGGCGGCGGTGCCGTCGAGCGGGGCGTTCCGGCCGAACCGCGAGGTGGACCGGTTGGAGTGGTTGCCCGCCGGAAAGGCCCGCGCCCGGCTGACGCACGACCGCGACCGGTTGCTGGTCGACGCCCTGCTGGTGATGCTGGGTGCGAAGCCCGTACGGGCGGACGACCTGCCATCGGCGAAGGGACGGTGGAAGTGATCACGTCGCGCCCTTGCCGTGACGCAACCGTTACTACCTGACGTAGTTTCCTGTCATCCGTTCGAGGTTCACTCCCCGTTCACTTGCGACCGGCTGTCGTGTCACCTACCCGGCCTAACTTCGGGTTTACCGGAGGGCCGAACGGGCCCCGGACCACAGCAAAACCCGCGCTCCGCCGTCCTCGTACGGCCCGCGCGACGGGCAATGCCACAGAAAGGGACACCCCAGTGAAGCTCCAGCGGAACGGCCGCTCCAAGGCCCTCGCCATCGGTGCCATGGCGCTCGTCAGCTCGCTGTCGCTCGCCGCCTGCGGCTCGGACAACAACAACGACACCAAGGCGTCCGGTGGTTCCAGCGGCGGCTCGTCGGCCGCGGCGATCAACTGTGGCAAGGCGGGCACGCTGCTCGCCTCGGGCTCCACCGCCCAGGGCAACGCGATGGACGTCTGGAAGACCAACTTCGGCGCCGCCTGCTCCGGCAGCACGATCAACTACGGTGGCGGCGGCTCGGGCACGGGTGTCCAGCAGTTCAACCAGGGCAAGGTCCAGTTCGCGGGTTCGGACTCGGCCCTGAAGCCGGCCGAGGTCGAGGACAGCAAGAAGGTCTGCACCGGCGGCCAGGGCATCGACCTGCCGATGGTCGGCGGCCTGATCTCGCTGATCTACAACATCGACGGTGTCGACAACCTGGTCCTGGACGGCCCGACCGCCGCCAAGATCTTCGACTCGCAGATCACCAAGTGGAACGACCCGGCGATCGTCGCCCTGAACCCGGGCGCCAAGCTGCCGGACGCCGACATCCAGGCCTTCCACCGCTCGGACGACTCCGGCACCACGGAGAACCTGACCAAGTACTTCGCCAAGACCTCCGGCGGCGCCTGGAGCTACCCGGCCGCCAAGGCCTGGGCGGGCAAGGGCGGCCAGTCGGCCAAGGAGTCCGCCGGTGTCTCGGCCCAGGTGAAGCAGGTCAAGAACTCGATCAGCTACGCCGAGCTCTCCTACGCGCAGACCAACAACCTGAAGAGCGCCGCCATCAACACCGGCGCCGCCAAGCCGGTCGAGGCCACCGCCGCCAACGCCGCCAACACCTTCGCCAAGGCGAAGGTCGCCGGCACCGGCAGCGACCTGGCGCTGACCCTCGACTACGCGACCAAGGACGAGGGCTCGTACCCGCTGGTCCTGGTCACCTACGAGATCGTCTGCGACAAGGGCAACAAGACCGACACCCTCGACACCGTGAAGGCCTTCCTGACCTACGCCGCCAGCGACGCCGGCCAGAAGGCCATCGGCGACACGGGCTACGTCCCGCTCCCCAAGGAGCTGACGGACAAGGTCAACGCCATCATCCCGACGCTGGCCTGATCCAGTAGGACCTCCCGGTGGGGCGGCCCCGTGAACGAGGGGGGCCGGGGCCGCCCCCACCGGGAAGCAGTGACGAGAAAGCACGTCCGGGGCACCGCCGCCAGGGTGCCGCCCCCTCGGGGCAGCACCACCAGACCGGAGTAGACCAATGACTTCATCCTCCCCTGCCGCCCCGCGAGGCAGGGAACGCCGCAAGCGTGACAGCCGGGTCGGCGACAAGATCTTCATGAACGCCGCTCGTGGGTCGGGCATCCTGCTGCTGGTCATCATGGCCGCCATCGCGGGCTTCCTGACCTGGCGCTCGGGCATCGCCCTGAGCAAGAACGAGGGCAACTTCCTCACCACCTTCGAGTGGACGCCGGACGCCCCGAAGCCGGTCTTCGGCATCGCGGTCCTCGCGTTCGGCACCATCGTCAGCGCGTTGATCGCGATGGCGATCGCCGTCCCGGTGGCCATCGGGATCGCGCTGTTCATCTCGCACTACGCGCCGCGCAGGATCGCCCAGCCGTTCGCCTACCTGGTGGACCTGCTCGCGGCCGTCCCCAGCGTCGTGTACGGCCTCTGGGGCGCGCTGTTCCTGGTGCCGCACCTGGACGGGCTGACCAGCTGGCTGAACGACTACCTCGGTTGGACGTACATCTTCGACCAGTCGCGGGCCGGCACCACGCCGCGCAACCTGTTCACCGTCGGCATCCTGCTGGCCATCATGATCCTGCCGATCATCACCGCGGTCAGCCGCGAGGTCTTCCGGCAGGTGCCGCGGATGCACGAGGAGGCGGCGCTCGCGCTCGGCGCGACCCGCTGGGAGATGATCCGCACCGCGGTGCTGCCGTTCGGCCGTCCCGGCATCATCTCGGCCTCGATGCTCGGCCTCGGCCGCGCGCTCGGCGAGACCATCGCGGTGGCGATCGTGCTCTCGTCCAACAACGTCCTGTCGCTGCACCTGCTCGACCCGGGCGGCGGTACCTTCGCGCAGAACATCGCGCTGAAGTTCAACGAGGCCCAGCCCTTCGGCCGGGACGCGTTGATGGCCTCCGGCCTCGTCCTGTTCGTGATCACCCTGCTGGTGAACGGTGCCGCGCGGCTGATCGTCGCCCGCCGCAAGGAGTACTCGGGGGCCAACGCATGAGCACTGCTACGACCTCGGTTCCGGCGGACGCCCGCCTGATCAACCGTCCGCTCACCGCGAACCGGCTGCCCAAGTGGGCCCCGGCCGCCGTCGCCGGCGGCTCCATCGCGCTCGGCTGCGCGCTCGGCGCGATCGGCGGACTGGCCAGCCACCTGCAGTGGGGCCTGATCTCCGCCGTCCTGTTCGTGGTGATCAGCTACGTGCTCTCGGCCCAGGTCGAGGGTCGCCGCCAGGCCAAGGACCGGCTCGCCACCTCGGTGGTCTGGGTCGCCTTCATCCTGGCCGTGGTGCCGCTCGCGGCGCTGACCTTCTACACCGTCCAGCAGGGCGCCAGCGTGGTGGACGGGAACTTCCTGTCCCACTCCATGAAGGGCATCCGCACCTCCGGCCCCGGCGGCGGCATCTACCACGCGCTGATCGGCACGCTGGAGCAGGTCGGCCTGGCCACCGCGATGGCCGCCCCGATCGGTCTGCTGACCGCCGTCTACCTGGTCGAGTACGGCCGCGGCACGCTCGCCAAGGTGGTCACCTTCTTCGTCGACGTCATGACGGGTGTCCCGTCGATCGTCGCCGGTCTGTTCATCCTCTCGCTCTGGAACCTCGTCCTCGGCTTCAACTACTCCGGTTTCTCGGGCAGCCTCGCGCTGGCGATCCTGATGATGCCGGTCGTGGTCCGCTCGACCGAGGAGATGCTCAAGCTCGTCCCGAACGAGCTGCGCGAGGCTTCGTACGCGCTCGGCGTGCCGAAGTGGAAGACCATCCTGCGGATCGTCATCCCCACCGCGATCGGCGGCATCACCACCGGTGTGATGCTCTCGGTCGCCCGCATCACGGGCGAGACCGCCCCGGTGATGATGCTGGTGTTCGGTGCCGACTACATCAACACCAACCCGTTCGACGGACCGCAGCAGTCCCTGCCGATGTACATCTGGCAGCAGTACTCGATGGTCAACAACGACTTCGGCTACGCCCGCGCCTGGGGCGCCGCGCTGGTGCTGATCGCCTTCGTGATGGGGCTCAACCTCATCGCCCGGGGCATCGCACGCTGGCGCTCGCCCAAGGGCGGACACTGAGCGCCCGACTGACGTACGAACCAGAATTCATTAGCGGCTCCGCCGCAGGCGAGAGAAGAACGATCATGGCCAAGCGCATCGACGTCAGCGGACTGTCCGCCTTCTACGGCACCACCAAGGCCATCGAGGACATCTCGATGAGCATCGAGCCCCGCTCGGTGACGGCCTTCATCGGCCCCTCCGGCTGCGGCAAGTCGACCTTCCTGCGCACCCTCAACCGGATGCACGAGGTGATCCCCGGTGCCCGCGTCGAGGGCAAGGTGCTCCTGGACGACGAGAACCTGTACGGCGCCAGCGTCGACCCGGTCGCCGTCCGCCGTTCGGTCGGCATGGTCTTCCAACGCCCGAACCCGTTCCCGACCATGTCGATCTACGACAACGTGGTCGCCGGGCTGAAGCTCGCGGGTGTGCGCAAGAAGTCCCTCCTGGACGGCGTGGTGGAGAAGTCCCTCCAGGGCGCCAACCTGTGGAACGAGGTCAAGGACCGGCTGAACAAGCCGGGCGCCGGCCTCTCCGGCGGCCAGCAGCAGCGACTGTGCATCGCCCGCGCCATCGCGGTCGAGCCGCAGGTCCTGCTGATGGACGAGCCCTGCTCCGCGCTCGACCCGATCTCGACCCTCGCGATCGAGGACCTGATCGGCGAGCTGAAGTCGCAGTTCACCATCGTCATCGTGACCCACAACATGCAGCAGGCGGCCCGCGTCAGCGACCGCACCGCCTTCTTCAACCTGGCCGGCGTCGGCCAGCCGGGCAAGCTGGTCGAGCTGGACGACACCCAGCGGATCTTCTCCAACCCGTCGGTCCAGGCGACCGAGGACTACATCTCCGGCCGCTTCGGCTAGGCCGGCCCCGTCACGAGCCCCGGACCGGAGCGTCCGGAGGCGAACGGCGAGACACAGACTGCTCCGCGGTGCTGCATGGCGGTGCCGCCGTGGAGCATGAAGAAGGGCCCGCCCCCGAGATGTGGGGGCGGGCCCTGTTTCACGTCCGGGGGCGGTCAGCCCCAGAACAGGTGGACGAACCAGTACACCAGCGCTGCGACGATGGCGGCCGCCGGCATCGTGATGAACCAGCCGAGCACGATGTTCTTCGCGACGCCCCAGCGCACCGCGCGGATCCGCTTGGTGGCCCCCGCGCCCATGATCGCCGCGGTGATCACGTGGGTGGTGGAGATCGGCGCCTTGAAGACGAACGACGTGACGTACATGACCGTCGCGGCGGTGGCCTCGGACGCGAAGCCCTGCGGCGGGTCCAGCTCGATGATCTTGCGGCCGAGCGTCCGCATGATCCGCCAGCCGCCCGCGTAGGTGCCCAGCGAGAGCATGGTGGCGCAGGAGATCTTCACCCACACCGGGATGCCCTCACCGGTGTGGTGGCCGGAGATGGTGAGTGCCATCACCACGATGCCCATGGTCTTCTGCGCGTCCTGCAGACCGTGCGCCAGCGCCATCGCGGCGGCCGAGGCGGTCTGGGCGACCCGGAAGTTGCGCTTGGCGCGGTGCGGGTTGGCCCGGCGGAAGATCCACAGGATCGCCAGCATCACCAGGAAGCCGCCGACCAGGCCGACCACCGGCGAGACGATCATCGGAATGACGATCTTGTCGAGGACCCCGCCCCAGAACACCTCGATGCCGCCGGCCAGGCCCGCGCCCACCATGCCGCCGAACAGCGCGTGCGAGGAGGAGGACGGCAGGCCGAAGTACCAGGTGACCAGGTTCCAGGCGATCGCGCCGACCAGGGCGGCGAACAGGATCGCCATCCCCTGGTTGCCGCTGGGGGTCGCGATGATCCCCTGGGAGACGGTGTGTGCCACGCCGCTGCCGAGGAAGGCGCCGGCCAGGTTCATCACCGCGGCCATCGCGAGTGCGGCCCTGGGGGTCAGCGCCCGGGTGGAGACCGAGGTGGCGATCGCGTTCGCCGAGTCGTGGAAGCCGTTGGTGTAGGTGAAGAAGAACGCAACGCCGACGACGGCGATGAGTGCTGCCATGTCCACGAGGGTCAGGACTCCTTGACGGCGATGGTCTCCACCGTGTTGGCGACGTGCTCGAACGCGTCCGCCGCCTCCTCAAGGACGTCCACGACCTGCTTGAGCTTGAGCACCTCGATGGCGTCGTACTGGCCGGAGAACAGGTGGGCGAGCAGCTTGCGGTGGATCTGGTCGGCCTGGTTCTCCAGCCGGTTGACCTCGATCCAGTACTCGGTGAGGTTCGACATGCTGCGCAGGTTCGGCATCGCCTCGGCGGTGAGCTCGGCGGCCCGTGCCAGCACCTCGATCTGCTGCTCGATCCCCTTCGGCAGCGTCTGGATGTCGTAGAGGACGACCAGGTCGACGGCCTCCTCCATGAAGTCCATGATGTCGTCCAGCGACGAGGCGAGGTTGTAGATGTCCTCACGGTCGAAGGGCGTGATGAAGGACGAGTTCAGCTGGTGGAAGACGGCATGGGTGGTGTCGTCCCCAGCGTGCTCGGCGGCGCGCATGCGCTCGACGATCTCCGCGCGGGCCGACACGTCTGATCCCAGTAGTTCCAGCAGGAGTTTCGAACCGACGACGAGGTTGTCCGCAGCGGCGGCGAACATGTCGTAGAAGCTCGTCTCCTTCGGGGTCAGGCTAAAACGCACGGAAATCTCCGATGTGCGGGGTAGGGACTGAACGATGCTAGGTGCAACCAAGCGCAATCACGCAAACGGGGTGCTGACGGTGGAGGAGGAGCCTCCCCTTCCGTTCGGCTGCCGCACCAGCTGACCCGGACCGCACACCCATGTGCGGACGGGAGCTCCCAGTCTGACGGAACCTCGCCCGGATTGTCCTCGTCGGGCCTGCGGAAGACGGGGGCGCCGCTCAGACGGCTCAACCGCGCGGGGGCCGGTCCGAGGCCCTTCGGCACATGCCGCGTCGGCCATCGGAACACCACGGACGGCCCTGGTGTTGGACACTGGTGGCCGACGCAGCCACCAGGCATCCAGACGAAGGCGGGCCGATGACCACGACGCAAGCGCGCACCGAGCCGGACCACGCGCACGGGACCGAGCCGTCCGCCGACGCGCCCGCCGCCCCCGCGGCCGCCGGGCACCACGGCCCGCACGGCTACAGCGCGCAGAAGGACGCCCACCTCAAGCGGCTGCGCCGGATCGAGGGCCAGATCCGCGGCCTCCAGCGGATGGTCGACGAGGACGTCTACTGCATCGACGTGCTCACCCAGGTGTCGGCCGGCACCAAGGCGCTGCAGTCCTTCGCGCTCTCCCTGCTGGAGGAGCACCTGCGGCACTGCGTCGCGGCCGCCGCCGAGGAGGGTGGCGCCGAGCTCGACGCCAAGGTGGCGGAGGCCACGGCTGCGATCGCCCGACTGCTGCGCAGCTGAGGCACGCCCCGGGGCACGCCTCAGTCGTCGGCGGGCCGCCCGCTCTTCCCTTCGGCCTGCCCCGGCTCGGCCCGGTCGAGCAGGACCTCGTCGATCCGCTCGGTCGGCAGCCGGTCGCCGATGCTGGCCGTGGCGGCGATCATCAGCTCGCCGGCCAGCTCGATCTCGTCGAGGGCCGCGTCGTCGTGGCCGCCGCTGCGGCCACCCGTGGACGACACCACCTGCACCACCCCTTCAGCGCCTCGCCAGCCCGGGCGGCAGCCACCCGACGTCCAGCCTAGGCACTTCGGGGCCCGTCCACATGGCACGGACGGGCCATCTCGGCGCCGCCGAAACGGGTGACCGCCGCTCCCCGGGCGGCCACCCGCTTCGGCGGCGCCCCGTTTCGCCCCGGCGCCGGAGCCCTGCCCCGGCGGCCTACTTCGGGCTCTCCGTGGGCTTCATCGCGTAGATGTCCGAGGCCGCCGGCTCGGCCGCCTCCACCGGCTTGCCGAAGTCCGTCAGCGAGGTGGTCGACGTCACCTTCACCTGGTCCTTGGCCTCCTTCGAGCCGGCCACCCCGGCGAAGGTGAACACCTCGACCACCTTGTGCAGCCGGCCCTGGTCGTCCAGCCAGGCGTCGTACGGGACCTCCTTCACGGTGAAGGTCTGGGCCCCCATCCGCAGGCCGTCCCCGCCCCGGCCACCGGTCGCGTCGGCCGCCTTGGCCAGGTCCAGGGTGCCGCGGTAGTGGTGCAGCGACACCCCGTCGACGGTCTCGGTGCCGACCGCGTCCGCCTTCTGCGCCCCGCGCAGCGCGCCCGCCGCGGTGGCCGGGTCGGTGGCGCCGCCGCTGACCAGGTTGCCGTCCGGCAGCTGACGCACGTCCAGCTTGACCCACTTGCCCTCGGGTACCTTGGCGCCGCTGTTCTGCAGGTAGACGGTGCCCGGCAGGACCACCTCGACGATCTTCCCGGTGGTCGCCGCGCCCGGGGGCACCTGGACCTCCAGCCGGCCGATCCGCTTCACGTAGTCGTAGCCGCCCGTCCCGGTGAAGGCGGCCTTCTTCTCGGACGACTCGGTGAGCAGCTCGGTGGCGACGTGCGCGGAGCCGGTGCGGCCGGTGATGTCGGCGGCGTTGCGCACCGCCGTCAGCGGGTCGGCGGCGAGCTGGTCGGGGGCTCCCGACTGCTGGTCCGAGGAGCCGCCGCCGGAGCCGGCCGCGCAGCCGGCGGACAGGCCCGCCAGGGCGGCGGCGAGCAGGGCGGCCCCGGCCGCCGAGCGCAGGTGCGGCATCGGACGGCGCCCCGGCCGCCCGGTGCGCTGCTGGTCGGTCATCTTCATCCTCGCGACAACCCCCTCGGGCCCGACTGCCCTGCCGACACCACCAGGTGGGCAGAGCTCTTTCCGGGCAAACGAGTTGAGGCGCCAAGGGTTACGCGGACCGGGGCTCACGGACGGCTTCGCACACCCGGCGTCCGGCGCGCTACGGTGAACCACGTGCACAGTGAGCTGCCGGCCTCCCCCGGCACCGTCCGGATGCCCGAGCACCGTGTCGCGATCAGCGAGCGCGGTTCCTTCGCCTTCGCGACCTGTAGCTGTGGCTGGTACTCACCGGCCCGCCGCTCGCGCGACCTGGTCCGGAGGGAGGCGGACGACCACCTCGCCCTCGTCCTCGCCGAGGGCGGAGACGGGCCGGGGTAGCCGCGCGGCTCACGCCGCCAGATCGGACTCCGGCGGCTGCTCCTCGGAGCGCACCGCCCGCCGCTCACGCCCGCGGCGTCGGCCGCGCGGGACGGCGCCGCCGCGCTCCGGCGCCCGGATCAGCGGGGCGACGGCGGTCCGGCTCAGCGCGTGGCAGAGCGGGACCAGCACCGCCATCGCGATCGGCGCCAGCAGCAGGACGACCGCGGCGGCGAGCGCGAAGCCGCCGATCACGTCGGTCGGGTAGTGGACGCCCATGAACATCCGGCAGAAGCCCTGCAGCAGGGCCAGCCCCCCGGCGATCCAGCCGAGCCGCCGGTTCACCAGGAACAGAGCCACCGCCACGCCCATCGTCATGGTCGAGTGGTCGCTGACGAAGGAGTGGGTGCCGGCCTTGCCGTCCACCAGCACCAGCAGCCCGCTGTGGTCGACGAACGGGCGCGGGCGGTTCACGATCGCGGCGATCGGCAGGTTGGCCAGCTCGGCGATGGCGACCGAGAGCGGCACCCAGAGCAGCCCGGCGACGGCCACCGGCGCGTCCGGGCGGCGTCTGGCCTGCAGCCAGGCCACCAGGCCGAGCATCGCCAGGCCGATCAGGATGCCGTACTCGCCGATCCACGAGACGAGGTGGTCCAGCCACTGCGGGGAGCGCTTGGCCAGGCCGTTGACGGCGTAGAGCAGGCCGAGGTCGGGATTGGTCGTGTCGGCAAGCGGCGTCGACACGCCGCACCTCCTTCTGGTCCGCTGCACCTGTTCGTTCCGGCCGGGCCCCTCCCGGCGCGGGAAGCTGACGGTGGGCCATCGGGACCAACGTCATCGCCGGGGCACAGCGTTCCACGGAAACGCGCGGTTATGGAAACTTGACTCAGCGTCCACAGGGCGCTCACACCTCGGGCTTCGGGCGGCTCAGCCCTTGGCCGCCGGCTGACCCGCCCCGGCGGGGCCAGGACCGGCCGGGGCGGGCGGTGCGGCGGCCGCGGGTGGGGCGGCGGTGGTCGCCGGGGCAGTGGCGGGAGGGTTCGGGGCCGCGAGGGCGTTCGGGTCCGCCGGGGTGGTCGGTGCCGTCGTGCCCGGGCGGCTCGGGGCGCTGACGGAGCCGTCCGCGTTGCGGTTCGGCAGCGCCTGGGCGCCGTCCGAGGTGACCCGGGTCGCGCCGATGTACTCCTTGGTGTCGATCTTGTCGTAGCGGATCACCGCGCCGGTGTGCGGCGCGTTGATCATGTACCCGCCGCCGACGTAGATCCCGACGTGGTGGATGCTGCGCGGATCGTTCAGGTCCGTCGCCCAGAACACCAGGTCGCCCGGCCGCAGCTGGTCGCGCGACGGGTGCGGCCCGGCGTACCACTGGTCGTTCGCCACCCGGGGCAGGGTGATGCCCACGCTGGCGAACGCGGCCACGGTCAGGCCGGAGCAGTCGAACCGGCCGTTCTGCCAGGCCAGTCCGTCCCCGCCCCACAGGTACGGCGTCCCCAGCTTGCTCTGCGCGAAGTAGATCGCCCCGGCCGACTGCCCGGACACCTCCACCGGCGCCGTGGGCGCGGCGAAGCTGCGGGCCATCGCCTGAATGCTCCTCACGTACCCCTGGGTCTCCTTGTACGGCGGCACCCCGCTGTACTTGGCCACCGCGTACGGGCCGGCGTTGTAAGCGGCCAGCATGTTGGCCTGCCGGTCGCCCGGGACCTTGGCGACGTCCTTCGCGAGCGCGCAGTCGAAGGTCGCCGCCGAGGCGATCGCGTCCAGCGGGTCCCAAACGTCCTTCTTGCCGTCCCCATTGGCGTCCGTGCCGTACGACGCCCAGGTGTCGGGCATGAACTGCGCCATTCCCTGGGCCCCGACGCCGGATTGGGCCTTCGGATCGAAACCGCTTTCCTGGTACAGCTGCGCCGCGAGCATCGGCGGGGAGATCTCCGGGCAGAGCGTTCCCCACTGCTGGATCGGGGCCTGGTAGGCCGCCGGGACCGTCCCCGGTGAGAGCGCCACGCGATTCGCGGACTGCTGCGGCGCCCCACTCGCCGCAAACGTCCCCACTGACACCAGACCGAGGAACCCGAACGTCACAACTCCCGCAGCGGCGGCGGCCGTACCGGCCTTCCGGAGTACCATCAGCACCATCCCGACGAATCGTCAGTCGAAGTGTTCCGGAAGGCGTTGCTCACCGCAATCATCAGAGATACAAAGAGTGAGCGCTATCCTTCGTACGGTGGACATCCTCGCGTACGTGGCCGAGTCCTCACGACCAATCCGCGAGAAGTAGCCAAGTCGACATCAGATCTGGCCAAGAATAGGTACCGACCCTTCGCGCGGGCGGGGTCAGGGCCCTTGAATTTGCCTGATCGGGCGGTGAGATGGAAATGAACCTGAGCAGCGTGCACACGAACGCGATCGGCCACCTGGCCGAGGACCCTCCAAAGAAGCCGAATATCGACACCATCATCGGCGGGATCGCCCCGGACTGGGGTCCGTTCGCGAGCCTCGGCTCGGAGGCCAGGGTGATGGTCGAGGTCGTCATGGCCGTCGCCATCCTCATCTGCCTCGGCATCGCCGTCTGGGGGGCGGCCAAACAGCGGATCGGTGCGACCGCGATGCGCGACAGCTTCGGCGCCGAGCAGGGCAAGGGGCTGATCGTCGCCGGCCTGACCGGCGTGTTCATCATCGGATCACTCGGCACTCTGTTCACCATTGTCTACGGCATGGCGGTCTGACGATCGGACAGCAGTAGGCAGGCGAGCCCGAGGTCGGGCGCCCGTCCCGGACCGCCCCGAGCCCGCCCGCCAGCAGTCCACCCCCGTTCCCACCCTCCGTCCGCGCCCGCCCACGGGCGGAGGGCCCCTGGAGCCGCCCCGGCTCCCCGCACCAGGAGGGCCGCCGTGCCGTTGTCCGACGACCAGCCGCACACCCGTACGCGGCTGCCGGTCGGCGAACAGCCCTCCTCCCAGCCGACCCAGCGTCAGGCGCGCCCGCTCCGCACCCTGCTGACGGTCCTCGTCGTCGTCACCCTGCTCATCGTGGCCATCTCCATCGCCAACCGCGGCAAGGCCGACCCCGGCAGCACCGGCTCCTCCGCCGACCGTGCCGCCCCGACCGCGCCGACCGGCGCCGGCCCCGCTCCCAGCGGCGACCAGCCCGTCGGCACCACCACCAACGGCATCGGGTCCGGCTACCCGCACACCGACCAGGGCGCCCAGTCCGCCGCCGCCAACTACGCGGTGGCGATCGGCTCCGCGGACATGTTCCGCACCGACAGCCGGCACACCATCGTCTCCACCATCGCCGACCCGGCCGCCGCCCCGGCGCTGCAGAGCCGGCTGGACCAGGGGTTCGGCGGCGACACCGCCTCCCGTTACGGCCTCGACGCCCAGGGCCGCGCACCCAAGGGCCTCACCTTCGTCAGCCGTACCGTCCCGGTCGGTACCAAGTCGACCGGCTACAGCGACGCCGACACCAAGGTCGAGGTCTGGTGCACCGGCCTCACCGGCCTCGCCGGCGAACACTCCGTCCAGCCCGTGACGACGACCTGGTTCACCCTCACGCTCTCGCTCCACTGGACGGGCAGCGACTGGAAGCTCACCGACTTCACCAGCAAGCAGGGGCCCGCGCCGATGCCGGGTGACCAGCAGGCCGCCACCGCCGACGAGATCACCGGCGCCGTCCAGCAGTTCGGGGGGTTCCGCTATGCCCGTTGACCAGACCTCGCACCGCCCCGTCGCACGCCGAGCGGGCACACTGGCGGGCGCGCTCGTCGGCCTGCAGGTCACGGCGCTGCTGGCGGCCCAGCGGGTGTTCGCCGAGCCGTCGCCGACGGCGACGCCGACCCCCACCGCGACGCCGAGCGCCAACTGCCCCGACCTGCCGATCTCCGGCAACGGCATCCTCTGCGTGGACAAACCCGGCATCGGTTCGCTCCCCGGCGGCGGCACCGTCGGGAGCGTGACCGATCCGCTGGGGTCGTTGGCCAAGGGCTGTGCCCAGGCGGCGGCCTGGGTGGTGCGGAAGTTGTCGAGCGCGATCGACGGGACGACGCAGGTGGACTTCACCAACGCGTCGTTCCTGCAGCAGTACGCGGTGGTGTTCGCCGTGTCGACGGTGATCACGCTGGTGCTGTGGCTGCTGGCGGTGACGAAGCGGGCGGTGCGGGGGGCGCCGCTGACGACGGCGTTCACGGAGGCGATCGGCTTCCTGTGGCTGACCGTCGTGGCGTCCGCGTTCACGCCGCTGATCCTCTACACCGTGGTGAGCGTGACGGACGGGCTGACCAAGGCGATCGCGGTGGGGACGAAGTCCGACACCGGGACGTACCTGGGCGGGTTCGCCGACACCCTGGAGAAGGGGGACATGGGCGGCGGCCCGCTGATCCTGATCATCGTGTCGCTGGTGGCGGTGCTGGCGGCGGCGGTGCTCTGGATCGAGCTGCTGATCCGGGCGGCGATGCTCTACGTGGGCGCGCTGCTGGGTACGGCGGTGTACGCGGGGCTGGTGGACAAGCAGCTGTGGAAGCACGTGCGCCGGTGGGCGGGGGTGATGGTGGCGGTGGACCTGGCGAAGCCGATCATCGTGGTCATCCTGGGCCTGGCGGGCGCGGTGGCGACCGGCGCCGGGGCCACCGACGACTTCGCGCGGGTGCTGTCCGGTCTGGCGATCCTGTTCCTGTCGATCTTCGCGAGCGCCGCCGTCTACCGCTTCGTGCCGGGCTTCGGCGACGAGCTGCTGAACATGCGCAGCGCCCGGGCGAGCGCGGTGTCGGCCGGTTCGGCGATGATCAACGGCACCGCGAACCTGATGAAGCAGGGCATCACCACCCACGGCGACCGCGGTCCGGTCGGTGCGAGTGGTGGTGGCGGTGGGGGCGCGGGCGGCGGCTCCGTCGCGCCCGGCATCGCCGCGCACGCTGGCCGGACGCCGGCCCCACCGCCGCAGGCCGGGCCTCCGCAGGGCTCGGTTCCGAACCGCGACAGCAACTCAGCGAAGGGAGGGTGACGGGTAAGTGAGCAGCGAACCGCTCGGCCAGTACGGCGCCCAGTACGCCCAGCCGTACGTGCACCAGCGCCGCACCTACCTGATCGGCAAGGCCCGCCCGAACGCGCCGATCGGCCGGAACCGGGAGTCCGGCGAGATCATGCTGATCATCTTCGGGGCGTTCCTCGGCATGCTCTGGGGCCTGCTGATGCCGATCCTGCCGTTGCGGATCGGCGGTCTGATCGGCCTGCCCCTGGTGGCCATCGCGGCGGTGTACGTGCCGTACCGCAAGCGGACGTTCTACAAGTGGGCGGAGATCAACCGCACCTACCGCCGGACGGTCCGCAACGGCCGCTCGGTGTGGCGCTCGGACGTGATGGACGCCGGCACCCGGATGGACGGCCGGGAGGTGGAGGTCGGTCCGCCGCCCGGGGTGGGGCGGCTGCGCTGGCTGACCGCGCCGTTCGGGCCGGACGAGGTCGGGGTGCTGATGCACCTGGAGCGGCGGACGGTGACGGCCGCGATCGAGATCGAGGGCCCGGGCGTCGGCCTGCGCGACTCGGAGGACCAGGAGGCGCTGGTCGACCGGTTCGGCACCCTGCTGAAGCACGTCGCCAACGGGGACGGCTTCGTGACCCGGCTGCAGATCCTGGCCCGGACGCTGCCGGCCGACCCGGACGCGCACGCGAAGGACGTCGAGCGGCGCGGTGACCACGACGCGCCGCGCTGGCTGCAGGAGTCGTACGACCAGCTGCAGTCGATGGTGTCGACCTCCTCGGAGCAGCACCGGGCGTACCTGGTGGCCTGCATGCACTACACCCGCGACCTCGCGGCCGAGGCGCACGCGATGGGCCGTACGGCGAACGGTCGGCGGGCCCGGGACGACGAGGGGCTGGCGGCCGTGATGGCGCGCGAGCTGACCGACATCTGCGCCCGCCTGGCGGAGGCGGACATCCGGGTGCGCCAGCCGCTGGGCCAGGCCCGGCTGTCCTCGCTGCTGCACTCGATGTACGACCCGGACCACCCGATCGACCACATCCAGGCGATGTCCCGGCGCAACGCCTGGCCGGCCGAGCTGGACGCGACCCACCCGCAGTACCTGCAGGCGAAGACCCGCGAGTCGGCGACCCGGGAGCCGTGGTGCCACGCCACCGCCTGGGTCAAGGAGTGGCCGCTGACCCCGGTGGGGGTCAACTTCCTGGCGCCGCTGCTGGTGCACACCCCGGACGTGATCCGGACGGTCGCGGTGACGATGGACCTGGAGCCCACCGACGTCGCGATCGAGCGGATGCTGACCGAGAAGACCAACGACGAGGCGGAGGCCAGCCGCGCGGCCAAGATGAACCGGACGGTCGACCCGCGCGACCTGGCGCACACCGGCCGGGTGGACCAGCGCGGCGACGACCTGGCCTCCGGCGCGGCCGGCGTGAACCTGGTCGGCTACATCACGGTGTCCTCGCGCAACCCCGACGCGCTGGCCCGGGACAAGCGGACCATCCGGGCCTCGGCCGGCAAGAGCTACCTCAAGCTGGAGTGGTGCGACCGCGAGCACCACCGGGCCTTCGTCAACACCCTGCCGTTCGCCACCGGCATCCGCCGCTGACGCCCGGACCGTCTGCCCTCACCACCGCCCGCCGACCAGACCAGGAGGCCGCACATGGCGCTCGGCAACCTCACCGAGGCGTTCACCAGCCTGATGTTCGGCAAGGTGGAGACCACCCGGCTGCCGGTGCGCACGTCCACCGGCCAGGCGCAGGCGGTCTACCTGCCCACCGCCGCGCCGGGGTTGGGCGACTCGGGCGTGATCATCGGCCGTGAGGTGTACAGCGGCAAGGGGTACGTCTACGACCCCTTCCAGCTGTACGGGCAGCAGCTGCCGGCCCCGCACTGGCTGGTGCTCGGGGAGTCCGGCAACGGCAAGTCGGCGCTGGAGAAGACGTACGTGCTGCGGCAGTTGAGGTTCCGCGACCGCCAGGTCGTGGTGCTCGACGCGCAGGGCGAGGACGGCGTCGGCGAGTGGAACCTGATCGCCAACGCGCTGGGCATAAAGCCGGTCCGGCTCGACCCGATGGCGGCCCGGGACGGTGGGGTGAAGCTCAACCCGCTGGACCCGGCGATCACCCAGACCGGTCAGCTGTCGCTGCTGCGCACCATCGTCGAGGTGGCGATGGGGCGCGGTCTGGAGGAGCGGGCCGGGTTCGCGCTGAAGGCCGCGCACGCGCACGTGGTGGGCACGGTGACGGACCGCCAGCCGGTGCTCGACGACATCATCGACACCTTGCGCAACCCCGAGCTGTCCTCGGTGGAGTCGCTGGGCGTGGCGGTGGACGAGGTGCAGTCCTGGGGCCTGGACGTGGCGCTGGTGCTGGACCGCCTGGTCGACGGCGACCTGCGCGGCATGTTCGACGGGTCGACCACCGACGGCATCGACCTGGACGCGCCGCTGATCGTCTTCGACCTCTCGCACATCGACCGCAACTCGATCGCGATGCCGATCCTGATGGCGATCGTCGGCGTGTGGCTGGAGCACACCTGGATCCGGCCGGACCGGAAGAAGCGCATCTTCCTGGTCGAGGAGGCCTGGCACATCATCAACAGTCCCTTCGTGGCGCAGCTGTTCCAGCGGCTGCTGAAGTTCGGCCGCCGGCTCGGGCTCTCCTTCGTCGCGGTGGTGCACCACCTGTCGGACGTGGTGGACGGCGCGGCGGCCAAGGAGGCGTCGGCGATCCTGAAGATGGCCTCCACCCGGACGATCTACATGCAGAAGGCCGAGGAGGCGCGGGCCACCGGCCGGGTGCTGGGCCTGCCGCGCTGGGCGGTGGAGATCATTCCCACCCTCTCGCCGGGCATCGCGGTCTGGGACGTCAACGGCAACGTGCAGGTGGTCAAGCACATCATCACCGAGGCCGAGCGGCCGCTGGTGTACACCGACCGCGCGATGACCGAGGACGCGGTGGCCGAACGGGACCGGGCCGAGCGGCAGTTGGCGGCCGAGCCGGGGGTCTGAGCGGCCGGGTCGTGGGCCTGGGCGGCCGGGCCGGGCGGATGGGCGGGCGGTCGTTCCGACGGTGCGAGCGTGCGCGCCGGAACCGTCGCGGCTCCGGTCGGACGGCGACGGTTCGTCAGCAGGTAATCCTCTCGTTACGTTCAACGTCCTGACAGCTACGCGCGTTGACCTTAGGCTTCACAGGCGCAACACATCGCCCAGACGCCCGGTCCAGTCCACAGCGGGCGCTCCTCCAAGGTGCAGGGGACCCTCATGCTCTCCGTCAGATCCCGACGCGCGGCGCTCGCCGTCGTCGCCGCCGCAGGTCTGTTCGGCACGGTGGCCGTGCCGACGGCCGCCCAGGCCGCCGACGCCAACGCCAAGCGTCACAAGACCGTCAACCTCCAGTTGCTGGCGATCAACGACTTCCACGGCAACCTGGAGCCCCCGGCCGGTTCGTCCGGCACCATCAAGGAGATCGACCCGGTCACCGGCAAGGAGGTCTCGACCCCGGCCGGCGGCATCGAGTACCTGGCCACCGAGCTGCGCAAGGCCCGGATCCCGGCCGATGACTCGATCACCGTCGCGGCCGGCGACATCATCGGCGCCAGCCCGCTCACCTCGGCGCTCTTCCACGACGAGCCGACCATCGAGGCGATGGACAAGCTCGGCCTGGACGTCACCTCGGTGGGCAACCACGAGTTCGACGAGGGCGCGCAGGAACTGCTGCGCATGCAGGACGGCGGCTGCCACCCGGTCGACGGCTGCTACGAGCCCGGCCGGACGTTCAAGGGCGCCAACTTCAACTACCTGTCGGCCAACGTCACCGACGAGAAGACCGGCAAGCCGCTGCTGGCCCCGTACTGGGTGACCAAGTCGCAGGGCGTGAAGGTCGGCTTCATCGGCGTCACCCTGGAGGGCACGCCGAACATCGTGACCGCCGAGGGCGTCAAGGGCCTGAAGTTCGCCAACGAGGTCACCACGATCAACAAGTACGCCGCCGAGCTCAAGGCCAAGGGCGTCAACTCGATCGTCGCGCTGATCCACGAGGGCGGCTACCCGGCCAGCGGCGTCTACAACTACGACTGCGGCCCGGCCGGCCAGGGCATCTCCGGCCCGATCGTCGACATCTCCAAGAAGCTCGACCCGTCGATCGGCGCCATCGTCACCGGCCACACCCACAACGCGTACGCCTGCAGCATCCCCGACCCCAACGGCGTCCCGCGCTCGGTGACCAGCGCCGCCTCCTTCGGCCGGCTCTACACCGAGATCGACCTGAAGCTGGACAAGACCACCGGCGAGATCGTCCGCCCGTCGGTCAAGGCCGAGAACCACGTGGTGCGTCGCACCGTCGAGAAGGCGCCCGACATGACGGCGCTGATCGACCACTACTCCAAGCTGGCCGCCCCGATCGCCAACCGTCCGATCGGCTACATCGGCGCGGACATCAACGGCCGTGGCAGCAACGACCTGGAGAAGCCGCTCGGCGACCTGATCGCCGACGCCCAGCAGGAGGGGCTCGCCGCGGCCGACAAGGGCGGGGCGCAGGTCGCCTTCATGAACCCCGGCGGCATCCGCTCCGACCTGGTCTACAAGGCCTCCGCCGGTGAGGGCGACGGCGTGGTGACCTACGGCGAGGCGTTCACCGTCCAGCCGTTCACCAACATGATGCAGGTCAAGACGCTGACCGGCGCCCAGCTGATCCAGCTGCTCCAGCAGCAGGTCAGCGGCTCCAACGAGGCCGCGCCGAAGATCCTCCAGCCGTCCTCGAACCTCCACTACACCCTGGACATGCGCAAGGCCGGCGCGGACCGGCTGATCGCCGACTCGGTCCGGCTGAACGGCGCCCCGGTCGACCCGGCCGCCAAGTACCGGGTCGCGGCCAACGAGTTCCTGGCCGGCGGCGGCGACGGCTTCCCGGCCTTCGCGGCCGGCACCGACAAGCTCGTCGGCGCCTCCGACCTGGACGTCTTCACCGCCTACCTGGGCGCTCACAGCTCGGCGGCCTCGCCGCTGAAGGCCCCGGCGCAGGACCGGATCAAGGTCATCGGCCCGGGCAGCGACATCGACTGACCGTGAGCCGGCACAGGACGGGCGGGGCGCTGTCGGGGCGCCCCGCCCGTCCTGTGTCATTCGGGGGCGGGGCCGCCGGGCAACCGGACGGTGGCCAGCGTGCCCGGACCGCCGTCCCCGGCCGGGCCCAGCGACACCTCGCCGCCCGCCTCCCGGACGCTCTGCGCGACGATCGACAGGCCGAGCCCGGAGCCGGGCAGCTGCCGCGAGGACGGCGAACGCCAGAACCGGTCGAACACGTACTGCAGTTCGTCCGGCGGAATGCCGGGCCCGTGGTCGCGGACGGTCAACACCCCCTGCTGGAGGCGGACTTCGATGGTGCCGCCGGGTGGGCTGTACTTGACCGCGTTGTCCAACAGGTTGATCACCGCCCGTTCGAGCGCGGCGGCATCGCCCTGCACGAACCAGGGCTCGGTCGCGGTCTCGAAGACCAGCCCGGGGCCGCGCAGCTTCGCCCGCTCGACCGCCCGCCCGGCGATCTCGTGCAGCGCCACCACGGAGAGGTTGCGGACCGGCTTGGGGGAGTCCGGGCGGGACAGCTGGAGCAGGTCGCCGATCAGGACGGTGAGCTCCTGCATCTGGGCCTTCATGTTGCCCAGCAGCTTGGTCTTGGTCGCGGGGGGCAGCGGGCGGCCGGTCTCGTTGCTGCGGATCAGCAGGTCGACGTTGGTGCGCAGGGAGGTCAGCGGGGTGCGGAGCTCGTGGCCGGCGTCGGCGATCAGCCGGGTCTGCCGCTCGCGGGAGTTGGCGAGGGCGGTGCTCATGGAGTTGAAGGAGGTGGAGAGGCGGGCGATCTCGTCGTCCCCGTGGACGGGGATGGTGGTGCCGACCTCCTCGGTGCGGGCGATGTGCTCGACGGCGTCGGTGAGCTGGTCGACGGGTTTGAGCGCGGACCGGGCGACCAGGCGGCCGGCGATGGCGGCGAGGGCGATGCCGCCGAGGGCGACGGCGCCGAGGAGGATGGCGAGTTGTCGGAGGGACTCCTCGGCGGCCTGGGTGGAGGTGGCGACCAGCACCAGCGCGGTCGGGTAACCGAGGACCTCCGAGCGGGCACTGGTCACCAGGACCATGGCGGGCTTGCCGTTGGTGTAACGGCCGTCCCGGATGATCGACTGACCGGGCTTGAGGCTCAGGGCCTTGCTGTCGTCCGTCTGGACCAGGATCGCCTTGTTGGAGCTCATGGGCAGGCAGACCAGGGGAGGACCGGACGGGCTGAGCAGGACGTACTGGGTGTCGCGGGGGACCGAGGCCCCGACCGGGGGCTGCCGGGAGTTGTTCTGGAGGTTCTTGAGGGCGGACTGCGGGGTCGCGGCGCAGTCGTTGGGGCTGATCGGGGGGAGTTGGACCCGGATGCTCTGGAGATCGCTGCGGATCAGCCCGTACATCCGCTGTTCGACGATGAACCAGCAGGCCAGCGCGGACAGGGCGATGGCCACCGCCACCGCTGCCGAGGTCAGGAAGATGAGGCGGCTGCGGAGGGAGCGGGAGCGGAACCACTGGGTGAGGCGCCGGCGGCGGGGGATGAGCGGGGGTGCCAGCGGCGGGGGTGGGATGGGGGCGTCGGAGGTCACGTGGTGGCGCCGGCGGCCGGGCGCAGGGCGTAGCCGACGCCGCGTACGGTCTGGATCAGGCGGGGCATGCCGCCCTGCTCGGTCTTGCGGCGCAGGTACATCACGTAGACGTCCAGGGAGTTGGAGGAGGGCTCGAAGTCGAAGCCCCAGACGGCCTTGAGGATCTGCTCGCGGGTGAGGACCTGGCGGGGGTGGGAGAGGAACATCTCCAGCAGCATGAACTCGGTGCGGGTGAGTTCGACGGGCTTGCCGGCGCGGGTGACCTCGCGGGTGGCGGTGTTCATCCGCAGGTCGGCGAAGGCCAGCACCTCGCTCTCGTCCTCGGCGGCGGCGCGGGCGGCGGCCTCGGTGGCGAGGGCGTTGCGGCGCAGCAGGGCACGGACGCGGGCGAGCAGTTCGTCGAGCTCGAAGGGCTTGGCGAGGTAGTCGTCGGCGCCGACGTCGAGGCCGGTGACGCGGTCGCCGACGGCGTCGCGGGCGGTGAGCATCAGGACCGGGACGGTGTCGCCGCGCGAGCGCATCCGGCGGACGGCGGTGAGGCCGTCCATCCGGGGCATCATGATGTCCAGCAGGACGAGGTCGGGCCGGTCGCGTTCGACGGATTCCAGGGCCTCGTAGCCGTCGGTGGCGGTGGCGACCTCGTAGCCCTCGAAGGCGAGGCTGCTCTCCAGGGCGTCCCGGAGGGCGGGTTCGTCGTCGACCACGAGCAGCCGGGCGGACAGGTGGCCGGGCTCGGCGGGGGTGCGGTCGTCGGCGGACGGGGTCATGGGCGGCTGCCCTTTCTCGTCGGGTGGAGGGCCTGCTGGGAGTAATTGTCCGTCTTACAGGTTCTGGCCGGCCTGCAGTTTCGGCAGAACCTGCTTGATGTCGTTGATCGGGATGGCGAAGCCGAGGCCCACGCTGCCGGCACTGCCGCCGCCGGCGGTGGAGCTGGTGCCGCTGGGGGCGTACATCGCCGAGTTGATGCCGATGACCTGGCCGTTGGCGTTGATGAGCGGGCCGCCGGAGTTGCCGGGGTTGAGGGCGGCGTCGGTCTGGAAGGCCTTGTAGGTGGTGGTGCTGCCGCTGTTCTGCTGCGGGAGGCTGCCGCGCAGGCCGGGCAGGTTGGGGAAGCCGAAGCCGCCGTTGTTGCTGGTGCTGCCCTCGTCGAGCTGGACGGTGACGTCGCGGTTCTCGGCGCTGATGATGCCGGAGGTGACGGTGCCGGTGAGTCCGTCGGGGTTGCCGATGGCGACGACCGGGTCGCCGACGGCAACGGTGGAGGAGTCGCCGAGGGTGGCGGGGGTGAGGTTCTTGGCACCGCTCGCGGTGATCACGGCGACGTCGAGGGACTTGTCGGTGCCGGTGACGGTGGCCGGGGCGGTGGAGCCGTCCTTGAAGGTGACGGTGATCCGGCCGCCGTCGGCAGCGGTGTCGATGACGTGGTAGTTGGTCAGGATCCGCCCGCTGGTGTCGAGGACGACGCCGGTGCCGGTGGCGGTGCCGTTGCCGTTCTTGACGGTGATCTGCACGACGCTCGGCGAGACGGCGGCGGCGATGGCGGTCACGTCGGCGCCGCCGTCGGAGCGGGCGGAGACGGGGCTGGCGACGGTGCTGGTGCGGGTGCCGGAGGAGTGCTGCTCGGCGGCGACGAACCCGCCGGTGACACCGCCGAGGACGGCGGCGACCGCGGCGACGGCGGTGACCAGGGCCAGCCGTCCGCGCAGCAGGCCGCGCCGGGCGCGGTTGCCGTGGCCGCCGGGCTGGCCGGCGGTGGGCGGTGCGGGGGGCATGGGCGGCGGGGGCGGGGCGTCGAAGCCGCCTTCGGAGTGGTCCTCGCGGTACCCGTAGGCGGTCGTGGCGGCGCTGCTGCCGAGGACGGTGCCCTCGACCACGCGGGGCTCGTACGGGCCGTACTGCTCGTCGTGGTGCTGCTGCTGTTCGCTCATGCCGACTAACGTCCGCCCGGGGCATGAGGATCGGATGAGAACCGGCTCAGAAGGGTCCGAGAAGCCCGTTGGGTTCTCATAAAGCCTGGTCAGGCGATGTGCGGCGGCCGGTTTGGCGGAGGCCGCTACTCCGCTTCCCCGGACGGGGCCGGGGCGGCGCCGTCGCAGCCGCAGGAACGGCGGATGACGAGACGGGACGGGAACTTGCGGACCCGCTCGGTGTCCGATCCGGGCACCATCAGCGAGTCGTCGAGCACCAGGTCCACGGCGGCCCGGGCCATCGCGTCGCGGTCGGAGGCGACGGTGGTCAGCGGCGGGTCGGCGAGCGCGGCCTCGGGCACGTCGTCGAAGCCGGCCACCGCGAGGTCCTCCGGGACCTTCAGGCCGACCTCGCGGGCGGCCCGCAGCACGCCGATCGCCTGGTCGTCGGTGGAGCAGAAGATCGCCGACGGCCGGTCCGGCGAGCGCAGCAGGTCGAGCGCGACGTCGTACGCGCCGTAGCGGTGGAAGGGCGCGTCGATCAGGTGGGGCTCGGTGGGCAGGCCGTGCGCGTCCATGGCGCGCTGCCAGCCCTCGACGTGGTCGATGACCGGGTCGCCGGGGGCGGGGGACTCGACCGGGCCGCCGAAGCAGGCCACGTGCGGGTGCCCGTGCACCTCCAGCAGGTGACGGACGACGGCCTCGGCGCCGCCCACGTCGTCGGTGACCACCGCGACGTCGTCTATGGCCTCGGGGCGGCGGTGCAGCAGGACGACCTTCGCGCCCTCCATCGCGGCGAACTCCTCGGCGGCGCGCTGCGAGGGGCCCTGGCTGACCAGGATCAGGCCGGAGACGCGCATGCCGAGGAAGGCCCGGACGTAGTGCACCTCGCGGTCGTCCACGTAGTCGGAGTTGCCGATCAGCACGAGCTTGCCGCGCTCGGAGGCGGCCCGTTCCACGGCGTGCGCCATCTCGGCGAAGAAGGGCTGGCGGGCGTCCGGGACGACCATGCCGATCAGGTTGGTCCGGCGCGAGGCCATGGCCTGGGCGACGCTGTTCGGCCGGTAGCCGAGCTGCTCGATCGCGGCGAGGACCTTCTCCCGGGTCGCGGGCGCGACCGGGCGCGGCCCGTTGTTGATGACGTAGCTGACGACCGCGGTCGAGGTACCAGCCAGCCGGGCTACATCGTCGCGCGTCACTTTGGCCACGGGGGGAGTCTACGCGTGTGGCGTCCGCGTCGGCAGTGGGTCCTGGGGCTGCCGGCGGGTGCACTGCGGGTGCCGAGGGGGCGAACCGGACAAGCCGGGCGGGGTCGAACCCCGCCCGGCCTCCGTCAGGCCTCCAGCGGCGCCGAGGGGCGCTGGGCGAGCTCCGGGCGCTCGCCCTTCTCGGGCTTCTCCGGGACGACGAAGCGGTAGCCGACGTTGCGCACGGTGCCGATCAGCTGCTCGTGCTCGACGCCGAGCTTGGCGCGCAGCCGTCGGACGTGCACGTCGACCGTCCGGGTGCCGCCGAAGTAGTCGTAGCCCCAGACCTCCTGCAGCAGCTGCGCCCGGGTGAAGACCCGGCCCGGGTGCTGGGCGAGGTACTTGATCAGCTCGAACTCCTTGAAGGTGAGGTCGAGCGCCCGGCCCTTGAGCTTGGCGGAGTAGGTGGCCTCGTCGACCGAGAGGTCGCCGTTGCGGATCTCCATCGGGCTGTCGTCGGTGGCGACCTGGAGCCGCCCGAGTGCGAGCCGCAGCCGGGCCTCGACCTCGGCCGGGCCGGCGGTGTCCAGCAGGACGTCGTCGATGCCCCACTCGGCGGTGACGGCGGCGAGGCCGCCCTCGGTGACGACCAGGATCAGCGGGCAGCCGATGCCGGTGGAGCGCAGCAGCTGGCAGAGGCTGCGGATCTGCGGCAGGTCGCGGCGGCCGTCGACCAGGATGACGTCCGCGCTGGGGGTGTCCACCAGGGCGGATCCCTCGGCGGGGGCCACCCGGACGTTGTGCAGCAGCAGGCCGAGGGCCGGCAGCACCTCCGCGGAGGGTTGCAGCGCGTTGGTGAGGAGGAGGAGAGAACTCATACCCGGTAGTCCCCTTTCCGGGTCGTCGCGGTCGCGTTACGGCTGCCGCCACAGCCGGATGGCGCACGTGCTGAGGTGAGGGGGAGGACGACGGGCGCCTGAGGAGTACCGGAGGATCGGCCGGCGCGCAGGACGCGACGGCGCACGCGCCGAGGGTCCCGCAACCCCTGGCGCACCGTTTCTGCCCTGCTCATCCCGCGAACCCTCCGGTCTGGTCCGGCCCCGGGCGGCGGCCCGGTCGCCGGGTGGCGACACCCCGGCCGGCCGTGGCACGTCGTTGTGCCGCGTGAGGCGGGGAGCGGTTCCCACGACGCGCCGGGGGTGGGCCGACGAATCGCAAGAACGTCCGTACTGGCGTCCTGAAAGCACAAAAGGACCCGGGGGCGACTCTGCCCGGATCCCTCTTGGACGTCGAGGATAGCCGACCGGCCTGCGCACCGGGAGGGCTCGAATCCGGCGGTTCGCCCAATCCGGGCGTGCGCCGGGTGAGCCTGGACACAGCTTCGAGCGGTCCTCCGGGCGCCCCGGGCCAGGGCGATTGCCGGTCGTGGCGGGGGACACGCCATCATGGGACGCACATCGGCGGCGCCGTGCGAGTCCATCTTTCGGGTGGTCGGGCGGGCGCCCCGGTGGCGAGCCGGACCGGGGTACCGGGGCCGGGCGAGGACGACGAGAAGGGGTGGCCCGATGGGTGCGACCACGGAGCCCGCGAGCGGCGCCCGGGTGCGCGGGACGATCCGCTACTGGGCGGCCGCGAAGTCCGAGGCCGGGCTGGCCGAGGAGCCGTACGAGGCGGTGACCCTGGCGGAGGCGCTCGCGGCGGCCGAGCGGCGGCACGCGGACCGGCCGAAGCTCGTCCAGTTGCTCGGGCACTGCTCCTACCTGGTCGACGGCGCCCAGGTCGGCGGCCGGGACCACGCGACCGTCGCCCTCACCGAGGGCGGAACGGTCGAGGTACTGCCGCCGTTCGCGGGAGGCTGAGCGGCGTGACGGACATGAACAACGCGAACCAGGGCGGCTACGGCGAATGGCCGCAGCAGCCCCAGCAGCAGTATCCGCAGCAGGGGCAGCACCCGCAGCCGCAGCAGGGGCAGCACGCGCAGCAGTACCCGCAGCACCCGCAGGCTCAGCAGCAGTACCCGCAGCGGGGGCAGCAGCCGCCGTACGGCTACCCGGGCCACGGGCAGCTGCCGGTGGACGACGCCGCGACGACGCTGATGCCGCCGGTCCCGGCGATGGAGGACGCGGCCACCACGCTGCTGCCGCCCGTGCCGCCGATGGACGACGCGGCCGCGACCACGCTGCTGCCGCCGGTGGTCGTGTCCGGCGCGATGCCGGTCGCCCCGCCGGCCCGGACGCCCGCCCCGCCGGCCCGGACACCCGCCCAGCCGCCCGCCGGGCACGCCGCTCCCGCCGCAGCTCCCGCACCGGCCCCGGCGCCGTACGCGGGGCCCCCCGCCTTCGACCCGCCGACCATGACGCTCAAGCGCCCGGTCGCCCCGGGCGGCCCGGCGGGTGCCCCGGCCGCGCCGCCGTACGGGGCCGTCCCGGCGCAGCCCGCGCCGGTGGCGCCGCCCGCCGGCCCGCGCGGCCGGACCGGCTCGCCGATCATCGACCCGGGCCTGCAGCCCGCGCTGATCACCGCCGGCGTGGCCGCGCTGCTGGCCGGCGGCGCCGCGCTCGGGCAGGTGGCGCTGGCACTGGTGGTGGCGCTGCTCCAGGTGCTGACGGCGGCCGGCTGGTTCCGGCTGAACGGGATGTGGCCGGCCCGCCAGGGCATCGCGCTCGCCGCGCTGGCCGGGCTCACCGCGGACGCGGCGGTGCTGCTGGCGGACTCCGACGGCAGTGTGGCGGCGGTGGTCGGCACGCTGGGCGGGTTCTTCCTGCTGGTCCTGGTGCTGCAGACGTTCCGCCCCTCGGACCCGAAGGAGCGGTTCTACGCGTTGACGGTGCTCGGCTCGGCCACGGTGGTGACGGTGCTGTGCACCACGCTGCTGGTGGCCGACTGGGTGCCGGCCGGGGTGGGCGCGGTCGCGCTGGCCACCGTGCTGGCCGCGGCGCCGCTGCCCGGTCCGAAGCAGCTGGGCCCGGTGCTGGGCCTGCTGGCGGCGGTGCTGCTGGGTCTGCTGGTGGGTGCGCCGCTGGCGCTGGGCGCGCTGGCGGGGCTGGGGGCGCTGGTCGGCCGCCGGGTCGCGGCGTACGACTTCCCGTCCCGGTTCGTGCACATGACGGCGGGCGTGGCGCTGCCGCTGGCGGTGGCCGCGCCGCTGATCTGGCTCGCCACCGACCTGCTGGCCGGCTGACCCCGGCCGTCGACCGTGACGTCCCGCCTCGGAACCATGCTCCGGGGCGGGACGTCGTACGGTCGTGCGGGAGCGGCCTCGGCCGGGCGGCCTCCGCGGGACACCGGACGACGGCCGCGAACGACCACGACGAACACGAACGACGAACACGACGAACAGCGACACCGACGAACAGCGACACCGAACGACGACAGCGACCGGCGACGGCGGGGGAGAGCGATGCGCGGATGGCTGAAGGCGACGATCGGCCTGGTGGTGGTCTCCGGCCTGCTGGTCGGCGCCGACCGGATCGCGGTCGGCGTGGCCGAGGACCAGGCCGCCGACCGGATGGTGAGCAGCGGCCGGATGAGCCAGCGGCCGGACGTCTCGATCGAGGGCTTCCCGTTCCTCACCCAGGCGCTGTCGATGAAGCTGGACGACGTCCGGATCTCCTCCGACGGCCTGACCGTCGGTGACGGCGGCCGCCAGGTGGCGCTGCACTCGTTCAAGGCCAAGCTCTCCGGCGTCACCGTGAGCGACAGCTTGAAGAGCGCCACGGTGGACAACGGCACCGGCAGCGGCCTGATCTCGTACGCGGACCTCGCGCAGCTGCTGCCGCCGGCCTCCCAGCTGATGTCGGGGGCGGGCAAACTGCCGGTGGGCGGCAACTCCCGGCTGACCCTGTCGTACGCCGGGCCGGGCAAGATCAGGGCCGCGCTGGGGCCGGTCGCGGTCGGTGAGGGCTCGGTGCACAACAACGGCAACACCGCGACCGCGGACGGCTTCCAGCTCAGCGGGCTGGCCGGCGTGGTCGCCGGGCTCACCAACCAGCGGCTGGAGCCGATGAGTTTCACGCTCGACTCGCTCCCGGCCGGTCTGAAGCTGGCCGACAAGGACGGGGCGACGCCGCTGCCGGAGGGCCTGCAGCTGACCTTCGAGGGCAAGGGCGTCAAGCTGCTGGGCTGATGGCCGCCCCGCCACTCCCGTCCTGTTCCGCTCCGCGAGACGCGCCGTCCAGCGCGGGTCGCGGAGCGGTTCCGTTTCCACCGGTTGGGTGCCGCCCGGGGCCACCGGACCTGCCCCGGCCTGCCACCCCGTCGGCCATGAAAAGCTCAAATCTCAGAATTCGGTCCATTTGGTCTCAATATTCGGTACGCTGATGACAGCGGGGCTTCGGTGTCCCTAGCATCGTCGACATGAAGCGACAGACGGATCTCACGAAGCGGCGGGCGGTCGACCTGTGCCGCGTGGCCGCCTGTCTGTGTCGAATGCGCTGACTCGGCGTCTTGGCTGGGCAGTTGACGCCCGCACGCCGATCCTCCCGGTGACCATGCCAGGCCCTCCCGGCCGGCCGTCGTCGCCGCACCCCGCAGTCTCCTGGCCGGCAGGCCCGGGCCGCCGTCCCGTCCCAGTATTCGGACAGGAATTCGGACGGCAGTCGTCCGGGCGCCGCGCAGCACCTCCTGAGCAGAACCTTCCGCAAACCGCCCTCGGATGGAGAACACCACCATGAGCCGCAGCGACGTCCTGGTCGACGCCGACTGGGTCCAGGCCCGCCTGGACGACCCGAAGGTCGTCATCGTCGAGGTCGACGAGGACACCTCCGCGTACGACAAGAACCACATCCGCAACGCCGTCCGGATCGACTGGAAGAAGGACCTCCAGGACCCGGTCCGCCGCGACTTCATCGACCAGGCCGGCTTCGAGGCGCTGCTCAGCGCCAAGGGCATCGCCAACGACGACACCGTCGTGCTCTACGGCGGCAACAACAACTGGTTCGCCTCGTACGCCTACTGGTACTTCAAGCTGTACGGCCACGGCGACGTCCGCCTGCTGGACGGCGGCCGCAAGAAGTGGGAGCTGGACTCCCGCGACCTGGTCTCCGAGGTGCCGGCCCGCGAGGCCACCGCCTACCGGGCGCAGGCCGCCGACTCCTCGATCCGTGCCTTCCGCGACGACGTGATCGCGGCCATCGGCAGCCTCAACCTGGTCGACGTGCGCTCGCCCGACGAGTTCTCCGGCAAGCTGCTCGCCCCGGCCCACCTCCCGCAGGAGCAGTCGCAGCGCCCCGGCCACGTGCCGAGCGCCCGCAACATCCCGTGGGCCAAGAACGCCAACGACGACGGCACCTTCAAGAGCGACGACGAGCTCAAGGCCCTGTACGAGGCCGAGGGCATCGACCTGGCGAAGGACACCATCGCCTACTGCCGCATCGGTGAGCGCTCCGCGCTCACCTGGTTCGTCCTGCACGAGCTGCTCGGCCAGGAGAACGTCAAGAACTACGACGGTTCGTGGACCGAGTACGGCAGCCTGGTCGGCGTGCCGATCGAGCTCGGCAACTGAGCCCGCGGCTCGACCGTCGTCAGAAGGGAAGACAAGACATGTGCGGTGCGAAGGCCGGCGGCCCGGACCTGGCAGGAGTTGACGTGGCGAACGAGACGATCATCCAGGGTTCGGTGACCCGCGACGGTGAGCCGGTCAACGGCTACGTCCGGCTGCTCGACGAGGGCGGCGAGTTCACGGCCGAGGTGCCCACCTCGGCGACCGGCCAGTTCCGGTTCTTCGCCCGCCCGGGCAAGTGGACCCTGCGTGCACTGGTGCCGGGCCAGACCGTGGACCGTCAGGTGGTGGCCTCCCAGGGCACCGCCGTCGAGGTCGCGATCGCGGTCTGATCCGCGGACGAACCTCACCGAGGGCCCTGCCATGGCGGGGCCCTCGGTCGTACCGTGGAGAGGTGCAGGCAAGGCGGCGGCGTCGCTTCTACTTCGCCATGATGGGCGTGTGTCTGGGCCTGTTCGTGCTGGCCTGGGGCGTGGTGAGGTTCTTCTCCGTGCCCGCCGCGATCGGCATGTGCGTGGTCGCGATGGTGATCCCGCCGGCCGCCGCGGTGTTCGCCAACAAGCGGGACCCGGACGACGACTGGTGGAACGACCCGCGCTGGGACGACCCGAAGTGGGACGAGCCCGGCCACGACCGGGACCGCCCCGACCACGAGGAACGTCGGTAGAAGAGCGCCAGGGGACGTGGGCCGGTAGCCGAGCTAGTAGCGGGCTAGTAGGGGCTAGTAGACGAGGGCCTGGACGCCGTCGGCCATGATCTCGCTGACGAAGACCTGCGCGCCCGCGATCCGGACGCCCTCGACGGTGTCCTTCTGCACGATCCCACGCCGCGCCGCGCACTGGGTGCACAGCGTCACCGAGCCGCTGGCGAGGATCGCCTCCAGCAGGTCCGGCAGCGGCGCCGTGTGCGGCAGCTCGAACTCCGCCGCCCGCCCCGGCAGGGCGAACCAGGAGGACTCCCCGGTCAGCCAGAGCGAGACCTCGATCCCGCTGGCGACGGCCACCGCCGCGACCGTGAACGCCTGCGAGCACCGCTCCGGCGCGTCGGCCCCGGCGGTGACCTTGATGACGAGTTTCTTCGACATGGCGCCACCTTAGAGCGCCCACGGCCCCCGCTCGCCGTCATCCCGGGATCCCTTGGGGAAACCTTGGACGGCGCGGGAACATCGGCGCGATCGGCGACGTGGTGGGGCTCACCGCGACCGGCCGATGACCGGCGGATAGAGTGAGCGACAGCAAAATCCACCACACTGTCGCCGCCTGGGAGCCCCCCGTGTCCGGTCTGGAAATGTTCTTCGACGGTCTGCTGGCCCTTATGGCCGTGCTGATCACCTGGTTCGCCATCTTCTCGGTGATGAAGCTCTACCAGGGCCAGCGCTGATCCTGCCGTACGGTTGAGGCAGCCCCACACCGACGACGACAGCGACCAGGAACATGATCGAGATCCCCTCTGACCTCCACAAGGACGTCGTCCCGCTCGCCTTCCTCCTCGGCACCTGGGAGGGCGCGGGCGTCTACGACTTCCCGGGCACGGAGAAGTGCAACTTCGGCCAGGAGATCGTGATCCGGCACGACGGCCGGCCCTTCCTGGAGTTCCGCTCCCGCACCTGGGTGCTGAACAACGAGGGCGAGAAGGTCCGTCCGCTGGAGAACGAGCACGCGTTCTGGCGCATCACCAGCAACCAGGACGGCACCAGCGGCGCCCGCGGGATCGAGATCTCCTCCGTCCGCGATGACGGCACGGTGGAGATCTGGTACGGCGAGCTGGCCGACGGCAAGCCGCAGATCGACGTCTCCACGGACGCGGTGGCCCGGATCGAGGGCTCGCCGGAGTACTCGGGCGGCAAGCGGCTGTACGGCTTCGTCAACGACGAGCTGCTCTGGGTCGGCGAGAAGGCCGCTCCGAACGTGCCGCTGCGTCCGTACATGTCGGCCCAGCTGAAGAAGGTGCTCAGCCCGGCGCAGTTGATCAAGGACATCAACGACCTGCCGGACGACGGCATCGCCTTCTTCAAGTGAGCCCGGCCTTGCGCTGAGCGGTACTGCTTTCACGAGAGGTAGGGATCGGCCCCCGGGCCGGTCCCTACACTTGCATCAGGACCCCCGACCTTGGCAGGGACAGCACCGTGGCGGACACCGGCACCACCGACTGGCAGCTCTCCGGCGACTGGAAGACCGACCTGCGCGAACGCGGCTACCGGCTGACCCCGCAGCGGCAGCTCGTGCTGGAGGCCGTCGACGTCCTGGACCACGCCACCCCCGACGACATCCTCTGCCACGTCCGGCAGACCGCCAGCGGCGTCAACATCTCCACCGTCTACCGGACGCTGGAGCTGCTGGAGGAGCTCGGCCTGGTCTCGCACGCCCACCTCGGCCACGGCGCCCCGACCTACCACCTGGCCGGCCGCCACCACCACCTGCACCTGGTCTGCCGGGACTGCGACAAGGTCGCCGAGACCGGCACCGAGATCGCCGAGCCGCTGATCCGGAGCCTGCGCGAGCAGCACGGTTTCGACACCGACCTCAAGCACTTCGCCATCTTCGGCCGCTGCGCCGACTGCACCGCCAAGCTCGCGGACGGCGGGTCGTAGGGCCCGTCGCACGAGGCCGCGGGCCCCGTTGTCGGCCGGTCTAAGCTGGCCGGTATGAAGAGCCCGCTGCTGAGCCTGCCCGGAGCCGTTCCCGCCGAAGGTGCCGACGAGGGCGTCGCCGCCCACTACGGCGACATCTTCCGCGAGCAACGCAACCTCGCGCAGGGCACGGGCTTCGTCGACCTCTCGCACCGCGGCGTGATCACCGTCACCGGCCAGGACCGCCTCGCCTGGCTGCACCTGCTGCTCACCCAGCACGTCAGCTCGCTGGAGCCGCAGGAGGCCACCGAGGCGCTGGTGCTCTCCCCGCACGGGCACGTCGAGCACGCGCTCTACCTGGTCGACGACGGCACCACCACCTGGGCGCACGTCGAGCCGGGCACCCAGGAGGCGCTGCTGGGCTACCTGGAGAGCATGAAGTTCTTCTACCGGGTGGAGGTCGCCGACGCGACCGCCGAGTACGCCGTGGTGCACCTGCCGGCGGGCTCCGTCGCCTCCGTCGAGGGCGCCGCCGCGGTGCGCGAACTCCCGTACGGGCGGGACCTGTTCGTGCCGCGCGCCGGGCTGGAGGAGCTGACCGCAGGCTGCGGTCCGGCGGCGGGGGTCTGGGCGTACGAGGCGCTGCGGATCGAGGGCCACCGGCCGCGGCTGGGCTTCGAGACGGACCACCGGACCATCCCGCACGAGGTGGACTGGCTGCGCACCGCCGTCCACCTGCAGAAGGGCTGCTACCGGGGGCAGGAGACCGTCGCCCGGGTGCACAACCTGGGCCGCCCGCCGCGCCGGCTGGTCTTCCTGCACCTGGACGGCACCGAGGAGACGCTGCCCCCGCACGGGACGGAGGTGCGGCTGGCCACCGAGCCGGACGGGCGCCCGCTCGGCTTCGTCACGTCCTCCGCCCGCCACCACGAGCTGGGGCCGATCGCGCTGGCGATCGTCAAGCGGAACGTCCCGGTGGACGCGGTGCTGCTGGCCGGGACGGTGCCGGGCACCCAGGACGTGATCGTCCCTCAGTAGGGCTTTCGCCGAGGGCCCGTCGGCCGGACAAGCCCTGGGGTCAGACCTCGACGAGGACGGTGAACGGGCCGTCGTTCACCAGCGCCACCTGCATGTCGGCGCCGAACCGGCCCGTCTCCACCTTGGCGCCGAGCTCGCGCAGCCGGGCGACCACCTCGTCCACCAGCGGCTCGGCGACCGGGCCGGGGGCGGCGGCGTTCCAGGTGGGGCGGCGGCCCTTGCGGGCGTCGCCGTAGAGGGTGAACTGGCTGATCACCAGCAGCGGGGCGCCGAGGTCGGAGCAGGACTGCTCCACGCCCTCGTCGTCGGCGGGCAGCAGCCGCAGCGTCCACAGCTTGCGGGCCAGCTGCGCGGCCTTGGCCGGGGTGTCGTCGTGGGTGGCGCCGACCAGGACGCAGAGCCCCGGTCCCTCGATCGCGCCGACGGTCTCGCCGGCCACGGTCACCCTGGCCTCGGTCACTCGCTGCACCACTGCTCGCATGCCGCCATTGTGCCGGAGCCCGCCGGGCCGTCCGGCGGCCAGGGCCGCACACAAGGGGCGCGTACGTGTGTGGTGCACGCCGTGTATTGCGCGCCTGCGCGGAGTCGGGCGCCGCTCTTCCTGCGGAAAGGCCCGGTCATATCAGCCACCTCCGTTCGCCAGGGGGCCGTTCGGGTGCACGGGCCGTGCGCGCGCGCCGGGCGGGGTGGCACGCTGGTGGACCGTACGAAGGGCTCGGGGCGCCATGGGGTCCGCCGCACCGGGCCGGGTTCGGCCGGGCGGTCGAGTCGGTAGGTCAGGCGTTCCTGCGGTGTCGCCCCGAGGGGTGGTTCCGGCCGGGAACCGGAACCACCGGGGGTGGCCGGGCGTGCCAACGGACGGGACGTGTGAGCCCGTCGGAGGACGGGCGGGACCGGCGGCAGGGACGGAGTGCCGCGAGCGGGCGGGATCGGACGACGGCAGGTGGTTGGTTGATGGACGCGAGCAGCGCGGCGTGGGACCGGTCCGGGCACGTGGCGGAGGTCGCCGAGGGCGCCGAGGCCCTGGGAACGGCGATAGAGCCCGATCTGGAGCGGCTGGGCCTGGACCAGCTGCGGATCCTGCGCCGGGAGACCTTGGAGCAGGAGGCCGACCTCTCCTACCTGCGGCGGCTGCTGCACGGGCGGATGGACATCCTGCGCGCCGAACTCGACCGCCGGCCCGGCGGCCCGGTCCGCGCGGCCGGGGCGGGCGGCACCGACGGGCTCCCCGGCGACCTGCTGGACCGCCTCCCGGCCATCCTGACCGACGCGCCCTCCAGCGTGCGGCGCTCGGCTCGGCACGTCACGCTCGGGCCGCCGCGCGGCCACGAGTCCCAGCTGGAGGCGGACACGCTGATGGGGGACGTCCAGCTCGCCGACCTGGCCGCGCACCCGGCCGAGGAGCTGCTGGCCGCGCTGGAGCGGCTGCGCGCGCACGAGCGCGAGGTGTCCGGGCGGCGGCAGCGGTTGCTGCGGACGGCCGACGGTTGCAATGCCGAGATCACCCGCAGGTACCGTGATGGGGAAGCACGGGTCGACGACCTGCTCGCAGGGGGGCCGCTCTGACCGGGTGAGGCACCATGGGCGGGTGCGCCCGGCTCTCCCCGGTCCACCCTCACCCCGGAAGGCCTCGCCATGTCCCAGTCCGTCACCCCGTCCGTCCTGGCCGAGGTCATACGCTCGGGTTTCACCGAGGGCCGGCACCACGGCTCACTGGTGCTGCTCGCCGCCGACGGCTCGGTCGAGTTCGCGCTCGGTGACCCCGACGCGCCGGTCTTCCCCCGGTCGACCGCCAAGCCGTTCCAGGCGGTGGCCACGCTGCGGGCCGGACTGGCGATCGGGGGCGAGCTGCTGGCGCTGGCCGCCTCCAGCCACTCCGCAGAATCGTTTCACCTCGATGGCGTCCGGACGATCCTGAGCTCCGCCGGGCTCGACGAGTCCGCCCTGCGCACCCCGGCCGACCTGCCGCTGGACGAGACCGAGGCGGAACTGCTGCTCGGCTCCGGCGGCCGTCGCGCCCCCATCCTGATGGACTGCTCCGGCAAGCACGCCGGCTGGCTGGCCGCCTGCGTCGCCAACGGCTGGGACACCGAGGGCTACCTGGACCCGGAGCACCCGATCCAGCGGCTGGCCCACGAGGCCCTGGAGGAGGGCACCGGCGAGACCGCCGCGCACGCCGGGGTGGACGGCTGCGGCGCGCCGCTGCTGGCCGTCACGCTGACCGGCCTGGCCCGCGGCTACCGCGGCCTGCTGCTGGCCGCCGAGGGCACCGCGCCGCGCCGGGTGGCCGACGCGATGCGTGCCCACCCCGAGTACGTGGCCGGCACCCGCCGGGCCGACACCTGGCTGATGCGGGCCGTCCCGGGCGCGCTGTCCAAGATGGGCGCCGAGGCCGTCCAGGTGGTGGCGCTGCCGGACGGGCGGGCGCTCGCCTTCAAGATCGACGACGGCGGCGAGCGGGCCCGCGGCCCGGTGCTGGCGGCCGCGCTGCGCCGACTCGGGGTGACCGGTGCGGACGACACGGTCGAGCGGATCGGCGCGGCCCCGCTGCTGGGCGGCGGCGCGCCCGTCGGGCGGGTGCGGGCGGCGTTCTAGCGCTCGTCCGACAAGCGCTGGGGCCTCCCGTCGGCGTTCTGGCGCCGACGGCTGCCGTCGGTGGCGGCCGTCGGCGTGCGGGCGGACCGGCGGCGGTGCACGGTGGACCTGGGGCCGTCGCACAGCTGAGGGAGTCCGTCATGACTGACCACGTGTACCGGGTGACCGAGATCGTCGGATCCTCGACCGAGAGCGTCGACGCCGCGATCCGCAACGCGGTGGAGCGGGCCTCCCGGACGCTGCGCAACCTCGACTGGTTCGAGGTGACGCAGGTCCGGGGCCACCTGGAGGACGGGCAGGTGAAGCACTACCAGGTCGGCCTGAAGCTCGGCTTCCGGCTGGAGGACTGAGCCCGCTCAGCCCCGCTCAGCCCCGCTCGGGCAGCACCAGCGGCATCCCGGTGCGCGGGTGCGGCAGCACCTCGACCGGGTGGCCGTACACCTCGCTGAGCAGCGGTGCGCGCAGCACCTCGGCGACCGGCCCGTCCGCGACCGTCGCCCCGGCCGTCAGCAGCACCACGCGGTCCGCGTACGCCGCCGCCAGGGACAGGTCGTGCAGCACCACGACCACGCCGTCCCCGGCGGCGGCGCGCGCCCGGGCGACCCGCAGCACCAGCTCCTGGTGGCGCAGGTCGAGGGCGGCGGTCGGCTCGTCCAGGAGCAGCAGCGGGGCGCGCTGGGCCAGCACCCGGGCCAGCGCCACCCGGGCCCGCTCGCCGCCGGACAGGGCGGTGAACGGGCGCCCGGCGAAGGCGGCGGACTCGGTGGTGGCCATCGCCTCGGCGACCACGGCCTCGTCCTCGGTGGCGGCGGCGGTGCCGGCCCAGGGGGCGCGGCCCATCCGGACCACCTCGTCGGCCGGGAACGGGAAGGACAGCGCGGCGGACTGCGGCAGCAGCGCGCGGTGCAGGGCGAGCTCGGCGGCGCCGTAGCCGGCCAGCGGGCGGCCGCACAGCCGGACCTCGCCGCCGTCCGGCCGGACGTCGCCGGCCAGCACGGACAGCAGGGTGGACTTGCCGGCGCCGTTCGGCCCGAGCAGCGCGACCACCTCGCCGGCGGCCACCCGTACCGACGCGCCGTCCAGCAGGGCGCGCCCGCCGACGGCCAGCCGGACGGCCTCGGCCGTCAGCAGCTCCGTGCCGGGGGACGGCCGTTCGGGCACCTTCCGATGGGTCCGCAGTCTCATGCCCAGCCTCCCTGCCTGGTCCTGGTCCGGCGCAGCAGCCAGAAGAAGAACGGGCTGCCGATCAACGCGGTGAGCACCCCGAGCGGCAGCTCGGCCGGCTCGGCGACGGTCCGGGCGGCGAGGTCGGCGGCCACCAGGACCAGCGCGCCGCCGAGCGCCGAGGCGGGCAGCAGGAAGCGGTGGCCGGGCCCGGCCAGCATCCGCAGCAGGTGCGGGACGACCAGCCCGACGAAGCCGATGATGCCGCTGACCGCGACGGCCGCGGCGGTCAGCAGCGCGACGACGGTGATCAGCACCAGCCGCATCCGCTCGACGTCCACCCCGAGGTGGCGGGCCGGGCGCTCGCCGAGGGCCAGCAGGTCCAGCTTGCGGGCGTACAGCGGGGCGACGGCCAGGCCGACGAGGGCGAGCGGCAGGACGGCGAGCACCTTGCCCCAGGTGGCCTGGGAGAGCGAGCCGAGCTGCCAGAAGGTGACCTGGCTGATCGCGGCGGAGTCGGCGGTGAACAGGAAGATCCCGATCAGCGCGCCGCAGAAGGCGTTCACGGCGACCCCGGTGAGGATCAGCGTGACCACCTCGGTGCGCCCGCCGGAGCGGGCCATCAGGTACACCGCGAAGACCGTCAGCAGGCCGCCGGCGAAGGCGAAGGCGGTGACCGTCCAGCTGCCGAGGGCGTCCAGGCCGAGCACGATGCAGGCCACCGCGCCGACCGCGCCGCCCGAGGAGACGCCGATCACGGCGGGCTCGGCCAGCGGGTTGCCGAACACGCCCTGCATCAGCGCCCCGGCGCAGCCGAGCGAGCCGCCGACCAGCAGGGCGAGCACCACCCGGGGCAGCCGGACGTTCCACAGCACGGACTCGGGCACCCGGTCCAGGGCGTGCCCGCCGAGGCCGAGCCGGTGGGCGGCGGAGGCCAGGATGTCGCCGAGCGGGATGCGGTAGGCGCCGACGCCGGCCGCGAGCAGGACGCAGAGCACCAGGGCGGCGGCGAGCACGGCGATGATCAGGGCGGTCCTGCTGACGGTGGGTGCGGCCTTCGACCGTACGGCGGTGGTCACTTGGCGTCCGTCGGGTAGAGCTGGGCGGCGATCTCGCGCAGCACCTGGGGGGTGCGCGGGCCGTAACTGAGCAGTTGGCCGTCCTCGATCGAGACGATCCGGCGGTCGAGGCCGGCCGGGGTCTGGGCGACGCCGGGCAGCTTGAGCAGGCCGTCGACGCCGCCGACCGAGTCCAGGCCCTTGCTCATCACCAGGATCGCGTCGGGCGCGGCCTTGACCAGGGCCTCACTGGTCAGCGGGGTGAAGTCGCCGCTGAGGCCGGCGGCGGTGCCGGCGTCCTCGCCGCCGACCGCCTCGATCAGCGAGCCGGCGCCGGAGGCGGGCCCGCCGAGCAGGTAGACGGAGGCGCTGCCGCGCAGGTAGAGGAAGGCGACCTTGGGGTGGCGGCCTGCGGTCGGGACGGCGGCCTTGGCCTCGTCGATCCGCTGTGCGGTGCGCTCCTTCAACTGCCGGCCGGCGTCCGGGACCCCGAGGGCGGCGGCGACGGTGTCGATGCGCGGACCGACGTCGGCGAGTCGCTTGGCGTCGTCCAGGACGAGCAGCGGGACGCCGGCCGCGCGGATCTGCGCGATGGCCTCGGCCGGGCCGGTGGTGCGGTCGGCGAGGACGACGGTGGGGTGCAGCGAGAGCACGCCCTCGGCCGAGACGTCGTGGGCCTGGGTGATCACCGGCAGGGCGGCGGCCTGCTGGAAGGTGGTGGAGACGTCCCGGGCGACGACCTTGGGGCCGAGGCCGAGGCTGAACACCAGCTCGGCGAGGCTGCCGTTGAGCGGGACGATCCGCTCGGCGCTGGTGACGGTGACCTGGCGGCCGTCGACGGAGGCGATGGTGGCCGGGAGCTGCGGGACGGGTTCCACGGGCAGCGGCTCGACCGCGTCGGGGGCCCGGGAGGAGCCCGCCGCGGTCGCCTTGGCGGCCGTGCCGGACGGGCCGCAGGCGGCGAGGGCGAGCAGGAGGCCGAGGGCGAGCAGGAGGCCGAGGGCGAGCAGCAGGAGGGCGGGCCCGCGGGCCACCCGGGGGCGGATCGTACTGCTGCTCAACGTGCTTCCCTTCGCCGGGAGTTGTCGCCGCTTCGGCCCTGGCCGGGGGGTCGCGGCGGGACTCTTGACTCATATATTAGGTTAGCCTTACCTGAGTTTCGCAAGGGGGTCGGCAGCACGCCGGACCCTTCCCTTGCCGCGCCCCCGCACCCTGCCGAGGAGTGATCCGCCGTGCCCCTGCCCAGCCGGCTCCGCCGTCTGGCCGCCACCCTGGTGGCCGCCCTCGCCGCCCTGCTGGTGGTGGGCCTGTCACCCGGCCAGGCGGTGGCGGTGGAGGGCAAGGTCGCCGGCGGACGGCTGGACTGGGGGATCAAGCAGTCCTTCCTGACGTACGTCACCGGGCCCATCGCCAAGGGAAGTTGGACGCTCACCGGCGGCGCCGCCACGGTCGGCGGCAGCACCTTCCGGTTCCACTCCGCGACCGGTGGCTACGACCCGGCGACCGGCACACTGACCGCCTCCTTCTCCGGCGGCGTCCGGTTCACCGGGCACCAGGAGAACGGCGCCAACGCGCTCGATCTGAGCATCGGCCGGCTCGGCTTCCGGGCCGTCCAGGGCGGCGCGGCCGGGCTGTACGCCGACGTCAGCAGCAAGTCCAAGGAGACCGGGCAGGTCAGCAGCGTGAGCCAGGCCAAGCTGGCCGACCTCTCGCTGGCCGGCGTCGATCTGCGGGGCGCGGCCGGGACCCTGACGCTCAGCAACGTGCCGGGCGCCCTCACCGACGCGGGGGCGAAGGCCTTCGGCAATTTCTACCCCGCCGGGACGGCCCTCGACCCGCTCACCCTGTCGGTCAACCTGCCCGCCGCGCAGGCCACGTCCTCGGCCCCGTCCGCTCCGTCGCCGACTGCCGTGCCGTCGCCCTCGGCGGCCGCCGGGACCCCGGCCGCCTCCGCTGCTCCGGCCGCACCGGCCGGTACGCCCGGCACCCGGGCCCCCGCCCGGACCGAGTTCGCCGACGGCGCCCTCGACTGGGGCGTGCGCCGTACCTTCCGCGACTACGTCACCGGCGCGATCGCCCAGGGCCGTTGGGAACTCGGCGCCGGTGCGGCGGACGGCGGCGCCTTCTTCCGCTGGACCCCGGCCAAGGGCCGGTACGACCCCGCGAACGGTGACCTCACCGCCGCCTTCACCGGCACCGTGCGCTTCACCGGCCTGCGCAGCGGCGACACCTACGGCCTGGACCTCACCCTCGCCAACCCGGGTGTCACCGTGTCCGGCGGCCAGGGCCGACTGGTCGCGGACGTCTCCGGACGCACCCCGGACGGTGCCACCCGGCAGCTCACCGGCGTCGAGCTGGCGGCCTTCGACCCGGCCGGGCTCAAGCCCGAGGGCGGCCTGCTGAAGGCCGTCGAGGTGCCGCTGAAGCTCACCGAGGGCGGCGCCAAGGCCTTCGGCGGCCTCTACCCGGCCGGCACCGAGATGGACCCGCTGAGCTTCGCCGTCGCGCTCGACCCGGCGGCCGCGCTGCCCCCGCTGCCCGATCTCGGCAGTGCCCCGGCCACCGTGCCGAGCGCCACCGCGAGCCCCACCGCGAGCCCCGCCGCGAGCCCCTCCGCCGGGCCCGTCGCCGCGTCCTCCCCGGACGGCTTCCCGGTGGCGGCCGTGGTCGGTGGCGCGGTGCTGGTGGCCGTGCTCGCCGCGACCGGTGGCCTGCTCGTCCGGCGCCGCCGCGCGGCCGCCGCGCCGGTCGCGGGCGCCGAGGTCGGCACCAGCAGTGGCCCCGGTGCCGCGCCGGGCCCCGACGACGCGGCCTGACCCCCCGGAGCGTCCCCCCGCGTTCCCTCCCCCCGCCCCACCCGAACGGAGTAACCACCATGTCCCGCAACCGCACCCGGCTGGCCGCCCTCGCGGCCGCCACCGTCGGCCTCGGCCTGACCGCCCTCGGCGCCCCCGCGCTGGCGTTCGGCGCGGGCGGCCCCGGCAGCGTCACGTACGACACCGGCGCGCTGGACTGGGGCGTGAAGGCCGGCTTCCGCAACTACATCAGCGGTCCGGCCTCCCAGGGCGGTGCGATCGAACTGACCGGCGGCGCCACCGCCAACGCCGACGGCACCTTCCACTTCGGCCTGGCGAACGCCACGTACGACCTCGCCACCCATGCGCTCAGCTCCTCCTTCACCGGCGGGGTCCACTTCACCGCCCACCACGGCGCACTGGACGTCGCGATCAGCGACCTCAGGATCACCACCGCCGGGACGACCGGCACGCTCACCGCCGACACCGCGTCCAAGGAGTCGACGGGCGCCACCGAGATCACCCGGCGGGAGGACGTGCCGCTGGTGACGTTCACCGTCGGGCGGGACACCACCACCGGGGTGCCGACCGCGGCCAAACTGACCGAGCAGGGTGCCAAGGCCTTCGCGGGCTTCTATCCGGCCGGGTCGGACATGGACCCGCTGTCGCTGCTGCTGAAGCAGAGCCCGGCGACGCCGTCGCCGACCGCCACGGCCGCCTCCTCGCCGTCCGCCACGGCCTCGCCGACGACCCCGGTGCCGACCGTCACGAGCACGGCGACCTCCTCCCCGTCCGCCACCGGCACGCCGTCGACCACGCCGTCGGCCACCGGCACGCCGTCCGCGACGCAGTCGCCGAGCGGCACCTCCTCGCCGTCCGCGAGCGCGACCTCGTCCGCGAGCGCCACCCCGTCCGCGACCGGGAGCCCCGCGCCCACCACCGCGCCGGGCCGGCTGCCCGTGGTGAACGGCACCCTCGACTGGACGGTCAAGGAGAGCTTCCGCGCGTACCTGGCCACCCCGATGGCGAGCGGCAAGGTCGAGTTCGGCGGCGGCGCGGCCGACTACCGCTTCGGCGGTGCCACCGGCGGCTACAACACCGCCGACCACTCGCTGACCGCCGCGTTCAACGGCTCGGTGCGCTTCCTCGGCCACCCCGGCAAGGACGGCTGGGCGCTCGACACCACGCTCTCCAAGCTGGGCCTGACGATCGACCAGGGCGGCGCCTTCCTGACCGCCGACGTGAACGGCAAGTCCCCCGACGGCAAGGCGACGGCACTGAGCGGCGCGCGGATCGCCAAGCTGGACGTGCCCGCCGCCGCCCTGAAGCCGGTCGACGGCGTGGTGACGCTCTCCGGCGTCCCGGCCACGCTCACCGCCGAGGGCGTCCCGGTGTTCTCCAACTACCCGGCGGGCACGGCCCTGGACCCGGTCAGCGCCACCCTGGCGTTCGACAAGGACGCCAAGCTCCCGGCCACCCCGTCGGCCGGCGGGTCCGGCACCGGCGGCGGCGCCAACCAGGTTGCCGGAGGCCAGGGTTCGGGCGCCGGCACGGTCGGCGGCGCCTCGCTGACGACCGGCAGCGGCCTGAGCGGTGCGGGCGGCGCGGGCGGCGTGCTGGCCGCCACCGGCTCGGACACCCCGGTGGTCCCGCTGCTGGCCACCGCGGCCGGTCTGCTGCTGGTCGGCGGCAGCGCCACCGTTCTGGTGCGCAACCGGCGCGGCGCACGCTCCTGACGCACCCCCGGGACGCGCGACGGCCCCGGGGAGCAACCACTCGCCGGGGCCGATCCGTTCGTGCCGCCGATCCCTTGGTGTGACGGGGAGAAACGTTCAGGCACTCAGCGGGTAGCGCGCGTCCAGGTCCCGGAAGACGGCGCCGTTGAGCACGAAGGCCCGCTTGCACTCCTCGACCACCCGGCGGCGCTCGACCTCGTCCATCGCCAGCCCGGCCGCGTCCAGCCGGGCCCGGTACTCGCGCTTGAAGGCGGCCGGGTTGTCGACCTCCTCGAAGACGTAGAACCGCACGCCGTCGCCCTTGCGCTCGAAGCCCCAGGTCTTCTCGGCCACCCCGCGGATGATCTGGCCGCCGGACAGGTCGCCCAGGTAGCGGGTGTAGTGGTGCGCGATGTACCCGGCCGGCCACGTCTCGGCCAGTTCCGCCACCCGTGCGACGTACGCGGCGGTGGCCGGCAGCGGCTCCAGCCCGTCCCGCCAGTGCGGCCCGCGCAGGTGCGCCAGGTCGCGCTCGATGGCGGCGGTGCGCAGCAGCGCCCGGTCGATGAAGGGCCCGGCGAGCGGGTGCTGCGCCAGTTGTCCGGCGCGGCTCTCCAGGGCTCGGTAGACGTACCAGAGCTGGCCGGTGAGGTCGGCGTACGCCTCGATTCCGAGCCGTCCACCCAGCAGGTGGCTCATGAACGAGGACTGCTCCGCGGCCTCGTGTTCCTGGCTGCTGGCGGCGCGGAGCGCGGTGGAGAACGGGACGGGCTCGGGCGTGGGCATAGGTGGCCTCCAGGGATCGGATTCGCCCCCGACAGTTATGGTTAGCCTAACCTAATCAGGCGTCATGCCGACAGCCTGTCGGTAAAACGGTCGCACCGGCCCCCGGATATGGCAAAGGCCGGAGCCCGCGGACGAATCCGCGAACCCCGGCCCTCGGCTGCCCCGACCTACCTCGAACTTCCTGGTCGAACGAGATCGGAACGACGGCTCAGTGGCCGCCCTGCTCCGCCAGACGCTTGATCGAAGCGGTGACCTCGGCCTCGGCCTCGGCGCGGCCGACCCAGTTGGCGCCCTCGACGGACTTGCCCGGCTCCAGGTCCTTGTAGACCTCGAAGAAGTGCTGGATCTCCAGGCGGTCGAACTCCGACACGTGGTGGATGTCCCGCAGGTGCTCCCAGCGCGGGTCGGTCGCCGGGACGCACAGCAGCTTGTCGTCGCCGCCGGCCTCGTCGGTCATCTGGAACATGCCGATGGCGCGGCACTTGATGAGGCAACCCGGGAAGGTCGGCTCGTCCAGGATCACCAGCGCGTCCAGCGGGTCGCCGTCCTCGCCGAGCGTGCCCTCGACGTAGCCGTAGTCGGCCGGGTAGCGAGTCGAGGTGAAGAGCATCCGGTCGAGCCGCAGACGGCCGGTCTCGTGGTCGACCTCGTACTTGTTACGAGAGCCCTTCGGGATTTCGATAAGGACGTCGAACTCCAACGGTTCCTCCAAGGTAGGGACTGACAGAATCCAAGTGTCTCCTACGGGAGTGAGTGCTCAGGAAAGGGGCCGGTCGGTGGGAGCAGGGGTCGGGGCGGCGCGCCGCCGCAGGGGGACGACCGCCGGACTGTTCGGGGCGGCGCTGCTGGTCGCCGGAACGGTCCTGACCTCGGGCGGAGCGTACGCACAGCCCTCCCCGAACCCGAGCGGCCACAGCACCGAGCACGGCGAGGGCGACGACCGGGACGGCCGGAAGGGTGAGCACGGGAAGGGCGACGGCAAGCCCAAGGCGGGCGACACCGCGACCACCCGCTCGGCCGAACAGCCCGCCGGGCGCGGTGCCGCCGCCCCGGGCCCTACGGGCTCCGCCCCCGCCCCGAGCGGCAGCGCCCGCCCGGCCCCCGCCCCCGGTGCCGTCCTGGCCACCGTCGAGGCCGGTGGTGCCGCCGCCGCACCCACCGCCCAGGGCCTCCAGCAGGCGCTCGCCACCGCCCTCGCCGACAAGAGCCTCGGCACCGTCACCTTCGCCGTCGCGGACGCCGTCGACGGCCAACTCCTGTACGGCTCCGGCGAGAACACCCCGGCCACGCCCGCCTCCACCACCAAGCTGGCCACCTCGATCGCGGCCCTGTCGCTGATCCCCGGCGACACCCGGCTGACCACCCGGGTGATCAAGGGGGCGGAGCCCGGCACGATCACCCTGGTCGGCGGCGGTGACCCGACGCTCACCGCGCTGCCCGCCGACCAGGTGCAGATCGGCGGGCAGGCCGCCGACGCCGACACCGCCCCCGCCTCGCTCGACGCCCTGGCCCGGCAGGCCGCCGCCGCCCTCAAGGCCGCTGGCATCACCACCGTCAAGCTCGACTACGACCTGTCGATGTACACGGGCAGCCCGCAGCACAAGAACCACGACGCGCAGAACATCGCCCTGGTCGTCCCGCTGATGATCGACGAGGGCAAGGTCGACCCCAAGAGCCGCGACGAGGCGCCGGCCCGGGTCGCCGACCCGGCCGGGAGCGCCGCCGAGAGCTTCGCCGCCCTGCTCAAGGCCCAGGGCGTCACCGTCGACGGCAAGGCCAAGCCCGCCGCCGCCCCGGCCGCACCCGGCGCCGCCGTCCTCGGCCGGGTGGACTCGCCGACCGTCGCCCGGCTGGTCGAGCGGCTGCTCACCACCTCCGACAACCAGCTCGCCGAGGCGATGGCCCGCCAAGTCGCCCTCGCCGCCCACCAACCGGCCGGCTTCGAGGGCGCCGCCACCGCCGTCACCCAGGAACTCGCCAAGCTCGGTGTCCCGATGGCCGGCGTGGTCCTCAACGACGGCAGCGGCCTGAACCCGGACAACGCGATCCCGCCGGCCGTCCTGGTCCGCCTCCTCGCCCTGGCCGCCTCCGACCAGCACCCGACCCTGCGCCCGATCCTCGCCGGCCTGCCCATCGCCGGCTTCACCGGCACCCTCGGCAAGCGCTACGGCTCCGGCTCGGGCGCCGCCGACGCGGCCGGCCTGATCCGCGCCAAGACCGGCACCCTCAGAGGCGTCAACACCCTCGCCGGCACCGTCGTCGACGCCGACGGCCGCCTCCTCGCCTTCGCCGTCATGACCCGCACCACCGCCCCCGCCGACACCGCCCGCGCCGCCATGGACCGCATCGCCGCCCGCCTCACCACCTGCGGCTGCCACTGACCCACCCGCACCGCCAGCGGGCGTCGGAAAGGACCGGCCGGGGACCAGGCCCTGGCGCCGCCGACCTTGCCGCACTTCCGCTGCACCCCGCCCCGCCGGCCGCTTCCCCGTCCTGCCGGCGAGCCGCGCCATGCGGCCACGACGGCCGCGCGGGCGGCCGGTGCAGGGTGCCGCCGGAGTGGGGGCGGTTCGGGGGTGGCACTGCGGTTGGTGCCGAGTGGACGTGCGGGGTGAGGGTGTTCGGTACGGGTGGCTGCCGTCGGTGGGTGGGAGCACGTACGGTGAGGGCATGACGAGCGCGAGTGGCGGTGCTGGCATGGTCGACTGGAATCTCGCGGTCGCAACCGCGACCAGGTTGGTGCGGCCGGGGCCGGAGGTGAGCCGGGCGGAGGCGGCGGCGGTGGTCGCCGAGCTGCGCCGGCACGCGCTGGAGGCCGAGGAGCACGTCCGGGCGTTCACGGGGATGCGGTCGAGCAGTCTGGCGGCGGCCGCCGCGACGCCGGTGCTGGTGGTGGACCGTCCGGGCTGGGTGCGGGCGAACGTGGCCGGCTTCCGGACGGTGGTCCAGCCGCTGGTGGAGAAGCTCCAGGCGCGCCGGGCGAGCAGTCCGACGGCGGGGGTGTTCGGCGCGGTGGGGGAGAAGGCCACCGGGATCGAGGTGGGCGCGCTGCTGGCGTTCCTCGCCGGCAAGGTGCTCGGCCAGTACGAGACCTTCGCCCCGGCGGAGCCTTCGCTGGAGGCCCCGGACAGCCCGGCGGCGCTGTTCGACAAGCCGCGGCTGGGGCCCGAGGGGCCCGGCCCCGGCCGGCTGCTGCTGGTGGCGCCGAACATCGTGCACGTCGAGCGGGAGCTGGACGTCGACCCGTCCGACTTCCGGCTCTGGGTGTGCCTGCACGAGGAGACGCACCGCACGCAGTTCACCGCGGTGCCGTGGCTGCGGGACCACATCCAGTCCGAGGTGCAGGCCTTCCTGGCGGAGACGGACGTGGATCCGGGCGCCCTGCTGGACCGGCTGCGGGACGCGGCGGGCTCGCTCGGCGGCGGCCTGCCGGGTGTCGGGGGCCGGGAGGGCGTGCCCTCGGCGGGGCTGATGGAGATCGTCCAGTCGCCCGCCCAGCGCGAGATCCTGAGCCGGCTGACGGCGGTGATGTCGCTGCTGGAGGGCCACGCGGACGTGGTGATGGACGGGGTCGGCCCGGCGGTGGTGCCGACGGTGGCGGAGATCCGGGAGAAGTTCCAGCAGCGCCGGGACCGCGGCGCGAACCGGCTGGACCTGCTGTTGCGCCGGCTGCTCGGCATGGACGCCAAGCTGCGCCAGTACCAGGACGGCGCGGTGTTCGTGCGCGGAGTGGTGGAGCAGGTCGGCATGGAGGGCTTCAACCGGGTGTGGACCTCCCCGAACACGCTGCCGACCAAGGAGGAGATCCACGACCCGGCCGCCTGGGTCGCCCGCGTCGCCCGCTGACGGCGTCCGGCCGCCGCTGGACGCGCGGTGGTCAAACCCGCTCGTACGAGTGGTCCAATCGGGCAGACCGAGGGTGAAGATACGTTTCTCCGTTCACCCGAACGTGGGACGGTGGTCGTACCGGTGGCGCGGGTGGCGTAGCGGGTCGCTGCTTTCTGCCACCATCTGTGAGCGCCCGGTAACAGGGCGCTCACGCGAGGTGCGCGGCCCGGCCGCGCGAACCGCAGTCCTGTCCCCTCCGTCGAGGAGTCGTCCGCCGTGGGCCCTCACCCCGCCGTCGCCGCGATACGCCTGGCCGTTCGCCGCACGCTCACCGACCTCGCCGCCGAGGCCGGTACCACCTTCACCGCGCCCGTGCGCGAGCCCCGCGAGCGCCCGGCCGGGGCGCCGCTGGTGGGTGCCGCCGTCGGCACCACCCTGATCGGCAACGCCGCGCGCCACCCGTCCGGGCTGCCCCGGACCCCGGCCGCCCCCGGCTCGCCGCTGGTGCTGGTCGCCGTCAGCGGCGGCGCCGATTCGATGGCGCTGGCCATCGCCGCCGCCTTCGAGGCACCCAAGATCGGCCTGCGGGTCGGCGCCGTCACCGTGGACCACGGCCTGCAGCCCGGCTCCGCCGACCGGGCCGCCCAGGTGGCCGAACGACTGCGCTCGCTCGGCCTGGACCCGGTCGAGGCGATCCCGGTGCACGTCGGCCGGTCCGGCGGCCCGGAGGCCGCCGCCCGGGACGCCCGCTACGCGGCCCTGGACGAGGCCGCCGAGCGGCTCGGCGCGGTCGCCGTGCTGCTCGGCCACACCCGGGACGACCAGGCCGAGACGGTGCTGCTGGGCCTGGCCCGCGGCTCCGGCTCCCGCTCGCTGGCCGGGATGCCGGCGCAGAAGGGCCGCTACCGCCGCCCGCTGCTGGAGCTGGACCGGGCCGCCACCCGGCAGGCCTGCTCCGCCCAGGCGATCCCGGTCTGGGACGACCCGCACAACTGTGACCCTGCCTACACCCGCTCCCGGGTCCGGCACGAGGTGCTGCCGGTGCTGGAGAAGCACCTGGGCGGCGGCGTGGTGGAGGCGCTGGCCCGGACCGCCCGGCTGTTCCGGGACGACGCCGACGCCCTCGACCAGTGGGCCTCCTTGGCCGAACGCGACCTCCGGACGGGCGACGGGGCCCTGGACGCCGTGAAACTCGCCGAACTCCCCCCCGCGGTCCGCCGCCGGGTGCTGCGCCGGGCCGCGCTGCGGGCGGGCTGCCCGGCCGGGGACCTGTTCGCGCGGCACCTGGAGACGATCGACCTGCTGGTCACCGGATGGCGCGGCCAGGGGCCGCTGCACCTACCCGGGGGCGTCGAGGCCACCCGCAGGTGTGGCACGCTGGTCTTTCGGCGGCAGGGCGACTGACGGGCGGGCATGTCCCGGGGTAGCCGGCCGCCGGCCACACAGACCCCGAACGTTTGAGGACGTATCCCCGGTGGACCAGAACGACATGGGCGCTGACCTCGCGAAGGTGCTCATCAGCAAGGACGAGATCGACGCCAAGCTCCTGGAGCTGGCCGAGCGCATCGACCGGGACTACGCAGGCAAGGATCTGCTGATCGTCGGCGTCCTCAAGGGGGCCGTGATGGTCATGGCCGACCTGGCCCGGACCCTGCACTCGCAGGTCACCATGGACTGGATGGCGGTGTCCTCCTACGGCATGGGCACCAAGTCCTCCGGGGTCGTCCGGATCCTGAAGGACCTGGACACCGACATCGCCGGCCGGGACGTCCTGATCGTCGAGGACATCATCGACTCCGGTCTGACCCTGTCCTGGCTGCTGGGCAACCTGGGTTCGCGCGGTCCGGCCTCGCTGGAGGTCTGCACCCTGCTGCGCAAGCCGGACGCGGCCAAGGTCGAGATCGACGTGAAGTACGTCGGTTTCGACATTCCGAACGAGTTCGTGGTCGGCTACGGGCTGGACTACGCGGAGAAGCTGCGTAACCTGCCCTTCATCGGGACGCTCGCCCCGCACGTCTACGGGGGCTGAGCGCCCGTTCGGGCTACGGGTGGGAACAGGAGTCGGTTCCCGCCCGTTGGACCGGGGGGACAAAGAACGACAGCCGTGTCGCTGCGCTCCCGCCACGGGCGGGTGCGACTGCGGTACGGTCCATTAAAACCGCTCTTCACATGAGCACCGACCCGATGCGCCGCGGCCCCCCAGCCCCCCGGCGCCGTTGAGTGGCAGGAGGGACGGGGCGGCAACGCCCCGCATGGATGGACGTCAAGCGATACTTCCGTGCGCCGATCATGTGGATCGTGCTGGCCGTCCTCGCCGTCATCGTGCTGATGCAGGTCGTTTCGGATTCGAACGGCTACAAGACGGTGGACACGGGGCAGGTCGTCGCAGCGATCGATGCCAAGCAGGTCAAGTCGGCGCAGATCACCACTGGTGACTCGAACACGATCAAGATCCAGCTGAAGGACGGCGCCACGCTGTCCAACGCCGGGACCGGCAAGACGCCGTCCGGCAGCAAGTTCCAGGCCTCGTACATCGGCGACCAGGGTGTTGCGATCGCCGACAAGCTCCAGGCCCAGATCAACGACAACGACTCGAGCACGCTCGCCGAGGGCTACACCATCAGCCCCGAGAAGCAGAGCACCTTCGTCAGCCTGCTGCTGTCGATGCTCCCGATCGTCATCATCGTCCTGGTCTTCCTGTTCCTGATGAATCAGATGCAGGGCGGCGGCTCCCGGGTCATGCAGTTCGGCAAGTCCAAGGCCAAGCTGCTCACCAAGGACACCCCGAAGACGACCTTCGCGGACGTCGCGGGTGCCGACGAGGCGGTCGAGGAGCTCCACGAGATCAAGGAGTTCCTGCAGGAGCCGGCCAAGTTCCAGGCCGTCGGCGCCAAGATCCCCAAGGGTGTGCTGCTCTACGGCCCGCCCGGTACCGGCAAGACCCTGCTGGCGCGTGCCGTCGCGGGTGAGGCCGGGGTGCCGTTCTACTCGATCTCCGGCTCGGACTTCGTCGAGATGTTCGTGGGTGTCGGCGCCAGCCGCGTCCGCGACCTCTTCGAGCAGGCCAAGGCGAACGCCCCGGCGATCGTCTTCGTCGACGAGATCGACGCCGTCGGCCGGCACCGCGGTGCGGGTCTGGGCGGTGGCCACGACGAGCGCGAGCAGACCCTCAACCAGCTGCTGGTCGAGATGGACGGCTTCGACGTCAAGGGTGGCGTGATCCTGATCGCGGCCACCAACCGCCCCGACATCCTGGACCCGGCGCTGCTGCGCCCGGGCCGCTTCGACCGCCAGATCGCGGTGGAGCGCCCCGACCTCCAGGGCCGGCTGGACATCCTCAAGGTGCACCAGAAGGGCAAGCCGATCGCGCCCGACGTCGACCTCTCGGCCGTCGCCAAGCGCACCCCCGGCTTCACCGGCGCGGACCTGTCGAACGTCCTCAACGAGGCCGCGCTGCTGACCGCCCGCTCGGACAAGAAGCTGATCGACAACGGCATCCTGGACGAGGCGATCGACCGCGTCGTGGCCGGTCCGCAGAAGCGGACCCGGATCATGTCGGAGAAGGAAAAGAAGATCACCGCGTACCACGAGGGCGGCCACGCCCTGGTGGCGGCGGCGTGCCCCAACAGCGACCCGGTGCACAAGATCACCATCCTGTCCCGCGGCCGGGCCCTCGGCTACACCATGGTGCTGCCGGACGAGGACAAGTACTCCACCACCCGCAACGAGATGCTCGACCAGCTGGCCTACATGCTGGGCGGGCGCGCGGCGGAGGAGCTGGTCTTCCACGACCCGACCACCGGCGCCTCGAACGACATCGAGAAGGCCACCGCCACGGCGCGGGCCATGGTCACCCAGTACGGCATGACCGAGCGCCTCGGTGCGATCAAGTTCGGCTCGGACAACTCGGAGCCGTTCCTGGGTCGTGAGATGGGCCACCAGCGCGACTACTCGGAAGAGGTCGCCGGGCTGGTCGACGAAGAGGTCAAGAAGCTCATCGAGAACGCGCACAACGAGGCCTGGGAGATCCTGGTCGAGAACCGCGACGTGCTCGACAACCTGGTTCTGGAGCTCCTGGAGAAGGAGACCCTGAACAAGGAGCAGATCGCCGAGATCTTCGCGCCGATCGTCAAGCGCCCGGCCCGGCCGGCCTGGACGGGTTCCTCCCGTCGCACGCCGTCCACCCGGCCCCCGGTGCAGTCCCCGAAGGAGCTGGCGCTCACCAACGGCGCCGCCACGGTCGACACCGCCCCGGTGGACATCGTGAAGCTCCCGCCGCTGCCGACCGCGGAGCCGCCCGCGGAGGGCTGAGCCCGCCGCACCGTACGGAATGGATGCCGCGTCACCGGGGTTTGTACCCTGGAGGCGCGGCATCCGTGCTGTACAGCAAAGTCGTCCCAAGTAAGCGAGGCCCGCATGATCGACCCGGTGACGCTCGACGGTCCGCCCGCCGTCGGGACCTTCGACCAGAAGCGGGCCGAGAACGCCATCCGCGAGCTGCTGCTCGCCGTGGGTGAGGACCCGGACCGCGAGGGTCTGCTGGAGACCCCGGCCCGGGTCGCGCGCGCCTACAAGGAGATATTCGCGGGCCTCTGGCAGGAGCCCGAGGACGTCCTCACCACCACCTTCGACCTCGGGCACGACGAGATGGTGCTCGTGAAGGACATCGAGCTGACGTCCGTCTGCGAGCACCATCTGGTGCCGTTCCGCGGGGTGGCGCACGTCGGGTACATCCCGTCCATCAGTGGCAAGATCACCGGCCTGTCCAAGCTGGCCCGGCTGGTCGACGTCTACGCCCGCCGCCCGCAGGTGCAGGAGCGGCTCACCAGCCAGGTGGCCGACGCGCTGATGCGGATCCTGGAGCCGCGCGGGGCGATCGTCGTGATCGAGTGCGAGCACATGTGCATGTCGATGCGCGGCATCCGCAAGCCCGGCGCCAAGACCATCACCTCCTGCGTCCGCGGCCAGCTGCGCGACCCGGCCACCCGGGCCGAGGCGATGAGCCTGATCATCGGCCGCTGACGGCCTTCCGGCCGCTCAGGGCACCTCGGGCCCGGTGTGCGGCGGGGCCGGGGTACCCAGGGCGTTGCGGCGCTCGGGCATGCGCAGCGTCACCATCCGCCGCCAGCCGAAGGCGCGGTCGTACAGGTAGCGGGCGTGCACCCCGAGGGTGACGACGGCCAGCTGCCAGCGCGGCCAGCGCAGGATCCCCGCCATCCGGGACGTCACCGCGAGGCCGACGTCCCGGTGGGTGCGGATCTCGCCGCGGGCGCTGGTCTCCAGGGCGTGCCGGATGTACGGGCCGTGGCCCTCGGCGGCGAGCCGCAGCAGCTCCTCGTGGCAGTACGCGAGGTGGTTGTCCTCGTCGGCGGAGATCATCCGCATCGCCCGGCCGAGCTCGGGGTGGTTCCCGAAGACCTTGACCAGCTGGCGCATCTGCTCGGCGGCGCGCTGCTCGGTGACCCGGCTGTGCACGAGGTAGGTGATGATCTCGCGCTCGGTCAGCGGGAGGTCGCTGTTCAGCCGCTCGTGCGAGAGGCCGACGCCCTGGCGCTCCAGCAGCATGCAGTAGTCGGCCTCGTCCGGGACGGGCACCCTGGGCAGGCCGCGCCTGTTCAGCAGCCGGGTGAAGATCCGGCCGTGCTTGCGTTCGTCGGCCCCGTGCCGGGCGACCTTGGGGGCCAGCACCGGATCCCGGGTGAGGGCGGTGATCCGCTCGTTCTCCCAGCCGCCCTGGTCCTCGCCGCCGGCGGCGATGCTGCAGAACAGCTGGTACGCCTGGTCGTTCCGGTAGATCTCGTTGAAGAGCGAGCGGGTGCTCAGCACGGCGCCTCCTGCGTGGATCCGGGGCGGCGCCCGCCGGGGTGGGACGGGCGGGGTGGGACGGGCGGTCGCGATACGTTCCCCCGGGTGGGCGGCCGGTCCGGGGGACCGGCCGGTAGTCACCCGCCTGCGTCAGCCGAGATGCCCGCCGATCCACTCCAGTGAGGACGGCAGTTCGCGGGTCCAGCTGTCGAAGTTGTGGCCGCCGTCGTCCAGGTAGCGCGAGTCGACCTTGAACTGCGGATTGGCCGCCGCGACCTGCTGGGCGTGGTCGACGAACTGGAGGGTCTGGTCGAAGTCGCCCTCCTTGCGGGAGGAGACCACCAGCAGTGAGAGGGCGGGGGCCGGGAGGTTCTTCAGCCGCCAGTTGAGGTCGCTCTGCTGGGCCAGGGCGCTGTCGCCGCCGAACAGGCTGCCGCCGGTGAACTGGTCCTCCTTGACCTTGTAGTCGCCGTGCAGGCCCACCGCGCTGCTGTAGACGTTCGGGAAGCGCATCGCCAGCCGCAGCGCGCAGCTGCCCCCCGTCGAGTAGCCGAAGACGGACCAGGAGGCGGCCGAGCGGCCGGTCCGGTAGGTGGTGCGGAGCGCCTCGGGCAGGTCCTTGGTGAACCAGGTCTCGGCGCGCGGGCCGCCGGGGACGTCCACGCACTCGGTGTCGCGCGGCGGGGCGACGGTCGGGCGGGCCATGACCACGATGGTCGGCGGCATCTTGCCGGACTTCTGCAGCTCCGCCGCGGTGCGCAGGACGGGCAGTTCCTTCACCAGGTTGAGCGTGGTGCCGGGGAAGCCGGCGATGGAGACCAGGACGGGGAAGCGGATCAGGGCGAACTTGGGGTCGAAGTACTCGGGCGGCAGGTAGACGAACATCTGGTCGGACAGTCCGGTCTCCTTGCCGGTGGCCCGGACCGACTCGACCTTGCCGACCTCCTCGGGCGGTCCCTTGGGCAGGTCGGTGATCGTCTCCAGCCCGCCCTCGTTGGTCGGCTGGATCAGTTCGTCCGAGGCCGGGGCGCCGCCCTTGTGGTTCTCGTTGCTGGTCAGCGCGAGCTTGGCGCCGCCGGGGCTGAGCAGGTCGTCCCACGAGGTGTAGAACCCGAAGGAGTTGTTCACCGCCAGCGCCAGCACGGCCACGACCGAGACTTGAGTGACGGTCAGCAGTCCGATGCGGCCGAGGACGGGGAGCGGGCGCTGGCGCGCCAGCCGGGGCCAGAGCCACAGGGTGGTGACGAGAGCCGCAGCCCCGAGTGCGAGCAGCGAGTTCACCAGCGCGTCGCTGGTCAGTTCCATGCCGTCGGCCTTCCGATGGGACACTGTCGGTGCACGCTTCATCGTCTGGCGGACCGTCAGCTCGGGCCACCGCGGCTAGGCTGTCCGGATGCCCGGACCGGCCGGGAGGGTGGGGGGAGCCGCAGGCAACCGGCGCCCTAGAATGCGGCGTCCACCGTACGTACGGCGTACCGGAGGGCCCTGCCGCGCCACGCGGTGGCAGGGCCCCGGCTCCCACCCCCGGCTCAACCGCAGCGCGCCCACGGCACCGGATTACCGACCGTTTCCGGATCCTTGGTATACGCATTGCCTGATGAAGGAATAGGCATGAAGGTCCATCACACGTGCTCCCCCGGAGTGCCCGGGCAGCGCCCCGCAGCCTCTACGCTGAGCTCCCATGAGCGATCCCGTGTCCGTTGAGCCGAGCCCCGAGCAGCCGCGTCGTCGTCGCGGTCTGCAGACGCTGCGCACCCAGGCGGCGGCCGTGCCGAGGGCCTGGCTACCCGGCGCGGTCGGGTACGCCTGTCTGCTGATCGGGCTGCTCGACATCGCCAGCGCGGTGTTCCCCAAGCTCCGGCACTCCAGGATGCACACCTTCACCGGGCAGCTGCCGGGTGGCACCACCTCGCTGGCCGCGGTCGGGACGATGATGGTCGGCCTGCTGCTGGTGCTGCTGGCGCACGCGCTGCGCCGGCGCAAGCGGCGGGCCTGGCGGGCGGTGTGCGTGCTGCTGCCGGTCGGTGCGGCGCTGCACATCGTGCGCTGGCACCAGGTCGGCCCGGCGGTCGTCTCGCTGGTGGTCTTCGCCGTGATGCTGGTGCACCAGCGCGAGTTCTACGCCAAGGCCGACCCGCGCACCCGTTGGCGGGCACTGGTCAACCTGATCGTGATGGGCGCCGTCAGCGTGCTGCTCGGCCTGCTGATCGTGAGCACCCGGACCAAGTACGAGATCGGCCACCCGGCACTGTCCGAGCGGCTCCAGCACGTCGTGTACGGGCTGTTCGGCTTCGAGGGGCCGGTCCGGTACAACAACGTCCGGATGTCCGACCTGGTCGCCTACCTGCTCGGCGGGCTGGGCCTGCTGACCGCCTTCACCACCGCCTACCTGGCGCTGCGCCCGGGCAAGCCGAAGCCGGAGCTGACCGCGGAGGACGAGGACAAGGTCCGCGCGCTGCTGGCCCGCCACGGCGAGCGCGACTCGCTCGGCTACTTCGCGCTGCGCCGCGACAAGAGCGTGCTGTTCTCGCCCACCGGCAAGGCCGCGATCTCCTACCGGGTGGTCTCCGGCGTGATGCTGGCCTCCGGCGACCCGGTCGGCGACGTCGAGGCCTGGCCGGGCGCGATCAAGGTGTTCATGGCCGAGGCCCGCGAGCACGCCTGGGTGCCGGCCGTGATGGGCTGCAGCGAGGTCGGCGGCGAGGTCTGGACCCGCGAGGCGGGCCTGGACGCGCTGGAGCTGGGCGACGAGGCGATCGTCGACACCGCCACCTTCTCGCTGGCCGGCCGGGCCATGCGCAACGTCCGCCAGATGGTCAAGCGGATCGAGCGCAACGGCTACTCCTGCCAGGTGCGCCGGGTCTCCGACCTCACCGCGGACGAGAAGTACCGGATCGCCGACGCCGCCGCCCGCTGGCGCGGCACCGACACCGAGCGCGGCTTCTCGATGGCCCTCGGGCGCTTCGGCGACCCGCTGGACGACGACTGCGTGGTGGTCACCGCCCACAAGGCCCCGGAGGAGGGCGAGAGCGGCGACGACCTGAAGGCCGTGCTGCACTTCGTGCCCTGGGGGCCGGACGGCATCTCGCTGGAGCTGATGCGCCGCGACCGCGCCGCCGACCCGGGCCTGAACGAGCTGCTGATCGTGGCCGCCCTGCAGGCCGTGCCCGCGATGGGCGTGCGCCGGGTGTCGCTCAACTTCGCGATGTTCCGCTCGGCGCTGGCCCGCGGCGAGCGGATCGGCGCCGGCCCGGTGCTGCGGGCCTGGCGCGGACTGCTGGTGTTCCTCTCGCGCTGGTTCCAGATCGAGTCGCTGTACAAGTTCAACGCCAAGTTCCAGCCCGAGTGGGAGCCGCGCTTCCTGGTCTTCCCGAACACCCGGGACCTGCCGCGGATCGGCTTCGCCGCGATGCAGGCCGAGGCCTTCATCACCCTCGGCATGCCGCGCTTCGGCCGCCGGCGCCAGCGGGAGGGCCTGATGCCCACCCCGGGTGCCCGGGAGGTCACCGAGGCCGCCTGAGGCACCGCCGTTCGCGAACGGGGCCCCCGCCGAGCATGCTCGGCGGGGGCCCCGTTCGATAATGAGGGCATGAGCAACTCGCCGTCCTTCTCCCTGCCGGCCGGACTGCCGCGGCTCGACCGCTGCGCCGTGATGGGCGTGGTCAACGTCACGCTCGACTCCTTCTCGGACGGCGGCCTGTGGCACGACCCCGCCAAGGCGATCGCACACGGGCTCGCCCTGCGCGCCCGCGGCGCGGACCTGGTGGACGTCGGGGGCGAGTCCACCCGGCCCGGTGCGCAGCGGGTGCCCGAGGAGGAGGAGCTGCGCCGGGTGCTGCCGGTGGTGCGCGAGCTCGCCGGCGCCGGGATGGTGGTGTCCGTCGACACCATGCGGGCCTCCGTCGCCGAGCAGGCCGTCGAGGCCGGCGCCGCGATCGTCAACGACGTCTCCGGGGGGCTGGCCGACCCGGCGATGGCCCGGGTGGTCGCCGACACCGGCGCCCCGTTCGTGGTGATGCACTGGCGCGGCCAGTCCGCGGACATGGAGCGGTTGGCGGTCTACCGGGACGTGGTGGCGGACGTGGTCGCCGAGCTGACCGTCCGGGTCGACGCGCTGCTGGCGGCCGGGGTCAAGGAGGACCAGCTGATCCTCGACCCGGGGCTCGGCTTCGCCAAGACCGCCGAGCACAACTGGGCGCTGCTCGGCCGCCTGGACGCGCTCACCGCGCTCGGCCGTCCCGTCCTCGTCGCCGCATCGCGCAAGCGGTTCCTGGGTACGCTGCTCGCCGACCCGCAATCCGGGGCGCTGCGCCCGGCCAGGGAGCGCGACGACGCGACCGCCGCGGTGTCGGTGCTGTCGGCCCAGGCCGGCGCCTGGGCGGTGCGGGTGCACGACGTGTCCGGCACGGCGGATGCCGTCCGGGTGGTCGCGGCCTGGCAGCACGCGGCCCGACAAGGGGTGAGGGAGGGTCTGTGACAGGTGACGGCAGGCTGAGCGGCGGGACGGCCGGTCGGGCCCGCGAGGCGGACCTGGAGGCGGTGCTCGCGGCGAACCGGGCGCTCTACCAGGCGCTGGAGGAGGGGGACCTGGAGGCGGTCGAGGACGCCTGGCTGGGCGCCGCGGACGCGGACGACAAGGGCGGCGTGGTGTGCGTGCACCCCGGCTGGCCGGTGTTGCGCGGGCGCGCGCAGGTGACCCGCTCGTACATGCTGATCATGATGAACACGGAGTACATCCAGTTCTTCCTGACCGATGTCGAGGCCGAGGTCCACGGAGATGTGGCCCTTGTCACGTGTACCGAGAACATCCTCTCCGGCGGCGAGGCGGAGGAGGAGGGCGAACTCGGCCCGCTGGTCGGCGGAAAGGTCGTCTCGACCAATCTGTTCCGCCGTACCCCGGCCGGGTGGAAGCTCTGGTCGCACCACGGTTCACCCGTCCTGACCAGCGGCGACGAGGACGACGAGGACTGATCGGGGCCGTCTCGGGGAAATGCCCCCGGGAGGTCGCCCGGGAATTTCCGAGTGGTCACCGAACGTTCACGTCAATCGCCATTCCGGTGCGCGTGGCGACGGTTCGTGCCGGGTAGGACGGTCAGACGTTGTCAGCACCCGCGGGTAGATTCGAAACGGAGTGGCGGGTGTGCTGCCCGCCTTCGCCCTGCCCGTCCATGCCATTCCCCGGGTGGGGCCCGTCCGACTGGGAGCAGTGATTCGTTTGCTGGACCGCATCACCCTGCGGGGTCTGCGTGCCCGGGGGCACCACGGCGTCTTCGAGCGCGAGCGCGTCGAGGGCCAGACCTTCGTGGTCGACCTCGTGCTGTACCTGGACACCCGCCCCGCCGCGTCCGGCGACGACCTCACCCGCACGGCGCACTACGGCATCGTGGCCGAGGAGGTCACCGCGATCATCGCCGGGGAGCCGGTCGACCTGGTCGAGACCCTGGCCCAGCGCATCGCCGACCAGTGCCTCAAGCACGACGCGGTCGAGGAGGTCGAGGTGACGGTGCACAAGCCGGACGCCCCGATCACCGTGCCGTTCGACGACGTGACCGTGACCATCCACCGGGGCCGTGCGTGACCGCCGTCGCGCGCCGCGTTCCAGTCGCAGAGCCCCGTTTGCCTTAGTAGAGGACGTCCGATGAGTACGAGTGACCCGACCGCCTCGCCGACCACGTTCGACCTGGAGAGCCGGGTGGACTCCGCCGACACCACACTGCACAGCCAGCGCTGCGCCGTGATCGCGCTCGGCAGCAACCTGGGCAACCGCCTGGACACCCTCCAGGGCGCCGTCGACGCCCTCGCCGACACCCCCGGGCTCAAGATCAAGGCCGTCTCCGCGGTCTACGAGACCGAGGCCGTCGGCGGGCCCGAGGAACAGCCCAACTACTACAACGCCGTCGTCGTGCTGCGCACCTCGCTGCCCCCGCGCGACCTGCTGGAACGCGGGAACGCGATCGAGGACGCCTTCGGCCGGGTCCGGACGGTGCACTGGGGTCCGCGGACCCTGGACGTCGACATCCTGGCCTACGAGGGCGTGCTCAGCGACGACCCGCAGCTGCTGCTGCCGCACCCGCGCTCGCACGAGCGGGCCTTCGTGCTCGCCCCCTGGCTGGACGCCCAGCCGGAGGCCGAGGTGCCCGGGCACGGGCAGGTCGGCGAGCTGCTGGAGGCGCTCGGCGGCCCGGGCGCGCAGGGCGTCCGGCGGCGGGACGACATCCGGCTGACGCTGCCGGAGTGACCGGCCGCGCCGGGGGCCCGGCCGGGGAACTCGGCCGGGGGGCCCGGCCGTCCGAGTAGGTGTCCGCCGTTCGCGCGGGTGTCCGCCCGGTCGGGCCCGGTACGGTGGCCTGGCGCCGCCGCACCGGGCCCACCGGGCGACGGCCGGTTCTGGTAACCCCGGGAAGGACCCCCTCCGAGTGAAGCTGCTTCGCCTCCGCCTGCTGGTCGGCATCACCGCTGTCACCACGGCGCTGTCCTGGGCCGGTGCCAAGCTGTGGGCCTCCCTGGACACGCTGCCGGCCGTGCCGGTCGCGGCCCCGGTGGTGCTGGCGGCGGTGGCGGTGATCCTGCTGGCGACCGCGCTCTCGCTGCGGGCCCGGCTGAAGGCGGTGCGCGAGCGGCAGCCCGGCGCGAAGGGGGTCGACCCGCTGCTGGCGGCCCGGGCGGTGGTGCTGGGGCAGGCCAGCGCGCTGGTCTCGGCGGTGGCCACCGGCGTCTACGCGGGTGCGGGAATCTTCCTGCTGGGCGAGCTGGACGTGTCGGCACGCAAGGACCAGGCCGTCACGGCCGGGCTCGCGGTACTGGCGGGGGCCGCGGTGATCGCGGCGTCGCTCTGGCTGCAGCACGTGTGCAAGCTGCCGGAGAACCACGACGATCCGGGCGGTCCGGCGCCTTCGCACCGCTGAGCAGGCATTTTCTCGTGATCTTGGGTGAAACGCCGGGCACGCGCGGTAAAACCTGCGCACTGTCAAGGGCGGAAGAGGACCCTGGGCTGACACGGCCCCAATTCGCACGCTAGTTTCTTGGCATGTCTCGCGGACGCCACCGTCATTCCTCCGTCCTCGGCCGGATCTTTCCCCCCACCGCCGCCGGCGTGCTGCTCGTAGCCGCGCTGGCCGCTCTGCTTTTCAGTCAGGACACCATCCTGGTGCGCTCGGTGGGTGTCGCGGCGGTGATCGCGACACTCGGCTTCGCGCTGCTGCTGCGCCAGCGGGACAAGGTGGCCCGGGCGGCCGCCGAGATGGCCGCCGCGCAGCGGCTGCGGGCCGAGGAACGGTTCGAGGAACAGCTGGCGGAGGCCGAGTACGCGGCGGAGGTCGCCGAGGAGCGGGCCACCCGGTTCGGGCGGCGGCTCACGGCGGAGAAGTCGCGGCTGGCGAAGGCCGAGACCGAGATCGCCCGGCTGCTGCGGGAGCGGGCCGTGGCGGTGGCCGAGCAGGCGCTCAAGGAGGCCGAGGCGGCCCAGCGGGCGCTCGCCGCGAGCCGTCCCAAGTACCCGGCCAGCCCGGCCGCGTTCGTCCGGGCCGCGGCCGTGCTGCGGCTGCTGGAGCGGCGGGCGGCGGCACAGGAGGAGCAGCGGGCGCGGACGGCGGGCGCGGAGGTCGCGCTGCGGGCGCGTACGGCGCCTGTCGCGCAGGCTCCGGCCCCGGCACCCGCGCCCACCCCTGTGACGCCCGCAGTGCCGGCTCCGGTGGCTCCTGCGGTGCCCACCCCGGAGCAGGCTCCGGTGGCCGAGGCCCCGGCGGCCAAGACGCCGGTGCAGCCCGCGCCGGTGCGTCCGGCGCTGACCGCCACGGTCGGGCAGCTCGGCGGGACGCCGTCCGCTCCGGCCGCGACGCCGTCGGCGTCGTCGCCGTCGGTGCCGCCGACGACGGTGGAGCGACAGCGGCCGCGTCCGGCGCGCGGGCAGGGCTTCAGCTTCTTCGGCCGCAACGCGGGCGCGGGCGCGGCCGTACGGGCGGCGGCCCCGGCGCCGGCGGTGGGCAGCATCGCCGAGCTGGGGGAGCGTACGGACCTGGCGGACGTGGTGGGCGACGAGGCGGTGGCCGCGCAGGCGAAGGTCGAGGCGCAGGAGGCCCAGGCGGCCGCGGCCGACCCGCAGGCTCCGCAGCCGGCGGACGGGACGGCGCCGGGCGCACCCGAGGTGGTGGACCTGACCCCGGAGGACGAGACCGAGCTGATCCAGCTGCCGGAGCTGCGCGCCTCGCGCTGAGCCCCGGGCGGGCGGCTCGCGAGGATCGAGAACGGAAGCGGGGGGGGGGGGGGGGGGGGGGGGGGGGGGGCCCCGCCGGGGGGGGGGGGGGGGGGGGGGGGGGGGGGGCGCGGCGCGGGGGGGGGGGGGGGCCGGGGGCCCCCCCCCCCCCCCCCCGCCGCGGTGTTCCGGGTGTTCCGCCGGGGCCCGGCGGGGCGTCAGAGCTGGACGCCGAAGTCCTGGGCGATGCCGGCCAGGCCGGAGGCGTAGCCCTGGCCGACGGCGCGGAACTTCCACTCGCCGCCGTTGCGGTAGAGCTCACCGAAGATCATCGCGGTCTCGGTCGCGGCGTCCTCGGAGAGGTCGTAGCGGGCGATCTCGGCGCCGCCGGCGGCGTTCACCACGCGGATGTAGGCGTTGCGGACCTGGCCGAAGCTCTGGCCGCGGGCGACGCCGTCGTAGATGGTGACGGGGAAGGTGATCTTGACCGCCTCGGCCGGCAGGCCGGCCAGGTTGACGTTGATCGACTCGTCGTCGCCCGCGCCCTCGCCGGTGCGGTTGTCGCCGGTGTGCACGACGGTGTTGTCCGGGCTGCTGGTGTTGTTGAAGAAGACGAAGTGCCCGTTCGACAGCACCTTGCCGTCCGCGTTCAGGACGATCGCGCTGGCGTCGAGGTCGAATTCGGCGCCGGTCGTGGTCCGGACGTCCCAGCCCAGGCCGACGCTGACCGCGGACAGGCCGGGGGCCTCCTTGGTCAGCGAGACGTTGCCACCCTTGGAGAGGCTCACTGGCATGGCGATTGCAGTCCCTTCGTTCGCTTTTCCCGGGACAACGCAATAGTCCGGTGGGTTGGTTCCGCGAAGTTCGTGAATTCTTCGTGCTCGCCTTTGCCCGTCAATGCCGGGCAAAGGTGGGGTAATACCCGGGTCAGACCCGGGGGAACCGTCCCTGCAGCGACCAGATGTTCGGATTGTCGGCCAGTTCGGGGTGCATATCGAAGAGGTCGGCGAGGGTGTCCTGGAGGAAGTCCCGGGCCTCGCGCCGCAGCTCGCCGTGGCGGACCACGGCGGGCGGCTCGTCCGGGAGCCAGGTCGCGGTGATCTCGACCCAGTTGAAGCGGCGGGCGAACCGCAGCAGCTCGGTGTTCTGGGTGAAGTCGAGGTCGGCGGTCTGCACCCGGGCGGCCCGGCCGCCGTCCGGGTCGCGGTCCAGCTCTTCGGCGATGTCGCACAGCGCCCAGGCGAAGTCGAGCACCGGCACCCACCCCCAGGCGGTGGACAGCTCGGCGCCCTCGGCGTCCAGGTAGACGTCGCCGCAGAACAGGTCGTACCGCAGCGCGCGCACCGGGGCGGAGCGGTAGTCCGTCTGCGGGGGGTCGGGGAAGCGGTTGGAGAGGGAGTAGCCGAGCTCGATCACGTACGCCATTGTCCGGGCTGCGGGCAGTGGCGCGGAACCGGGCCGTCGCCCGTCGCGATAACCGCGTGACCGGGCGGGGCGGGCGCGGGATGATGGACGCATGCCCGAGCCCATCCGCGTACGGGGGTCGGTGGTCGTCCCCGACGCCGAGCTCGTCTGGCGCTTCTCGCGTTCCTCCGGCCCCGGTGGCCAGCACGTCAACACCTCCGACAGCAAGGTCGAGCTGCGCTACGACCTGGCGGCGTCCAAGGCGCTGCCCGAGGTGTGGCGCCAGCGCGCGCTGGAGCGGCTGGCCGGGCGGCTGGTGGACGACCGGGTGCTGGTGATCCACGCCTCGGAGTTCCGCTCGCAGTGGCGCAACCGGGAGGCGGCCGCGGCCCGGCTGTCGGCGCTGCTGACCGAGGCGTGCGCCCCGCCGCCGAAGGCTCGCCGGGCGACCCGGCCGAGCCGGGGGATGGTCGAGCGGCGGCTGTCCAACAAGCGGCACCGCTCCGAGCTGAAGCAGGGGCGACAGGCGCCCAGGGGCGAGTAGCCCGCCGTGCGGGGCGGCTCAGCCCAGGGTGCGGTAGCCGCCGCGGAAGTAGAGCAGCGGGCGGCCGGCCGGGTCGGGCACCGTGGCCTCCAGGACGCGGCCGAGCAGCAGGGTGTGGTCGCCCGCCGGTATCCGCTGCTCGGTGCGGCACTCGACGGTGGCGAGCGCGCCGTCGATCAGCGGGGCGCCGGAGCGCGGGCCGCGGTGGTGCGGGGTGTCCGCGAACAGCAGCCGGTCGCTGAGCCGGCCCTTCATGGCGAAGCGGGAGCCGAGTGCCTTGTGCCCCTCGCCGAGCAGCGAGACCGCCCAGGTGTCGGTCCGGGAGAGCACCTCGTCCATCCGGGAGTCCTCGCGGACCGAGATCAGCACCAGCGGAGGTTCCAGCGACACCGAGAGGAAGGACGTGGCCGTCATGCCGACGTCCTCGCCGTCCTCGCCGTCCTCCGGGTCGTGGACGGTCACGAGGCTCACGCCGGAGGCGAGCTGGGAGAGTGCGGCCCGGAATTCGTCGGGCGTGGCGTGGGGGGCAGCTTCGGGCTGCGGGGACGGGTACACGTACCGCACGGTAGTCGGCGGCCGCCGGAATCGGCATCGGGCCAAGGTCGTAGGACCACCGGTGCAGTGGCGGGTTACGGCTGGTGACGGGGCTCACTCTCAGGAGTGAAGCGAGACGTCTGCCGGGCGGCAGTCGACTTCAGCGCGGGGCCGATGCGGTCGACCACGTGAAATGTTCCGATAGCGCTCTGTGTCCCGCTATGGGGCGGATGAGCTGATTAAGGGTGCATTAGTGTCGTGTGATTTAAGTCACAAGTGGCGGCCTATTGCTGACCGAGCGTGCCGAACGCTGTGCTCCCTGTGATTCAGTTCTTCTGGCAATCGGACGATAACCAATCAAGAACTATCCGAAGCAGCCGGGGAGCCCCCGCATGGAAGCCGAGTCGGAGCCGTACGTCCGTCTCGCGACCCTCCGCACCTTGCACCGGGTCGTGGCGGACCTCAACGCTGCCCGCAGCCTGGCGGGCACGCTGCAGGCCGTCGTCGAGGGCGCGGTGCACGGGCTCGGCTTCGACGCCGCCGCGGTCAGCCTGGTCCGCCCGGACGGCGACCTCGTGGTGGCGGCCGTCTGGGAGCTGGAGGAGAGCGCCATGGGCGGCCCCTCCGTCCTGCTCGGCCAGGTCGGCTCACGCGAATCCTGGGACCGGCTGCTCGGCGTCAGCGACCACTGGGGCACCCTGCGCTTCCTCCCGTACGACCGCGGCTGGGCCGTCGCCAGCGACATCCCGCGCTGGATCGGGGAGGGCCCGCTGCCCGTCTACGCCAACGACTGGCACCCCGCCGACGGCCTGCTCGCCCCGATGTACAGCGCCGGCGGCGACCTGCTCGGCGTCCTCTCGGTGGACCGCCCGCGCAGCGGCAAGCGGCCCGGGGCGTGGACCCGCGAGGCGCTGGAGATGTTCTCGCTGCAGGCCTCCATCGCGATCGGCAACGCCCGGCTGCGGGCCGAGATGCAACGCGCGCTGGCCCGCCTGGAGAAGGAGCAGCAGGCGCTGCGGGCCAGCGAGGAGAGCTTCCGCCAGGCCTTCGAGTACGCGCCCAGCGGGATGGCCATCACCGAACTGCACGGCGCCGGGCGCGGCCAGCTGACCAGGGTCAACGACGCGCTCTGTCGCCTGCTCGGCCGCCCCCGCGCGGTGCTGCGCCAGCAGAGCTTCGTCGACCTCGTCCACCCCGAGGACCGGGCCCTGCTGGAGCGCACCAGCGCCGAGAGCGGCCGGGCGGAACTCCGGCTGTCCCGGCGGGACGGCGGCTACCAGTGGGTGTGCCTGCGCAACTCGATCGTGGCGGACGCGGCCGAGGGCCCGAGCTTCCTGCTCACCCACGTGGAGGACATCGAGGACCGCAAGCGGCACGAGTTCCAGCTCGCCCACCGGGCCAGCCACGACGCGCTCACCGGCCTGCCGAACAGTGCCGAACTGAAGTCCCGGCTGGCCCGCCGGCTCTGCGGCGAGCCGCAGACCGTCGGGGCCGCCGCCGGTCCGGGCGAGTCGGCCTACCCGGCGCCGTACGGCTACCCGGTCGACTCCTACAGCGCGCACGCCGCCTACGACCGGCTGGAGGGCACGGACCGGTACGCCGGGACGGTGCACGGTTACGGGATGCCCGAGGGCGGCCCGCTGCCCGGCCTCGCCCCGGGCTACGGGGAGCACGTGCACGCGGTGGTCCCGGCCGACCAGGGCCCGGGCGGCGAGGCGTGGTCCGCCCCGTTCCGCTCCGGCGCGGCGGCCGCCCTGGCGGACAAGGGACTCGCGGTGCTCTTCTGCGACCTGGACGGCTTCAAGTCGATCAACGACCGGTTCGGCCACAACGCGGGCGACGCGGTGCTGGTCGAGGTGGCCCGGCGGCTGAGCCAGGCGGTCCGGGACGGCGACACGGTGGCCCGGCTCGGCGGCGACGAGTTCGTCGTGCTGGCCGACGGGATCGGCCGTGAGGAGGCCAAGGACCTGGCCCACCGGTTGCGCAACGCGATCATCCCGCCGATGCGGATCGACGGGAGGGCGATGCGGGTCGGGGTGAGCCTCGGGATCGGCTGGGCGGGCTGCGGGATGAGCATCGAGGAGGTGCTGCACACCGCTGACGAACGGATGTACGACGAGAAGCGGGCCCGGGGCGGCGCGGTGCGGGGCGCGCGGGGCGAGCGCTCGCACCGGCGGGCGGGCTGAGAGCGCGCCGGGCGGCCCAGGTTACCCACGGGTTGTCAAGGGCTCTTTTCCGGCTGTCACGTAGGGCAGGTAGGGTTCCCGGGTACGACAGCGTCCATGATCTGCGCCGGCGGCCCGCAGCCCCGCGGCGCGAACCGGATGGGGGAGTTGACCACCGTGACGACCGCCGGCAACAACGGAGTGCCCGAGGGCCAGGGGGGCGGTGCCCCGCAGGACGACGACCCGTTCGGCTACCTCTACCGCCCGGCCGAGGGCTCCGCCGGGCAGTCGGCCGAGCCGCAGCAGGGTGTGCCCCGGACGTCGTACAGCCGCCCGATGGAGGTCGGCCGGGCGCAGTACGGCCAGCAGCCCTACCAGCCGCGGCCGCAGCAGGCCCCCTACGGCCAGCAGGGCGGGCCGCAGCAGGGCTACCCCGGTGGCCAGCCGTACCAGCAACAGCAGCAACAGCAACCCGAGTACGGCAGCGCGCCCACCCAGCAGACCCGTTACGCCGAGCACTCCCGGCCGCAGCCGGGGGAGGAGCGGCCGAGCGGCGGCCGGAGCAAGGGCGCGGTGATCGGCGCGGTCGCGGTGGTCGCGGCCATCGCGATCGGGGCCGGGATCGCGCTCTCCACGGGCGACCCGGAGACCGACAAGACCGCCAAGGGCGGCGCCCAGACCTCCGCCGCGGTTTCCCCCACCACCTCGGCGTCCGGCGGTTCGTCCCCGACCGCCTCGCCCTCGGCGAGCGCCACCGTCGCGGCCGGCCCGTTGACCGTGGACGCGGGCCAGCTGCAGGCCCAGAACGCGCCGTCCGGCAACGGCATCAAGGGGAGCAAGTCCGCGGACGGCAGTTACCTGACGCTCCAGCCGGGCGGCTCGGTGACCTGGAACGGCGAGATCGCCACGGCCGGGACGTACAAGCTGACCGTGCACTTCAACAACGTCGGCGCGGACCTCAAGGGCGCGGCCTCGGTGAACGGCAAGGACTGGCCGAGCGGGCTGCTGTTCAAGAACTTCGGGTCCAGCAAGGATCCGGCGGCCGCCTGGTACAACACCTGGATACTCCCGCAGTTCCAGGCCGGGCCGAACAGCGTCGTCATCACCGTGCCGTCCGGGTCGATCCTGATCGACCAGATCACCGTCGAGCCGAACGGCTGAGCGACCGAGCCGGCCCGCACGACGGCCGCCCGTCCCCAGGAGGGAAGGGCGGCCGTCGTGCGGGCCGGCGGCCGTCAGCCGGGCTTCACCACGCCGAAGCGCTCGCCGCCGAGGACCCACCGGCCGCGGCGCATGACGGCGACCAGGTCGTGGCTCGCGGAGTCGAGGACGACGAGGTCGGCGTGCTTGCCGGTCTCCAGCGAGCCGATCGAGTCGGCGAGGCCCAGCAGGCGGGCCGGGGTGGTGGACAGCGATTCGACGGCCTGGTTCAGGCTCAGGCCGTTGACGGTGAGCGAGCGCTTGAACGCGACGTCCAGGGTGAGGGTGGAGCCGGCGATCGCGCCGCCCTCGACCAGCCGGGCGACGCCGTCCTTGACCTCGACCTGGAGGGGGCCGAGGGGGTAGAGGCCGTCGCCCATGCCGGCGGCGCCCATGGCGTCGGTGATCAGGGCGAC
>NZ_JBIUYE010000028.1:0-53480 GCF_044744365.1 Kitasatospora sp. NPDC087314
CTACGTCCTCGACACCCACCTACGCCCCGTACCCGTCGGCGCCACCGGCGAGCTCTACCTCGCCGGCTCCGGCCTCGCCCGCGGCTACCACCACCGCCCGGCCCCCACCGCCGAACGCTTCACCGCCGACCCCCACGGCCCGGCCGGCAGCCGCATGTACCGCACCGGCGACCTCGCGAAGTGGAACCACCACGGCGAACTCGAATACGCCGGCCGCGCCGACCAGCAGATCAAACTCCGCGGCTTCCGCATCGAACTCGGTGAAATCGAAGCCGCGTTGACCACCCACCCCGCCGTCGCCCAGGCCACCGTCCTCCTCCGCGAAGACACCCCCGGCCACAAGCGCCTCACCGCCTACACCGTCCCGACGGGCACGTTGGACGAAGCAGCCGTACGAACCCACCTCACGGCCACCCTCCCCGAATACATGGTCCCGGCAGCCATCGTCGTCCTCGACGCCCTCCCCCTCACCGTCAACGGCAAGCTCGACCGCCGCGCCCTCCCCGCACCCGACCTCACCCCGGTGTCCAGCCGCGCCCCACGCACCCCGCTCGAGGAGGTGCTGGCCACCCTGTTCGCCGAGGTCCTGGCACGTCCCCGGGTCGGCATCGACGACAGCTTCTTCGAGCTCGGCGGGCACTCCCTGCTCGCCACCCGTCTCCTCGGCCGCATCCGCACCACACTCGGCGAGGAAGTGGCCCTGCGGGACCTCTTCGAGGCCCCCACGGTGGCCGGTCTCGCGGAGCGGCTGACGACGGGCGGCGAACTCGGCGACAAGTTCGCCGAACTGATGCCGCTGCGCCGCGAGGGCGAGTTGCCGCCGCTGTTCTGCGTCCACGCCGGGTACGGCGTCGCCCTCGGCTACAGCCGTCTGCTCCCCTACCTGCCCGGCTGGCCGCTGTACGCCCTCCAGGCGCGCAGCCTCACCCGGAGCGACGAACTGCCGGACAGCGTCGAGCAGATGGCGGCCGACTACGTGGCCCACATTCGCCGGATCCAGCCGTCCGGCCCGTACCACCTGCTCGGCCACTCCTTCGGCGGCCTGGTGGTGCACGCCGTCGCCAGCCGCCTCCAGGAGCTCGGCGAGGAGGTGGCCCTGCTCGTCATCATGGACGCCTACCCGTACGCGACGTACACCGTGAAGGGCGTGGAGCGGGACGAACAGGAGACCCTGGAGCTCTTCCTGGAGATGTTCGAGGCCGAACGCCCGAGCCCCGAGGGCCGGCCGCTCGACCGGGACGAGGTGCTGCAGACCCTGGTGGACAGTTCGGCCTCGGCCTTCACGGCCGACGACCTCGCCGCGATGGGAGACGCCTGGGAGCGCCACACCCGGATGATGCGGGCCTTCGAGCCCGGCCACGTCCGAAGCGACGTGCTGTTCTTCACCGCCACCCGCGAGCGGCCCGAGGGCACCCCGTCCGCGACCGCGTGGGGCCCCCACATCGACGGCCGCATCATCGACCGCAACCTCGACGCCACCCACCACGGGCTGATGGACCCCCGCCACCTGGCCGAGATCGCCCGTGCCATCAACGAGTTCACCGCCGAGGAGCGCTGACACCACACCCACCGTCGCCCCGCCGACCCGAACGCCGTGGGCCCCGCTCCTCCGAGCGGGGCCCACGGCGTTCGCCGACGGCGTCCGGCGGAGATGGCGGGTCACCGCTATCCGGCCGGCTTCTGGTGGAAGGCCGTGAAGTCCGCGCCGGCTCCACCGGCCGCGGGCAGCGGCACCCGAGTAGCGGTCACCGGGCACCGCGCTCCGCTCAGCGGGGTTCGGTGCGCCTTTCGAGGCGGGTGCCGTGGCGCAGGGTGACGGACATCAGGTCGCTGGGGCCGTCCAGTTCGAGGCGGTGCCAGCGGCCGCGGGGGACGACCACCGCGGCGCCGGCCGGCAGTGGCACCAGCTCCTCGGCGCCGGCGGCGTCCTCGGGGCGCAGGTAGAGGCGGGCGCCGCCGGCGAGGCAGCAGACCGCCTCGTCGGCCTGCGGGTGCATCTCCCAGTGGTCGGCGTGGACGTCGGCGTCGGTCTCCACGTGGAAGGCGCCGATCTGCCAGGCGCCCGCCGCGCCGCCCGTCATCTGCCGTTCGGTGGCCCGGACTTCGCCGTCGGGGTGGAAGTGCAGGGCCGAGGCGAACAGGTCGACGGCGGTGGGTGTCATGGCGGTGTTCCTTCCGGTCAAGTTTTTGTACATGTACGAAAACTAGCCCCGGAGGATCCCCGCTGTCGACCCCTGAGGGATGATGGGGGCATGCCGCAGCCGTCCGCACCGCGCAAGGCCCCGGGCCGACCGCCCCGCATCTCCCGTGAGCAGGTCGTCGAGGCGGCCCGCCGGATCGTCACCGACGAGGGCGTGGACCGGTTGACCATGCGGCGGCTCGCCACCGAGATCGGCAGCACGCCGATGGCGCTCTACCACCACGTGCGCAACCGGGAGCAGCTGCTCGTCCTGCTGCTGGACGACTACGCCGCGCGGACGCTGCGCCGGCCGGAGCCGCCCGCCGGTCCCCCCGCCGATCCCCGCGAACGGGTCCTCGCCTCCGCCGCCGCGATCCACGAGGCGCTGTCCGGCTGCCCCTGGATCGTGGAGGTGCTGACCGCCGACGACCTGATGTCCACGTCGGCGCTGTGGTTCGTCGAGCAGATCGTCGACGGCTTGACCGCGTGCGGGCTGACCCCGGAGCGCGCCGTGCACGGGTACCGCGCGATCTGGTACTACACCGTCGGGGAGATGGTGGTCCGGGCGGCGGCGGGCCGGCGGCGCGCGGACGACGAGCGCGCGACGTACCGGGAGCAGGTGTTCGGCGGGCTCGACCCGGACGAACTCCCCCGCCTCGCCCAGGTCGCGGACCGCTGGGCCGAGCTGACCACCGACGACACCTACCTGGACGGCCTCCGGGCCCTGGTCGACGGCCTGCTCGCCGCCCGCTGAGCCCGCCTCAGGGGGCGCGTACCGCGCGGTCGCCGTCCCGATCCGACGGGGTTCAGGCGCGTTCCTGGATGCGCGGCGCGGGCTTGCCGTCGCCGTGCGGGCCCGTCGCGTGCTGGAGGGAGTGCAGGATCGCGAGGCCCTGGCTCACGATGCCCGCCGCCATCTGGTTGACACCGTCGCTGCCGTTGAGGACGGTGAGCTCGGCGCCGGACATGCCCCGGGCCGCCGCGTCCGCGAGGGCCGGGAGGTTCTCCACGATCCGGTTGGCCGCGATGAGCTCCTGGTTGCCGCCGCGCAGCGAGTCGGCCCGGGCGGTGTTGGCGTCCGCCTGCGCCTGGGCGAGCGCCCGCTCGCGGTAGGCGCTGCCGTCCGCCTCGAACTTCATCCGGTCGCGGCCGGCCTCGGCCAGCGTCCGCTGGCGGTACGCCTCGGCATCCGCCGGGCGCCGCACCTCGGCCTCCAGCTGCTGCGCCGCCAGCGCGGCCCGGCGCTGGGCGAGCGCGGTCTGCTCCTCGATCACGTCCTGGGAGGCCCGGGCTTCGGCCAGCGGGCCGGCCTGGGCCGCGCGGGCCCTGGACTGCTCCGTCTCGGCGAGGAACCCGGCCCGCTTGATCGCGGTGTCGCGCTCGTACTCGGCCTTCAGCGCGGCCGCCTGCTGTTCCCGCTCGGTGGCCTCCTGGTCCGCCTTGGCCTGGGCGATCCGGGCCTGGCTGGCGACCGCCGCCGCGTGCGGCGCGGCGAGGTTGTCGATGTACCCGGTCGAGTCCTCGATCTCCTGGATCTGCAGCGCGTCGACCACGATGCCGAGCTTCTCCATCTCGCCGTGGCTGCCCGCCATCACCTCCTGGGCGACCCTGCTGCGCTCCCGGATGATCTGCTCGACGGTCAGCCCGCCGATGATCGACCGCAGGTGGCCGGCGAAGATCCGGCCGACGAGCTCCTCCATCTGGTCCTGCTCCGAGAGGAAGCGGCGGGCGGCGTTGGCGATCGACACGGCGTCGTCCCCGACCTTGAACACGCAGACCGCCCGCACGGTGAGCCGGATCCCCTGCTGGGTCACGCAGTCCTCGGCGATCTCCGCCTCCCGCAGGGCCAGGGAGAGCATGCGGACCTTCTGCTTGACCGGCAGCACGAGGCTGCCGTGGCCGGTGACGATACGGAACTGGGTGTCCTGCGCCTGGTGCTTGGACCCGGAGATGAGCATCGCCTCGTTGGGCGCGGGAACGTGCCAGAAGAACATGATCGACCACCTGACCTGCTGGAATTCGAAACCGCGGTGAGACGTGCCCCGACCGTTCCCGCCGAGCCCGCGACGCGGATGGTCGGACACGCCCTGGGAGGGCAGCCCTAGGAGGGCAGGAGCTCGACGATCACCGACCGGGCCGAGATCGCGTCCACCACCACCACGCGGACGTCCCGGCCGACCGGCTCCGAGCACCAGGCCGCGAACACCTCCGAACCGCCCCGAAGGGCGACCAGGACCTCGCCCGGACCGCCCGGCGGAATGGGCACCGTCACCTTGCCGACGGCTCCGACCGGGCTCTGCCCGGAGTCATCGGCCACGGGCATCCGCTCTCGCGCCACCGGCGCCTCCGGTCACCACGTCCGCCGCACGTGAACCGCGACCGACCGCCGGCCCCGCCGCCTCCGCTCGTGGGAGGCCCGGGCCGCCGACCTGGCCACGGGTCGGGCACACCTGTGGCACCCGCCCACGGCGGCGGTGCCCCGACCTCTTCCACGGTACTCCCGCAGCTGTCGGCCAGGGCTGGCGGGCGGATCCGGCCGACCCTGGCACCGCGGTACTACGCGTGCCCGCCCGAGGGCGGCACCGGCGCCTGGGGCCTGTCCGGCCGGCGCAGGCCGCGGCGGCGGCCCGCACAGTGGAACCGGTTGCGCCGTCGCCGTCGACCGGCTCTGGACGCTGACGCACCGGAGAACGGCTACGAGTCAGTCGGCGAACGCCTCGTCCGACTCCTCGTCCGACTCCTCGTTCGGCTCCTCGTCCGGCTCCTCGTCCGACTCCTCGTCGGGGCCTTCCGATGCCGCGGGCAGCACGTCGATCCGGCCCATCTGGCCGTGCGCGGAGTGCACCATGTGGTGGCAGTGATAGACGTACTCGCCCGGATAGTCGCCCCAGGTCATGGCGATCCGGACGGACTCGCCCGGGTTGACCGTGACGGTGTCCTTCAGCCCGGCCTCGGCCGGGCCGACCGGCTCCCCGTCACGGTCCAGCACGCGGAACCGCACCAGGTGGGTGTGGAAGGAGTGGGGGGCGTGGAAAACCCCGGCCGGCCGGCGGGTGAGGCGATTGTGGATCGTCCAGATCTCGCTGGTGCCGACGGTGGTCCGCACGTCGGTCCGGTCCGGGTCGTACTTGCGCCCGTTGATCCTGGCGTCCGGGAAGGTCGTCAGCTCGAACTCCCGGTACACCGTCGCCTGCGGGATCGGCGGCAGGGTGGCCAGGACGTCCGGTATCCGGCTCTGGTCCTCGGCCGTCCGGGTGATGTCGAAGCGCAGCACCTCGGACCGCTCGGCCTCCAGCGCGGCCGTGTTCTCCAGCACCACCGATCCGCCGACCGGGTAGCGGGCGAAGTCGACCACGATCTCGGCGCGTTCCGCGCCGGCCAGGGTCAGTTCGTCCAACGTCAACGGCTCGGCGAGCAGTCCGCCGTCGGAGGCGATCTGGGTGAACGGCTCGCGGCCGGCGAGGCGCAGCGATATGTGGCGGTTGGGCGAGACGTTGAAGACCCGCAGACGGTACTTGCGCGCCGCCACCTCGAAGTAGGGCCGCTCCTTGCCGTTGACCAGCATGTGCGGGCAATCGTACGGGTCGGTGTAGACCAGCCTGCCGTCGGTCTCGATCCGGGCGTCCCGGATCAGCAGCGGGATGTCGAACTCGCCGTTCGGCAGCGGCAGGCCGCTCTCGTGCGGGTCGCTGAGCAGGTAGGCGCCGGCCAGGCCGCGGTAGACGTTCTCGGCCTCCAGCCGGTGCGCGTGATCGTGGTACCAGAGTGAGGCGGCCACCTGCTCGTTGGGGTAGCGGTACTCGCGGGTCTCGCCGGGCTCGATGAGGTCCATCGGCAGGCCGTCGTACCGCGACTGCACATGGCCGCCGTGCAGGTGAACGGAGGTGTGCACGCTCAGGTCGTTGGTCTGCCGGACCACCACCTCCCGTCCCTTGACCGCCCGGATGGTCGGACCGGGGAAGCAGTCGCCGAAGGCCCGGACGGTGGTCAGCAGCCCCTTGACGATCTCCACCCGGGTCTCGGCCATCCGCAGCTGGTACAGGTCCGAGGAGTCCGTCCGCGACACCGGACTCAGCACCGGGGGCACCCGCATGGCGTGCTCGAAGGGGACGATCCGGGCGGCCGACCGCTTGGGCGCCGACCTGGCTGGTGTGGTTGGCGGGGCTGCTAGCGCGAGGGACGAGGCCCGGCCCCCGCCCGGTGCGCGGTCCCATGGGAAGAGAACCGCCGGGCCACCTATGGCGGCGGCTTTCAAAAGGTCTCGTCGGTTCAGCATTCCCGGTCTCTCCGTCCAGGACTCGGCGGTCGGTACGCCGCCGGGCCAGTGGTCGCCGGTCGTGGCGTCCGGCGGCCCTGCTCAGTGGCCGCCGCGCCTACGACAGCGCGCGGGGCGGGCGTGTCGGACCGTAGTGTCAACAACACGTTCCGCAACTGCCCGTTGGCTCAGTATCATCGAGCTTCGCGCGCTCTGCACCGCGACCGCACCTGCCCGGGACTCGGCCCCGGAACGGCCGGCGGCCACTTGGCGCGGGGGCGAGCACCCGGAGATCGGCCGGGACGCGCCCTGGGCGCGGGCCCGATCCCCACGGGCCCCGGAGGCCGCACCCAGATCCTCTCGGAAGCGCCCCGACTCAGGGCGCGGCCAGGGCGACCGCGAAGCCGTGGTCCGGGATGTCGAGGAAGCGCCGGTTGAACCGTACGAAGGGCTCGATGAGCAGGTCCACGAAGACCAGGAAGGCCACCGTGCCGATGCCCACCGGGCCGCCCAGCAGCCATCCGCAGAGCAGCAGCACGCCCTCGATCAGCCCCTTCGCGCACCAGAAGGGCCAGGTCCGGCGATGCCGGATGGTGATCGCCAGCAGGTCGATGGCGCGGATCCCGAAGCCGCTCATGATGATCAGCGCCGACGCGTAGGCGCACAGCAGCGCGCCGAGCAGCATCAGCGGGTAGCTTCGCAGCCCCAACCAGGCCGCCGGGCGCAGCCATTGGAAGAGGTCGATCAGGCTGCCGCACAGGAAGAAGGTCACGAAGGGCGAGACCACCGGGCGCTTGCGGTTCCACGCCGCCCACGCCGCGATGCACACCACCGCGACGGCCGCCTGACAGATTCCGATGGTGAGCGGCAGGTGCCGGAGCACCCCGAGCGAGAAGACGTCGAGCGGATCGGTGCCCAGATCGGACTGGATGAAGAAGTGGGCGCCCGTCGAGAAGACCAGGCAGCCGGCCAGGTACACCAGCGCCCGGGGCAGTAACTCGCCCAACCGGCGCGGGTTTCCGTTCGGATCGACACCGAGGGGGTGGTGGGTGGACACGGGTTCCTCCAGGGGTGGACGGGCACCAGGCCCGCGGTCGCCCCGGAGGCGGGGAGCGGCTCAGGCGAGCGACTGGTAGGCCAGGAAGCCGCCGAAGAGGATGACGCCGACCCCGGCGACCAGGTCGACGCCCTTCAGCAGCCGGGCGCTGAACCGCCGCCGGAACACCACGACGCCCGTGCTCAGCAGGGTGAACCACAGGAGCGTGCCGCAGCCGACGCCGACGAGCATGGAGACCGAGGCGGGCAGCGTCCCGGTGACGTTCGCCGCCGTGGCCGCGGCGAAGGCGGCGGCCCAGTAACCGATCGTCGCCGGGTTGGCGGCGGTCGCCGCCAGCGCCGTGCGGAAGGCCGCCAGCGGGCGGACCACCTCGGGGTTCCGCTCGTCCTCGGTGGCCGCCCCGGCCCGGAAGGCGGAGCGCAGCGAGCGCGCGCCGATGTACACCAGCACCGCCGCCCCGGCCAGGCCCAGCGCCGTCCGCAGCGCCGCGACGTCCAGCAGCCGGCCGACTCCGGCCAGGCCCAGGCCGGCGTAGGTGATGTCCACCAGCGCCGCGCCCAGGCCGATCGCCCAGCCGGTCGGGAAGCCGTCACGTAGGACGCTGCGTACGCACAGCAGGCCGATGGGGCCGAGGGGCAGGGCCACCAGGAAGCCGAGGCCGAGTCCGGCGAACCACGCGGGCAGGATGTTCACCGTCGACCCCCGCAGGTCGCCGCGGTCATTCGGACCCGATGTACCGCGGTCATTCGGATCCGAGGTGCCTCCGCCATTCGGATCCGGCGTGCCACGGTTCGGATCCGGCGTGAGGCCTGGTGCGAGCACGTGCGCGACAATTCGCTCCGCCCCTCGTCACAACACCCGCCGATCAGGTCACTCGACGAGTTCCGATATGCCGAACCGTACCTCATCGCCTTCGGCCGGACTCAGGTCTTCGGGCGCGTAGAACAGCTCGTACACATTGGTCGACAACAACTGGCCGAGCCTGGTCAGGGCGTACACGTCCGTACCGCGCGGCTCCAGCCAGCCCTTGTCGATGAGCTGCTCGATTTCCGCTCCGAAGACCGCCTCCATGGTGACGCCGAAACGGTCGTGGAAGTCCGGCCGGTTGACCTCGCACATCTTGAGGCCGCGGATCATGACGCGGCGCATCTCCTGCTCCTTGGTGAGATAGGTGGCGAAATCCAGCGGAATCCGACCGCTTTCCACCATCTCGTAGTACTTCTTGAGCGGCTTGACGTTGACGAACAGCCGGTCGTGGATCACGCTCTTCGACGAGACGCCGAATCCGATCATCGGCCAGGTCCGCCAGTAGTACTCCAGGAAGCGCGAGTAGTCGGCGCAGCGGTCGGGGTGGAAGTAGCCGGTCGAGCTGCGCCGGACGAACCCCGCCGCCTCCAGGGCGTCGATGGCGTACTCGTACATGCGCCGCTCGTCCTGGGCCGAGGGGAGCGCCATCTTCCCTGCTGTGATGAGCGAGTGGAACGCCGTCTTCGGCCAGATCTCCAGGCCGTAGGCCGTGATGCAGGCCGGCTCGAGTTCGACGGCGCGGTCCACGCTGCGCTTCCAGTCGTCCACGGACTGGTCCGGGAGCGGGAAGATCAGGTCGATGTTGGTGTGCGTGAATCCGGCGTCGACGACGGTGCGGAAGGCCCGTTCGGCGGTGGCGCGATCGTGCGAGCGGTTGCAGATCTCCAGCAGCCGGTCGTCGAATGCCTGGACGCCGACGCTGAGCCGGTTGAATCCGGCCTCCCGCATACGCGCGACCTTGGCCACGTCGACCGTCGAGGGGTCGAATTCCAGGCCGATCTCCGCGCCTTCGTTGAATGCGAACGACTCCCGGCAGGCGTCCAGCAGTCGGGCCGTCTGGTCGCCGGTGAGGATACCTGGCGTACCGCCGCCGAAGTACACCGCGTCGACCCGGAACGCGGGGAAGGCGCGATTGGCGGCGAATGCGCGGATCTCGCGCTCCAGCGCGTCGACGTACTGGGCGAAGTGCTGCTCGTTCCGGTTGATGTAGACGGTGTAGTCGCAGAAACCGCACTTGGTGATGCAGAACGGGACGTGCAGGTACAGCACCGCGTTCTCGGGGCGGAAGTACTCGTCGTACTCGTGGTGCCGGTACTTGAACGGATACGTGTGGATGTTCCGTCGGATGATCTTCTCGGCCATCTGCGGTCGCTCCTTCATCGGGGCCGGCCTGGCGTGGTGGATGACGGATCCGGGGCCGGAGGCCGTCAGCAGAGGACCTGGAACGGTCGGACGTCGGCGGCCGCTTCGAGGGCCGGCCGGTCGTTGGGGACCACCGGGCGCCCGCACGAGACGAAGAGGTCGTCGTAGCGCGTCCGCGACCGCTCGCGGTAGTCGGCGGCGGACCTGGCCAGCATCTTGACGACCTCTTCGGCGAGCATCAGCTGGTACTGGCACGACTCGGTGTTGAGCTCGTTCACGTCGCCGGACGCCACGTGGTTCTCCTGCCGGCAGCCCCCGCCGCACAGGTAGCGGGCCCAGCAGGCCCCGCACACCCGGTGCTCGTCGACGGTGCGCCGCCACTCGGGGTGGTCCCGGGTGAGGCCCTCGGCACCGGTGCCCACGTCGAAGCCCTCGTCGCCGACCAGCCGGTGGCACGGGCTGATGCTGCCGTCCGGGGAGTGCGTGTAGTACGTCCGGCCGCCCGAGCAGAACGCCAGCGCCGCCGCGCCCTCGGTGATCATCTGCACGGTGCGCTCGTACTCCAGCACCCCCTTGAACCGGTTGTCGGGGGCGAACAGCCGCGGGTAGTGCACCAGGAAGTCCCTGAACTGCTCCACGATGCCGGGCTGGAGGAAGTGGTTGATGTACTGGATTCCCCTGGGCTCGGAGAGCTTGCGGTCCCCCAGGGTGAGGGCGATGGGCACCGTCGTGCCCTGGTCCACCGGGTAGACGCCCGGATAGATCTGGAAGTAGTCGAAGAGGTCGAGCCCCCACAGGTCGAGCACGTTCTCGGTCAGGCTGGGCTCCGCCGTCGCGATGGTCATCCGCGCCACCAGGGTGACGTCGTCGCCGCACGCCTCGCGCAGCCGGAACAGGTTGCGGATGATCCGGTCGAAGGAGCCCTTCCCGTTCTTGGACGGGCGGTTGGCGTCCTGGACCTCGCGGCCGCCGTCGATCGAGACCGAGACGATGAAGCCGTAGTCGCGGAAGAGCTCCTCGATGCCCCGGGGCATCAGGGTCAGGTTGGTCGAGACCCGGTGGACGAACTCGGTGCCCGTGCGCCCGGTGAGGTCGCGGGCGCGCTCGCAGATCTTGCGGATCACCTCGAAGTTCGCCAGCGGCTCCCCGCCGAAGAATTCGAAGCGGACCCGCTGCCCGGGTGCGGCGTAGCGGTCGATGAAGTCGAATATCCAGGCGATCGAGTGCTCGCCCATGGCCTCGGTGATGCGGCCGTAGTCGCCGCCCTCGGCGAAGCAGTACGTGCAGGCGAGGTTGCACACGTTCGTCAGGTTGACGTTGACCGCGAAGTCCGCGCCGTCGGACAGCGCACCCTCCCGGAGCCGGAGGCGGTTGGCCTCGCGGCCGGACGCGGCACCGGCCTGCAGCTTCTCCCACGCCCGCCGCTCGTCGAGCAGCAGGCGGTCGACGCCGGACGCCAGCCGCGCGGCGGTGTCCGCCGGGGCGAGCAGCAGCCGGTGGCTCCCGGTGATCAGGACGGCCGACATGTCGTCGCTGAACGGCAGGACCCGGTAGTCGGTTCCGTGCCGCATCGCGCCCTGCTCCGCCGCGCTCGCGGGCCCGGTCATGACCTGGTGCGGGGCTGGAAGAGGGGCAGCGGCGAGACGTCCTCGTTCAGCGTCCCGGCGGACGCCTCCACGGTCGGGAAGTGGGCGCGGTCGAAGACCTGGTGGAGGCTGGAGGTGCACTGCGACGGGACGGCCACCTGGACGCCGACCTCGCCCGCCGTGCTCTTGGCGGCGATGTACCGGAAGCTCTCCTGCGGGGCCAGGTCGATGACCTGCCACGCCTGGTCCGCGGCCGGGTCACCGTAGCGGCGGTGGTACGCCCTCACCGGCGCGCCGGAGGTGTTGCGCACCTGGACGTGCAGGGCGCGGACGTCGCCGTGCCAGTCGAAACGCGCCAGCTCCAGGCCCTCGGCGGGGAGTTCCGACACCCGGGTCCGCCTCCGGGCGTCGGGCAGCAGGACGACCGCGGCGCGGGCGCCGCACCCGACGCAGGCGCCGTCCGGGTCCAGGCCGACCAGGTCGGCGTTGAGGCCGTACCGGGTGATCTGGAGCTGCCCGCACCGGTGGCACCAGGTGTTGGTCGACTCCGTGTCGTACACGTTCCCCAGGTAGACGTGGTTCAGCCCCATGTCCCGGGCGACCTTGCGGGCCCGTTCCAGCCGGTCGACGGGGGTGCGGATGGTGTCGGTCATCTTGTAGTCCGGGTGGAAGCGCACGAAGTGCGTGGGCACGTCGGGGCTGAGCCGCTCGCCGACGAAGCTCGCCATCCCGCGGGCGGTCGTCTCGTCGTCGCTGAGGTCGGTGACCATCAGCGTGGAGACCTCGACGTGCTTGCCGGCCCGGAACACCTGCTCGGTGCCCTCCAGGACCGGCTCCAGCCAGCCCTTGGTGATCTTCCGGTAGTACTTCGGGTCCAGGGACTTGATCGACACCGAGAAGATGTCGATGACCGGGATCAGTTCCTCGATCGCCTCACCGCTGATGAAGAACGCGGACTTGTAGAGGTTGACGATTCCGGCCGCCTTGGCGAGGGCGGCCGTCTCCACCACGAACTCGTGCCACACCACCGGGTCGTTGTAGGTCCAGGAGATGACCCTGATGCCGTGCCGGACGGCGATGTCCACGACTTCCTCGGGCGTGTAGTGGTAGACGTCCTTGTCCTCCACGTGGCGCGCCTGCGAGGTCTTCCAGTTGTGGCAGTAGTCGCAGTTCAGCATGCAGCCGACATTGCCCATGGAAAGGATCCGGGCGCCGGGCGCGTAGTGGAACACCGCCTCGGTCTCGATGGTCTCCTCGGTGGCGTGGACGGAGCGCCCGTAGTTCAACGTCACCAGACGGCCGTCCCGATTGGCCCGGACCATGCAGAATCCGTGCTGGCCGGGGCGTATCCGGCAGTTCCGGGGGCTGAGATGACATCGGACGACGTCGTCGTCCAGCCGCTCCTCCAGCCGGGCAGGGCGTGGCTCGTTGTCCCAGGTCCTCTGCGACATGGCTGTTCCTTCCGTGCGGTGGTACGGAGGCGACGGGGTCGGGGCAGGGGTCCTCGGGGACCGGGCCGACCGGTGCGGCGCCGTCGGGCGATCCGGAGTTCCGGCACCGCGGTGCGGAATTCGGCTCCGGATTCGGCGATCCGGAATCATGGTCTGGAATCACGGTCCGGGTGGCGGCCCGGATTGACGGGGAGACCGTTCCCTCACGTGTCTCCCGCTTTCCCTCGGACAAAGGCGCTTCCGGGGGGACGCCTCACGGAAAAGGCCGAAGCGGAGCGGGAGATCACCGGGAATCACGCCGGTTACCGCGATGAGCTTCACCGGATGCGCACACGCCTGTCAAGGAGTCGACGGGCCGCCCGATCCGGCCGGTATCCCGAAGCGGACAGCCCCCTTCGATCCGGCCGGGCCGCAGGTTAGGCGGGCCTCACTCCCGGCGATCTGACGCGTGCCCAGCGGATTCCCAGACCGGGCACCGGCCACGGCTGATCCGGTGCGGTGGCACGGCCTGGGCCGCGTGTCGCGGAAGGAGGCCGAAAATCGCCGCTCTCCGAGGGAATACCCAACCGTCGCAGGACAGTTCGCCCGTCGCAGCCACCGCTCGTCCAGCACCCGCACCAGCACCGCGTCGACACCGGCACCGAGACCCGCGCCGGCGGAGAAAATGGCATGCACGCCACTAGCCAACCGGCCAGTAGCACCCCTACCGTCGACTTTCCCGTGGCTTCGACGGAGGAACTCCCTTGCGCCTACGCCCCCGCCCCCTCCGCTTCCCGGCCGCCGCCCTCGCGTCGGCCCTGCTCGTCACCACCGCCCTGACCACCACGCCCACCGCGGCCGCCCCCGCCGCCCCGACGGCCGCCCCCGCCGCCCCGACGGCGGCCACCGCCGCCGCGGCCGACTACTGCGGCGGCCGCTGCACGGACGTCCTGCCGCCCGGCGAGAACGGCAACGCCACCCTCGCGGAGATCCTGCTCAACAAGATGTTCGGCAGCCGCCCCGCTCACACCGACGACCAGCTCGGCCCCTACTCGGCCCTCGCCTCCGGCTACCCGGGCCTGACCGAGGCCAAGCTGCGCGACTTCTTCAACGACGCCTCCTTCGGCGTCCCCGCCGACCAGGTGGCCAGCACCACCAGCCCGCGCAGCGACGTGACCATCGTCCGCGACAAGGCCACCGGCGTCCCGCACATCACCGGCACCACCCGCTACGGCACCGAGTACGGCGCGGGCTACGCCGCCGCCCAGGACCGGCTCTGGGTGATGGACCTGTTCCGGCACGTGGGCCGCGGGCAGCTGTCCGGGTTCGCGGGCGGCGCCGCCGCCAACCGCCAGCTGGAGCAGAGCTTCTGGCAGGCCGCGCCGTACACCGAGGCGGAACTGCAGCAGCAGATCGACGCCCTGGCGGCCCGCGGCGGCCGGGCCACCCAGGCCCTCGCCGACGCGAACGCCTACCTCGACGGCATCAACCAGTACGTCACGGAGGCCTACAACGGCCGCACCTTCCCCGGCGAGTACGACCTGACCGGGCACATCGACCCGATCACCAACGCCGGGTCGATCGAGCCGTTCAAGCTCACCGACCTGGTCGCCCTCGCCTCCGTGGTCGGCGCCCTGTTCGGCTCCGGCGGCGGCGGTGAACTCGCCTCCGCCCAGGTCAAGTCGGCCGCCGAGGTCCGCTACGGCAAGGACGCCGGGGACGCGGTCTGGAAGTCGCTGCGCGAGGCCGACGACCCGGAGGCCGTCCAGACCCTGCACGACGGGCAGAGCTTCCCGTACGCCACGGTGCCCGACGCCCCGCAGGGCGAGGCCCTGCCCGACCCCGGCTCGGTGGTGCCCGAGCGGATGATCTACGACGCCACCGGCTCGGGCAGCACCGCCACGAAGACCGCCGCACCGGGCGTGCTGCCCGGCAACCTGCTCAGTGCCAAACACGGCATGTCCAACGCCCTGCTGGTCTCCGGCGCCCACACCGACGACGGCCACCCCGTCGCCGTCTTCGGCCCGCAGACCGGCTACTTCGCCCCCCAGCTGCTCATGCTGGAGGAGATCCAGGGCCCCGGGATCAGCGCGCGCGGCGCGGCCTTCGCCGGCCTGAGCTTCTACGTGCAGCTCGGCCGCGGCCAGGACTACGCCTGGAGCGCCACTTCCGCCGGGCAGGACATCACCGACACCTACGCCGTCCCGCTCTGCACCACCGACGGCTCCCCGGCCACCACCGCCGCCAACTCCTACCTGTGGCACGGCCAGTGCGTCCCGTTCGACCGGCTGGAACGCAAGAACGCCTGGAACCCGACCACCGCCGACTCCACCGCCGCCGGCTCCTACACCCTGGTGATGTACCGCTCCAAGTACGGCCTGGTCACCGCCCGCGGCACGGTCGGCGGCGCGCCCGTGGCCTTCACCTCGCTGCGCTCCACCTACCGGCACGAGGCGGACTCCATCATCGGCTTCCAGGAGCTCAACGACCCCGGCGCGGTGCACGACGCGGCGGGCTTCCAGCGGGCCGCGCAGGACATCAACTACACCTTCAACTGGTTCTACGCCGACTCGCGCGACATCGCGTACTACAACTCCGGCACCAACCCCGTCCGCGCCCCGGGCGTCGACGCAGGCCTGCCGCTGCGCGCCGAACCGGCCTACGAGTGGGCCGACTTCGACCCCGCCACCAACACCGCCCGGTACACCCCACCGGCCGAGCACCCGCAGTCCGTCAACCAGGACTACTACATCTCCTGGAACAACAAGCAGGCCGACGGCTTCACCTCGGCCGGCTTCGGCAACGGCTCGGTGCACCGCGGCAACCTGCTCGACGACCGGGTCAAGGCGCTGCTGAAGGGCGGCGGCAAGGCGAGCCGGGTCTCGCTCACCCAGGCCATGGAGAGCGCCGCCCTCGCCGACCTGCGCGCCGAGGACGTCCTGCCCGACCTGATCCGGGTGCTGCGCAGCGCCCCGGTCACCGACCCGGCCACCGCCACCGCGCTGCAGCAGTTGGAGGCCTGGCTGGCCGACGGCGCCCAGCGGAAGGAGACCTCGGCCGGCAGCCACAGCTACGCCGACGCCACCGCGATCCGGGTCATGGACGCCTGGTGGCCGCTGGTCGCCGAGGGCGTGATGCGGCCCGGTCTCGGGGACCCGCTGTTCACCGCGCTGACCGGCGCCCTGCAGATCAACGAGTCGCCCTCCGGCGGCCAGACCGGCCCCGGCGGCGGCCCCGTGAGCGCCAACGAGGCCATCCCGCACAAGGGTTCGGCCTTCCAGTACGGCTGGTGGAGCTACCTGGACAAGGACCTGCGGTCGGTCCTCGGCGACCAGGTGGCCGGCCCGCTGGCCCGCCCGTACTGCGGCGGGGGCGACCTGGCAGCCTGCCGGGGCGTCCTGCTCGACACCCTGAAGCGGGCGGCCGCCCAGACCCCGGCCCAGGTCTACCCGGGCGACACGGACTGCTCGGCCGGCGACCAGTGGTGCGCCGACACGATCATCCAGCGCCCGCTCGGTGGGGTCACGGACGCCAAGACCACCTGGCAGAACCGGCCGACCTACCAGCAGGTGGTGCAGTTCCCCGGCCACCGGTGAGTCACTGTGCCGGCCGCCGGCGCCCTGCCCCGGAGGGGGTGGGCGCCGGCGGCCACCGTCGTCACCGCCGTCACGGCGTCTTCTGCGACGCCTCCTTCCCCTTCTGCCGCGCCTCCTTCTGCCGCGCCGATTCCTCCGCCTTGGCGGCCACCTTCCGTTCGTCCTCGCGCAGGTTCTCGGCCTGCGCACGCAGCCGCTGGTCGGCCCTCCAGTACGCCGTGCGGGTGTCGGGGCCGGTCATCCGCATGTGGATGGTGCCGGCCAGCTCCGCCACGGTGTCCACCAGCGCGGCGAGGGCGCCCAGCAGCGCGGCCTCGTCACCCTCGGGCACGTCGTCGCGGCGCGCCCGGGCCCGCGGGAGGGCGTCCTCGCGGATCCGCGTCCTGGCCTCGCGCACGGCGTCGGCCATCGCCTTGATGTCGGTGTCCATCCCGGCCCCCTGTTCGTCGTCCGTCTCCGCTGTCCCGGTGAGCCTGCCCGGCACGCCCGGTCGGCACTCGCCCGGAAGGACCGGGCCCGGGACTCGACGGGCGGGGACGGGGCGCAGCACCTAGCGTGGTCCGGGAACGACCCGGGCACGCACCGCCACCGAGGTTGGAGCCCCCCAGGGTCAGACACCCCTCAGGCACTCCTCAGCCCCCTCGCAGACCTCCAGGAGGTAAGCCGACCATGACCGTCTCCCTGCCCGAGCTCACCGGGGACTACGTCCTCGACCCCGCCCACAGCCGGATCGGCTTCGTGGCACGCCACGCGATGGTGACCAAGGTCCGCGGCGCGTTCCACAGCTTCGAGGGCGCCGCCCACCTGGACGGCGCCGACCCGGCCCGCTCCACCGCGCGGGTGACGGTCCAGACCGAGAGCATCGACACCGGCGTCGAGCAGCGTGACCAGCACCTGCGCACCAACGACTTCCTGGACGCACCCACCTTCCCGACCATCACCTTCGTCACCACGGCGGTCCAGCCGAACGGCGGCAGCGACTTCCGCGTCACCGGCGACCTCACCATCAAGGACATCACCCGCCCGGTCACCATCGACTTCGAGTACACGGGCAACGCCGTCGACCCCTACGGCAATCTGCGGGTGGGCCTGGAGGGCGCGGTGACGATCAGCCGCAAGGACTTCGGGGTGACCTGGAACGCGGCGCTGGAGGGCGGCGGCGTCCTGGTCGGCGACAAGGTCGTCCTGGAGTTCGACATCTCGGCCATCCGGCAGAAGCAGTAGCGCCCGCCGGAACCCGGAATTCCGCCGGACCGGGCGGCGGTGGGCCGGTCGGACAAGCCCTAAGCTCCTGACATGGCGACAGACGGCTCCCTCGCAACCGGTCAGCGCTCCCTGGGCGATCCCACCCTCGACTACCCACTGTGGCCCCCGCTCACCGCAGGCTGTCCGCGCACCGGCACGCCCGACCTCGGCTACCCCGTCGAGGTCGACTACGCCTACCGGAAGGCCGACGCGGCGGCCCTGTTCGCCCCGGCGGCGGACGCCGGGGCGCCGCGCGGCGGGCTGGAGCGGTGGGCGCCGCTGCTGCCGCCGCTGCTCGCGCCGGGCCTGGGCGAGGGCGGCACGCCGCTGGTCGAGCTCGAACCCGGGGTGTACGTCAAGGACGAGACCCGCAACCCGACCTGGAGCCACAAGGACCGGCTGAACCGCTGCACCACCAGCGCGGCCGTGGGCGTCGGCGCGCCCGGAATCGCGGTGGCCTCCTCCGGCAACCACGGCGCCTCCGCCGCCGCCTACGCCGCTCGCGCCGGGCTGCGCTGCGTGGTGCTCACCGGGCCGGACCTGCCGCCGGCCGTCGACGCGTTCCTCAACGCCTACGGCGCCGTGGTGCTGCCGGTGCCGTGGGAGGCCCGCTGGCCGCTGCTGCGGCAGGTCGTCGACCGGCTGGGCCTGCACCCGGTCAGCAACCTGACCGCCACCCACACCGGGCACGCGTACGGCCCCGAGGGCTACAAGACCGTCGCCTACGAGATCTTCCGGGACATCGGCGTACCGGGCGCGGTGTTCGTGCCGACCGGCTACGGGGAGCTCCTCTTCGGCGTCTGGAAGGGCTTCAGCGAACTGCACCGACTCGGCCTGGCCGACCGGGTGCCGCGCATCCACGCCTGCGAGTCCGCGGCCGGCGCGCCGCTCGCCCAGGCCGTCCGCCAGGGCCTCCCGGCGGCGCGGGTGACGGTGGGACCGAGCGAGGCGTACTCGATCGGCTCCCCGGTCAGCGGCTACCGGGGCGTGGTCGCCGTCCGCGAGAGCGGTGGCCGGGCGCTCACCCTGGACGACGGCCAACTCGCCGCCGCCCAGGCCGAACTGGCCCGGGCCGGGCTCTGGACGGAACTGTCCGCGGCGGCCGGTCTCGCCGGGCTGCGCAGCCTCCACGGCGAGGGCCCGGTGGACGGGCCGGTGGTCTGCGTGTCGACGTCCAGCGGCTTCAAGGACCGGGGTGTCGGTGCTCGGTCGACCGAGCCGGTCACCCCGGAGTGGGAGGACGTCCGCCGCCGACTGCGCGCCGCCGGCATCCGCGACTGACCCCCGACGACCGGCGTTGGAGGCCTGCTGTTCGCCGCCCGGTCCGCTGACGGAGGGTCGGCGTTCGCCGGGGCCGCCCAGGCTGGTCCGGATCCGCACCGCCCCCGTCCTCTCCGCGCGTCGAAGGGCTGTCACCGTGACCCGTTCTCCCCGCCGTCTGCTGCCGCTGGCCGTCGCCGTCGCGGCGGTGCCCGTGCTCGCCCTGCCGGTCGTCCCGGCCGCCGCGGCCTCGTACGGCACTCCGACCATCGTCTTCTCGGCCGGGTACCTGTCCGGCGCCGTCGGCGCCACCGGCGACCCGACCGTGGCCGTCACGGTCGCGCAGAGCGGGGCCACCGCCTCGGCGCTGACCGTCGCCGCCTCCGCGAGCACCCGCAGCGCCGTCGCGCGGACCGGCGACGTGGCGGTGACCGGCACCGGCGGCACCCGCACCCTGACGGTCGCCGCACAGGGCGTCGGCTACACCGACCTCACCATCAAGGTCACCGGCCTGGGCGGCAAGACCGCCACCCGCACCCTGCACTACGCCGCCTCCCCCGCCGTCCAGTACCCGGCCGCCAGCCGCTACCTGACCGGCTCCAGCGACGCCTCGGCCGCGGTGGACGCGGGCGGCGGCTACATCCTGGTCGGCGACGACGAGTCCAACGTGCTGCGGCTGTACGACCGCGACAACTCCGGTGCGCCGCTCCGCACCTGGGACTTCAGCGACGCACTCGGCGTCTCCAAGGAGATCGACATCGAGGCCGCCACCCGGGTCGGCGACACCATCTACTGGACGGGCTCGCTCGGCAACAACAAGGACGGCCAGGTCAAGCCCGACCGGCACACCCTGTTCACCACCACCGTCACCGGATCGGGCGCCAACACCCAGCTCTCCCTGGCCGGTTCGCACCACGGCCTGCGCGACGACCTGATCGCCTGGGACTCCGCCCACGGCGACCGCTACGGCTTCGCCGCGGGCGCGGCGGACGGGCAGGCTCCCAAGCAGATCGACGGATTCAACGTCGAGGGCCTGGAGTTCGCCCCCGGCAGCACCACCACCGCGTACATCGGCTTCCGCGCGCCGCTCACCCCGGCGGTCACCGGCGGCCGGGCGCTGCTCGTGCCGGTCACCAACCTCCCGTCGTTGCTGGACGGTTCGGCCGCACACGCGACCTTCGGCGAGCCGATCGAGCTGGACCTCGGCGGGCTCTCCATCCGCGACCTGCGCCGCAACGACCTCGGACAGTACCTGATCGTGGCCGGCTCCTGGGCCGCCGAGGACAACTCCGCCCCGTACGCCCTCTACCGCTGGAACGGGCAGCCGGGCTCGAAGCCGGTCAAGCTGCTCGACCTGCCGACCAGCGACGCCGGCGCCTGGGAGGCCGTCCCGGACGTGCCGAACCTCGACACCCCCGGCGCCCGCGCCCAGCTGATCACCGACGACGGCTCCGCCGACCTCTACAACGACGGCACCGCCGCCAAGGACCTCACCCACCCGGAGTGGAAGAAGTCCCGCAGCACCTGGTTCACCCTGAACTGAGCACCACGGCCCCGGGGCGGGCGCGCGAAGGCGCCCGCCCCGGGGCCGGCCCGCCTAAGGCGTGTCTCAGACCTCGACCAGCACCTTGCCCCGGTTCGCGGAGCGGTCGACGTACAGGCTGCGGTAGACCGCCGGGATGTTGTCGAAGCCCTGGTGGACGGTCTCCTGGTAGTCGAGGTCGCCGCTGCGCACCAGGGCGCCCAACTCCCGCCGCAGCGCGGACCAGTTCTCCTCGGTGAACCACTCCAGCGAGAAGATGCCGCGGATGGTGGTGCGCGGGAACATGATCATCGGCAGCAGCCGCGGGCCCGCCCAGTCGCCGCCGACCTGGCTCCCCCACTGCCAGCAGACGGCCACCCGGCTGTCGACGGCGAGCATCGTGAAGGCCACGTCGGTGAGCGCACCGCCGAGGCTGTCGAAGTAGCGGTCGATGCCGTCCGGGGCGAGCACGGCGAGCTCCTCCCGCAGCTTCTCGGGGTCGTCGCCGTCGCGGTAGAGCAGCGCGGCGTCGAAGCCCAGGTCGAGCAGGTGGGCGACCTTGGCCGGGGTGGCGGTGGTCCCGATGACGCGGGCGCCGCGGTGCCTGGCCAGCTGGCCGACCAGCGAGCCGACGGCCCCGGAGGCCCCGCTGACCAGCACGGTGTCCCCGGGGCGGACGTCCAGGAACTTCTCCATCGTGCCCCAGGCCGTCATCCCGGGGCCGCCGAGCACGCCGAGGGCGGTGGAGAGCGGCAGGGCCTCGTCGTAGTCGGCCCGGTCGAGCCGCCGGTAGGCGGGGAACACCATCGGGAAGGTGCCGGTCTGCCAGAGCGCGGGGGCGCCGTTGCTGATCACGTGGCTGCGCCAGCCGCCGAAGCCCTGGACCAGGTCGCCGACGGCGAAGGGCGCGGCCGGCCCGGCCTCCAGGACCTCCATGATCGAGTCCGCGCCCATGTGGTCGCCGATCGGGGTGTCCAGGGCGATCCCCTGCAGGTACGGGTCGACCGAGACGTACCGCGTCCGCAGCAGCATCTCGTCCGCGGCGAGGCTGACGTCCACCTCCTCGACGACCTTCTGGTATATCCGCTCGACATCCGGGACGCCGTCCACGTGCTCGCGGACGATCCACTTCTCGATCCTCATGAGGTGACTCCAAACTGTCGGTCGACGGGCCCGACCGGTTCGACGAGCAGGGTGGGCGGCGGAGCGGTGTCGTCCACCGTGGCGGTGAACGGTCTGCCGTCGTCGCGGCAGACGAACTGGACCACGTGCCGACCTGCGGCGGCCGCGCGGATCAGGCCGCCGGTGGTCGCCCAGACACCGGAGAGGTAGAAGTTCGCCAGGCCCGGCAGCCCGGGTCCGTTGCGCTTGATCTCCTCCTCCAGGGTCTCGCCGCTCTCGACGAAGGGCTGCCAACCGAGCACCGTGCCGTCGTAGTTGCCGGTGTAGCGGACCTGGGTGAGCGGGGTGGAGACGTCCTTGACGGCCACCGCGTCCCGCAGGCCCGGGTGGTGTCCGTCCAGGAAGTCGATGACGGCGTCCCGCACCCGGCGCTTCTCCCGCTGGTACTCGCGACCCCGGCCCACCGGCAGGGTGTGCAGCTCCTCCCCTCGCCGCATCCGGGGCGCCTGCTCGGGCCCGGTGCTCAACTCCCGCCAGGGGGCGATGTCGCAGAAGTAGCTGGCGTACACGACGGTCGTCGCGGCGGGCGACAGCTCGGGGTAGTGGCGGCTGCGGAACTGGATGTTGATGCTGGGGTGCCGGATGCCGGTGAGCCGCTCGGCGACCTCGTCCTCCAGCAGGTAGGTGGTGCACGGGTCGCCCGCCGGGAAGGGGCGGCGCAGACCGAGGAAGACGGTCAGGTAGCCGGGGAAGACCATGCCGGGCTCGGTGATGGTCCGGGTGTACAGGCGGCGGTAGGTGTCGTTGAGGTAGCGGCCCTTGAGCAGGTCCAGCATGGTGGTGCGCCCGTCGCAGGCCGCCACCACGATGTCGGCGCGCACCTCCCGGCCGTCGCTCAGCCGGACCCCGACGGCCCGGTCGTCCTCGACCAGGATCTCGGTCACCTTGGTGTTGTACGTGATCTCGCCGCCGAGCCGCCGGTAGCGCTCCTCGATCGAGCGGGCCAGCCCGAGCGATCCGCCCTCCGGCACCCCGGCCGACAACCCGGCGTGCGAGGCGAGTTGGAAGTAGCTGGGCAGCACCGGGAAGTTCGGGTGCTTCTCGTAGAGGATGAAGTTGAACGCCTCGCGCAGCAGCGGGCTGCTGAACCGCGCCGAGTAGTCGCTCATCAGCACGGTGATCGAGCGGCGGATGACGTTGAAGTACGGCAGGAAGGAGGCCAGCATCCGCCAGCGCTCCCAGCGGCCCATCAGTCCGACCGGCTTGAGGAAGGGGTAACGAGCCAGGGCCAGCCGGAACTTGCGCAACCCGGCGCAGAACTGCCGGATCTGGCGGGCGTCCTCCGGGGCGAGCTCGAGCAGGTGCGCTTCGAGGCGGTCCGGGTCGGAGTAGAAGTAGACGGCCCGGCCGTCCCGGGTGCGCACCACGTTGAAGACGTCGAAGTTGCGCATCAGCTTGCCCTGCAGTGCGCCGAGTTCGAGCCAGATCTGGTGCATCTCGTTGCCGGGGCCGCTGCCGAGCAGCCAGCTCACGCAGCAGTCGAAGGTGAACTCGCCCCGGTCCCAGGCGGTGCAGCAGCCGCCGGGCAGCTCGTGCATCTCCAGGACCCTGGTGCGGTAGCCGTTCATCTGCGCGTAGCAGCCGGTGGACAGGCCGCCGAGCCCGCCGCCGACGATCACCATGGTCTGCCTGCTGGTGCTCATTCCGGAACTCCCACGGTGGCCCGGTCGAGTTGCGGCAGGCGGCCCCACTTGCCCGCGTGCCAGGGTTCCCGGTTGTCACTGGGCCAGGCCCGGAACGGCCGGCCGAGCTCCCGGCAGAGGTACTGCGCGGCGTACCGGCCGCTGGTGGCGGCGCGGATCAGGCCGCCGAGGGCCGTCCACTGCCCGGCCATGGAGAAGCCGCGCAGGCCGGGCAGCCGCATCCGGTCCCGGTTGACCAGGCGGTTGGCGGCGTCCTCGGCCTCGGAGAAGGCCTGCCAGGCGAGGATGCTGCCGTAGGTGTTGCCGGTGAAGCGCTCGGTGGTCACCGGCGAGGCGACGTCGACCAGTTCGATCCGGCGGCCGAGCCCGGGGTACGTCCGCTCCAGGAACTCCCGGACGAACGCGGCGACTTCCTGCTTGCGGGCCCGGTAGGCGCGGCGGTCCGCGACCCGCAGGTCCTTCCAGGAGCGGTAGTCGCTGAAGTAGGTGCAGTGCAGCACCGACTTGCCGGGCGGCGCGAAGCCGTCCGCGTAGGCGGAGCGCAGCTGGACGACCAGGCTGTGCTGGAGCGATCCCGGCAGCCGGGCCCCCTGTTCGGCCGACAGCAGGTAGGTGGTGCTGTGCGGTTCGCCCTCCGGCAGCGGGCCGTCGATGCCGACGAAGGCGGAGACCACGGCCGGGTAGAGGTTGCCGGGCTTGTCGAGCAGTTCGCCGTACAGCCGGTCGACGGTGGGGCTGGAGTACCGGCCCTCCAGCAGCCGGTCGAGGACCGTCGGACCGTCGCAGGCGGCCACCACGTGGTCGGCGAAGTGCCGTGAGCCGTCCCGGAGTTCGACACCGATCGCACGGTCGCCCTCGACCAGGATCCGCTCGACCCGGCAGCGGTAGCCGATCGTCCCGCCGAGCGAGGTGTAGCGCTCCTCCACCGAGCGGGCCAGACCGAGCGAACCGCCCTGCGGGAAGCCCGCGTTGCCGTTGTGCGCGGCGGCCAGGGTGTACAAGTAGGGCAGCAGCGGGAAGCCGGCCGGCTCCTGCAGGAACATGTTGGGCAGCGCCCGGCGCAGCAGCGGGTCCTGGAAGCGCTCGGCGAAGCCGCTCATCGGGGTCGTCGCGGTGCGCCAGAACAGCCGGAACGCGGGCAGTACGGTGCGCAGGGTGCGCAGCCGTTCGGCCGTGCCGCGCAGGGGTGGCGGGGTGAGGTCCCAGGGCAGGTCGATGGCGGCGAAGCGGCGCAGGTCCCGGCAGAAGGCGCGGATCGGCTTGGCGTCGCCGGGGGCGGTGGCCAGCAGGTGCCGTTCCAGCCGGTCCGGGTCCCCGAAGAAGGTGACGGCGCGGCCGTGTTCGTCGACGACGCGGTTGAACACGTCGAAGCGGGTGATGGACTTGCCGTCGAGGGCGCCGAGTTCGCGCCACACCTGGTGCGCGCCGGTGCCCTCGGCGGTGCCGATCAGCCAGTCGATGCAGTAGTCGAACAGGTAGCCGTGCCGGGACCACGCGGTGCAGCAGCCGCCGGGCAGCGAGTGCTTCTCGAAGATCCGGGTCTCCAGGCCGCTCATCTGCGCGTAGCAGCCGGTGGCCAGGCCGCCGATGCCGGCGCCGATGACGATGACCCGGGGCGGGCCGCCGGGGGCCCGCTCCCTTTCCGACCAGTCCGGTCCGCGGTCAGGCCCGGCCATCGGCGGTGCCTCCGGCCAGGATGGCGCCCGCGAGTTCGGCGTTGCGGGCGGCGAACTCGGCGTCCAGCATCTCGGCGTGGCTGCCGTGGCCGGCGTAGACGGCGGTGCCGGCGGTGGAGGCGCCGTGCCAGGAGCCGCGTTCGCCACCCGCGTGCAGCGCCAGCCGGTCGGGTTCGCAGAGCACGTTGAGCGGGGCGTCGACGGTGCCCAGGTTGGGCGTGCGGCTGCAGAACTCCAGGTAGTCCCGGGCCTGTTCGAGGGTCTCCTGGGCGACGATCCGGGAGCCGGTGTGCCGGTGCAGGTGTTCGTGGAGTTCGCGCTCGAAGACGGCCAGGTGCTCCGCGCCGAGGTCGAAGGGCTCGGGGATCCGGTAGGAGTCCACCACCAGGACGGAGCCGACCGTCCGGCCACGGCGTTCGAGCTCCCTGGCCACCTCGAAGGCGAGGTTCCCGCCGAGCGAGTAGCCGAGCAGGACGTACGGCCCCTCCTCGTGCAGTTCCTCGACCAGGTCGGCGTAGCGGGCGGTCTTGTCGTCGCCGGTGAGGTAGTTGAAGGCGGCGAGCCGGTGGTCGGGCAGGTGGGCGGCGAGCTGGCGGTAGACCAGGCCGTGGCCGCCGGCCGGCGGGAAGCAGAAGACCGTCCGCTCCTGCGGCGCGGCGGGGTTGAACCAGAGGTACGGCTGTCCGCCGGCGACCTCGCCGGTGATGATCTGCTCCAGCGTGCGGGCCATGCCGTGCAGGGTGGTGACCTTGAAGAGCAGGCCGACCGGGATGCTGATGTTGAACTCGGTCTGCAGGTGGTGGATCAGCTCGATCAGCCGGATGGAGCTGCCGCCGAGTTCGAAGAAGTCGTGCTGGAGGCCGACCTCCTCCACGCCGAGCAGGTTCTGCCAGTGCTCGGCGGTGCGCTGCTCGTAGAGGGTGACGGGCGGTTCGTGCCGTTCGCCGCCGGTGTCGACCCGGGGTTCGGGCAGGGCGGCCACGTCGACCTTGCCGTTGGGGGTGAGCGGCAGGGCGGGGAGTTCGGTGAGGTGGGAGGGGATCATCACGGTGGGCAGGTGCTCGGCGAGGTGGCGCCGCAGCTCCCGGCGGTCCAGTGCCGCCCCTTCGGCGGGTACCAGGTAGGCGGCCAGCACGCTCTCCCCGGTCGCGTCCTGGCGGACCGTCACGCAGACCTGGGCGAGTTCGGGGCGGGCGGCGAGGTGGGCCTCGATCTCGCCGATCTCGATCCGGTGGCCGCGCACCTTGACCTGGTTGTCGATCCGCCCGAGCAGGTGGGCGGTGCCGTGGGTGTCCCAGTGGCCGAGGTCGCCGGTGCGGTAGAGCCGCGCGGGCGGGCCGTCGAGTTCCAGGGCGGTGAAGCGCTGGGCGGTCTGCTCCGGGTCGTTGGGGTAGCCGGCCGCGACGCCCGCGCCGCCGATCCACAACTCGCCCGCCACGCCCGGCGGTACCGGTTCGCCGTACGGGTCGAGGATGTACAGCGTGCTGTTGGGGAAGGGCCGTCCGATCGGCACCATCCGGCCGGGTTCCAGCGCGTCCGCCGCGCCTTCGTAGTAGCTGGTGTCGATGGTGGCCTCGGTCAGGCCGTAGGAGTTGACCAGCCGGGTGTCCGGTCCGCACAGGGCGCGCAGCCGCTGGTGTTCGGCGGTCTTCCAGGAGTCCGAGCCGACGACCAGCAGCCGCAGGAAGTCCAGCCGCAGGCCCTCGCGTTCGCAGTGGGCCAGCAGGGCACGGGCGACGGCGGGCACGAACTCGCCGCAGTCGACGGCCTCCTCGCGCATGGTGCGGTGGAGCCGGGCGGTGTCGAACAGCAGGTCGCGGTCGACCAGGACGAGGGTGCCGCCGGTGCTCAGCGCCCGGGCGAGGTCACCGGAGAACACGTCGAAGGCGGTCCCGGCCATCTGCAGGTGCACCCGGGCCTCGGTGTCGAGGCGGTACTCGGAGCGCCAGCCCGCGGTGACGGCGGCCAGGTTGCGGTGGTCGACCCGTACGGCCTTCGGGCGGCCGGTGGAGCCGGAGGTGTGGATGACGTAGGCGGGGCGGTCCGGGTCGGCGGCGGGCAGCGAGCCGGTCTCGGCGGCGGGCCGGTCGAGGTCCTCCAGGGTGACCGGCCGGGCGGGCAGTTCGGCGCCGTGCGGCTTCCGCTCGTCGACGACGACCAGGGCGGCGCCGGCGTCGGCCACCTGGTAGGCGAGCCGGTCGGCCGGGTGGCCGGGGTCGAGCGGCAGGTAGGCGGCGCCGGCCCGCCAGATCGCCAGCAGGGTGACGATCAGCTCGGGCGACTTGCCCAGGCAGACCGCGACCACCGAGCCCTCCCCGACGCCGAGTTCGCGCAGCCGCAGGGCCGTCCGCTGGGCCCGCCGGTCGAGTTCGCCGTAGCTGAGGCGGCGCACGCCGGCCGGGCCGGGGGCGGTGACGGCGATGGCCTCGGGGTGTTCGGCGGCGGCCTTGGCGATCAGTTCGGGCACCGGGGTGTCGTGGTCCAGCCGCCGGTCGGCGCCACTGAACCCGGTGAGGATGCGGCGGCGTTCGGCCTCGTCGAGCATCCGCAGCCGGCCGACCGGGCGGTCGGCGCCGGCCCGGGTCATCGCGTCCAGCAGGTTGCGGTAGTGCGCGGCCAGCCGCTGCACGGTGGCGGGCTCGAAGAGGTCGGAGTTGTACTTGAACACGCAGTGGAAGCAGCCGTCCGCGCGGTCCTCGTAGGCGGACAGCGTGAGGTCGAACTGCCCTTCCTCCTCCGGGAGTTCGATGTACTCCAGGCGGTATCCGAAGCGCTCCACGGCGACCTTGTGGGTGAGCAGGATGAACATCGCCTGGAACACCGCCGAGCGGCTGGGGTCGTGCTGCAGCCCCAGCTGCTCGACCAGCAGCGGGAACGGGTACTCCTGGTTGTCCAGGCCGCCGAGCACGCTCTCCCGCACCCGGCCCAGCAGGTCGGCCACGGTCGGCTCCCCGGCCAGGCTGACGTGCAGCGGCAGCGGGTTGACGAAGTAGCCGTAGACGGCGGCGAACTCCTCCTGGGTGCGGCCGGTGACCGGACTGCCGACCACGATGTCCTGCTGCCCCGACCAGCGGTGCAGCAGCAGGTAGTAGGCGCTGAGCAGCACCATGAACGGGGTCGCGTGGTGCGCGCGGGCCAGCTCGTGGACGCGGGCGGTCAGGTCGGCGTCGAGCTGGAAGAACTCGGAGGCGCCGTTGTGGGTCTGCACCGCCGGCCGGGGCCGGTCGGTGGGCAGCGCGAGGACGGGCATCTCCGACGGCAGGTGGCCGCGCCAGTAGTCGAGCATCCGCCGGGCGTCGGGGCCGGCCAGGAAGCGGTTCTGGTGGTTCAGGAAGTCGAGGTAGCGGGCGGCCACGGCGGGGAGTTCGGGGGTGGCGCCCTTGCGCAGCGCCTCGTAGACCTCGAACAGCTCCTCGATGAAGGTGAAGGTGGAGATCGCGTCCGAGACGATGTGGTGGACGGCCTTCATCAGCACCCAGCGGTCGGGTCCGCGGCGGAACAGCCGCAGCCTGACCAGCGGGTCGTTCGCGAGGTCGTACGGCCGGCGGTACTCGGCGACGATCAGCTCGTGGATCTCCTCCCACGGGCGGCCCTCGACGTCGAACAGCCGGGTGTCGGCCGCGACCTCCGCGCGGATCCGCTGGAGCGGCCGGCCCTCCTCGGCGGTGAAGGCGGCCCGCAGCCCGGGGTGCCGGGCGACCAGCGTGCGGAAGGCGGCGAAGACCAGCTCCGGTTCGAGTTCGGCGCGCACCTCGACGGCGCCGCCGATGTTGTACGCGAAGCCGTCCGGGTGGAGCTGGCGCAGGAACCAGAGCGCCTGCTGGTTGTGGGTGAGCGGGTAGCGGGACTCGTCGGTGTACAGCTCGACCTCGGCCTGCGCCGGGCCGCCCTCGTCGGCGAGCCGCTCGGTCAGGCCCGCGCCGAGCAGGTCGACCAGGTCGCCGACGGTGCCGTTGCTGAGCAGCGCCACCACGGGCAGGGCGACGCCCAGTTCGCCGTGCACCCGGGCCCGCAGCTCCATCGCGAGCAGCGAGTCCAGGCCGTGCGCGCCGAGCCTGGTGTCCAGGTCGATCCGCTCGACGCCGATCCGCAGCACGGCCGCCGCGGCGGCGGTGAACCGCTCGGCCACCAGCTGCCGCCGGGCCTGCGGATCGGCCGTGCGGTAGGCGTCCAGGAAGCCGCCGGTCTCGGCGGGGACCTGCTCGGCGGCGGCCGCGGCCAGCTCGGCGACCAGCGGCGGCGGCGCGGGGTACCAGGCGAGGAAGGTCGGCCAGTCGACCACGGTGGCGACCAGCAGCTGGGCCCGGTCCTGGCCGAGGACGCGCTCCAGCACGGCCGTTCCGGCGTCCGGCGGGAGCGAGCTCATGCCGCGGGCGTCGCGGTAGTGGGCGACCAGGCCCAGTTCCTCGATCATGCCGGTGGCCCACGGGCCCCAGTCGAGGCTGAGCGCGGGCAGCCCGGCGGCCCGGCGGTGGTGGGCGAGGGAGTCCAGGAAGGCGTTGCCGGCCGCGTAGTTGGTCTGCCCGGCGGTGGTGAGCAGCGAGGCGACGGAGGCGAACAGCACGAAGTGGTCGAGCGGTTCGTCGTGCAGCAGCCGGTGCAGCAGGTGGCCGCCGACCACCTTGGGGGCGTACCCGGCGTCGAAGGCGGCCCGGTCCATCTGCGGGACCAGCACGTCCTTGACCTGCCCGGCGAGGTGGAACACGCCGCGGATGGGCGGGAGTTGGCGCTCACGGTAGTCGGCGAGCCAGCCGGCGAGGGCCGCCTCGTCGGTGACGTCGACCGGGGCGAGCAGCGGCGAGGCGCCGAGTGCCTGCAGTTCGCGCAGGAAGGCGATCCGCCGGCCGGCGGCGCTGTCGGGGTCGGTGTGCGGCCACTGCGCGGGCTCGGGCAGCGTGGTGCGGCCGACCAGGATCAGCCGCCGGGCGCCGCGCCGTACCAGCGCGCGGCAGAGCAGCCGGCCGAGGGCGCCGAACGCGCCGGTGACCAGGTAGCTGCCGTCGGGGCGCAGGACCGGCGGCAGCGGGCGGGTGAGTCCTTCGGCCTGGCGGAGCCGGCTGGTGCGGCGCCGCCCGGCCCGCAGGGCGATCTCCTGCTCGTCGCGGGCGGCGAGTTCACCGAGCAGTGCCTCGGCCTGGTCGAGGGGGTCGACGGCGGGGTCGAGGTCGATCAGGGTGCCGCGCTGGGCGACGAGTTCCTGCTGCCACAGCACGCGTCCGATGCCCCAGGCGGGTGCGCCGAGCGGTTCGACCCGGTCGCCGGGGGCGGCGGCCTGGGTGCCCCGGGTGACGATGTGCAGCCGGGCGTCCGGGCAGGCGGTGGGCAGGGTCTGGGCGAGGGCGATCAGCGCGTACGCGCCGAGGCCGGCGAGCTGGTCGAGCCGGTCGGCCGTGGTGGCGTCGAGCGCGGGCTGGTCGAGGTTCCAGAGGTGGACGACGGTGCGGTAGCCGGGGTCGAGGTCGGCGAGGAGCCGGGTGAGGTCCTCGGCGGAGTCGGGGCGGACGGTGCTGTGCCCGTCGCCCGGCCGGTAGCCGGCGCCCGGCCGGACCAGGTGGCAGCGGGCGCCGCGCTCGGCCGCCAGCGCGGCGAGGCGTTCGGCGAGGCCGCCGGCGTCGGCGAACAGCAGCAGGTCGCCGGGGTCGGCGGCGGCGGGCGCCGCCGGGGCGTCCACCCAGGCGAGTTCGGTGAGCCAGCCGTCGATGGTGGCGAGGCCGACCGAGGCCGGGGCCTGGGCGACGTCGGCGGCGCGGAAGCCGGTGATCCGGCCGAGCGGGGTGCCGTCCTCGGCGTAGAGGGCCAGGTCGCCGACGATCTCCTCGCCGCCGTCCCGGGTGACGGTGGCGTGCGCCCAGATCGGCCGGTCGCCGATCTCGTCGAGCCGGACCTCCTCGATGGACACCGGCAGCCGGACACCGCCGCCCTCGGGCGCGAGCAGCCGGGTGGTGAGCAGGGTCTGGAAGCAGGCGTCGAGCAGCACCGGGTGCAGGTGGTGGTCGGCGGCGTCGCGGCCGAGCCGGCCGGTCGGGCCGATCCGGGCGAGCGCCTCGCCGGGGCCGACCCACACCTCCTGGATGGCCTGGAAGGCGGGCCCGTAGTCGTAGCCGCGGGCGGCGAGGCCCCGGTAGCAGTCCGGGCCGTCGAAGCGCCGCCCGTGCGAGCGGATCACCTCGGCGTCCAGGGCCGGCCCGTGGGCGCGGCGCTGGCCGACCCGTACCCGGCCGCCGGCGTGCACCACCGGCTCGCCGCCGGCCGGGGTGGAGGCGATGGTGAAGCGGGCGTCCTCCGGGGCGTAGCCGAGCTGGACGGGAACGGGCTCGGTGTCGGAGAGGAACAGCGCCCGGTTCAGCTCGACCTCGGCGATCACCACGTCGGTGCCTCCGGTGAGCGCGCGGACGGCCTGGGCGGCCATCTCCAGGTACCCGGCCGCCGGGAAGACCACCTGGCCCTCGATCCGGTGGTCGGCCAGGTAGGGCAGCCGCTCGGGGTCGAGCGCGGTGGTCCAGGCGGGCTGGGCGCTCGCGGTACGGCGGCCGAGCAGCGGGTGGTCGACCTCGCCGAGCCGGACCTGCCGGACGGCGGGCGGCTCGACCCAGTACCGGTCGCGCCGCCACGGGTAGCCGGGCAGCGGCACCGGCCGACCGCTCGGGTGCAGCGCGCTCCAGTCCACCTCGGCGCCCAGGGTGTGGAGTTCGGCCAGGCTGCGGGTGAAGCAGGCGGACTCGTCGGCACGGCGGCGGATGGACGGCAGGGTGTGCGCGCCGTCGACGCACTCGCGGATCGCGTGGCCGAGCACCGGGTGCGGGCCGAGCTCCAGGAACAGGCCGTGCCCGTCCTCGGCCATCCGCTCGACGGCGGCCCGGAAGCGCACCGGGTTGCGGACGTTGCGCCACCAGTACTCGGCGTCGAGTTCGGGGCCGCGGGCGAGGCCCTCGCGGGCGGTGAGGTAGAGCGGCAGTCGGGCCTCGTTGGGCTTGAGCACGGCGAGCGCGGCGGTCAGCTCGTCCCGGATCGGGTCCATCCGCACGCTGTGGTAGGGGACTTCGACGTCCAGGAAGCGGGTGAACACCTCCTGCCCGCGCAGTTCCTCGGCGAGTTCGCGCAGCGCGTCGGTGTCGCCGGCCAGGGTCACGGTGGAGGGGCTGTTGGCGGCCGCCAGCGAGACCCGGGTGCGGTACGGGCGGATCCGCCGCTCCGCCTCCGCCTCCGGGAGGCCGACGGCGAGCATGGTGCCGGTGCCGGCCAGCCGCTGCTGCAGGCGACTGCGGGCCAGCACCACCCGGACGGCGTCGGCCAGGTCGTACACCCCGGCCTCGTGGAAGGCGGCGACCTCGCCGGTGCTGTGCCCGACCACCGCGTCGGGGCGCAGGCCGTGGCTGCGCCAGAGTGCGGAGAGGCCCAGCTGGACGGCGAAGTTGGCGGGCTGGGCGAGCCAGGTCTCGGTCATCCGTGAGTCGGCCTCGTCGCGGTGCATCTCGTCGAGCAGCGACCAGCCGGCCTGCTCGCGGATCTCCCGGTCGCAGGCCTGGACGGCCGCCCGGTAGACCGGCTCGTTCTCGTACAGGCCCCGGCCCATGCCCCACCACTGCGGGCCCATGCCGGTGAACACCCAGGCGAGGCGCCGTTGCCCGCGCTCCCGCGCGCGTCCCTGGAGCACCCGGGGGTGCGCCTCGCCGCGCTCGTGGGCGGCCAGTGCCTCGTCCAGTTCCTCCTGCGTGGAGTAGACCACTGCGAGCCGCTCGGGCAGGTGCTGGCGGCGGTGGGCCAGGGTGTGGCCGAGGTCGGCGAGCGGCACCCCGGCGGCGAGCTCCTGCCGGACGCCGGCGGCGAGTTCGGGCAGCCCGGCGGCGTCCTTGGCGCTCAGCGGCAGCACCGTGCAGGCCGGCTGCGGGGCCGGGGCGGCGGGCGCGGGGTGCGGCGGCTCCTCCAGCAGGACGTGCGCGTTGGTGCCGCCGAAACCGAAGGAGTTGACGCCGGCCCGGGCCGGCCCGTCGTGCTCGGGCCAGTCGACCGGGGTGGTCGGGATGTCGAAGGGCAGCGCGTCCAGGTCGATGCCGGGGTTGGGCCGCTCCAGGTTGAGGTGCGGCGGGATCCGCCGGTGCTTGAGGGCGAGGGCGGTCTTGATCAGCCCGGCGACGCCGGCCGCGGCCTCGGTGTGCCCGATGTTGGTCTTCACCGAGCCGACGTAGCAGCGGGCGCCGGGGCGGCGGCCGATGCCGAGCACCCGGCCGAGCGCGGCGGCCTCGATCGGGTCGCCGACGGGCGTGGAGGTGCCGTGCGCCTCGACGTACTGCAGGCTGCCGGGCAGCACCCCGGCCTCGGCACACACTCGTTCGATCAGGGTCACCTGGGCGTCCGCGCTGGGGACGGTGATGCCGTTGGTGCGCCCGTCCTGGTTGACGCCGCTGCCGAGGATGACGGCGTGCACCGGGTCGCCGTCGCGCAGCGCGTCCGACAGCCGCTTGAGGACGACCACACCGACGCCCTCGGCCCGGACGTAGCCGTCGGCGGAGGCGTCGAAGGCACGTGAGCGGCCGTCCGTGGAGAGGAAGCCGCCCTTGGTCTCGGCGATCGTGTACTGCGGCGCCATGTGCAGCAACGCGCCGCCGGCCAGCGCGAGTTCGGTCTCGCCGCGGAGCAGGCTCTGGCAGGCGAGGTGGACCGCGACCAGGGAGGAGCTGCAGGCGGTGTCGATCGACACGCTGGGGCCGCGGAAGTCGAAGCAGTGCGAGATCCGGTTGGACACCATCGTCATCATGGTGCCGGTGGCGGTGTGCGCGGCGAGCGTGCGGAAGTCGAGGTCGGCGAACTGCAGGATCTTGTAGTCGAGGGTGAAGGCCCCCATGTAGACGCCGACGTCGCGGCCGGCCAGTTCTCCGGGGCGCAGGCCGCCGTCCTCCAGGGCCTCCCAGCTGACCTCCAGGAGCTTGCGCTGCTGCGGGTCCATGTGCTCGGCCTCGCGCGGGCTGATGCCGAAGAAGTCCGGGTCGAAGGTGTCGAAGCCGTCGATGTAACCGCCCCGGCCACCGGTCAGGCGCCCCGGTTTGGACCGGTCCCGACTGCCGAGCGTGCCGGTGTCGTAGCGGTCGGCGGGTGTCGCGGTGAGACAGTCCCGGCCTTCGACGAGGTTGCGCCAGTAGGTCCGGTGGTCGTTGGCGTGTCCCGGCAGGCGGCAACCGATGCCGGTGATCGCGATCCGGTCACAGGGCACGGCGAAGGGCGAGGTGGTCATGATCCAATCCGAGGGTGAGGGCGTGGCGGCGCGGACACGGGCGGAGGAGGCGGCCTCGCCGGCCGAGTCAGACGGACGGCTCGGTGGTCTTTATCCGGCGCCAGGGGTGCAGCAGGGTGGCGCCCAGCTCGCCGGTGGCCGGGAAGGCGGCCGGATCGGCGAGGCCGACGGCGGTGGGCACCCGGCCGGGGCGCCAGGTGAAGCTGCCGAACACGTGGTCCCACAGCGAGAGGTCGGAGGCGTAGTGCCCGGCCTCGGCGAGGTCGGTGCTGTGGTGCAGTCGGTGGAGCTCGGGGCCGGCCAGCAGGTGACCGAGCGCTCCGAGGCGGACGTCGATGTTCGCGTGAACGAAATACCCCTGCGCAAGAATGAATATTCCGACCGCGAACACCGATTCCGCAGAGAATCCGATCAGCGCCAGCGAGAGTTGCACCACGGACTGCGCGACGAACACGTCCAGGAAATGGTTCACACCGTTGTTCGCCACATTCACCTTGTCCGGCACGTGGTGTACGCCGTGCAGACGCCAGAGCCAGCGGTTGTGGTGCGACCAGCGGTGGACGAGGTAGTCGCCGAGCGAGCCGACCAGCAGGGCGAGCGGGATCTCCACCGCGAACGGGAGTGCCGGATGCGCCGGCCCGAGTACCTCCACCAGCGCCGTCACCAGCCCCTGCGCGAGTGCGCCACCGACCATGCTCAGCACGAAGTACACGGTGTAACAGCCGAGTTCACGCCTGCTCGGATGCCAGTCGGTCCGGTACGGGATCACCCGTTCCAGCACGGCCAGGTACCCGAGGATTCCGATCAGCACGAGCGGGGAGACCCGGTCGGGCTCCCAGTGGAAGTGCAGCGTGGCGACGGCCGTGCACAGCACCCCTAGGAGCAGAAGCGGATGAGCGAGCCGGCGTGCAATGGCGGACAGCACACGCCCCCTTGGTTATTCGCGGACTAACGACTGGAAACGTCAGAGACTCTAGCGGGACCCGTCAGCCGGTGCAGTCATTCGACGTGTTAACGCCATGAATGACCCGATCGGCGGAAGATCTGTGCACAAAGTTGACGTTTGACCGGCGCAAAGGGGGCGCGTTCGTCAGTATGCGCGAGAGAGGCCGGCGCGTGGGCGGCCAGATCGTGCGCCGAGCACCGTTGCGCGCCCCCGTCGATCCCGCCCGTCCCGTCCGGTGGAACCCGCGCTCGCCCGGCACACGAGGCCGCCGGTCAACTTTTCGGTCCGACGAGACCGACCGGGCGACAGCGGGCCGGGTCGCACCCGGGCCGCGGACGGCGCGATCGCCGCCGACCGCCACGATCCCGCCGGCTCCGCCAGCCGCCGCGCCGTGTCCGGCCGATGCGCCGCGAGACGGTCGCGCAGGCCGCGCAGCTCGTACCCGACCAGGGCCGGCAGGGCCTCGACCGGGGCGGTCTCCAGAGTGGGCCCGAGCAGTTCGACGGCCGTCTGGGGGTCGTGCGCGCAGGCGTGGCAGTCCGCCACCCGGACGGTGAACAGCAGTCGGCTGGAGGGCAGCTGCGCCGGGCCGAGCAGATCGAGCGCGGTCTCGGCGGCGGTCAGCGCGCGCCGGGCCAGCCGGGGGTCGTCGACGACCGCGGCGAGGTCGCGCAGGGCGGCGGCCGCGCCGGACTCCACCCGCAGCCGCATCGAGGCGATGGAGAGCCAGGGTGCGTCGTCCTCGTCCCGGGCACCGATGTGGTCCAGGTGCAGCCGGGCACGGCCGAGGTGCCGGATGGTGGCCCGGACGTCGCCGGTGAGGGCGAGCGCGCGGGCCTGGCCGATCTGGCCCATCGCGCCGGACCAGTGCCGGCCGGGGGCGGCGCGGCCGACCTCCCGGGCGTAGCCGAAGGCTGCGGCCGGGTCGCCGTCCAGCCGGGCGAGGGTGCTCATGTCGCTGAGCGCGGCGACCTGGGTGGCCTGGTCCCCGGCCAGCTCGGCCCAGGCGAGCGCACGGTCGAAGCAGGCCATCGCGGTGGCGTTGCGGCCGTACTGCATCCGCAGCGCGCCCGCGGCGTGGGCGTGTTCGGCGGCGAGCCGGGCGAGCGGGCGGCGCTGCGCCGCGGAGGCCGCGGCGAGCCGGGCGAGCACGGCCTGCAGGGTGCGTTCGACGGCGGCGGCCAGGCCCGGCAGTCCGCCGGTCTCGCCGGAGCGCAGGTGGGCGGCGAGCAGCCCGGTCAGGGCGTGTGCGGTGGCGGTGTCCAGGGGCGGCGCGGCGGCCGGGTCGGCGGCGCAGAACTCGGCGTGCAGGGCCGCGAGTTCGACCGGGTCGGGGACGTCACAACCGTCGGCGCCGTGCAGCGGGCAGAGCAGGCCGTAGTCGGGCAGCCGCGGTGGCGGCTGGGCGGGGGCGGTCCACCGGACCGGGCCGCCGGGCCCGCTCGCGGCCGTGGGCAGCGGGGGCCGGAGCAGGCCCGGCGCGAAGGCCGCCAGCGAGGGCAGCTCGGCGGTCTCGGCACGCTGGCACGCGGCGCGCAGGTCACCACCGGCGCCGAGAAGTTCGTCGATCCGGTCGGCGATCCGCGGGGTGACCCGGCGGGCACCGTGCTCGATCTTGCTCACCGCGGTGTGGTCGTAGCCGATGCCGGCGCCGAGTTGGGCCTGGGTGAGGCCGGCCCGGCGCCGCCAGTGGCGCAGCCGGGCGCCGAAGTCCCGCCAGGCGTCCGGGTCCTGGGCGGGCGGCGGGGAAGACCGGGAGGGAGGTGCGGACGCCCGCGCCGCGGCCACGCGGTTCCGGTGCACGGCTGCCTCCTCCGGCCTGTCGCGGACCTCCCGACGATGAGGACGGTACTCGATGGCACCCGGCCCGTACATGAGGTGGTCTCAACCACCTGGAGGAAAGCCCAGCTTGACGGAATTTGCCAGCCCTATGCATCGCTCGCACCAGCCATTGACCAGAGCATGACGCCATGTGAGGGTTCCGGCACCCGAGCGCGGACGGCCCGCACGGCCGTCCCCCCAGACACGGCCCTGCGGTGCGCCACCAGCCATGCCGTCCGCGGTCGAGGACCCCCACATGCGAGGAGCCTCGATGCAACGCAGAGTTTCCACCGGACGGTTGCTGACCACGGCGACCACCCTGACCGTGCTGGCCGGCGTGATCGCCGCCACCGCGGGGCCGGCCACCGCCGCGCCCACCCCCTCCCCCGCACCACCGAGCGCGCTGAGCGCCGCGGTCAACGCCGCCGACGCCGCCGCGGCGGCCGGTGTGGACGCCCTCGCCAAGGGCCCCGGCGAGACCTACGAGCGCCGGGCCGTCACCCCCTGGATCGGCGGCCTGTACTCCGTCGCGTACGAGCGCAGCTACCGCGGCCTGCCGGTGGTCGGCGGCGACGCGGTGGTGCTCGCCGACGGCCAGGGCAAGGTCCGCGGCCTTCAGTCGGCGGCCTCCGGCCCGGTCGGCGGCTCGACGACCCCGCAGGTCAGCGCGGCGAAGGCGGAGCAGACCGCCCGGACCAAGCTCGCCAGTGTGGACAGCGTCGAGTCCCACCGGCTGGTCGTCCGGGTCAAGGACGGCTCCGGCGGCCGGCTCGCCTGGGAGACCGTGCTGACCGGCCGCAGCGAGAGCGCCCCGAGCCGGCTGCACGTCTTCGTGGACGCCGCGACCGGCGAGGTCATCGACTCCTACGACGACGTCCGCGCGGGCACCGTCAACAGCAAGTGGAACGGCCCGGCGCCGGTCACCATCAGCACCAGCGGCTCGGGCGGCTCGTACTCGCTGCGCGACCCGAACCGGCCCGGCCTCACCTGCTCCGACTACAGCACCGGCCAGGTCTTCACCAAGTCCAGCGACTCCTGGGGCACCGGCAACCCGTCCAGCAAGGAGACCGGCTGCGGCGACGCCATGTGGGCGGCCCAGAAGGAATGGGACATGCTCCGCGACTGGCTGGGTCGCAACGGGCACAACGGCAACGGCGGCAGCTGGCCGGTCAAGGTCGGCCTGAACGACGTCAACGCCTACTGGGACGGCAGCTCCATATCGATCGGCCACAGCCAGGCCGGCGAGTGGATCGCCGCGATGGACGTCGTCGGGCACGAGTTCGGCCACGGCATCGACCAGTACACCCCGGGCGGCGCCAACAACGAGTCCGGCCTGGGCGAGTCCACCGGCGACATCCTACAGCTGGATGCTCCGCGAGTTCAGCAGCATCGTGAAGATCACCGACAGCAAGGGCAGGCCCATCGGCCTGAGTCACACCCACCGCTTCCGCCACACCAAGCTGACCCGGCTCGCCGAACTCGGCCTGCCTGTCCACGTGTTGATGCGTTATGCCGGACACGCCACTCCGACGATGTCGATGCACTACATCGCCGCCCGCCAAGAGCACGCCGAACAGGCGTTCCTGGCCACCGCCAAGCTGCGAGCCGACGGCACGCACGTGGTCTTCTCCCGCGAGGACCACGACAGCCTGCACCTGTTCGAGCGTGCCGACCGGTTCCTGCCCCACGGCTGGTGCCTGCTGCCGCCCCTGCAGACCTGCGACAAGGGAAACGCCTGCCTGACCTGCTCGGTCTTCGTCACCGACACCTCCCACCAGCTAGCCCTGGAACGACAGTTGACCGAGACCGAGGCATTGATCGACCGAGCCACCACCGCCTTCCTGGAACGCCACGGCCGCCCGATGCCCGAGGACAATGTGTGGCTCCTGCAGCGGAGGGCCGAGCGCGCCACCCTGACCCGGCTGCTGGAGACCATCCGCGACAAGCCCGGCCGCGCGGTCCAGGGTGCCGGCTGCGGCACCGCCCCCACAGGACCCGTCCCCCTCACCCTTGATCTCGACCGTCACCGAAGGAATCGGCCGTGACCGACGCCCGCACCAAGCGCATCCACACCCTCAGCGTCGCTGCGAAGGCGAAGTCGCAGGCCAAGACCCAGGCCGCCGAGCAGGCCATCCGGCGGCTGATCAAGCGCGGCGAAGCGATCACTTTCCAGGCCGTCCAGCGCGAAGCCAGCGTCTCCCACGCCTTCCTTTACAACCATCCCGATCTTCGCGGACGCATCGAACGCCTGCGAGCTCAGGCCCGGCCTATCCCCGCACCGGCCGCCTCCACGGACGCAGAGAGCCCTCTCGTTCTCGCGCTGACCAGCCAGATCACCCGGCTGAAGAAGCAACACCGCCAGGAAGTTCAAGCGTTACGGGACGCACTGGAACAAGCTCATGGTGAGAACCTCAACCTTCGCCGTGAACTCGCCCGGCGCGGCGAAACCACCCCACCACGATCTGCGGTCATCAGTCCTGTGACAGTGGACCTTGAGTGAATGCCATGGAAGTTTGAGTGCCGGAGGCCGTGTCTGCCGAGTTCAGCGGCAGAGCTCCATGATGGTGTCGTCGAAGTCGAGGAACTCCCGGGTGGCCAACTCGATCACGGCGGCGGCTGACCGGCGCTGGCCCGGTGCGAACCGTTCCGCGACGACCGCCAGCTCCTGGTTGGGGCGTGGGACTCGGTCGCGATCGTACGGGGTGGCTGTCTCCCAGGGGCCGAGGCCGTCGGCCAGCAGCCACAGGAAGTCGCCCAAGTCGCGCGCAACCACGCCAGTCTCACCCTCGGACCCGAGGAAGACGACGGGCTGGTCGACCAGCGCTTGGTTCGGGCGGATCAGCCAGAACGCCGCATACCCGCCGGAGCCGTCCTGGCCGAATACGCGGAAGTCGTCGCCGCTCAGTTCCCCATTGCCGGTCCAGGCGCGGAACCAGTCGGTGGTCTCCTCGGCAGGCAGGAAGGCCGCGAAGGGTTCGAAGTCGACCCCATCGCCGGCGTCGTATTCGAACGGAACCGCCATCGCAGCAGCGAGCGCGGCCGGGAACTGTCGATCATCCGTGGTCATCACACGCACACGTTAGCGACCCGGTCAGACATCGGCGGCAACGCACCATCGGCCCCCGCTGACCACGTCACATCTATAGAAGGAACAACCTGAACAGGGAAAACGCACTCAGATCAAGATCGAACCGGCGATAACCTCGGGGCCGGCAATCACCAGGTTCTCCGCGCGGCCGATCCACTCCAGGGTGATCAGGGAGTTCTGGGTGGGTTCGGGGATGGTGGAGTCCTCGGCCCGCCACGACGCGAGCGTTTTGCCGGTGGGGAAGTTCGCCGAGTGGCGCCGAAGGCGCCTCGTTGCCGCGTCGCGGCCGGTGACCTCCTCGGAGATCAGCAGCCGAAGGACCTCGGCGGGGTCCCACCGCTGGGCCCGGGCGGTGGCCAGCACGTCGGGTGCGGCCTTGCGCATGTAGGGCAGGCGCATCCGGCGCATCAGCTTGTCGAGCTCCTCGGGCAGGGCCGGGGCTTGGGGAAACGTCACGGTCGGTAACTCCTTCGTAGGTCGCGGTGGGCGCCGATAGGCTCGGCGGGTGATCAACATGGCGGTGCGTGGAGACAGCGGGAACGTCGTGGCGAGCGCCGAGGCCGGCGTGGAGTGGGCGGCCGGATTCGCGGATCTGGATCCGGCGGAGTTCCCGATGCTCTCGGCCCTGGACCCGTATGGGGACGCGGTCTTCAACCAGCGGCAGATGCCGATGCTGCGGGCGGAACTCAAACGTCTTCCTGCCGGCCTGGGCGGCGACTGGGTCGGGCAGGCCCGCGAGCTGTGCCAGGTCGTCGAGCGCGGGCTGCACCTGTATCTGTGGTTCATCGGCGACTGACAGCGGTCAGTCGGCCCTCGACTCCCCGGCCGCCGTCGGCTGCTGCCCGAGGGCCTGCCAGGCGATGGTGCCGTTCTGAACGGCGTGGGCCTCGTCCGCGCGGACGACCTGGCCGACGGGCTTTCTGGCCGTGATGTGCTCCAGGATGGAGACCAGGTCGTCCTCGGCGAAGCGCCCGGCCGCGGCCGCGAGCCCGAGGGCCTGGTCGACCCGGTCGCCGCCGAGGACGGCGGCGAGCTCGACGGCGTGGGCCATCTTGGCCCGGATCCGGGACGCCCCGGCCGGTCCGGCCTCCTTCAGCCAGCGCCCTGCTCCGGGGCCGATGCCCACGAACGCGACCTCCGCCTCCGAGCGCGGTCGCAGCCTGGGCTGATGGACCGAGCGGCCGTCGGGGTGGTCGGGGTAGTGCGCATCGATGATCTGCGGGACGCCGGGTGTGGACAGCTGGTGACGCCAGATCTCCGACAGGTCACCGGACTTGGTGCGGGCAGTGATCGACAACTCGTCGCCGACGACCCGGCACCAGACCCTGGCGCCGGTGTAGCCGGGCGGGGTCGAGTAGCGCACGGAGTTGAAGCTGACGGTGCGGTCCGAGCCGACCACCCGCTCCTCGCCCCGCGCGAGCGCCAGCGGCTCGACCGGCAGGACGTGCAAGGTGGTGCGTTCGATGTCGAGCCGGTCGGCCGGGATCTGCCCGGTCGCCTTGTGCCGACGCGTGTTCACCGTGTCGCACCAGGTCAGGCAGGCGTCCGCGAGCTCGGCGAAGGTGTCGTAGGCGGGCAGCAGGTTCGCGGTCGTGGGGACCAGTTCGGCCTTCGCGATGCGGACCGTGGCCTCCGCGCCGCCCTCTCTCCGGCCGCCCCTGCCCCCGGCGTTGGGGCAATCCCCGCGCGTGCGGGGCCGACCCGGAGGGGCGGCGAGCGGTCGCGGCGGCGCTGGGGCAATCCCCGCGCGTGCGGGGCCGACACTTCGTGACCTGCGGGTTTATCGGCGGGAGCGGGCTGAGAGAATCAGTCCGTCGAAGTCGACGGGCTTCCAGCGGTCCTTGCCGGCGGTGCGGACGGTCCAGCCTTGTTCGTTGGTGGCGGGTTCGACGAGGACGGCTTGGCCGTCGCCGATGCGGGTGGCGAGGAGGTCCCAGAGGCGGTCGCGGATGCGGCGGCTGGGGCTGCCGACGAAGACACCTGCGTTGACCTCGACCATCCAGCGGGTGAGGTGGCCGCGGAGGCCTTCGGGGGCTGCGATGAGGATGATGACGGTCATGGGCTGCTCGTGTCCTGGGAGAACTCCGGGCCGATGATGGCCAGGTGTTCGTCACCCATTCCCGGGTCCGAGACGGTAGGCGCCGGCGTGACTTCGGAGCCGGACCAGTTAACGCCGCCTTGGACTGCCCCGACACGTTCGTCCCAGAGCTCGTTGACCTCGACATCGGGCATGTGGGTGCCGTCCGGGCTGAGGAGGGTCTTGACGTCATGGACGATGCGCCCCAGCAGCTTGTCCTGGGCGATGCGGTCACGCAGACCGAGGCGGGCATCGCGTTCCTCGGTGTGGCGCTGCTCAGCGAGGTCGAAAGCGAGGGGGATGGTGTACTCGGCCTTGTAGAGGTCGGCGATGTCGAGGACGAACGAGGTCGCCAGTCCGGTGTGGACAAAGCCGAGACCGGGGCTGGCGCCCAGCCCGGTGATGACCGCGTGGCAGATCCCGTAGAGCGCGGCGTTGGCCGCCGACAGCAGTCGGTTGAGGTCGTCGCCCGCGGCGTTCGCGTCGCCGGCCTTGTAGACCCGTCCGTTCCAGGGGACACCAGTTCGCTGTGATTCCGCTTGGTAGAGCTTGCGGATGCGGGCGCCCTCGCGGCCGCGCAGCTGCTGCATGGTGGCCGTGCTGACGTCCTCGCCCGGGAACCGCATGCGATACATGTTCCGCGCAACGGCCAGGCGCTCCTTGGTGCGGCTCACCAGCCACGCCTGGCGGTTGAGGAGAGCCGCGCCTCGGCTGGGGCCAAGCCCGGCGGCGTACATGCGCACGCCCTGTTCGCCGACCCAGCACACGGTGGTGCCGGAGTCGGCGAGCAGGTTGACGGCGCCGTGGGTGATGCGGGTGCCCGGGCCGAGGAGCATGACGGCGACCATGGCAGCGGGGACGCGGACGGTCTCGCGCTTGTTGATGACGACGACGGCGTTCTCGTCGCGGTCGATGTGGCTGCGTTCGACGTAGACGCTGGAGACCCGGTCGGCGAGGCGGTGCAGGTCGTGTGGGTGGGCTTTCCACCAGATGTCGGCCATCGGTTAGCGGGCTCCGGTAGGCAGCGGGGCGAGGGTGAGCAGGCCGCAGCCGTAGGCCTTGGAGGGGCCGATACCGCCGAGGAGCGCAGCCTCAAGGAGACCAGGGTCGCTGATGCGCAGACGGCCTTCGAAGGTGGCGGTGGTGAGGGTGACCGGGGTGCGGGTGCCGGGCTTGGTGAAGGTGCTGCGGCTGCGGTCGGTGATCCTCACCTCCCGGGCGGGCGGCGCATCGATGGGGGGTTCCGCAGCGGACGGTCCGAGGCCGGGGGACGGGTCGTCGGTGCGCGCCTCGGGGACGGTGAAGCCCCACCGGGCGGTGCGGTCCAGGAACCAGGTGAGCTGCTGGGCGGCGGTTCGGTGGGCCATGCGGTAGGAGCGGTGGTGGAGTTCGGCGTCGGTCTTGGTGCGGTGCGCGCTGGGCTTGTCGGGCTTGGAGGTGTTCTGGACGGGGCTGGCCTTGAGTCGGAAGGCGAACTCGCGGCCGACGGCGAGCTGGGCGAGCAGGGGGCTGTAGTCGCGGATCGCGTAGTGCTCGCCTTCGGCGTCGGGCCATCCGGCCTGTTCGACGATGTGGGTCCAGTCCGGCTTGGAAGGGGTGAGGACCAGCAGCATGGGGCGGCGCGGGTGGTCGGCGTCCAGACGCCACAGGATCCGGTCGCCTGGGGCGGTGTCGGGGATGCCGGCCAGGACGGCGCCGTGCAGGGCGCGGGGGCTGGCGAGCAGGGTGCGGCTGGCGGCGCGCAGGGGGTTGATGCGGACGCGGGAGAGATAGGTCATCGTGTCACCAGCCCAGCAGGGCGAACGGGTCGTGGCCGCCGGCCGCGGCAACCGGTTCGGCGGTCGTGGTGGGCGATTCGAGGCCGGTGGGGACGTTGAGCCAGGCGTGGCGGATCCGCCGGGTGGAGAAGCCGCGTTCGCGGGGCGCGAAGGAGCGTGGCACGTCCTGGAGGGTGTCGTCGCCCGACGGGTCGTCGAAGGTCGCGGCCAGGTCGATCCGCTGCGGGGAGAACGGCACCGGGCCCCGTTCGGCCCGTCGGCGGTAGGCGGCCCTGGCAACCTTGCCCGCCTGCCAGGGCTCCTCCGCCAGCACGTCCTCCAGGGTGGCGTCGCGCACCTCGCCGAGGGCGATCGGCTGGGTGGGAACACAGGAGCGCCGGCCAAGCGCGAGCGGGAAAGCGGGGCGGCGGATCGCCTCGGCAAGCGTGGCGATGAGGCCGGCCGGGCCCTGGACGGCGGCGACGAACACCGCGTCCTGGAGGTAGTAGCGGTGGGTGACGTGGGTGTCCTTGGCCGGGGAGGTCGGCTTCTGCAGGCCCTTGGCATTGACGCCGGCCTGTGGCAGCGGCCGGCCCCGGTAGTCGCTGACGGTGTGGTAGTCGCGCAGGAGCGTTCCGGGCTGATCGATGCGCACGCCGAGGCGCAGGCCGACCAGGTCGGTGATGTCCGCTTCGCGGGGTCGGCCCGCGGCGGCGGCGAGCAGTCCCACGACGCCGGACTTGGTCGGCTGGGGCGGGGTGTCACGGCGGTTGAAGGCACTGCGCTCGCCCCAGGACTGGAGAGGTGCGGCCAGGCGCAGTACGAGGACCGCCTGCTCCTCGTCCGGGGCCGGTGCGGGGGTGGGGTCGGCGGGCATCAGTTGTCGTTCACCCGCTCGGTGAGGACGGTGCGCAGGCCGTCGCACAGCTCGGTGAAGGTGCGGTTCACGCCGAAGGCCTCAGCCAGCGTCTGTCCGGTCTCGTTCGTGCCGGTGTCAGTGCCGAGGGTATGGCAGATGCCGACGTAGAGCGGGGTGTCGCCCCACTGCTCGGTGGCGGTGGCGAACTCCCCTGCGAGGCGGCGCGCGGACTCGGCGACGATGCCCCGGCTCGCCGGGACCGGGTTCTCGTACGCGGAGACGAGGTTCACGGGCTGATCTGCGCGGACGACGACGGCGACCAGGCTGGGGCGGGTGCGGTGGGCAAAGGAGTTGCCGTAGCCGGTGGGCATGGACCGGGCGAAGGAGTCGACGAACAGGTCGACGGCGTCGACGGCGGCCTTGTCGTCGCCGAGGTTCTCCCGCAGCTGGTGCAGGCCGACGGTGGCGTAGCGGTAGAGGGTGGCGGAGTTGAAGCCGATGGTGCCGATCATGCCGGCGCCGGTCTCGTCGGCGGTGTTCTCGTCGTCGACCGCCGTGTAGTAGTCGAACTCGAGCTCCGCGGCGTGGGTGGAGATCGCGTGCGCGACCTGCGTGGCGGCATCAACGTTCAGACTGGGGATGTCGGCGACCATCCGGCCGAAGAGCGCCACATCGGCCGGGTGCCCGGTCTGCAGTTGCTCCTTGACCGGCAGGGCCTTGACGGCCTCCTCCAGGGCCTTCGCGTCGAGGGCGACGAGGTCGGTGGCGGTCTCGGCAACCAGGTCGACGATGCCGTCAAGCTGGCGGCGCCCGTAGAAGAGGAGGTAGGCGGTGTCGCCGTCCTTCTTGCCGGCGGAGATCCCGGTCGACTTGATCAGGGCGTCGGCGATCCGCTGCGCGTCCTCGGCCGCGATGCCGGTGCGCTCGGCGATGCCCTTGGCGAGCTGGGCGGCGATCCGCTTGGTTCGGGTGGCGAGGTCCTGCCGGTCGCGGCTCTCGGCGAAGTGGATGCGAGTGGCGCGCTTCCAGGCCTGGGAGGAGACCCGGGAGCGGCGCTTGCCGCCGAAGTAGGCTTCCTTGGGGTTGCCGTTGTCGTCGCGGTTGAGGTTGGCCGGCGGGACGGTCTGCAGGATGTGCACGTCGACGTAGAGGCGGTCGGTCATGCGCTTCTCCTCGAAGGATGATGGTCCAGTGGTGGTGGGTGTGCCGGGGCGGCGAGTTGTCGCAGGTGCGGTCAGTCGGCGGGCGTCTGGTCCTTCCACGCCTGGTAGCCGATGGCCCACTTGAGGCGGACCTGCGGGCGCCGGTCGGCGTGGTGCCAGCCCTGGATGTCGGCCATCAGGTGGTTGTAGTCCAACGGCTGTCCGACGGTGCGCAGTTGGGTGATCAGGCCTCGCAAGTGGACCAGGAGCGCGGTCACGCTGGTGGCGCCCGCGAGTTGGGCAACGCGGGTATCGAGCGCCTCCTCGCTGAACTTGCCGCTGCGGCGCAGGGCGCGCAGCGCCTCGCCGAGCTTGACCCCGCGGCGGTGCATCGGCTTGGACTGACTCTGCTGGTGCAGGCCGTAGAGGGCCAGCGCGGCGTGTTCGGCTTTCTGCTCGTCGGAGACCTCGTCGCGCAGCGCGAGGACGTCGTTGACCTCGCAGCTGTAGAGCGGCCACATCTTGGGGCTGTCCATGACGGCACGTCCCAGGCCCGAGCGCATGGCCGCGAGATCCTCTCCCGGCGGTCGACGCGGCTGCTTGGTGCGGGGGTCGATGCGCCAGGTGTGGTCGGGGGCGGTGAACGCGTCCCAGTACCGGCGCTGTTTGGCGGCGGTGGTGTTTTCAGTAGTCAAAGTCCGCTCCAGGGGCGGGGTCGGAGTCGGGAGTGGGTACGGTCGCAGCGGCCTGGGCGGCAGCGGCTTCCCGTACGGCGTCGGCGTGGCGGGGGAGGATCTCGTTGACCTTTTGCCGGAAGTTGGCGCCGGCCGTGCCGAGCCGGTAGGTCTGCGTCTTGCCCGCCTTTCCGGGCTGGTCGAGGGTGCGGCCACCGAACGTGGCGGCGGGTGCGGCCAGTAGGAGCGTGTTCGCCACGTCCCACGCGTGGCGGTGGGCGAGTTGCTCCCAGGCGAATCGACCTTGGCCCAGGACGTCCTCGTCGGTGCCGGCGGTACGGACGCCGGCGAGCAGGCGGCGCACCAGAGGGTCGAGGGTGTGCAGGAGGAGTTCGCCGGGGCGCTGGCCCTTGTCCCAGGGAATGGGGTCGGTTCCGCCGGCCCGGCGCAGGTCGGCGGAGAGGTTGTTGACGGCCTGGGCGAGCCGCTCCGCCTGCTCGGCGACGTCCAGGAGCAGCTGGTGGGCTTCGCTGTCCTGGTGGAGAGCGAGCAGGGGCAGGGGGATGGCGTCGTGGATGACGTCCTCAACGACGGAGGACTGGGTGCCGTAGACCATCCCGAAGGTCTCGACCTGCAGCGGGTAGTCGGCGGGGAGTTGGTCGTCTTCTTGCAGGGCGCTGACCTGGTCGAGCAGGATGCTGGTCTCGAAGGCGCCGTCGGAGCTCTGGCGGGTGGGTGCGAGGATGGCTTCCAGGCCTCGCCAGGCGGCCTTGCCCTGGGTGTGGCGGCGCGGCCTGCGCTCGGGCAGAGGCGAGGTGGACTTCCTCGCGGGTGCGGTGAACGTCCAGGCGGTGTGCGGCTCCTGCTCGGGCATGGGCATGAGGCGGTCGCCGGCGCTGATGACCACCCGGGCGACCCGCAGCTGCCCAGTCTCGTCCTGATGCGGGATGAGCCGGATCCGCCGGGCCTGCCACGTCCACAGGTCGAGGAGGCCGTCGGCCTTGCGGGGCCTCCAGGTGGGTTTATGGGGGCCCCGCAGCCACTGCGGGATGCCGAGGATGTCGGGTGGGGTGACCGGGAGGTTCAGCAGGAGGGTCTCATACAGGGTGCGCCCGGTGGGGACGATGACGCCGAGCTGGCCGAGCGGGCCGGTCGGGTTCCCCGTCGTCTTGCCCGCCTTGACCTGATCATCGCCGACGACGCCGGTCTTGATCGCCGCGGTGTCCCAGCAGTGGGCGTGCACGAGCCAGTGGGCGGCCTGGGCCGGTGTCAGATCGAGCGGATCCGCGTCGGTGCGGCTGGCGAACAGCGGGACGTTGTTGCCGCTCGCCGCGGTCGCCACCAGGGCAGCAGAGCCCTTCGTCTCACCCTTGGCGGTGCGCAGCCCGGCGACCTGCCCGAACGGGGCCTCGGGATCGAAGAGATCGAACTTCGCACGGTGCTCGTCGAGGTAGGGCAGGAGCTTCTTGTCCAGCTCGTCCTTCGTGAACCCGCTTTCCCGGGTGAGCCGTTCGCCCTTCTCCTGGAGGTCCTGGGGCGCGCCGGTGGCGTCGGCGACGACGGGCAACAGGACCTGGCGCAGGACGGCCGGCAGCTGGGTGGAGAACTCGACGACAAGGCCCTCGAGCTCGTGGGCCCTCGCCAGGGCCTCGGCGATCCCCAGCTTCACGGGAGGCCCGCCTCCGACGGGTCGTACCGTCAGCCACGGTTCGTCGACAAGGTTGTACCCAGGCACGCGCCGTTCTCCCAACTAGCCATGTTTAGCTTGTGGTTGTTCATCGTGGCACCGGTGGAGACCTGCTGTTGGGCAAATGCTTGAATTGCCCCTCGGTCCCGCGGGTTTCGTGCGCGGGGATGGCCCCTGGCCGTGTTTGCGAGCCGGCTTCGGAGGCAAGTCGGCCCCGCGCTCGCGGGGTTGGGGAAGCGTGGGCGGAACGGCACTCCGTCCGTTCCGCCCACGCGCTCTACCGGTACGGGTGACCTCCGCTCACCACGAGGCCGAGCAGATCGTCGTAGCACAGCCGGAAGTCGCCGAGGACCGCAGCACCGTGCTCGTCGAGTTCAAGGGCCAGGCTGTACCGCAGCCACGGGTGGTCGCGCCAACCCGAGAGCGGACCGAGCGCCTGCTCGGCAGCCTTTGTAAGCTTGGTGGGGAGGCGTACCGTTCCGGAGAGCACGTCGTCCACCAGCTCGGCCGCGACCTCGCCGTTCGGCCCGAGTTTGCGGCCCGTCATCGCGTCGAAGCCACTCTCCGTACGGCGCACCAGGACCACCTCCACGCTCCGGTCCCCGTCCCGGACAAGCGCCTCGAACTGCGCCTCTGCCAGCGTGCCGTGGGCTCCGAAGTGCAGGCCGGCCAGGGTAGGTTCCCCGTGCTCCCCGGCACGGGTCAGCACGTACTGGGCTGCTTCCGAACTTCGCTTGGCCTGCCGTTCTTCCCAGTCATGCATTGCCTGCGCCTCGGCCTCGGCCCACTCGGCCGGGACGACGGGATCGGTGCCGTATACCCGGGCGACCAGGTCCGGCACCTGGCCGGGGATGCTCCACGTGCCCCCGCCTGCCTTAGCCACCCGCTCGACCTCAGCGGCCGTACGCAGCAGGAGGTAGCGACCGTAAATCCCTTCGGAGGCGCGCAGGAAGTGCGGCGCGCTGTCGTCGTCGAGATGGATGCCGGTGACGGCAACGGTGGGCCTGGACAGCAGGTCGGGACGCCTCACACCGTCGTGGCGGTGAAGGCGTCCGATGCGCTGGAGGATCAGGTCCATCGGTGCAAGGTCGGTGATCAGCAGATCGGCGTCGACGTCGAAGGACTGTTCCGCAAGCTGAGTGGCGACGACGATCAGCCTGTCGGGGCGCTCGGATCCTTCCGTCGGCCGTCCGAGGAGTTTCAGCACCTCTTTCGTGCGGTCGGCCCGGTGGCCTGCATGCAGGCGGCCGTGCAGAAGCCGGACGTCGGCGCCGAACTCCTTACGGAGGGCCTCGAACGTGGTCTGGGCGCGGGCCACGGTGTTGCGGATGACCAGGACGCATCCGCCGTCGACCAGGCGCTCCTTCAGGTAGTCGACCACGGTGGCGTCCACCGGCCCGGCGTCGTGCTGCGGAGTCCGGGAATCGGTCCGCGTCGGCGGTTCGTCGAGCACCTCAACCCGCACCTGAAGGTCGTCACGCCAGGATTCGGTACTCTCGACCAACAGCGCCGGCCTCCCTCCTTGTGCTGGCCAAGCCGCCGTCACGCTCGGATAGCCCTGCTGCTCGGGAAGCGCCAGCGCAGCCGAGGACTCCGCCGACTGCGTACCGGCCAGGTAGGCGGCGACCAGGCGGCGCCGCTGCTCTGGCGGCAGGGTAGCCGACAGCAGTACCACCGGCACTCCGGCCTGCCCGAGCCACCACAGGCCCTCGAGCAGGAACTGCGACATGTAGACGTCAGCGGCGTGGACCTCGTCGAGGATCACGACCTTGCCGACCAGGCCGGCCATACGGAGCATCACGTGCTTGGTGCGGGTCGCGGCGTAGAGGAGTTGGTCGATGGTGCCGACCACGAACGGGCTCAACAGGCCACGGCGACGCCCGAGGAACCACTCGGCGGGAGCCCTGCGCTCCCCACCCTCGCAGCCATCGAAGCAGTCGGTCCGCATTCCGAACTCGTCTTCGCCCACTGACGAGTAGTGGGAGTCAGCGTTCTGCCCCCACTGCCCCGCGCCCTCCAGCAGGGCGCGCCACTCCTTGTTGAACATCCGCTTGCCATGCAGCAGCGCGACCTGGTCCTCCAGCCCGTCACCGACCTCGCGCAGCCACCACCGGACCTGGGTGAACATCGGGTCCGCGGTCGCCTGGGTCGGCATTCCCAGGAACACCCCGTCCGCGCCGTGACGCGCCGCCATCAGCTCGGCCGCCGCCAGCGCCGCCTTCGTCTTCCCCTCCCCCATCGGCGCCTCAACGATCACCAGGCCAGGCCCGCCCATCCGATGCACCACATCGATGACCAACTCCTGGGACGGCCGGGGCCCGTGGCCGAAGCGGTCCCGAAACGTCTCCGGGCCGGGCACCGCCAACGCTCCCCATCCACCATGCAGTTCGAGCCTCGACCACGCCACCGCGGCCCGCTGCCGCGCCTGAGGCATCGCCACCCTCTGCAGATCGGACACGCCCGTGAAGTGCCGCTCGTCGCTGGCGATCCAGTCCGCCATCACCACGAAGCCGGACAGCTGGAGCTGCATCGCACGGCTCGGTACCCCCAGAGGTTCGACGGCGGCAAGCGGCGCCTCGCCCTCATAGCCGAGCTCCCGGGAGAACACCTCCACCAGCGCCAACTGCGCGAGCTTCCAGGACTGGCTGCTTCCCTGCAGCCTCTCGTTTTTCTTCGGTGGGCTCAGCTGCCCCAGTGTCGGGATCAGCCCGTGGTGGCCGGCGACCAGCGGCCATACCCAGCCGACCTGCTCCTTCGACCACTTCGCTTCGGTGAGCAGTGCCCTCAGCACCCGGGCACCGGCTTTGTCATGCCGCCAAGACGAGCCTTTCACCGCGTACTTGTCCCAGGTGAGCCCCGCTTGACGGACAGCTGCCTCGCCGACGGCGTCGAGATCCTGAAACACCGGGGTGGCCTTGCCGCAGTCATGGATCCCACACAGCCAGGCGAACAGACGCCGCCCGTTGCCAGCGCCTCCCGCCAGAGCGTCCAGACGCCACTTCGTCACCGGCGGCAGGTAGCGGTCCCAGACCACCTCGGCCACCGCGGCAGTGTCCAGCATGTGCGACAGCAGAAGGTTGACAGTCCCACCGCCCCGCGCCGCCGACTTGCCCCACAGCGCGCCCAGCCAGTCCCTGACCTCGGGCGGATACCACTGCCAACGGTCATCGACCATCGTCCCAACCTCCACGTACGGGTACGCTTCGGGAGCCTAGGACACGGCACTGACAACTCACCTTAGAGCAGGGAGAGATGAAAGCGAGATATCAGCTCCCCTTCGGGCTGTCATCCGATCGAACTGAATCAACCAGCGCCCTCTGACACCAGTCGCCGCAGGTCAGCAAGTGTCGGCCCCGCGCTCGCGGGGGTTGCTCCGCCCTCGCCGGGTCGGCCCGGACCCATCCGGTGTCGGCCCCGCGCTCGCGGGGGTTGCTCGAGTCGACGGCGGCGGCGGTCGGCCGCTGCAAGGTCGGCCCCGCGCTCGCGGGGGTTGCTCGCGGCTCTGAGGACGCCGGACGAGGGCGACCGGGTCGGCCCCGCGCTCGCGGGGGTTGCTCTCCGCCGGTGCCCAGGTCGAACGGCTCCGGGGCGTCGGCCCCGCGCTCGCGGGGGTTGCTCCCGTCAGCTGGGCCGGTCAGCGGGTGGTCTGGCGTCGGCCCCGCGCTCGCGGGGGTTGCTCGAGGTCCCGGGCAGGCTCGCTGCCGTGCGGGCTGTCGGCCCCGCGCTCGCGGGGGTTGCTCCGAGTCGCCCACCACGGGCCGGATGAACGGGTAGTCGGCCCCTCGCTCGCGGGGGTTGCTCCCTGGCCCTCGCGCTCGCGAAGATCGCGCATGAGTCGGCCCCGCGCTCGCGGGGGTTGCTCCCTGATCCGGGCACTGGCGGACATTGTTGACGAGTCGGCCCCGCGCTCGCGGGGGTTGCTCAAGGTTTATGACCCGAAAGGCGCCGGTGATTACGTCGGCCCCGCGCTCGCGGGGGTTGCTCCTTGTAGCTACGAGACCCGACCACCTGCGTGAAGTCGGCCCCGCGCTCGCGGGGGTTGCTCCGTTCTGGCGGTCGGATGTGTCCTGACCGTGGAGTCGGCCCCGCGCTCGCGGGGGTTGCTCGCCGCCGTCGACACGGCCGTGTCGCCCGCCCTAGTCGGCCCCGCGCTCGCGGGGGTTGCTCCTGGCCGCCGCCGAGGACGACGAGAAGCACGCCGTCGGCCCCGCGCTCGCGGGGGTTGCTCCAAGCGCGGCCCGGCGCCGAAGTACTGCAAGGCGTCGGCCCCGCGCTCGCGGGGGTTGCTCCCCGCGCTCTGGGGCAAGCCCTGCCGCCAACGAGTCGGCCCCGCGCTCGCGGGGGTTGCTCCTACCGCACGGCCGCCGCGCAGGCTGCCCGCGAGTCGGCCCCGCGCTCGCGGGGGTTGCTCCCGCCGGGCGTCCACGTGCGTCAGCTCGACCTCGTCGGCCCCGCGCTCGCGGGGGTTGCTCCCGGGTGAGTACGGGTCGCAGTCCGGGCAGCCGGTCGGCCCCGCGCTCGCGGGGGTTGCTCCGGGATCGGGCCGGTGCGCTCCAGGGCGCCGTGGTCGGCCCCGCGCTCGCGGGGGTTGCTCCTGGGCGGTCTGGGTGCCGCTCTCCCACACGATGTCGGCCCCGCGCTCGCGGGGGTTGCTCCTGCGGGATCTGCTCCAGCCGGATCGCCTCGCAGTCGGCCCCGCGCTCGCGGGGGTTGCTCCACCGGGCAGCTATCACCTAGCCCTCCAGGTCAGTCGGCCCCGCGCTCGCGGGGGTTGCTCCTTGGTGCCGATGGTCACCGAGGGCGTCACCTGGTCGGCCCCGCGCTCGCGGGGGTTGCTCATCGGAGGAACTGGAGCTGCTGCCGCCGTTCATGTCGGCCCCGCGCTCGCGGGGGTTGCTCCCTGGATGAGCTCGGCGCGGATCTTCGCGGGGTGTCGGCCCCGCGCTCGCGGGGGTTGCTCTCCCATTCAGGAGGCCGAGGCGCTGCGCGTCCTGTCGGCCCCGCGCTCGCGGGGGTTGCTCTCCAGGTGGCCGAGCGGGTGTCGGTGCGGCCCGGTCGGCCCCGCGCTCGCGGGGGTTGCTCCCAGCCCCAGGCCGAGCCGGACTCCCCGGCCCGGTCGGCCCCGCGCTCGCGGGGGTTGCTCTAGAAGTTCACTGAGAATCAGGGGTTCTGGCCCTGCGTCACTCGGTGTGGGGCCAGACTGCTGATGTGCAGGGAGAATGGGCTGGGGAGCTGGTCGGGCCGGATGTTTGGGAGACCTGCCGGGAGCTGATCCCGGCGGGGAGCGTGTTCGCATTCCTGGCCAAGCACCGGGAGACGCTGTTCCCGGGGTCGATGTTCACGGACATGTACCCGTCGACGAACGGGCGGCCGAGCATGCCCCCGCAGGTCCTGGCAGCC
>NZ_JBIUYE010000029.1:0-52170 GCF_044744365.1 Kitasatospora sp. NPDC087314
GGTGGAGCGGATGATGCGGGACGCGAAGATCACCCAGATCTACGAGGGGACCAACCAGGTCCAGCGCATCGTCATGGCCCGCAACCTGCCGTAACCCGACCTGCCGTAACCCGACCCGCCGTCACCGCAGCGGGTCTCGACACGAGGGAGCCCCCGACCGATCGGTCGGGGGCTCCCTCGTGCGAGGGGCCTCAGGCGCCGCCGACGGCGACCTCCCGGAGGCCGGGCGGGCCGGCGACGGAGGCCCAGGGGGCCCAGGCGCCGCGGTCGTAGTCGCCGGTGGCGTTGTAGAGGGAGCCGCCGGCGAGGGCGTAGACCTGGAGCTTGTTGCCGGTGCCGGCGGCGGCGATCCGGTCGATGTTGCCGATCTGGGTGCCGGCCGGGGCGGTGATGTCGTTCCAGCCGGTCCAGCGGCCGGCGGCGTAGTCGCCGATGGCCTGGCGTACGGTGCCGTAGTCCAGGACGACGACGTGCAACTTGTCGCCGGTCGAGGCGGCGGCGATCTGGTTCGCCGGGCGGCCGGAGGGGGTGCCGAGGATGGCGGTGAGCTCGCCGGAGCTCCAGGTGCCCCGGTCGTAGTTGCCGTCGGCGATGTAGGCCCGGCCGAACGAGTCGAGCGTGGCGATGTGCAGTGAGTTGCCGGTGGCGGCGGCCGAGATCTTCGTGGTGGTGCCGAGGCCGGTGGCGGCGGAGACGTTGGCCCAGCCGGTCCAGCGGCCGGCCGCGTAGTCGGCGGTGGTCTGGTAGACCGTGCCGTTGACCAGGGCCAGGACGTGCAACGTGTTGCCGATGGTGGCACTGGCGATCTGGTCGGGGATGCCGGGCAGCGGACCGGCGGCGCCGGGCGCGGTCACCTCGGCCCACGGCGTCCATGTGCCGTTCGGCTGGACCAGCCGGTCGGTGATGTGGATCTTGCCGTAGTTGTCGACGACCAGGTTGTGCGCCTTCTGGTCGCTCGTGGTCGCGACGGCCCGGCCGATCACGGAGCCGGTCGGGAAGTCGGCGCCCTCGGCGGGAACGGGCGTGAACGGGGCCCACGCGCCGTTGCCGTAGTGGGCGCCGCCGTTGAGCAGGGTCCTGCCGTCCTGCGCCAGGACCTGGACCCGCTCACCGGGCTGGAGCACCTGGACGGCGGGGTCGTAGGCAACCTTGATCTTCGTGGTGCCCGTGCCGCTGCGGCCGGCCTCGTCCAGCACGGTGGCGGTGACGGTGTACTCGCCCGGCGCGCTGTAGTCGTGCGAGAAGTACCCGTAGTAGTGGTCCCGGGTGGCGGAGGTGCCGTCGCCGAAGTCGACCGTGATGGGGGACTTCAGCGCGTAGGGGGAGCCGCCGTTGACCTCGATGTCGGTCTTGAGCGGCCAGCCGGTCTGCCGTGCCTTGACCGTGGCGGTGACCGGACCGGGCTCGCCCGCCTTCACGCCGTAGCCGGTCCCGGTGATCCGCGCGCCGTTGGCGTCCACCATCGTGACGGACGTGCTGAAGTAGCCGACGCGAGTGTAGGTGTGCGTCACCGACGGGGTGGTGGAGGTGACTTGGGGGCTACCGTCGCCGAACTCGAAGATGTACGAGCTGATCGGCGCGCCCCAGTCGTTGGTCGCCGAGCCGGTGAGCTTGGCGGTGAAGGGGGCCGGGCCCTGCGGGGTCGGGACATCGGTACCGGTGGTGGTCAGCTGGGCGTCCTTCAGCCCGTTGAGCTCGTAGGCGCCACGGTCCCGGGCACTGTTGCCGGGGCCGTTGCCCGCGATCTTCGGGTGCTTGAGCGCGGGCTGGCCGAACAGGTCGGTGCCGACGCCGGGTGCGTCCGGGTCGGCCGAGTCGATGGCTGCGGCGGCCGCCTCGGTGAGCTGGTTGAACCGCCGGCGCTGAGGCAGGTCGATGTCCAGCACGAGGTCGTGCGTGCCCTGACCGGTGGCGGTGGCCAGCTCGGTGGGCGTCGCGTAACCGGTGCCGGCCCAGGAGTAGGCCGGGATCCCGGACCAGGGGTGGACGGTGTTGTAGTCCACGGCCGCGGTGCCGGCCGACTGGGCCGAGAGGCTGATCAGCGGGGCGTACTTCGCGTTCAGGCAGAGATTCAGGTCGCTGGCGGCGGACGCGTTGGTGGCCGTGATGATGTTGTTCTTGATCAGGGCCCGCGGGGAGTTGCCCTCCACCGAGACACCCGACCAGCAGGAGAAGGCGATGGTGTTGTTGGTGACGGCGAGGTCCGGCGCGTCGGTGGCCTTGACCGCGTCCTGCCCGGCCCGGTTGAAGTCGTTCGAGGTGATCAGCGTGTGGGCGGCACCGTCCTGGACGACAACGCCGTGGGCCTTCGGAAAGTGGCTGCGGCTCACCGTGACGTGGTCGCTCTTGCCGGCGATGAGCACGGAGTCGGAGCCGTAGTAGGTGTCGCCGAACTCGATCTGGTCGATGACGACCCGCGAGGAATCCGCGACCGAGATCCCGTTGCTGGAGTTGGCGGTTTCGAAGCCGCGCACGACGACGTCGTTGACGCCGCTCAGGGTGAACGGCCGATTGGTCGTGTAGACCGTGGGGCGGGTGCCGTAGCCCGCGGTGGTGAGCGGCGTGCCGAGGAAGGTGATCGGCCGCTCGGCGGTGCCCGAGCGGGTGATCTTCACGTTCTCGAAGTAGGTCGTGCCCGGCGCGACCTGCACGGTCTGTCCGGGCTCGACGACGTCGGCGGCGGCCTGGATGGTGCAGAACGGCCGTGCGGCCGTCCCGGTGCCGGTGTCCGCGCAGTTGGCCCCGGGGTTGTTGTTGACGTAGAGGACGCCGGCGGGTTCTGCCGTGGCGATGCCGGGGGTACCGAAGGCGGCGACGGCCGCGACGACGGTCAGCCCGAAGGCTCGGCGGGTACGCACGTTGGAGTGTCTCCTGTTAGGCGGAAGTGTCGGAGTTTCGTCCGCGCCCATCGCTTCCGATGGAGGTTCAGCGGGGCGCCGGTGAAGATCGGCCGTCAGTCTGTCGGAGAAATCGCTCTACTGTCGAACGTGTTCCCAACTGTTCGCCAAGTCGTGATGCGTCTTCGAACGAACCGGTCCCCGGAGGCGCGGCGCACGGGCCGGGAGCGATCCGGGGACCGGTGGTGGCGGTCGATCAGGCGGGGTGTCAGGCGCCGGTGACGGCGATCTCGGTGAGCGTCCGGTCCTTCTGGCCCGTGGAGACGGGGGCCCAGGGGGCCCAGCGGCCGCGGTCGTAGTCGCCGGTGGCGTTGTAGAGGGAGCCGCCGGCGAGGGCGTAGACCTGGAGCTTGTTGCCGGTGCCGGCGGCGGCGATCCGGTCGATGTTGCCGATCTGGGTGCCGGCCGGGGCGGTGATGTCGTTCCAGCCGGTCCAGCGGCCGGCGGCGTAGTCGCCGATGGCCTGGCGTACGGTGCCGTAGTCCAGGACGACGACGTGCAACTTGTCGCCGGTCGAGGCGGCGGCGATCTGGTTCGCCGGGCGGCCGGAGGGGGTGCCGAGGATGGCGGTGAGCTCGCCGGAGCTCCAGGTGCCCCGGTCGTAGTTGCCGTCGGCGATGTAGGCCCGGCCGAACGAGTCGAGCGTGGCGATGTGCAGTGAGTTGCCGGTGGCGGCGGCCGAGATCTTCGTGGTGGTGCCGAGGCCGGTGGCGGCGGAGACGTTGGCCCAGCCGGTCCAGCGGCCGGCCGCGTAGTCGGCGGTGGTCTGGTAGACCGTGCCGTTGACCAGGGCCAGGACGTGCAACGTGTTGCCGATGGTGGCACTGGCGATCTGGTCGGGGGCGCCCGGCAGCGGACCGGCGGCGCCGGGCGCGGTCACCTCGGCCCAGTCGTTCCACTTGCCGTCCGGTACCCACCAGCCGACCTTCTCCCAGTGGCCGGGCTGGATCAGCCGGTCGGCGATGTAGAGCCTGCCGTTCGCCGTGGCGAGGTTGTGCGCGACCTGGTCGCTGGTGGCGGCGATCGTCGTCGAGGTCACCGTGCCGTCCTGGAACGGGGCGTTCCCGGCGCCGACCGGGGTGAACGGGGCCCAGAGGCCGTAGCCGTAGTGCGCACCGCCGTTGAACAGGCCGTTGCTGTGCTGCGCCAGCACCTGGACCCGCTCGCCGGGTTGCAGCACGGCCACGCTCGGGTCGTACGCGACGGTGACCTGCTTGGTGGCCGTCACGTTGCGGCCGCCCTCGTCACCGACCGTCGCGGTGACGGTGTAGGTGCCGGGCTGCTGGTAGGCGTGCTGGATGCTGGTGGTGATGCCGGGCAGGTCCGTCACGGTGCCGTCGCCGAAGTCCACCGTGCGGCGGGCGATCGCCCACGGGGAGTGGTCGGAGACGTCGACCTGGTAGGTCAGCGGCCAGCCGACGTTCTTCGCGCCGAAGTCGGCGGACAGCTCGGCGGGCGGGTTCGCCCAGACCGTCCGGTCGAGCGTGTGGGCCCGCCCGCCGGCGGCGTCCACGACGACCGCCGACACGCGGTACGCGCCGGTCCTGGTGTAGGTGTGGTTCACCGTGTCGCTCGCGGAGACCACCGGGTCGCTGCCGTCCCCGAAGTCGAACTCGTAGGACTTCGACGGCGTGCCCCAGTCGTTGCTCGCCGAGGCCGAGGCCTGCACGGTGAGCGGGATCGGGCCCTGGGCCGTCGGGGTCTCGGCGCCCTTGATCCCGAGGGTGCCCCAGAGCATGCCGCTGAGCTCGTACGCGCCGCGGTCCTTGACGCTGCCGTTCGGGCCGGTGTTGGGGACCTTGGGGTCGTCGACGGCCGGCTGGCCGCTCATGTCGGTGCCGATGCCCGGGGCGGTGGGGTCGGCGGAGTCGATCGCGCCGACCGCGGCGTCGTTCAGCCGGTTGAAGGGCTCCCACGACTTCCGGCTGGAGTAGTCCAGCGTGAGGTCGACGTCGTGCACGCCCTGGCCGGTGGCCGCGGCGAAGGCCTGCGGGGTGGCGTAGCTGCTGTCGCCCCAGCGGTAGCCGCTGGTGCCGGGCCGCGGGTGGACGGTGTTGTAGTCCACGGTGGCAGTGGCGGCGGAGGCGGCGGACACCGAGATCGACGGCGCCGTGGCGGACGGTGTGCAGCGCGGGCCGTCCGACTCGGTGCCGATCGGCGCCACCGTCGTCGTGACGTTGTTCTTCACGATCGCGCGCGGCGAGGTGCCGTCGACGGCCACGGCGGAGACGCAGGGCAGCACGATGGTGTTGTTGGTGACGGCGAGGTCCGGCGTGTCGGTCGCGCTGACGGCGGAGCCGGTGGCCAGGTTGAAGTCGTTGGCGGTGACCAGGGTGTTGGTGACGCCGGCGGCCACGACCAGGCCTTCCGAGCGGTCGAACAGGTTCCGGCTCACCGTCACGTGGTCGCTTGTCCCCCCGACCTGGACGGACCTGAGGTGGAACCAGTTCTGGTCGACGCCGACCCGGGTCGAGTCGGTGACCTGGAATCCGGTGCCGCCGTCGTCCAGGAAGCCGTGGACGACCACGTCGTGCACGCCCTCCAACGTCACGGACGGCTTGCCGGAGGTCGGCCTGATCGCGGGCTGCAGGCTGTTGAAGACGGTGAGCGGCGCCCCCGTGAAGACGATCGGCTGCTCCGGCGTGCCGGACCGGGTGATCCGGACCTCCTCGCCGTACTGGCCGGGCATGACCCGCACGGTCTGGCCGGGCTGGACGACCGCGGCCGCGGCGCCGATCGTGCAGAACGGCCGGTCGGCCGTCCCGCCGCCCGAGTCGGAACAGCCCGCCCCGGGCGCATTGTTGACGAGCAGCGTGCCCGCGGAGGCCGCAGGTGCGGCCGAGGCCGGTATCGGCAGCCCGAGCACGGCACTGGCCGCCGCGACGGTCAGCCCGAAGGCATGACGCATACGCATGATGGATTTTCCTCCCCTGTGATAGCCACGATTGCTCCACCTCGGCGGAGACGACGGGTGCATGCCGTGGTGGGGCGGTGAAGCCGGGTCGAGTATGGCAGCGGGTGGTGCTGTGTCTGCGATCGGGCGCGCCCTCGGTCGGCTGGTTCCCGTACCACCGTGGCGGAGCCGTGCACGAGCGGGGTCGTCCGCCCCGCCCGGCCGTCGCGCGGCGCGTCGGTCCCGGGCGGTGGCGGTAGAGAGGCGCTATCGGGCGAGCGAGGCCCCGCCGTGGACGAACCCGCGGCCCGAGTGGCATAAATGATCGTCAACTTCAGTGCGATACACGACGATTGCGGGAGCGTACGGATCATGAGCAACACCCCCGAGCAGGCCGTCACCGGCAGGGTCTGGCTGGTCACCGGCGCCAACTCCGGCTTCGGACAGGCCATCGCGGAGGCCGCGCTGGCGGCCGGCGACACCGTGGTCGCGGCCGCCCGCCGCCCCGAGACCTTGGAGGCGCCGGCCGCCGCCCACCCGGGCCGGCTGGTCCCGGTCCGACTGGACGTCACCGACCCGGCCCGGATCTCCGCCGTGGTCGCGGACACCCTGGGCCGGTACGGGCGGATCGACGTCCTGGTGAACAACGCCGGGCGCGGCCTGATCGGCGCCGTCGAGGAGTACACCGACCGCGAGCTGCGGGACCTGATGGAGCTGCACTTCTTCGGCCCGGCCGCGCTCACCCGCGCCGTGCTGCCGCACATGCGGGCCCAGGGCTCGGGCGCCGTCGTCCAGATGAGCAGCATGGGCGGCCGGTTCTCCTTCCCCGGCGTGGGTGCCTACTCGGCCACCAAGTTCGCGCTGGAGGGGTTGTCCGAGGCGCTGGCGCAGGAGGTCGCCGGGTTCGGGATCAAGGTGCTGATCGTCGAGCCGGGCGCGTTCCGGACGGGCTTCGCGGGCGGCGGGGCGCTCGCCCAGGCCGCCCCGATCGCCGCGTACGAGCCGGTGGTCGGGCCGGTCCGCAGCGGTCTGCCGGACTCGGACGGCAAGCAGGCCGGCGACCCGGCGAAGGCCGCGGCGGCGATCCTGGCCGCCCTGGACGCCGAGCGGACGCCGCTGCGGCTGGCGCTCGGCAGCGACGCCGTCGACGCGATCCTCGGCAATCTGGACGGCGCGCGCCGGGAGACCGAGGCCTGGGAGGCGGTCGGGCGCGGCACCGACTTCCCGGCCGGGGAGTGAGCGCCGGCCCGGCGGCCTGACCGCGGGCCCGGGCGGGCCGGCCGCAGCCCGTCGGGGCCCGTCCTGGCCCGTCGGGGCCCGTCTGGGCTGGTCCTGGCCCGTCCTGGCCCCGAAAAACCGGGCGACGGCGGGCGGCCTCGCTCCGTAGGCTGCCCGCCATGTCCTCCACCCTCGGCCTGGCCCGGATCACCCCCGAGAACATCGACGCCGCCCTCGCCCTCACGGTGCGCCCCGAGCAGGCGGGCCTGGTCGCGCCGGTGGTGAAGTCGCTGGCCGAGGCGTACGCGTACGGCGACACCGCCTGGCCCCGGCTGATCACGGACGGGGAGCGGCCGGTCGGCTTCGTGATGGCCTTCTTCGACATCCGGTTCAACCCCGAGCAGCCGGACGACCGGCCCCGCTCCGGTCTCTGGCGCCTGCTCGTCGACGCCGGGCACCAGCGCGGCGGCTACGGCCGCTTCGCCGTCGAGCAGGTCTGCGCCGAGATCCGCCGCCGCGGCGGTACCCGCGCCACCGTCACCTACGTCCCCGGCCCCGACGGCCCCGCCGACTTCTACGCCGGCCTCGGCTTCCGCCCGACCGGCGAGACGAGCGGCGACCAGACCGTGGCGGAGCTGGAGCTTTAGGGCGTGTCCGGCGATTCGCGTCGGACCAGCGCGGCCGCCTGTGCGCGGGCCCGCCGGAGCCAGTCGGCGCGGGTGTCGGCGGGGGAGTCGGTCACGGTGCGGAACACCGTCCGGCGGACGTCGGTGACGCCGACGTACGGCAGCACACAGGCCGCCCAGATCCGCTCCAGCGGATCACCGAACTCGCCGTCCTCGCGCTCCTGCGGGGTGTCGGAGGTGTTGAGCACCAGGGCCCGCCCGGCCCGCAGCAGCCCGGCCGGCTCGCCGTCGGCCGTGCCCAGCTTGTAGGCGACGCCGGGGACCAGCACCCGCTGCACCCAGCCGGTGAGCACGGCGGGCGGCATGCCCCACCAGTTGGGGTGGATCAGGACGAGCGCGTCCAGGGTGGCGACCTCGGCCCGGTGGAGGGCGAGCTGCGGGTCGGCGGGTGCGTCGGCGGCGTCGACGGTGCCGGTCTCCCCGGCGGTGAGCAGCGGGGCGAAGCCCTCCGCGTAGAGGTCGTGGGCCCGTACCTCGCAGCCGCGTCCGCGCAGCTCGTCCACCACGGCCTCGTACAGCGCGTGGTTGAAGCTGCCCGGTCGCGGGTGTGCCAGGTAGACGCCGATCCGGCTCATGTTCCGTTCCCCCTCGGCTCGTTGTACGGGCGATGCTACGGACCGGCGGGGGACGAGTAGGGTGCCGGACCATGACCGAGCCGGACTTCCTCACCACGACCCGGGCGTTCTACGACGCCATCGCCGCCGACTACGCCGACCGCTACCGCGACGAACTGGCCGGCAACCCGCTGTCCCGGGCGCTGCTCGCCGCCTTCGCCGAACTGGTGCTCGCCGAGCGTGCCGACGGTCCGGTCGCCGAACTCGGCTGCGGCCCGGGCCGGGTGACGAGCCACCTGCACGGCCTGGGCCTCGACATCCGCGGCATCGACCTCTCGCCGCGGATGGTCGAGCTGGCCCGCCGGACGTACCCCGGGCTGGACTTCACCGAGGGATCGCTCTTCGATCTCCCGTTGAGTGACGGCGAGTTGACCGGCGCGGTGGCCTGGTACTCGATCATCCACACCCCGGCCGAGCGGCTGCCGGAGGTGTTCGCCGAGTTCGCGCGGGTGCTCGCCCCGGGCGGCCACCTGCTGCTCGCCTTCCAGGTCGGCGACGAGCCGCTCCGGATCGACCAGCCCTTCGGGCACCCGGTGGCGCTGGACTTCCGCCGCCAGCAGCCGCACCGGATCGAGGAGCTGGCCCGCGCGGCCGGACTGCGGATCACCACCCGGATGTCCCGCGAGCCGGAGGAGGGTGTGGAGACCCCGCAGGCGTACGTGCTGGCCCGCAAGCCGGCCCAAGGCTCCTGAGCGCTCCCGGGGTGGCGCCGACAGCAGCCTGACGGCGGGTGTGGGCGGGATGACAGCGGCCGCCACGAGGCTCGGTGGCAGCACGTCAGCCCATCGAACCGGGAGATCCTGCCCATGCCCCGACCCCGCCTCACCTCCGCGTTCCGGCTCGGCGCCGCCGCGGCCGCCGCGCTGCTGCTGGCCGGCCTCGCCCCGGCCGCCTCAGCGGCGGCCGCCCCCGCGGCGCCGGTACCCCGGCTGGACTGGCGGTCCTGCGTACCGGACTTCGACTGCGCCCGCGCCACGGTGCCGATGGACTACCGCGACCCGGCCGGGCGCACCGTCGAGCTGGCCGTCATCCGGCACCCCGCGACCGACCGGGCGCACCGGATCGGCTCGCTGTTCTTCAACCCCGGCGGCCCGGGCGTGCCCGGCACCCAGGCGCTGCCCGCCGTGTACGGGATGTTCCCGGAGCAGGTGCGCGAGCGCTTCGACATCGTCAGCTTCGACCCGCGCGGCATCGGCGCATCGACGACCCTCGACTGCTTCCCGGACGCGGCGGCCGAGCAGCAGCTGCTGGCCGGACTGCCCGCCGGCTACCCGGTCGGCGCCGCCCAGGAGTCGGCCTGGTCCGCGACGTACGCGCGCTTCGGCCGCCAGTGTGCCGACACCGACCGGACGGGGCTGCTCGCCCACCTGTCCACCGCCGACACGGCCCGCGACCTGGACCTGCTGCGCGCGGCCGTCGGCGACCGCCGGCTGAGCTACCTCGGCACCTCGTACGGCAGCTACCTGGGCACCACCTACGCCAACCTCTTCCCGGACCGGGTCCGCGCGCTGGTGCTGGACAGCGCCCCCGACCCGGTCGCCTGGTCCACCGGGCGTGGCCCGGGGCAGCGCGCCCTGCCGCCGTTCCTGCGCACCGGCGGCGACCTCGCCGCGACCCGGACCCTCGACGCCTTCCTCGACCAGTGCGGTGACGCCGGCCCCGCCGCGTGCGCCTTCGCGGCGGACGGCGGCCCGGCGGCGACCCGCGCCAAGTTCGACGAGCTGATCGACCGGCTCGGCCGGACGCCGGTGACGCTCGGCACCGCGCCGCAGACGGTCACCTTCGACCAGGCCTCCGCCGTCAGCAGCACCGTGCTGCCGATGCTCTACACGGCCGCGCCCCTCCCCGGTGTCCCCGGCTTCGGCTGGCCGGCGCTGGGCGGGCTGCTGCAGCAGCTGTGGACCGCCGCCCCGGACGCCTCGGCGCCGCTGCCGACCGGCGGCGCCCTCCGGCAGGCGCAGACCCTCGGGACGCTCTGCGCCGACACCGCCAACCCGCCCGCCTCCTCCTACCCGGCGGCGGCCGCGCTGGCCCGCGACCGCGCGGGTGCCACCGGCCCGTACTGGGTCTGGCAGACCCAGCGCTGCACGGGCTGGCCGGCCGAGGCCGCCCGGGACCGCTACACCGGCCCGTGGGACCGCCCGACCTCCGCACCGATCCTGGTCGTGGGCCTCACCGGTGACCCGGCCTGGCCGTACGAGGGCTCCCGCGCGCTGGCGGACACCCTCGCCCGCGGCCGCCTGCTGACCGTCGACGGGTACGGCCACACCGCGCTGGGCAACCCGAGCGCCTGCGCCTGGCAGTACGAGGAGCGGTACCTGGTCAGCGGCGCGCTGCCGCCGGCCGGCACGGTGTGCGAGCCGGACCACCGGCCGTTCTAGGGCGTGTTTGCAAAGTCCCGCCGGCCCCGCGCGGCCGGGGTCGTGCGTGTGCGCGGAATACGTGTACGCGCACGCACCTCGGTACGATGAACGTCATGAACCGTGCCGATCTCACCCTGGGCCCGCTGTCCGAGCAGGACCACGCCTTCTACGGCCTGGTCTGGGCCGGCACCACTCTCGCCGCCCAGGTGGACCGCGAGCTCACCCGGGTGCACGGGCTGCCGCTGTCCTGGTTCGAGGTGATGCTCTGGCTCAACGGGCAGCCGGAGCCCGTCGCCGCCTCCGACCTGGGCGCGAAGACCATGCTCAGCCGCAGCCAGGTCTCCCGCGTGGTGGACGCCCTGGCCACGCGTGGCCTGGTCGCCCGCTCGCCCTCCGCCTCCGACGCCCGGTCGGTGCGGATCGAGCTGACCGAGCCGGGCCGCGCCGCCTTCGCCGAGGCCGACGCCACCCGGCGGGCCGTCCTCGCGCCGGTCTTCACCGACCGGATCGACGAGGACGACATCGCGGCCCTGGAAGCGGTCTGGCGCAAGCTCAAGCAGCCCCGCGGTCAGGGCAAGCCCTAACGGGCCTCGGCCGGACAGGGCCTAACGGGCCTCGCGTTCGACCGGGGCGAGTTGGGCGAGCTGGGCTCGGCCGGAGGCGGTCACGATGACCTCGTCGAGGACCTCGCGCGAGCGGACCAGGTCGGTGATCATCCGGTCGATCCGGTCGCGTTCGGTGACGAGCTCCGCGACCAGGCGCGGGGTGGCGATCTCGTTCGGCCCGCCGTCGGCGTCGCGCATGCAGGGGAGGATCTCGTAGATCTTGCGGCTGTGCAGCCCGGCCGCGAACAGCTCCTGGATGAGGATGACCCGGTCCACGGCGCCGTCCGGGTAGTCCCGGTGGCCGCCCAGGGTCCGATCGGGGGTCAGCAGGCCCTGCTGCTCGTAGTAGCGCAGCGAGCGCTCGCTCACGCCCGTCCGGCTCGCCAGTTCACCGATCCGCATGCCGCCCACACCCCGTCGCCGTGATCGAACGCCTGAACCTGACACCGATGTTAGCTTCCACGGCCCTCGCACGACGGCGAACCGCAGCGCGCCGGTGCCGGCCGGATGGCGCCGGATATCGCCGAATAACACAGCGGCGCCCGGCGGTGCCCGGCCGGGGGTGGCGCGCGTCCACCGGTCGGTCGTGCCATGATCCCTGCATGGCTTCCAACGTTTTCTTCGACATCGAGATCGACGGCGTTCCGTCCGGCCGCATCGTCTTCAAGCTGTACGACGATGTCGTGCCGAAGACCGCCCGCAACTTCCGTGAGCTCGCCACCGGCCAGAACGGCTTCGGCTACGAGGGCTCCGGCTTCCACCGCGTGATCCCGCAGTTCATGCTCCAGGGTGGCGACTTCACCAACCACAACGGCACCGGTGGCAAGAGCATCTACGGCGAGAAGTTCGCCGACGAGAACTTCCAGCTCAAGCACAGCAAGCCGGGCCTGCTCTCGATGGCCAACGCCGGCCGCAACACCAACGGCTCGCAGTTCTTCATCACCACCATCGTGACCGACTGGCTGGACGGCAAGCACGTCGTCTTCGGCGAGGTCGTCGAGGGCATGGACGTCGTGACGGCGATCGAGAAGCTCGGCTCGCAGAGCGGCCGCACCTCGAAGGCGATCAAGATCGCCAAGTCCGGCATCGTCGAGTAGTCGCCTCCTCCACGTACCGCCCCGGAGCGGAAAGTCGGTCGGTCCGACTTCCCGATCCGGGGCGGTGGTTTTTCCGGGGACGGGTGGCCCGGGGACGCCCTACGGCTGCGCGGGGCGCAGGCGGTAGGAGGCGGCGAGGTCCCGGACCTCCACCGAGGAGACCGCGTCGTGGGGGAGGTGCTTGCCCAGCAGGGCGAGGACGTCCTCGGCGAGCCGGGCCTTCAGGTCGTCGGAGCGGCCCGGCAGCAGGGCCACCGTGATGTGGACGAAGCCGGTCCGGCCGGCCCGGTCGGTGTCGGGATCGCCGACGCAGGTCTCGGCGGCCGGGCGGCAGAGGGTCTTGCACACGCCCGCGGAGCCGGCCTCCTCCAGCACCATCGGGTGCAGCTCCCGCAGGAGCGCCTGCCGGTCGAAGGCGTCGGCCAGCCGGGGGGAGTAGTCGATGGTGATGTGAGGCATGGCGCGGACCCCTCGCCCTGGAAGCTTGTGTTTTACATCCACCTATCTTCGTCCTGCGTACCGCGGCGGGACACGGCGGGGCCGGAGCCCGGACTGCTCGCCGGGCTCCGGCCGGGTGGGCGCGGGGGAGAAGCGGTTACTCGTGCGGCTCGAACCGCCAGGCCTGGCGCTGGTTGCCGGGCTCGTAGGGCCGCAGCGCGGTGCGGGGCGGGTAGATCGCCAGCAGGCTGAGGTCGAGGGCGAGCTCGACGCCGTCGACCGGGCCGCCGGGGGCCACGATGTGGAAGGCGAAGGGCTCGGCGCTCTGACGCAGCACCCACTCGGTGGGCGTGGGCCTGCCGAAGATCGGCTTGTTGGGCGCCGGGGCGCCGTCGAAGCCGGCGTAGGCGTTCTCCCGGAGGTTGCGGAGGGTGACGTTGCCGTTCGGGAGCGTCTGCGCCTGCCACTCCTGCGCGCCCGGAGTGCCGATGGGCGGCAGGACGACCACCGGGTCGCGGGGGCCTTGGAGGGTGAGGGCCTGCTCGCGCGGCTTGCTGATGCGGTAGACGCCGGGCGGAACGGGCGCGCGGCCGGTGCGGGTGGCGCGGTGGACGCGGTCGGGGTCGTCGAGGGGAGCCGCCGGTTCTTCGGCCGGATCGTCGGCGGCGGCTGCCGGGTCCTCGGCGGGGTCGTCCGCGTGGGCTGCCGGGTCCTCGGCGGGGTCGTCCGCGTGGGCTGCCGGGTCCTCGGCGGGTTCTTCGGCGGGTTCTTCGGCGGGCTCCTCGACGGGCTCCTCGGCCGGGTCCGGCGGCGCGGTGCGGGTGACGGCCGTGGCGGCCTTGGCCGTTCCGGTGGTGAGGAGGGCGGCGAAGCCGGCCGCGGCGGCGGCGCCGAGCACGTGGCGTCGGCTCAGAGGTTCGGTCATGGGCCGATTGTGTGCGCACACCCGCCCGAGATGGGTGCACCTGACCAGGTATGTCCCCCGGTTGGGCGATCAGCTGCCCGGGCGCGTCAACGTCCGGTCCCGACAGCGGGATTGACGGCCACGCAGGAGATCCGCGAAAGCAGGCCTCGCCGTCCCCGGGTGAGGGCCGCTGCTGTGCTGGCCGCAGCGCCCGGGTGGTGGGCCGCGCAGGAAGTCGGCCTGTCCGACGTCCTGCGCGGGGATGATCGGCGACGTAGGTCCAAGGACCGATGGTCGACGGGCCCGGCGCAGGGTGGAATGGGCGGATGGATCACGAGAAGCCGCACGAAGGGCTGACCTCCGACGGGCGGGCCGCCTACCTGGCGCGGATCGGGGTGGCGGCGGCCGGCGCGCCGTCCCCGGAGGCGCTCGCACGGCTCCAGCTCGCCCACCTCCGGGCCGTGCCGTTCGAGAATCTGAGCATCCACCTCGGCGAGCCCGTCGTCCTCGACCCCGGCGCGCTGGTGGAGAAGCTGGTAGCCCGCCGCCGGGGCGGCTTCTGCTACGAACTCAACGGCGCCTTCGCCGAGTTGCTGCGCTCGCTCGGCTACCGGGTGAGCCTGCTCGCCGCCCGCGTCTTCGACGGCGAGCAGCCCGGACCGCCGTTCGACCACCTGGCGCTGCGGGTCGACCTCGACGAACCCTGGCTGGTCGACGTCGGCTTCGGCCGGTTCAGCCGCCACCCGCTGCGCCTCGACGAGCGCGCCCCGCAGGCCGACCCGCACGGCGCGTTCACCCTCAGCCCGTACGGGGACCACGGCGAGCTCGACGTCCTGATGGACGGCAAGCCGCAGTACCGGCTGGAGCACCGCCCCTACCCGCTCGCGGACTTCCGCCAGACCTGCTGGTGGCAGACCACCTCGCCCGAGTCGCCCTTCGCCCGCGGGGCGACGTGCTCCCTCCTCGCCGAGGACGGCGGCCGGATCACCCTCAACGGCACGAAGCTCATCCGCACGGCTCCGGACGGCACCCGCACCGAGGAGCAGCTCGCCGCCCCCGAGGCGCTGGCCGCCTACCGCGACCACTTCGGCATCACCCTCGACCGCCTGCCCGGTGACGGCGGCAGGGTAACCGGGTAGCGGACCGGTCCGGGCCGGAACCGCGCAATCGGTCCGGCCCGCCCACGGTCGCCCTAGGCTCTTCGTGCGCGGTCGGAGCCGCGGCCAACTCGACTCTCCGGCAAGGTGGTTCACCGATGGAACAGGACGCCGACGACGGCGCGGTGACGTACGAGCAGGTGACGGTGGTCTCGCTAGCCTCGTGCGAGCCGGTCAACCCCGCGCGGATCGCGGTGCGGGTGGCCTGCGAGACCATGACGGTCAAGCGGGTGGCGGGCTACTGGGTGCGCTGGGACGAGCGGTGGGGGCCGGAGGAGATCCGCCACCACGCGCGCTGGGTCCCGGACGAGGAGTACGTGCGGCCGGGCGCCGGGAGCCTGGACGGATCGCTCACCGTGACGGTCGTCGCGTACTGGACGTACGAGGGCGGCGGTGCGCGCCGGCCGACCACCGAGACGGCGGTGGCCTTCCGGTCCGACGAGGCCGAGCGGGAACTGGTGCTGGAGCGGCCGGACCCGCACCGCCCGGCGGCCCTGACGGTCCACCTGACCGACGCCCGCTGGCTGGAGGGCGGCCGGGGACGGTTGATCCACTACGGCTACTCGGGCGCCACCGAGGCCGACGGCGGCGAGGGGGAGTGGCTGGTCCGCTTCCCGGAGTGCGGCACCGGCCTTCTCCCGCAAGCGGGTTAGCGAAGCCCCGGGTCAGGCCACCGCCGCCCACGCCCCCTCCCGCACGCCGACCTTGCGCGCGGGCGCCGGCCCAGATCTCGCCGGGCCCGGTGGAGCGGGTGAGGACGGCGTTGGCACCGACGACGGTGCCCGCACCGACGGTCAGCACGCCCTCCTTGCACACCACCTTGGCGCCCGCGCACAGCACCGCGCCGTCCTCGACCACCACCCGCCGCATGGCGCTGCGCTCCTGCGGCACCCACGGGTCGGCCCGGCCGATGGCCACCCCGTTGTAGAGCGTCACCCCGGCGCCGAGCGTGGTGTACGGGTGCAGCACGGTGCCGAAGCCGCGGTGGAACACGACGAGCCCGGGCCCGATCTCGCAGGCGGCGGGCACCTCCATGCCGTAGAGCGCGAGCGCCTCCTGGGCCAGGCGGCCCAGGAGGCGATGGCGGCGGCGGTAGACGAGCGCGGTGACGAGTGACATCCACCCATTGTGTCGCCGTGACTACATCGAGTCACGGGCGGTCACTTGACGTCCGGGACCGCGCTGTCGTTCTTGAAGGCGTCGAAGACCTGCTTGGCCTTGTTGGTGTCCCACTGGACCGCCGACTCGCCGGTCTTGGTGTGGTAGTCGGCGTTGGCGATCGGCACGGTCAGGGTCTTGCCGCTGCCGCCGTTGACGTCCTTCATGGCGAGGAAGAGCGAGCCGAGGTCGGTGAGGCCCGCGTCGTCGTCGACGATGAGGGTGCCGAGGGCGGAGTCGACCAGCGGGTAGAAGGTGAACGGGTTCAGCACGGTGCCGGGGGAGGCCGCCTGGTGGGCGAGGGCGCCGAGGAACTTCTGCTGGTTGCGCATGCGGCCGAGGTCCTGGTCGGCCATCTGGTGACGCTGGCGGACGAAGGCGAGGGCCTGCTTGCCGTTGAGGGTCTGGTCGCCGGCCTTGAGGTCGAGGCCGGAGTCCTTGTCCTGGACGTTCTGGTCGATGTGCATCTCGACGCCGCCGATCGAGTCGACGATGCCGACGAAGCCGGCGAAGCCGATCTCGGCGTAGTGGTCGATCCGGATGCCGGTGTTGAGCTCGACGGTCTGGACGAGCAGCCGGCCGCCGCCGTTGCCGAAGGCCGAGTTGATCTTCGCGGTGGTGCCCTTGACGGTCTTGCCGTTGCTGCCGGGGTGTTCCGGGATCGGCACCCAGGAGTCGCGCGGGATGCTCATCAGGGTGTTCCCGTTGTCCCCGACGTGCAGGATCATCATCGAGTCGCTGCGCTTGCCCTCGGTGTCGTGACCGGTGTGCAGGTCGTCCTGTTCCGAGTCGGTGAGGCCCTGGCGGCTGTCGGAGCCGACGATCAGCCAGTTGGTCCCCTTGCCGGCCGCCGGTCGTCCGGGGTAGTCGGCCAGCACGTTCTCGTGGTTGAGCTTGGAGTCGGCCCAGAACCAGGTGGAGACCGCGGTCACCATGACGGCGATCAGGACGCCGAAGACCGACCACTTGACGATCCGGCGCCGCGGCCAGCGCTTCGCGGGTATCGCACCCGGCCGCGCACCGCCGGGGCCACTCGGACCGCCGGGGCCACCGGGGCCACCCGGACCCCCCGGCCGACCGGGGCCGCCCGGTCCTCCGGGCCCGACGGGCTGCCTGCCCGGCCCCTGTGGCGGGACGCCGCCGACGCGGGACGGCTCCGGCTGCCGCGGCGCGGGCGCCCCCGGCCCGCGCGGGTTCAGCGACCCGGGCAGCGGCGGTTCGGCCGCCGTGCCGCCTCCGCCGCGCCCGTACGCGCCGCCGTTGCCGCCGCCCCGATACGGGTTCCCGTCGTTGTACGGGTTCCCGCCGCCTCCCGGGCGGCCCTCCTGCCACGTGTTCATGTCGTCGAGGATGCCCGACCCCGGTCGTGCTGACTCCCCCCGGGGGCTCCGCCGGGCTGCTTGTAGCAGTTTTGATGCACGTGTCGGATCGTTCCGCCGCAACTTCCGCGCGGCCGCACGACGGTGGGGCGCCCGGGCGCGGGGCGGCGTTCAACGTGAGCTGTGTCACCCGCCGTTCACCGCAGTTCAGCTGGCGAAACGATTCTTGACCCGCTCGAACACAGCGTGTTTGCATTTCGGGTATGGATCAGCGTTGGGCACTCACGCGTCGGCGGCACGTCGACCTGCGGCGTGGTGTGGCCTGTTCGCTCTGTCGCGGCTGAAGCGCGCCCGCACCCCGCGTCGACGTACCCCCGACCCGCGTCGCAGCACGTCCCGCGTCGCAGCACGTCGAAACACCCTTCCCCGGCCCCGCCCCGCAGCGGTCCTCCTGCGCCGCGTCGCGCCGCCCCCGCTTCCAGCCAGAGGTGAACCCATGGCCACCGTCCTGTCCGTTTCCGGCTCCCCGTCCGCCACCTCCCGCACCACCCGCCTGCTGCGCCACGTCGACGCGCGCCTGGAGGCCCGGGGCCACCACGTCCTCCCGTTCGAGGCGCGCAGCCTGCCCGCGCACGCGCTGCTGTCGGGCGACTTCGACCACCCGGAGATCGTCGCCGTCACCGAGCTGTTCGCCCGCGCGGACGGCGTCGTGATCGGCACCCCCGTCTACAAGGCCGCCTACTCGGGCCTGTTGAAGGCGCTGCTGGACGTGCTCCCGCAGTACGCGCTGGCCGGCAAGGCCGTTCTGCCGCTGGCCACCGGCGGCTCGCCCGCGCACGTGCTGGCGGTGGACTACGCGCTGCGCCCGGTGCTCAGCTCGATGGGTGCCGGCCACATCACCCAGGGCTGGTTCGTGCTCGACCGCCACATCACCGCCCGGGAGGACGGGACGACCCTGGTCGAGCGCGAGACCGGCACCCTGCTGGCCCCGGTCGTGGAGGGCTTCGCGCAGGCCCTGGAGCGGCTGGCCGCACCGGTGCTGGCCGGCTGAGGAGCAGGCGAGGGGACGGGCCCGGGGGAGCCGGCGCCCGAACCCCGTACGGGGCGTCCCCGAGACGGGCCGCGGCACCCCTTAGGGGGAGGGGCGCCGCGCCCCGCAGAACCCTGGTTGGGCGGCTTCATTCCGGCGGATGACGAGTCGGCCCGCCACCACTCCTAACGTTGTGGCTGTCCCCGCTCGTTCCGACGAGGGCGAGGTTCTCCCCGGAGCCGGCGCCCGCCGGCCCTGGTGGGTGGGGTCACTCCCCGGTCGACGACCCCTTCCTCCGGCGTGCCCGCGCGCGGCTGCGGCCCGCCGTGCGCGAAGGGGGCCGTCCGGCCGGGGTCGACGGGTGGGCCCACTTCCTAGGAGACTCCAGTGACGACGGCAGCAGCAGCCGTGTACGACCCCCAGCTTCCCGGCGGAGCGTCCGCCGTCGCCGCGTCGGCCCGCCGGGTGACCAAGGCGTACGGCGCGGGCGAGACCAGGGTCACCGCGCTCGACGCGGTGGACGTCGACATCCAGCGCGGCCGCTTCACCGCGATCATGGGCCCGTCCGGCTCCGGGAAGTCGACCCTGATGCACTGCCTGGCCGGCCTGGACACGGTCAGCGGCGGCCGGATCTGGATCGGCGACACCGAGATCACCGGCCTCAAGGACAAGCAGCTGACCAGACTGCGCCGGGACAAGATCGGCTTCATCTTCCAGGCGTTCAACCTGCTCCCGACGCTGACCGCGCTGGAGAACATCACGCTGCCGATGGACATCGCCGGGCGCCGCCCGGACCAGGCCTGGCTGGACCAGGTGGTGGAGACCGTGGGTCTGGCGGGCCGGCTCAAGCACCGTCCGGCGCAGCTCTCCGGCGGCCAGCAGCAGCGCGTCGCGGTGGCCCGGGCGCTGGCCGCCCGGCCGGAGATCATCTTCGGCGACGAGCCCACCGGCAACCTGGACTCCCGGGCCGGCGCCGAGGTGCTCACCTTCCTGCGCCGCTCGGTCGACGAACTGGGCCAGACCATCGTGATGGTCACCCACGACCCGGTCGCCGCGGGCTACGCGGACCGCGTGCTCTTCCTCGCCGACGGCGTGATCGTCGACGAGATGCACGCGCCCACCGCCGACTCCGTCCTCGAACGCATGCGCCGTTTCGACGGCAAGCGCACCAGCTGAGCGGGCGGGACGAGACCTCATGCTGCTCAGAACCGCTCTGCGGAGCTTCTTCGCCCACAAGGGCCGGATGGCCCTCTCCCTGATCGCCGTGGTGCTGTCGGTCGCGTTCGTCTCCGGCACCCTGGTGTTCTCCGACACCGCGACCAGCACCTTCGACAAGCTCTTCGCCGCGACCGCCTCCGACGTCTCGGTCCAGCCGCCCAAGCCGGCCGAGGACGAGGAGCCGTCGGCCTCCGAGAAGCCGCGGACCGTCCCGGTCGACGCCGCCCGGCAGCTCGCCGCGGTGCCCGGGGTGAGGACGGCGGTCGGCCAGGTCATGGTCGAGAACGCCACCCTGGTCAACCCGGCCACCAACAAGCTGGTCGGCCCGACCAGCGGCGCCCCGACCCTGGTCGGCAACTGGACCGAGACCCCGCGCAGCGCGGTGCGCCTCACCCAGGGCCACGCCCCGCAGGGCGCGGGCGAGCTGGTGCTGGACGCGGACACCGCGAAGAAGGCCGGTCTCGGCCTCGGCGGCCGGCTCCGGGTCGACAACGCCGGCGGCCGGCACGAGTTCACCATCGCGGGCATCGCCTCCTTCACCACCACCAACCCCGGTGCGGCGCTGGCCTTCCTGGACACCCCGACCGCCCAGCAGGTCCTGCTCGGCGAGCAGGCGTACACCTCGGTCGAGGCGTTCGGCGACGGCAGCCGCGGCAACGACCGGCTCAAGGCCGACGCGCTGGCCACGCTGGGCGCCGGTTACCAGGTCAAGACCGCGGCCGAGCAGAAGGACGAGAACACCAAGAACATCGGCAGCGGCCTGGGCTTCATGAAGAACGCGATGCTCGGATTCGCGTTCATCTCGGCGTTCGTCGGCTGCTTCCTGATCATCAACACCTTCTCGATGCTGGTCGCCCAGCGGACCCGGGAGATCGGCCTGCTGCGCGCCATCGGCGGCAGCCGCCGGCAGGTGAACCGCTCGGTGCTGGCCGAGGCGCTGATCCTCGGCGTGTTGGGCTCGACCCTCGGGATCGGGGCCGGGCTGGGGATCGCGGTCGGCCTGATCAAGCTGATGAACGCGATCGGCATGGAGCTCAAGGCGAGCGACCTGCAGATCGGGCCGAGCGTGTTCCTCGCCGGGTACGCCCTGGGCATCGTGGTCACGCTGGTGGCGGCCTGGTTCCCGGCCCGCCGGGCGAGCAGGATCGCGCCGATGGCCGCCCTGCGCGACCACGGCACGCCGGCCGAGGGCTGCGCCAACCTGGTCCGTACGGTGGTCGGCCTCGCCTTGACGGCGGGTGGCGGCGGTCTGCTGGTGCTCGCCGCGAAGGCGGAGAAGGCGGCCACCGGCGGCCGGTACCTGGGCCTGGGCGTGCTGCTCACCCTGATCGGCTTCGTGGTGCTCGGCCCGCTGCTGGCCACCGTCGTGGTCCGGGTGCTGGGCGCGCTGCTGCCGGCCGTGTTCGGCCCGTCCGGCCGGCTGGCCCAGCGCAACGCGATGCGCAACCCGCGCCGCACCGGCGCCACCGCCGCCGCGCTGATGGTCGGACTGGCGCTGGTGATCGGCTCCTCGGTGTTCAGCGCCTCGATGGTCACCTCGGCCAACGCGCAGATCGACCGGTCGGTGGGCGCGGACTACATCGTCCAGGGCGGCCGCACCTCGATCACCCCCGAGATGCTGGACGCGGTCCGCCGGACCCGGGGCATCGACCACGTCACCACCCAGAAGTTCTTCGACCCCAGGCTCCAGCTGCCGGACGGCCGGAGCGCGAGGACGAACCTCACCGCCGCGCCGCCCGCCTTCTTCACCACCGACTTCCACCTCCCGGTCACCGCCGGTTCGCTGGACGCGATCGGGCGGGGCGAGCTGGGGATCGGCGAGGCCTTCGCGAAGGACCACGGCCTGAAGGTCGGCGACCGGGTGACCGTCGCCTACGACAAGGACCACACCCAGGTGCTGCCGGTGGGGGCGGTGTTCGCGAAGGGCTCGCTGTTCGGCGACGGCTCCTTCGTCGACTTCGACACCATGGCCAAGGCCGTACCGGCCGCCGACCAGCCGCCGGTCTGGACGTTCTTCGCCAAGGCCTCGTCCGGGGCCGACGTCGCGAAGACGCTGACCGCCCTGGAGGACGCGCTCGAGGAGTACCCGCAGCTGACCATCAAGGACCAGGCCGGCTACAAGAAGGTCGTGCAGTCCCAGGTCGACACCCTGCTCTACCTGGTCTACGGCCTGGTCGGCCTCTCCATCACGGTCGCCGTGCTCGGCGTGGTCAACACCCTGGCCCTGTCGGTGGTCGAGCGGACCCGGGAGATCGGCCTGCTGCGGGCGATCGGGCTCTCCCGCCGCCAGCTGCGCCGGATGATCCGGCTGGAGTCCGTGGTGATCGCGGTGTTCGGCGCGGTCCTCGGCACCGGGCTCGGCCTGGCCTGGGGCGTCACCGCCCAGCGGGTGCTGCGTGACCAGGGCCTGGACACGCTCTCCGTGCCGATCACCACGCTCGCGGTGACGCTGGTCGCCTCGGTGGTGATCGGACTGGTCGCCGCCCTCGTCCCGGCCTTCCGGGCCGGGCGGATGAACGTCCTCACGGCCATCGCGACGGACTGACCCCGGCGGCGGGGGCCGCTCGACCCGGCGGCGGGGGGCCGCCGAGGGGGGAACGGGGGGCAGGGGCCGGGTGCGCACAGCACCCGGCCCCTGCGGCACGGCCCCCCTGGTGGGCTGCGAGGACCGCGCGATGCGCGGTTTTCACCATCGTCCACCACGTGCGCCGAACCTGCGCCGAACCTGCACCGAACCCGCTCCGGCCGCCTCCGGTCCCCGCCGAGGGCCCGCCGAACGCCCGTCCGGGCCCGGCCGCGCCCCCGGAATCCGCCCCTCCGGACCCCGTTGCGGGCCCGTGGAGGGCGCGGAGTACGGTGGGCGTGATCAAGGGACCGGCCCGGCGTCGCGAGGTGCGCGCAGCGGCCCAGACCGGGACAAGACGGAGACGCGTCCGCACCGGTACGGTTGGCCCCGATGAACACCAAGGCTGCTGAGGAGCTGCCGGCTGTCTCCGTGATCATGCCGGTGCTCAACGAGGAACGACACCTGCGTACGGCGGTCCGGCGCATCCTGGACCAGGAGTACCCCGGGCCGATGGAGGTGGTGATCGCCCTCGGTCCGTCCACCGACCGGACCGCGGAGATCGCGGCCGAGCTGGTGGCGGAGGACCCGCGGGTGCGGACCGTGGCGAACCCCACCGGTCGTACCCCCGCGGGCCTGAACGCCGCGATCCGCGGCTCGCGCCATCCGATAGTGGTGCGCGTGGACGGCCACGGCCTGCTCACCCCCGGTTACATCACCACCGCGGTCCGGCTGCTCAGCGAGATGGAGGCGGCCAACGTCGGCGGCATCATGCACGCCGAGGGCGAGACCGAGTGGGAGAACGCGGTCGCCGCCGCGATGACCTCCAAGATCGGTGTCGGCAACGCGGCCTTCCACACCGGCGGCCTGGCCGGTCCGGCGGACACCGTCTACCTCGGGGTGTTCCGGCGCGAGGTGCTGGAGAAGCTCGGCGGCTACAACGAGGAGTTCATCCGCGCCCAGGACTGGGAGCTGAACTACCGGATCCGCCAGGACGGCGGGCTGGTCTGGTTCACCCCGCAGCTCAAGGTGACCTACCGGCCCCGGCCGTCGGTGCGGGCGCTGGCCAAGCAGTACAAGGACTACGGCCGTTGGCGCCGGGTGGTCACCCGCTACCACCGCGGCTCGGTCAACCTCCGCTACCTGGCCCCGCCGACCGCCTTCCTGGCCGTCACGCTCGGGCTGGTGCTGGGCGCCGCCGTCCACCCGGCCTTCCTCGCCGTGCCCGGCGCCTACCTGCTGGGCATCGTCGGCGGCGGGCTGGTCGAGGGCCGCGGCCTGTCGTTCAAGGCCAAGGCGCTGCTGCCGGTGGCGCTCGCCACCATGCACCTCAGCTGGGGCTTCGGCTTCCTCACCTCGCCCCGCTCGCTGGCCCGCAGGGTGATAGGCAGTGTCGGCCCGGCCTCCACGGACGTGCTGTCCAAGGCGAGTTGACGCCACCCTGCCCCAAGGGCCCGTCCCGCGCCGCTATCGTCGGTGCGCATGGGGACAGCTGAGGGCGGGCCCGGCGCGGCCCGGATCGAGCCGAGTGCGGACGTCGACGGACGGGCCGCCATCGGTGCGGGGACGACGGTGTGGCACCTCGCCCAGGTCCGCGAGGACGCGGTGATCGGCGCCGAGTGCGTGATCGGTCGCGGCGCCTACGTCGGCCCCGGCGTCCGGATCGGGGACCGGGTCAAACTGCAGAACCACGCGCTGGTGTACGAGCCCGCGCTGGTCGAGGACGGGGTGTTCATCGGCCCGGCCGCCGTCCTCACCAACGATCGCCACCCCCGCGCGGTGACCCCCGACGGCCGCCCCAAGCGGCAACAGGACTGGCGCGCCGAAGGGGTGACGCTTCGTCGGGGTTGCTCGATCGGCGGCCGGGCGGTCCTGGTCGCCGGGGTGACGGTCGGCCGCTGGGCGCTGGTCGCGGCCGGCGCCGTGGTCCACCGGGACGTCCCGGACTTCGCCCTGGTCGCCGGCGTCCCGTCCCGCCGGATCGGCTGGGTCGGCCGCGCCGGCGAGCCGCTGGAGCCCGCCGGCGACGGCCGCTGGCACTGCCCCCGCACCGGCGAGCACTACCGGGAGACCGACGGAACCCTCGCGCCCGGCTAGGGCCCGCTCCAGGGCCTGTCCGGCCCGGCTGGCTGCTCGGGTCACTTGGCGCAGACGTCGGTGTCGTCCGCCTGTACCCGCTGGAGGTCCTTCGGCGCCTCGGTCGGAGGCGCGGCCGGGGTGGTCGGCGCGGTGAGGGCGTCCTTGCCGAGCACCACCACCAGCGAGCCCTTCGGGTCGGCCTTCGGGTCCGGCCGGACGGCGTCGCCGGGCAGTCCGAGGGCGGTGGCCAGGGCGGTGGCCGCGGCCTCCTGCCCGGTCGGGTAGGACACCGAGCTGCTCGCGGTGACGGGCGCGTCGGAGGCCGTCGCGGCCTTGGCGAAGCCCTTCGTGCGGAGCTTGTCCACGGTCGGCCCCGACTGCCCGCGCGTCCCGCTGCCGTTGCGCACCGTCACCCGGACGTCCTTGGGGTCCACCGCCGGGGTGGTGGCGGTCGGAGCCGGCTGCGCGGGCGCCGGCGCGGCCTCGGTGGTCTCGGGTGCGGCCGGGGTGGCGGTCTCGGTCAGCGAGCGGTCGCCCGCGATCATCGCGAACAGCTGCCCGGCGTCCGGCTGCTTGAGCACCAGCCGGTCCTTGTTCGCGGGGTCGTCCAGGACCGGCACGGTGGCGAAGGTGATGTTCTTGGTGTCCACCTTGCTGAGGTCCAGCGCGAGGTTCTTCAGCTTGTCGACGCTGCCTATCCCGGAGTCCACGGTGAGCGCCTTGGTGGCGGCGTCCGCGAGCTTGTAGAGCTTGCTCGGGCTGGTCAGGGTGTCGTCGCTCTTGATCTTGCGGATCATCGAGCTGATGAACTGCTGCTGGAGCGGGATCCGGGTCAGGTCGCCGCCGAAGCCGACCGCGTGCCGGGTACGGACGAAGGCCAGCGCCTCCTCGCCCTGGACCACGTGCCGGCCCTTGCTCATCTTCAGGTGCGAGTCCGAGTCGTTGATGTCCTTGGCCGCGCAGACCTCGACCCCGCCGACGGCGCTGGAGAGCGTCTTCACCGCCTCGAAGTTGACCTGCACGAAGTGGTCGACCCGGATCCCGGTGATCTTCTCCACCGTCTTCCAGGTGCAGCCCGGGTCACGTCCGTCCTGACCGAGGCTGGTGTTGAACATGTCCCGCGCGGTGCCGGGGATCTTCTTGCCGTCGGCGCTCTGGCACTCCGGGATCGGCACCATCAGGTCGCGCGGGATGCTGATCGCGGTCGCGTTGGAGCGGTCCTTGGAGATGTGGAACAGCAGCGTGGTGTCGGCGTGCCCGGCGCTGCCCTCGTCGCCGTACTCGCGGCCGAGGCCCTGCCGGCTGTCGGTGCCCAGCACCAGGATGTTCAGCGCGTCCCCGGCGGCCTTGGGGCGCTCCTCCTCGTTGCCGAGCTGGACCTTGACGGAGGTCAGGTTGCTGTTGAAGTGCTGGTACAGGTAGTACGCCCCGCCGCAGCCCGCGACCATCACCAGGGCGCCGGCCCCGGCGGTCCACTTGAGCGCCCGGCGGCGCCGGGTCCGCTTGGCGGCGGCTGCCGCCCGGCGTCGGGAGTCCCGGCGGCCCGGCCCGGCGGCTTCCCCGGCCTCGACCGCGGGTGCGGCCGGGGCCGCCGCGGCGGCGCTCCGGCCGGACGGGCGGCGGCGCTGCCCGGGGATGCCGGCGGACGGGTCGAGCCGGTACTGGCCGGTTTCCGGGTCACGCGTCCACTGGTCGGCGGGATCGACCTCCGGTTTGTCCTGCTGCACGGGGGTTCCCTACCTCCGACCGGTGACGGCTTCGGCTCGCCCATTCGGCGGGCCGATCCGGACACACTAGACGAGCCGAACGGGGGAATCGTTCCGGGTGTGATCCGTGCCATGGTCAGGTAATAGCCCGGTCAAGCTCCCGGAAGCCGGGAACTTTCCGGAAAACCCGCGCCGACCTGCGGCGCAGCCCCGGTCAGCGCGGTGCGCAGGAGTCCACGTCGGCCGTACGTCCCTCGAAGGTGGGCGAGGCGCCCGCCGAAGGTGACGCCCCCGCCGTCGCGCCGGCCGCTTCGTTCGACCCCGCACCGGGTGCCGGACTCGCGCCCGCCCCCAGGCCCGCCCCCACGCCTGCTCCGGGACTCGTACCCACGCCCGCCCCGGCACTCGGCGACGGCGTCGTATCGGGCGGTCGGACGGCGACCTGCCGGTCGTCCCGCAGCGCGGTGAACAGCTGGGTGGTCTGCGGCTGCACGAACTCGTCCCGGTCCGAGTCGTACCGGTACGGCCGGCGCGGTGCCGTCAGGAACACCACGTCCGTCGAGGGGACGCCCCGCAGATCCTGGGTGAGGTCGTACAGCGCGCCGAGCGAGGACAGCCCGCTGTCCGCCTTGACCGAGGAGGTCGCCGCGTCCAGCACCGGCCACAGCCGCGCCGGGTTCAGCAGCACGCCCTGCGACTGCACCTTGCGGATCAGCGCGGCCAGGAACTGCTGCTGACGGCCCATCCGCTGGGTGTCGCTGCCGTCACCCAGGCTCTCCCGGGCCCGGACGTAGCCGAGCGCCTGCTCGCCGTGCAGGCTCTGCCGCCCGGCGGCCAGGTCGAGCTTGGCCTCCTTGTCGTGGATGGCCTGCGGGACGCACACCTCGACCCCGCCGATCGCGTCCACCATCGTCTTGAAGCCGCTGAAGTCGAGGATCACGTAGTGGTCGATCCGGATGCCGCTCAGCTGCTCGACGGTGCGGATCGAGCAGGCCGGCCCGCCCAGTTCGAACGCCCAGTTGAACTGCATCAGCCCGGCCTTGCCGCGGGTGCCGTCCGGTTTCTCGCAGGCGGGGACGATGACCATGACGTCGCGCGGGATGGAGACCGCCGTCGCGTGCCTCCGATCGGCGGCCAGGTGCAGCAGGATCGTGGTGTCCGAGCGCTGGGCGCCGGGCTCGCCGCCGTACGAGGCGTTGGCGCCGGAGCGGTCGTCGCTGCCGATCAGCAGGATGTTCTCGGCGCCCTTGGCCCCGGCCGTCCGGCTCGGCCGCTCGGCCTCCAGCCGGGCGAGCAGCTCGTCGGTGGCCGAGTCGGTGCGGATGTTGCCGTCCAGCGTGCGGTAGGCGATCCAGAGCAGCGCCCCGGTGGCGACCAGCAGGAACGCGACGACGCCGGCGGTGATCAACAGCCACCGCCGGCGCCGGTGCGGGCGTCCGGGTCCCGGTCCGGAAGGGGGAGCGTCCGTCGGGGAAGTGTCGGTCGGGGGGTGCGCGGTGTCGTCCTCGGCCATGGCAGGGATCCCTACCCGCCCAGCCGGAACCGGGGATTACCCGAGACGCAGTGTCACCCGTTCGGATTCGGTCCGCTTCTCCCACTGCTCGGGCGTGAGGTCCTGCGCGTTGCGGCACAGCACCACCGAGGCGCCGGCCGCCAGCGGGGCCAGCAGACCGGCCTCCAGACCCGCCCAGTCCTCGTAGGACAGGGTGGAGAGGACCCGGTCGCCGGGCTTCAGCCCGAGCCGGACGGCCCCCTCGCGGGCCAGCGCGACGGTCTGCTCGCCGGTCAGCTTCAGCGGCAGCCCGTCCACGGCGGTCTCCAGCGCCTGGCCGTCCGGGGCCACGGGCGAGTACGGCGCGAAGCGGTCGCCCTGGCCGGGCACCTCGGCGGCGTAGTCGAGGAAGCCGTCCGGGCGCTGTGGGAAGCGCCCGCCGAGCGGGCGCAGGGCCAGGGCCACCCGCTCGCCCTCGCAGGCCTGGGCGGCCGCCAGGCCGTCCGGGCCGCTGACCACCAGGTCGGCGGCGGCCGGGTCTCCGGCGGGCACCGCCGTCACCCCGACCGACCAGCAGGCCAGCAGCCAGACGGCGCTCTGCCAGTGGGCGGGCAGCAGCAGCGCGGCCCGGTCGCCCGGGCCGGCGTTCAACTCGTCCTGGAGGAGGTTGGCGGTCTTGGCCACCCAGTTGTCGAAGGTCCGGGCGGACAGCTCCACCCGTTCGCCGGTGGCGTCGTCGTAGAAGGTGACCAGCGGGGCCGCGGGATCGACCGTGGGCGTGCCGCCTCGCAGGTATGCGTGCAGCAGCTCGACGGGGGTGCGGGCATCGGCAGCGAAATGCGCAGTCATGGTGCGCCCCAGCCTACGGCCTTCGGGTGGGGCGTCGGGAGGGGTGGCGGGAGGGGCACGGGGCGGCATGGCGAGCGGTCCGATTTGCCGCCACCATCCGGTCTATGCGCCTTTCCCTCCCGGCCGGTCTGCTCGCCGGCTGCACCGTGGCCCTGCTCCTCCAGCCCGCCGCCACCGCCGATCCGGCCGGCCCGGACGGCGTCCGGCTCCCCGCCCTCCGCGCGGCCGCGGCCCACCTCCGGCCCCCTGACAAGTCCTAGACAGGCCCCGGCCCCCGCCCGACCAGCCCCCGCAGCTCCGCCGTCAAGGCCGCCGCCAGGTCCGGCCGGAGGTCGTACCGCGCCGGGGTGTTCTGCAGCAGCTCGATCCGCCACCCCGTCCCGGCGTTCACCGCGATCACCGTCTGCACCGCGTTGAGCGCCGGGTCCAGGTCCTCCGCGTCGTCCGGCACCAGCCCCGCGACGGCGTTCAGCTGCGCCACCCCGGCCCCCAGCGCGCGCACCCGCCGCACCCTGGCCACGTACTCCGGCGTCGCGTGGTCCGCGAAGATCCGCCCCAGCTCGGCGGCGATCACCGACCGCCCGCAGTGCCTGGTCCCGTCGAACCCGACCACCTCCCCGTGCTCGGCGAACGGCCCGGCGAAGGCCGAGCCGTCCCGCTGGTTCCACCCCTCCAGCGCCCGGTGGTACAGCGCCCGCACCGCGCTCTCGTCCCCGGAGGACAGCTCCGGCAGCCGCGTATCGTTCATATCCCCATGGTCGACGAAGGCGGTGGAGCCGGACAGCGGAGGAGGCGTACGGCGGTGACGGGCGAGTCGGTACGGCGCTGGCGGCCGGGCTTCCCGCTGGACGCGGCCAGGACGCTGCTGCCGCTGCGCCGGGGCCCCGCCGACCCGGCGTACCGCACCACCGGCGACGGCGCGATCTGGCGGGCGTCCCGGACCCCGGCGGGGATCGGCACGCTGCGGGTGCTGGCGCGGCCGGGGGCCGGCGAGGTGGAGGCCACCGCCTGGGGTCCGGGCGCGCAGTGGCTGCTGGAACGGCTGCCGGCGCTGCTGGGCGCGCAGGACGATCCGGAGGCCCTGGTGCTGCCGCCCGGCCCGCTGCGGGACGCCCAGCGCCGCACCGCCGGGGTCCGCCTCACCCGCACCGGTCTGGTCCTGGAATCCCTCGTCCCGGCGATCCTGGAGCAGAAGGTGACCACCGACGAGGCGTACCGCGCCTGGCGCACCCTGCTGAGGGACTTCGGCACCGCGGCGCCGGGCCCGGCCGAGGGCCTGCGGGTGGCGCCGTCGGCCCGGGAGTGGGCCCTGGTGCCGAGCTGGGAGTGGCACCGCGCGGGGGTGGATCCGAAGCGCTCGGCGACGATCATGCGCGCCGTCCGGCTGGCCCCCCGGATGGAGCAGGCCTCCGCGATGGACCACGCCGAGGCCTTCGCCCGCCTCACCGCCGTCCCGGGGATCGGGACCTGGACGGCCGCCGAGACCCTGCAGCGCAGCAACGGCGACCCGGACGCCGTCTCGGTCGGCGACTTCCACCTGCCCAACCTGGTCGGCTGGGCCCTGGCCGGCCGCCCCCGCAGCGACGACGCCCAGATGCTCGCCCTGCTGGAGCCCTACCGCCCGCACCGCCACCGCGTCTGCCGCCTCCTGATGGCCACCGCCGTCCACGCCCCCCGCTACGGCCCCCGCCTCACCCCCAACGACCACCGGGGCAGATGACCGGCCCGGCGCCGCTACGCCGAGGTCGTGACGTCCCCCTGGGCGCACGTCAATTCGCTGTGCGCCTGGCCGAGTTGCTCCGTCGGGCCGAGGCGCGGACGCGCGCCGCCCGCGACGAGGCCGCCGACGCGCTCGCCGCCCGTGAGGCGGTGCAGCACCCGGGCGACCCGACGATCGGGACGGCCGAATTGCTCGCCGAGGTCGCTACCGCACCTCGATGAAGGCGTCGGCGCTGCGCTCGGGGCGCCCCCGCGGGGCTTCGGCGGGGCGGCCGACGGCGATGGCGCCCATCGGGTCCCAGCCGGCCGGGAGGTCGAGGGCGGCGCGGACGGTGTCGCGGCAGAACATGGTGGACGACACCCAGGCGGAGCCGTAGCCCTCGCCGGTGAGGGCGACGAGCAGGTTCTGCACGGCGGCGCCGGCGGCGACGGTGAACATCTCCCGTTCGGCGGTGGCGCGCCGCTGGTCGGGGTAGTGGTGCGAGCCGTCCATGACGAGGCAGGGCACCACCAGGTAGGGCGCGTCGCGCAGGACGTCGCCGCGGGCGGTGCGGCGGGCGATCCGGGCGTCGTCCCAGCCGTCGAGTTCGCGCAGGTCGCGCTGCCAGGCGGCGAGCATCGCGTCGAGCAGCCGGGTGCGGACCTCCGCCGTCTCCAGCAGGACGAACCGCCACGGCGTGGTGTGGTGCGGGGCGGGCGCGGTGACGGCGGCGGCGACGGCGCGGCGAACGGCGGCGGGGTCGACGGGCTCGGCGGTGAAGGAGCGGACGGTGCGCCGCAGGGTGACGGCCTGGCGCAGCGCCTCGGAGGTGCCGAGCCGGAACATGTCGTCGACGGCGGGGCGGACCAGCGGCCGGGTGCCTTCGCCGTCCTCGGCGGTGACGAGGTGGCCGAGCCCGCGGACGACGGCGACCGGCACCCCGGTGGCCTTGCCCTTCACCAGGTCGGCGGCGGCGGCGAGTTCGTCGGCGGTGGCGGTGACGGTGAGCGCCAGCTCGTTGCCGTGGCTGTCGGTGCGCCCCCGGTGATCCTCCAGGACGGTGAGCCCGGCGGCGCCGATGGCGACGTCGGTGAGCCCGTTGCGCCAGGGGCGGCCGAAGGTGTCGGTGACGACGACGGCGAGCCGGCGGCCGGTGAGCCGCTGGAGCCCGGCGCGCAGCGCGCGGGCGGAGGCGTCCGGGTCCTCGGGCAGCAGCAGGACGGTGCCGGGGGCGGTGTTGGAGGCGTCGACGCCGGCGGCGGCCATGACGAAGCCGTTGCGGTTCTCGACGATCCGGACGGGGCCGCGTCGGGCGACCACCCGGACGGTCTCGGCGTCGATCGCGGCCTCGCGGTCGGCGGCGTGCAGCAGCCGGCCCTCGGCCTTGCTGACGATCTTCGAGGTGACCAGCAGGATGTCGCCGTCCCGGTAGTCGCCGGCCTTGGCGAGCAGCGCGGCGAGGTCGGCCCCGGCGTCGACCTCCGGCAGCCCCTCGACCGGCAGGACCTCCAGGCTCATGCGCCCACCTCGCTGCGCTCGGCGGTCGCTTCGCGAAACGCGCCCCTTTTGACGGTTCGCAAGCTCCGCTCGCTCATGCGCCCACCTCGCTGCGCTCGGCGGTCGCTTCGCGAAACGCGCCCCTTTTGACGGTTCGCAAGCTCCGCTCGCTCACGTGCGCACCTGCTCGGCGAGGGCGAGCGCGGCTCGGGCCATCTCGGCGGTGGCCTCGACGTCGGTCATCAGCAGCGGGACGGCCCGGCAGGCGATCCCGGCGGCCTCGACGGCGGCGACCGAGTCCCGGTCGGCGGTGTCGACGAGCCAGCCGTCGATCAGCGCGGAGCCGTAGTCGAGGGCGACGGCCTCGGCGGTGGCCTCGACGCCGACGGCGGCGAGCACCTTGTCGGCCATGCCGCGCACCGGGGCGCCGCCGATGATCGGGGAGAGCCCGACGACGGGTGCCGGGGCGGCGGCGACGGCCTCCCGGATGCCGGGGACGGAGAGGATGGTGCCGATCGAGACGACCGGGTTGGACGGCGGGAGGAGGATCACGTCGGCGTCGGCGATGGCCTCCAGGACGCCGGGCGCGGGCTTGGCGGTGTCGGCGCCGACCGGGATGATCGCCTCGGCGTCGACGGCGGCGTGCAGCTTGACCCAGTACTCCTGGAAGTGGATCGCCCGGGTGCCCTGCTCGTCGGTGATCCGCACGTGGGTCTCGACCCGGTCGTCGCTCATCGGCAGCAGCCGTACGCCGGGCTTCCAGCGCACGCACAGCGCCTCGGTGACCTGGCTGAGGCTGTAACCGGCGGTGAGCATCTGGCTGCGGACGAGGTGGGTGGCGAAGTCGCGGTCGCCGAGCCCGAACCACTCGGGGCCGACGCCGTACTCCTTCATCTCGGCCTTGATCGACCAGGTCTCGTCGGTGCGGCCCCAGCCCTGCTCCTCGTGGATGCCGCCGCCGAGGGTGTACATCACGGTGTCGAGGTCGGGACAGACCTTGAGGCCGTAGAGGTGGATGTCGTCGCCGGTGTTGCCGATGACGGTGATCTCGTCCTGCGGTCCGACCGCCGCGAGGAGTCCGCGCAGGAAGCGCGCTCCGCCGATTCCGCCTGCCAGTGCCACGATGCGCATGGGGCCATCCTGCCACGGCCGGACTGCCCGTCAGCCCGGCCGTCGACGGGCGCGACGGCCGGACGGTCTCAGTGCGTCCCGGCCTGGGTCTGCGGGTGCTGTTCGGGGACGGAGGCGCCGCCGTACTGGTTCATCTCGGTGAGGCCCGGGGTGTAGAGGTGGATGGAGACGGCGGGTTCGAGCGTGCCGTTGACGACCTCGTGCAGGTAGCCGGAGGAGAAGACCCGCTGCCCGCCGGGGCGCAGGGTGCGCGCCGCTTCTCCCTCGTGGGTCAGCGAGCGCTCGATCAGCTCGCCCCGGACGACGGTCATCACGCCGGAGGACTCGCCGTGGTCGTGGAAGCCGCTGCTCTGGCCGGGCAGCCAGCTGAGCAGCCAGACCTCGTAGCCGGGGCCGGTCTCCAGCCGGGCGTACCAGCGGGTGAGCGCGTCGTAGCGCACCAGCGGCTCCCAGCGGGCGCGGTCGGCGGTGATCTCGCGGACCAGCCGGGCGTGGTCGGCGACGGTGGTGGGGTGGGCGGGCAGGTCGGTGCGGGCCAGGTGCGGGAAGGCGAGCGGGTCGCCGGCGATGGAGACGTCGCTGAGGCCGTCGGTCCAGCCCCGGGCGGACCGGGCGGGTCGGGCGGCGGCGGGTGCGAGTCCACGGCGGGCGAGTTTGTTGCGGTCGCGGTTCCGCTTGCGGATGCGGGTCATGCGCACGGGAGTCGTCCTCGGAGTGGCGGCTGGTTCGTCAGGGATCAGCCGGATCCGGGATGTCCTGGGGCGGAATCGCGGGCGGCCTCTGTGCTTCCTGGGGGCGGCGCGCGGTGGGACGCGGGCGCCTAGATACAGCAGGAACAGAGGCGACAACAAGAGTTCACGGCACGGCGGAGCGTGGAACCGCTCCGGGGGCTGGCGAACTCTGACATAGGGGAAAGGAGACCGTATCCACGGTCCCGGTGTCAAACGCAGGGATGGGGCATTCGAGGGGGTTAGGTCCGGAAGTTGCCCGGATGGGGTGATAAATCACCGTCTATGTTTCGATGGGAAGATCGCCGGGAAGGCAGGGCGATGACCGGCCTGTGGTGGTGACCGAGCGTCACCCGGCGAATAGGTGCGGACGGTTCGGGGTCGTCCGGGGCTTTCGGGCTGAAGGTCCAATGTGTCCGAATATGTACACTATTCGTAACGGCTTGGTGCCGGGGAGTGAATCCTGGCCTCAATACCAGAGCTCGGCTTGACTGGGCCAGAGTGACGCAACTGTAATTTCACTCGTGTCGTCGGCCGCACGAGGCAACGGCAACCACGGGGACGCCAAGTAGGGGCAGAGGAGGCGCGCCACATGAGCGAGCTCTTTGAGCTGTTGATCGGTGACGGCATCGCGGAGGAAGAGGAGGAACTCGGTTGGCAGGAGCGCGCGTTGTGCGCCCAGACCGACCCCGAGTCCTTCTTCCCCGAGAAGGGCGGCTCCACTCGCGAGGCGAAGAAGGTCTGCCTCGCCTGCGAGGTCCGGTCGGAATGCCTGGAGTACGCCCTCGCCAATGACGAGCGGTTCGGCATCTGGGGCGGCCTCTCCGAGCGCGAGCGTCGTCGGCTCAAGAAGAGCGCGGTCTGACCGGGGTGGGCCCTGACCCCCGCTGACCCTTCGACAACCACACAGCAGTACGGGCGCCTCACCGCGGTGGTGGGGCGCTTTCGTGTTCCCGGCCCGCTCTTCACCGGCTCCGTACCGGCACCGCGGACGAAGCCGTCATCCGGAGCCGTTAGTGTGGTGCGCCATCCGGTTGCCGTTCACCGGCTGTGTCCACCGAGAACTGGGGCCCGCGCACTCGATGACCGTCTACAGCCACCAGAGCGGCTTCACCGCTGCCAGGCCGCCCGCCTATCCGCGCCACCTGGTCACCGCGGTGATCGTCTCGCACGACGGCGCCCGCTGGCTGCCGCAGGCCCTCGCCGGCCTGCTCGGCCAGGACCGCCAGGTCCAGCGGGTGCTCGCGGTCGACACCGGCTCCACCGACAACTCCCCGCAGCTGCTCGCCGACGCGCTCGCCGACTTCGGCCTCGCCGACGGGATGCCCGAGAGCGGCCCGCTGATCCTCGGCCGCCGGGCCGGCTTCGGCACCGCCGTCGCCGAGGCCGTCTTCAACAGCCCGCCGCTGCGCCCGGAGGACCTCCCGTACCGGCTCGACCCCTCCGGCTACGACCCGGTCACCGGCGGCTGGGACGACTTCGGCGACCCGCTCGCCCAGGAGGACGACCTCGGCCGCGGCGGCCCGCGCGAGACCCAGCCCGTCGAGTGGCTCTGGCTGCTGCACGACGACTGCGAGCCGCAGACCGACGCGCTGCGCCGACTGCTCCAGGTCGCCGACTCCACCCCCAGTGCCGCCGTGGTCGGCCCCAAGCTGCGCAGCTGGTACGACCGCCGCCAGCTGCTGGAGGTCGGCGTCAGCATCGCCCGCTCCGGTCGCCGGTGGACCGGCCTGGACCGGCGCGAGCAGGACCAGGGCCAGCACGACCAGGTCCGCCCGGTGCTCGCCGTCTCCAGCGCCGGCATGCTGGTGCGCCGCGACGTCTTCGAGGAGCTCGGCGGCTTCGACAAGGCGCTGCCGCTGATGCGCGACGACACCGACTTCTGCTGGCGGGTCAACGCGGCCGGCCACCGCGTGGTGGTCGCCCCCGACGCCGTGCTGCGGCACGCCGAGGCGGCCAGCCGCGAGCGCCGCGCCATCGACTGCGGCCCCGCCCACCCGCACCGGGGGGACAAGTCCGGCGCCGTCTACACCCTGCTCGCCAACTGCAAGGGCGCGCTCTTCCCCTACGTCCTGCTGCGGCTGGTGCTCGGCACGCTGCTGCGGGCCGTCACCAACCTGCTCGGCAAGGACCCGCGGCAGGCCTTCGACGAACTCGCCGGCCTGGGCCACGAACTCGTCCGCTTCCCCCGGCTGCTGGCCGCGCGCAAGCGCCGCGCCCGCACCCGGGCCGCCGACGCCCTGGACGACCGCACGCTCTTCCCGGCGCCCGGTGCCACCGCCCGCCTGGCCGTCGAAGGCGTCATCGGCTCGCTCGGCATAGGGGGCGGGGACGACTCCGGCGGCCGGCACGGCTCGGTCGAGGCCGGGCCGGGCGACGAGGACGCCGAGGACCTGGTCGTCGAGCAGTTCACGCTGATCAAGAAGCTGGCCCGGCGCCCGGCGCCGGTGCTGTTCGCGGCCCTGCTGGTGTTCGCCCTGATCGCCTGCCGCAGCCTGCTCGGCGGCGGCGAGCTGTTCGGCGGCGCCCTGCTGCCGGCCACCGACGGCGCCGGCGGCCTCTGGTCGATGTACGCGGACGCCTGGCACCCGGTCGGCACCGGCTCCACCGCAGCCGCGCCGCCGTACCTCGGCGTGCTCGCGGTGCTGTCCTGGGTGCTGTTCGACCACGCCGACCTCGCACTGACCCTGCTGATCGTGCTCACCGTGCCGCTGTCCGCGGTCAGCGCCTACCTGGTGTCCCGGCCGCTGCTGGACTCCAAGCTGGTCCGCGCCTGGGCCAGCGCCGCCTACGCGCTGCTGCCCGCCGCCACCGGCGCGCTCGCCCAGGGCCGGATCGGCACCGCCGTCCTCGCCGTGCTGCTGCCGCCGCTGGCCCGCGCCGCCGCGATCGCGGCCGGCCTCGGCATCCGCGACGAGAGCGCCGCCAAGGGCGCCCGCCCGGGGTGGCGGCCGGTCTGGATGACCGTCCTGCTGCTCACCCTGGCCACCTCCTTCGTACCGTTGACCTGGGCGCTCGCGCTGCCGCTCTGCCTGGCGATGCTGGTCGTCGCGGTCGTGCGCGGCGGTGCCTTCGGCTCCGGCGGCGCCGCGCTGCGGCTGCTCGGCCTGCGCGTCCTGGTGATCCTCGCGGTGCCGGTCCTGGTGCTGGCGCCGTGGTCGCTGACGGTGCTGTCGCACCCGCAGTGGCTGCTGCTGGAGGCCGGCCTGCCCGGCCTGCACGGCACCGGTGCGAGCGCGGTCGGCCTGCTGCTGGTCAACCCGGGCGGCGCCGGGGTGCCGCCGGTGTGGCTGTCGGCCGGCGTGGTGCTCGCCGCGCTCGCCGCGCTGCTGCGCGCCGACCGCCGCCGCGCGGTGCTGGCGGCCTGGGGGGCGGCCGGCGCCGGCCTGGTCTTCGCGGTCGCGGTGGCGGGCATCTCCGTCACCCCGGCCTCCGGCGGTCCGACGGTGCCCGCCTGGGCCGGCCCGGCCTCCCTGATCGCCGGGATCGCCCTGCTGGCGGCCGCCGCGATCGGCGCCGACGGCGCCAACGCCCGGGTGGCCGGGATCGCCTTCGGCTGGCGCCAGCCGGTGGCCGCGCTGGTGGTGGCCTCCGCGGTACTGGCCCCGCTGGGCACCGGCCTGTGGTGGGCGCTGACCGGCGCCGGCGGGCCGCTGCACCGGGCCCCGGCCGGCCAGGTGCCCGCGTTCATCGCCGAGGAGGCCGGCACCACCGACCGGTCCCGCACCCTGGTCGTCACCGGTGACCCGGGCGGCGGCGCGGTCCGCTACACCGTGGTCCGCGGCGCGGGTCTGACGCTCGGCCAGGCCGAGTCCACCGTCGACCCGGCGACCGGCACCCAGGACCGCCTGAACAAGATGGTCGGCAGCCTGCTGGCCGGCTCCGGCGCCGACCAGGCCGGCGCGCTGTCCGGCTTCGGCATCGCCTACGTGCTGGTCGAGCAGCCGGTGATCGGCACCTACAAGGACGTCCTGGACACCACCCCCGGCCTGGTCAAGGCCAACCAGGACGGCGACTCCGCGCTCTGGCAGGTCAACGGCACCCCCGCGGTCCGCGCGGTGATCACCACCCCGGGCGCCGCCCCGGTGGTCGTCCCGTCCGGGGTCCGCGACCTCGCCGCCACCGTCCCGGCCGGCCCGGACGGCCGGGTGCTGCGGCTCGCCGAGTCCGCGGCCCCCGAGTGGAAGGCCACCCTGGACGGCACCGCGCTGGAGGCCGTCACGGTCGACGGCTGGGCGCAGGGCTTCAAGCTCCCGGCCGGCGGCGGCAAGCTGGCCGTCACCCGGGAGGACGGCTTCGCGCACACCGGCTGGATCTGGGCCCAGGTGGTGCTCGGCCTGACCATCCTGGTGCTGGCCCTGCCCGGCCGCCGCAGCCACAAGGACGACGACCTGCCCGAGGAGGTGGTGGCCGCCGCCGCGCTGGCCGCCGCGGCCCAGGCGCAGGCGCCCGCCCCCGGCAGCCGCCGGGCCCGCCGGATGGCCGAGCGCGGCGAGGGCGGTGCCGAGGACGGCGGGGTGTACGACGGCCCGCCGGGAGCGATCCCGCAGCAGCCGGCCGGCGAGCCGGTGGCCGAGGCGGTCCAGGCGGCCGCCGCCGTCCAGGAGGCCGAGCCGTACGCCGACCCGTACCAGACGTACCAGCAGGCCGACCCGTACAGCTACGACCAGTACGCGGCCCAGCAGCCGGCGGCCGCGTCGTACGGCGGCCAGGGCGAGTGGGGCCACCCCGGGCCGGAGGCCGGGGGCGGTTACCAGCAGCAGGCGTACCCGCAGCAGGGCTACGAGCAGCCGTACCCGCCGGAGCAGCAGTACGGCTACGAGCCCTACCCGCAGGCGGGGCACCAGCAGCCGTGGGTGCCGGGGCAGCCGCAGGCCGAGCCCTACTACGACCCGAACGACCCCAACGACCCGAACGACCCCCATGGCACGGGCCGGTACCCGCACCAGCACGGATCGGGGAGCTGACCCGCGATGAAGAAGCCCGCTTTCAGGAAGAAGTCCGCGGCCGAGGCCGTCGAGCCCGCCGAGACCGAGCAGTCCGGGCACGCCCCGGCGGAGGCGCCGGAGCCCGCGGCGCCCGGCCGCCCGGCCGGGAGGTCCGGGGGCGCCAGGACCACGCCGTCCCTGCTGGCCGCGGCCGTCGTGCTCGCGGCGGTGTTCGGGATCGCCGAGGCGCGCCCGCCGGCCGCCCCGGCCAAGGCGGACGCCGGAGCCCCGACCACCGCGCAGGTCGAGCGGACGGCGGCGGTCTGCCCGCAGCCGCTCCAGGGCCTGACCGGCTCGACCACGTTCACCGCCTACACCCCGCCCGGGACGGGCGGTGCCACCGGTGGGGCCGGCTGGCTCTCCGACGCCGCCGCGCCCGCGACCCCGCCGACCGCGGCCCCCTCGGCCCCGGCCACCCCGGCCCCGTCCGGTTCGGGCGCCCCGGCCGCCCCGGACAAGGGCGGCGCGCCCGCCGACGCCCGGCTGACCCTGGCCAAGCCCGGCAGCCCGGTCACCGGCCCGGCCGCCAACGGCGACACCGCCCCCGGCACCGGGGCCGTGGCCACCGGCGCCCTCGCGCCCGGCTTCACCGTCACCCAGACCACCGTGGTCACCGAGCAGCGCGGACTCGGCCTGTCCGGCCTCACCTGCACCCCCGCCGGGACCAGCTTCTGGTTCGCCGGGGCCAGCACGGCCGGTGACCGGGTCGACTACGTCAGCCTGGTGAACACCGAGTCCTCCGCCGCCGTCGTCGACATCAAGCTGTACGGCGACAAGGGCCTGATCGAGAACGACGCCGCCAACGGCATCACCGTCGCCCCCGGCAGCTCCCAGTCCGTGCTGCTGCCGACCATCAGCAAGGGCGCGGTCACCGACCTCGCCGTGCACGTGGTGGCCCGCAGCGGGCGGGTCGGCGCCGCCCTGCACGCCGCCGACGGGAGCAAGGGCGCCGACTGGATCCCGGCCTCGGCCGACCCGGCGCCCACCCAGGTGCTGCCCGGCCTGCCGGCCGACACCTCGGCCGCCCACCTGGTGGTCTGGGCGCCGCCGGAGGACGACGCCGACCTGAAGATCCAGCTCTCCGGCAAGAACGGCTGGTTCACCCCGGCCGGCAACGAGTCGATCCACATCAAGGCGGGCATGGTGGCCGCCGTGGACCTCGGCAAGGTCACCCGCGACGAGGTCGCCGGGCTGCGGCTGTCGCCCACCGACGACAAGCACCCCACCCCGGTCGTGGCCGGCCTGCGGGTCGACCGGGCCGGGGGCGGCGGCAAGAGCGACGCGGCCTGGCTCACCGGCAGCGCCCCGGTCGGCGCCCGCGCCACCGTCGCCGACAACCGGGCCGGCGCGTCCACGCTGTTCCTGACCTCCACCGGCGACGCCGCCACCGTGCGGGTCACCGCCTCGGCCGGCACCGGCGGCGGCACCCCGGTGAGCAAGGACGTCGAGCTGCCGGCCGGCGGCACGGTCGCCCTCCCGGCGCCCGAGCCGGGCGGGTTGAACGGGAGCTTCGCGCTCACCGTCGAGACCGTATCCGGCGGCCCGGTGGTGGCCGCCCGGATGCTCTCGCTGCCCACCAAGGACGTGCCGATGTTCACCGTCCAGGCGCTGCACGACGACCACAGCACCGTCAAGGTCCCGCGGGCCGGCCAGGATCCGGGCGTCGTCCTGCGCTGACCGGCCGCCAGGGGCGGTACCCGGGCCCGCCGGGTACCGCCCCTGTGCGCGTGCTCAGTCCTCGTCGTAGCGCGGGTCGATGGCGTCCGGAGACAGCCCCAGCAGCTCCGCGACCTGCTCGATCAGGATCTCGTGCACCAGCGCCGCGCGGTCCTCCCGGGTCTTCGCCCGGATCTCCACCGGACGCCGGTACACCACGATCTGGCTCTTGCGCCCCTGCTTGCCCGGCGACACCCGCCCCAGCGGCACACCGTCCTCGGTGTCGGCCGCGTCCGGCTCGTGCAGCGGCACCTCCTGGACGGCGAACTCCACCTCGATCAACTGCGGCCAGCGCCGTTCAAGACGCTCCACCGACTCGCGCACGTAGTCGTCGAACAGTTCGGAGCGGGTGAGCGAGATCGGCACCTGGGGCGGCGCCAGCGGGCCGCGCAGCCCCCTGCCGTGCCGGTCGCGGTGCCGGGGACGGCGCGAGGGTCCCGTCGATGACTGCGGTGCAGAGCTGTCCATATCACTGCCGAGGGTAGTCCTTGGACGGTCGGAAGTGGACTACTCCGACGGGGAAACGCCCGGGGTGGCGGGTGCGCGGACCGGCGCGCCGACCGCGACACGGCACACCCGCCGGACAGGCGGTCTTCGCTCCCCGGCGAGGAGTGCGGTACCGTCCACCCTCGTGAGCTCTGTACGTCGTTGTTCGCGGACCGCGTGCGGCCGGCCGGCCGTCGCGACGCTGACGTACGTCTACGCGGACTCCACCGCCGTCCTGGGGCCGCTCGCCACCTACGCCGAGCCGCACTGCTACGACCTGTGCGCCGAGCACGCCGAGCGCCTCACCGCCCCGCGCGGCTGGGAGGTCGTCCGGCTCGCCGCCGAGGCCGGGCCGTTGCGCCGCAGCAGCGACGACCTGGAGGCCCTCGCCAACGCCGTCCGCGAGGCCGCCCGCCCGCAGACCCCCCGTCAGGGCCGCGCGCCCGAGGGCGAGTCCACCGAGGGCGGCCGCCGCGGCCACCTCCGCGTCCTCCGCTCGCCGGACAACTGACGCCGCACCCCGCACCCGGCCCGCTCCGGGCGTTCGTTCGACCCGGGTACGCTGCCCGTCTACCGTCACCGCGGACCGTCGACCGAACGGGCGGTGACCCCGACGTATCGTGACCGTGGGCGGCCAGCCGCCGATCACACGCACACCGATCAGTACAGAGACCAGGGTGGAGCCGCAGTGCGCGACCTCAAGCAGCTCGTGAAGGCGTACGACGTCCGAGGAGTCGTCCCGGACCAGTGGGACGAGCACCTGTCCCGGGCCTTCGGCGCCGCGTTCGTGCAGGTCACCGGCGCGTCCGCGATCGTCGTCGGCCACGACATGCGTCCCTCCTCCCCGTCGCTCAGCCGGGCCTTCGCCGAGGGCGCCGCCGCCTACGGCGCCGACGTGGTCCAGATCGGCCTCTGCTCGACCGACCAGCTCTACTACGCCAGCGGCAAGCTCGACCTGCCCGGCGCGATGTTCACCGCCAGCCACAACCCGGCGCAGTACAACGGCATCAAGCTGTGCCGGGCCGGCGCCGCCCCGGTCGGCCAGGACACCGGCCTCTCCGAGATCCGCGAGCTGGTCGAGTCCTGGACGGCCGAGGACGACACCGTCACCGTCCCGGCCAAGGACGTCAAGCCCGGCGCGCTGTCCGAGCAGGACACCCTGCGCGGCTACGCCGACCACCTGCTGGGCCTGGTCGACCTCACCGCGATCCGCCCGCTCAAGGTCGCCGTGGACGCGGGCAACGGCATGGGCGGCCACACCGTGCCGACCGTCTTCGACGGCCTGCCGATCGAGCTCGTCCCGATGTACTTCGAGCTGGACGGCACCTTCCCCAACCACGAGGCCAACCCGCTCGACCCGAAGAACATCGTCGATCTGCAGGCCAAGGTCCGCGAGGTCGGCGCCGACATCGGCCTGGCCTTCGACGGCGACGCCGACCGCTGCTTCGTCGTCGACGAGCGCGGCGAGCCGGTCTCCCCGTCCGCCATCACCGCCCTGGTCGCCGCCCGCGAGATCGCCCGCGCCAAGGCCGCCGGCGAGGCCGAGCCGACCGTCATCCACAACCTGATCACCTCCTGGACCGTCCCCGAGGTGGTCCGCGAGCTCGGCGCCACCCCGGTGCGCACCCGGGTCGGCCACTCCTTCATCAAGCAGGAGATGGCCGTCACCGACGCCGTCTTCGGCGGCGAGCACTCCGCGCACTACTACTTCCGCGACTTCTGGCGCGCCGACACCGGCATGCTCGCCGCGCTGCACGTGCTGGCCGCGCTCGGCGGCCAGTCCGGCACCCTGTCCGGGCTCACCGCGGAGTACGACCGCTACGCCGCCTCCGGGGAGATCAACAGCACCGTCGCCGACCAGGCCGCCAGCACCGCCGCCGTCCGGGCCGCCTACGCCGGTCTGGAGGGCACCACCGTCGACGAGCTGGACGGCCTCACCGTGGCCGGTCCGGACTGGTGGTTCAACCTGCGCGCCTCCAACACCGAGCCGCTGCTGCGCCTGAACGTCGAGGCCAAGGACCCGGCGAAGATGGCCGAGCTGCGCGACGGCGTGCTCGCCGTCGTCCGCGCCTGACCGAGGCCTCCAGTGCCCCGGCCGGTAGGGTTGCCTATCGGCCGGGGCACCGCCATGCCGATCCCGACCAGCCTTCCCACCCCCAAGACCGGGAGCCCGACACCCATGAAGCTCGAATCCTTCCTGCTGGAGATCCTGGTCTGCCCGCAGTGCCGGGCCGCGCTCACCGAGGGCGGGACCGAGGAGCAGCCCGAGCTGGTCTGCACCGGTTCGGACTGCGGCCTCGCGTACCCGGTCCGGGACGGCATTCCGGTCCTGCTGGTGGACGAGGCCCGCCGCCCGGCCTGATCCTTGGGGCGGACGAACCCGTCCCCCCGCCAGCCCAGCGCGCACAGGACAGCAGCCGGAGGCCCGCCGCATGCTCGACGACACCCTGCTCGACGACCCGGCCGCCCTCCAGCGCGCCGACCGCGACCGCGCCCTGCTGGCCCTGGCCGGCTCCGGCGCGCGGGTCCGCACCGCGCTGCGGCTGGCCGACACGGCCGGCCTGGACCGGCTGCGCCCGGACGGCCGCCCGCGCGCCGTCCTGGTCGCCGGCCACGGCAGCGCCCTGACGGCGGGCGAGATCCTGGCCGCGCTGGCCGGCAACGCCGCACTGATCACCCCGCTGCCGCCGACCGAGGCGGTTGCCCCGCGCGCCGACCGGGCGGGTGCGCCGCCCGCCTTCACCACCGGGCTCGGCTGGCAGCTGCCCGGCTGGGCCGGCCCGCTCGACCTGCTGGTGGTCAGCTCCGCCGACGGGGGCGAACCGGGCCTGGTCAGCCTCGCCGAGCAGGCCTACGCGCGCGGCTGTGCGATCGTGGTCACCGCCCCGGCGGGCAGCCCGCTGGCCGAGGCCGCCCTGCAGGTGCGCGCGCTGCCGCTGCCGTACGTGACCTCCGTGCTGCCCGAGGACGAGGCACCCGCCGGCCCGTCCGCCGAGCCGGACCTGCCCGCCGAGGACCCGGCCGCGTTGTGGTCCCACCTCACCCCGCTGCTCGCGCTCGCCCAGAAGATCGGCATCACCCAGCTGCCGTACGACGCGCTGCCGGCCGTCGCCGACCTGCTGGACGCGACCGCCGTCCGCTGCCGCCCCGACGCCGCCGCGTACACCAACCCGGCGAAGGGCCTGGCCGCGCGGCTGGCCGGGACGGTCCCGCTGCTGTGGGCGGAGGGCCCGATCGCCGGGGCGGTCGCCGACCGCTTCGCCGCCCAGCTCGCCGAACGGGCCGGCCGCCCGGCGCTGGCGGGGCCGCTGCCGCAGGTGCTCACCGCCCACCGCGGCATGTTCACCGGCCAGTTGGGCGCGGGCGCGGACCCGGACGACTTCTTCCGCGACCGGGTCGACGAGCCGGATCCGCTGCACCTGCAGGTCCTGCTGCTGCGGCACGTCCCGGGTGCGCCCGGCGGCGCGCCCGACGAGACGGACGGCCCGGCCGAGGTGCCGGAGGACGACGCGGGCCCGCGCAGCTTCGGCGTCACCCGCGCGCACCGGCTGGCCGCCGCCCACGAGGTCCGGCTGACGGAGTACGCGAGCACCCGGCCGGACCCGCTGCACGCGCTCGCCGACCTGCTCGCGCTGACCGACTTCGCCGCCGTCTACCTCGGGCTCGCCGCCGCGCAGTCCTGAGCAGGGGCGGGCACGGCCCCGGCCGCTCGCGCCGATACCTCGGCCACCTCGACGGCCGGTACGGTAAGCGCTCGACGAGAGCAGCGCGACCGGCCACTGCGGCGGAGGGACCCCGAGCATGAGTACTGAAGGCGGCACCAGGGCACTGGTTGCGGCACTGTCCGCGAACCTGGCGATCGCGGCGGCCAAGTTCACCGCCTTCGGCTTCACCGGCTCCTCGTCGATGCTGGCCGAGGGCGTGCACTCGGTCGCCGACTCGGGCAACCAGGTGCTGCTGCTGATCGGTGGCAAGCGGGCGCGCCGGGCGGCGGACGAGGAGCACCCCTTCGGGTACGGCCGCGAGCGCTACATCTACGGCTTTCTGGTGGCGATCGTCCTCTTCAGCGTCGGCGGCCTGTTCGCGATCTACGAGGGCTGGCACAAGGTCAGCCACCCGGAGAAGCTGGACGCCTGGGGTTGGGCGGTCGGCGTGCTGGTCTTCGCGATCGTGATGGAGGGCTGGTCCTTCCTGACCGCGATGCGCGAGTCGGCGAAGGCCAAGGGCGGCCAGGGCTGGGTCCAGTTCATCCGCACCGCCAAGGCTCCGGAGCTGCCGGTGGTGCTGCTGGAGGACACCGGCGCGCTGATCGGTCTGGTGCTCGCGCTGCTCGGTGTCTCGCTCACCGTGATCACCGGCGACGGCGTCTGGGACGGCGTCGGCACCCTGTGCATCGGCGTCCTGCTGGTGCTCATCGCGGTGGTGCTCGCCCTGGAGACCAAGTCGCTGCTGCTCGGCGAGTCCGCGGACCGGGAGTCGGTGCGGCGGATCCGCGCGGCGCTGGTGGACGGCGAGTCGGTCACCGGCGTGATCCACATGCGCACCCTGCACCTGGGCCCGGAGGAACTGCTGGTCGCCGCCAAGATCGCGGTCAACGCGGAGGACAGCGCCGCCCGCGTGGCGGAGGCGATCGACGCGGCCGAGGCGCGGGTGCGGGCGGTCGTCCCGATCGCGCGGGCGATCTACCTGGAGCCCGACGTCTACAGCGCCGAGAAGGCCGCCGCCGGCGAGGACCCGGCGGCCACCCCGGGCGGGCCCGGGCCCGGCACCGCGCACTGACGGGCCGATGGCGGGCTGGGCTTCGCTTGAGGACCGATCGGATCCGAGGCCGAAAACACTCATCGGCGGACGGCCGGCGGGGCCGCCGGTGTAGATTCGTCACCAGAGCCAGAACGTCGCTGCTGATGGCGGTCGATCGGAGGTCCGCGCCCGTAGGGTGTGCCCCGGTCGAGGGAGAGAGGTCCTCCGACGGTTTGTGCTGCGCAGCAGGGAACCGGTCCGTCACCACGGATCCGGCCGCCCCGGCGTAGCCGTGCACCCGTACGGCCCCGTCGCGCTGCGACTGCACACCAGGACCTTGGCCACGCCCACCCCATCAGCGAGGAGCAGACGTATGTCGACCGACACCACCGGTGACTTCAAGGTCGCCGACCTTTCCCTGGCGCCGTTCGGCCGCAAGGAGATCCAGCTGGCCGAGCACGAGATGCCCGGCCTGATGTCGATCCGCGCCGAGTACGCCGAGTCGCAGCCGCTGGCCGGCGCCCGCATCACCGGCTCGCTGCACATGACCGTGCAGACCGCCGTCCTGATCGAGACCCTGACCGCCCTGGGCGCCGAGGTCCGCTGGTGCTCCTGCAACATCTTCTCCACCCAGGACCACGCGGCCGCCGCCATCGCCGTCGGCCCGGAGGGCACCCCGGAGAACCCGCAGGGCGTGCCGGTCTTCGCCTGGAAGGGCGAGACCCTGGACGAGTACTGGTGGTGCACCGAGCAGGCGCTGACCTGGCCGAACGGCCAGACCCCGAACATGATCCTGGACGACGGCGGCGACGCCACCCTGCTGATCCACAAGGGCGTCGAGTTCGAGAAGGCCGGTGCCGCGCCGGACCCGTCCACCGCGGACAACGACGAGTTCCGGATCATCCTGGAGCTGCTCAACCGCACCCTCAAGGACACCCCGAACAAGTGGACCGAGGTCGCCGCCACCATCAAGGGCGTGACCGAGGAGACCACCACCGGTGTCCACCGCCTGTACGAGATGCACCGTGACGGCAACCTGCTGTTCCCGGCGATCAACGTCAACGACGCCGTCACCAAGTCGAAGTTCGACAACAAGTACGGCTGCCGTCACTCGCTGATCGACGGCATCAACCGCGCCACCGACGTGCTGATCGGCGGCAAGGTCGCCGTCGTCTGCGGCTACGGCGACGTGGGCAAGGGCTGCGCCGAGTCGCTGCGCGGCCAGGGCGCCCGCGTGATCATCACCGAGATCGACCCGATCTGCGCGCTGCAGGCGGCGATGGACGGCTACCAGGTCACCACCCTGGAGGACGTCGTCTCGATCGCGGACATCTTCATCACCACCACGGGCAACAAGGACATCATCCTTGCCTCGCACATGGAGAAGATGAAGCACCAGGCGATCGTCGGCAACATCGGCCACTTCGACAACGAGATCGACATCGCGGGCCTGGCGAAGCTGCCCGGCATCGTGAAGACCGAGGTCAAGCCGCAGGTCCACGAGTGGCGCTTCGCCGACGGCCACACCATCATCATGCTGTCCGAGGGCCGCCTGCTGAACCTGGGCAACGCGACCGGCCACCCGTCGTTCGTGATGTCCAACTCCTTCGCGAACCAGACGATCGCCCAGATCGAGCTGTTCACGAAGACCGAGCAGTACCCGATCGGCGTCTACGTGCTGCCCAAGCACCTGGACGAGAAGGTCGCCCGCCTGCACCTCGCCGCGCTCGGCGTGAAGCTGACCACCCTGACCCAGGAGCAGGCCGACTACATCGGCGTTCCGGTCGAGGGCCCGTACAAGGCGGAGCAGTACCGCTACTGATGCGGTGACGCCCCGACGCCGGTGGCCGGCACCCCCTGGTGGGGTGCCGGCCACCGGCGTACGGGCGCGGTCAGCGGAGGACGTCGGTGGTCCAGCTGCTCTCGTCGGCGCCGGTGACGTGCACGAGGTTCAGCAGGCCCTGCAGGCCGCCGAGTTGAGCGAGCGCGGGCGGTTTTCCTTCCGCCCCTCCCACGCAGACCTTGATCCCCTGGTCAACCCGGCACAACGCCTGGAACGGCTCCTGCGCCGGTTCCCCGGGAGGGATCGCCCGGTCCGGGGCGACCGAGATCCGGACCTTCCTGTCCTCGGCCGAGAACGTGACCTGGGCGCCCCAGGGCAGCGAGCCCTGGGGGCGGGTCAACGAGGCGCCCGTCAGCCGGACCGAGCTGGGAGGCCCGGCCAGCCAGAACGGCAACGGGACGTCCCAGTTGCCGACCTGGACGCCGGCGGCGACCCGAAGCAGCGCGTCGTCGGGGACGTCCTGGGAGCGGCCGCGCCACCCGGTGAGCTGCGCCCACCGACCGGAGGGGGTCAGCCAGCGCAGGAGCCGGGATGAGTTGTCGAAGGTGGGAGCGGCCGGATGGACCAGCCAGTACGCGGTCCGGCCGTTCACGTCGGGGGCCGGCACCTTCTCCTGCTTCTGCTTCGGATCGACGTCGATGGCCGGCTCGGGCCCGGCGGGGAAGAGCGAGAGCATGAGGCTCCGTCCGCCCATCCCCCCCTCACCGGCACTGGTAACGCTCCCCAAGTAGCTGATGCCGCGCTCGCCGTCCACCCAGTCGGGCAGCCAGCCGAACTTGACTTCGGTGGCCAGGACGCCGGTACCGGCCTTGGCCGGGGGAGTGGAGGGGGCCGGGGCGACCGAGGCCGGGGCCGCGGGTGCGGCGGGCGCTCCGGCGGGGCTGGGCTCCAGCACCAGCGTGGCGCCGATCACGAGGGCCGTCGCGGCGGCCACCGCGCCGACCGTGAACCGCTGCCGGCGGCGCAGGCGGGCCCGTCCCCGGGTGATGGACGTGGCGACGTCGAAGGCGGCCGGCGGCGCCGGTTCGTCGGCCAGGGCCGCCAGGCGGGCGGCCAGGTCGCTGTGCTCGGTGGTGGTCATGACGTCCTCTCTGCGACGGCGGGGCGGGAGGCGAGAGTGCCGCGCAGGGCAACCAGCGCGCGTGAGCTCTGGCTCTTCACGTTGCCCGACGAACAGCCCAGCGCCTCGGCAGCCTGATCGATCGACAGATCGCAGTAGTAGCGGAGCACCACGGTGGCCCGCTGGCGGGGCGGCAGCGCGGCAAGGGCGCGGCGCAGGTCGATCGAGACGTCCAGATCGACGCTCGCGGCGGCGATGTCCGGCTCGGTGTCGGTACGGGTCGTGCGGCGCCACCAGGGGGAGCGCTGCTCGCTCAGGAACGTGTTGATCAACACCCTGCGGGCGTAACCGTCCACGTTCTCCACCCGTTTGGCCTTCGACCAGTGCACGTAGAGCTTGGTGATGGTCTCCTGGGCCAGGTCGTCGGCCCGATGCCAGTCCCCGCACAGCAGATAGGCGACCTTCCGGAGCCAGCCGCCCCTGGAAGCCACGTACTCGGTGAATTCCGCGTCGTGTGCCTGCTTCGCCATCTGCACCCCCCGTTCCTCGTAGCGATGGCGCTCAGCCGCGCCGTCCACCCCCCTAATGCGGGCACCCGCCCCGAACGTTGCACGCCGGGTCCGGAGATCGTCCACGTAGGCTTTCGGGCATGCCCAACGGCCGGTACTCGCTCCACGACACCCATGACCACGTGCTGCTCGGCGAGGAGCGCTTCAGCTGCGCCCCCGGGGCGGCCGGCTGGCGGTACGTCTCCAAGACCTACGCGCCGGACGGGCAGGTGATCGGCGGCGTCGACCTCACCCTGGACTCGCGCGCCCGCCCGCTGCGGATGGAACTGCGGGCCGGCGGCTGGCTGGTGCGCGGCGGCGCGGTGGACGGTGTGGCCTGGGTCCGGACCGACGCGGCGGACCCGGGCGGCGAGCACGCCGTGGAGGGCCATGACCGGGCTCACGGGTTCACCGGCGGTTCGCCGGCCTTCCTGGTCGCCACCGCCCGGCTGCTGCGGCTGCGGGAGGGGGCGAGCGCGCGGGTGCGGCTGGTCGCGTTCACCGAACCGGTGCTGGCGCCGCGCACCTTCGACCAGGGGTGGCTGCTGGAGGGCGTCGACACGCACGAGACCGACTCGGGCCCGCTGCTGGTCGAGCGGTACCAGGTGGCGGACCTGGAGACCGGCGAGCAGCAGGTCGTGCACCTGGCGGGCGACGTGGTGCTGGCGGCCGCCGGGATCGAGCTGGAGGAGCTGGCGTCGCCGCCGAACGCCTGGCCGGTGGAGTTCGGAAGTTAGACCGACCGGCACATGGTGGGTGTCGCGACGCCGCGCACCATGTGCCGGTCGGTCTTAGGACACGTCTCAGGCGGGCGGGGCGAAGCCGGTGCCCGGGGCGGGGGCGGGCTTCTCGAAGGACGGGGCGGCGGGTGCCGGGGCCGTGGGGGTGGTCGCGGCCGGGACGCCGAGGGCCCGATGCGGCCGGCCGTCCGCGGTGGGCGGCTGCGGTGCGGGGGCCTGCCGGGCGGGGGATGGGGCTGCGGGGGCGGTCATCTGCTGCTGCGCCTGGGCCCGCATCCACTCCCGGCGCTGGCGCTCGGTGAGCACGGCGCCCAGGTACGCCGCCGGGTGCAGCCCCGGTGCCACCGGGTGGCCGGTACGGGCGGCCAGGTCGTCGGCCAGCCGGGCGGACATTCGGAGCGCCACTGCCGGATCCAACTGGCCTATGCGGCCGAGCAGTTGGCGGACCGCCAACCAGAGCGACTCCGGCACCGCGGACAGGTCCATCGCGACCAGCTCCCGGCCCATCGCCTGCAGCAGGTGCGGGTGCACGGGCGGCAGCGGGGACGCCGTGCCGCCGCCCGGGGTGCGCTCGCGGACGACCACCGTCCCGGCGAAGATGTCGCCCAGCCGCCTGCCGTCCACGTTCACCGCCGAGGTGATCACCGCCGGCACGCCGGTCATGGCGACCAGCTCCATGAAGCCGACCAGCCCGCGCACCAGCGAGTGCCGGAACCGCACGGGGCCGCCGTCGGTGCGCACCACCCGCAGGCCGAGCGCGGCCTTGCCGAGCGAGCGCCCGTGGCTGAGGGTCTCGACCATCACCGGCACGGCCACCAGGAAGAACACCAGTAGCCCGAGCAGGGTGGCGGCCAGCGCGGCACCGTCCAGACCGATCAGGGCGACGCTCAGGAGGAGCGAGACCAGCAGCAGGGCGGCGAACTCCACGAGCAGGTCCAGCGCGATCGCCAGCGCCCGGCTCGGAAGCTTCGCCGTCTGCAGGTCGAGGACGACCGCCTCACCCGTCACCAGGTCGCTCAAGACACCTGTCCGTTCACGCTCGTGGAACCCGTACGGCTCCAGTGGAGGCCGCCGAGGGCGGCACGGTCGAGGGGAGGGGCACCACCCGGACCGGCCCCCACGACCCGCTCTCCGCAGTCCGATCCGCAGCCGCAAACATACGGCGCCCGGCGGCCGCACGGGAAGTGAGATCCCGGCGGCCGGGGCGCTCGCCGCTCCTGGCATGCTGGGCCGCGCGTGTCCGTACGTACCGCCGCCCGCGCCCGGGCCCCTCGCGCCCACCGCCGACCATGGAGCCGCCGAATGGACCTGGACGTCTTCGTCGCCACCCACCAGGGGGAGTGGGCACGGCTGGACGCCCTCGCCCGACGGCGCCGGCTCAGCGGGGAGGAGGCCGACGAATTGGTCACCCTGTACCAGCGCGCCACCGGCCACCTGGCCAAGGTCCAGGCCGCCGCGCCGGACCCGGCCCTGCTGAGTCGGCTGACCGGGCTGGTCTCGCGGGCCCGCAGCGCGGTGACCGGCTCCCGCAGCAGCGGCTGGCACGACGTCGCCCGGTACTACACGGTGAGCTTCCCGGCCGCGCTGTACCGCTCGCGCCGATGGTGGCTGCCGGTCGCGGCCGTCTCGCTGCTCGCCACCGCGGTGCTCGCCTGGTGGATGGCCACGCACCCCGAGGTCCGTAACAGCCTCGTCGCCCCGGAGCACCTGCAGGAGATGACCCGCCCGGGCGGCCAGTACGAGTCGTACTACTCGGACCGTCCGGCGAGTTCGTTCGCCGCGCAGGTCTGGACGAACAACGCCTGGGTCGCCGTGCAGTGCCTGCTGTTCGGGATCGCGCTGGGCCTCCCCGTGCTCTGGGTGATGTGGACCAACGTGGTCAATCTCGGCGTCGGCATCGGGCTGATGGCCTCCGCCGGACGCCTCGACGTCTTCCTCGGCCTGCTCATCCCGCACGGCCTGCTGGAGCTGACCGCGGTGTTCGTGGCCGGCGGTCTCGGCCTGCGCCTCGGCTGGACGGTCATCGACCCCGGCCCGCGGACCCGTGGAACGGCCCTGGCCGAACAGGGGCGCTCCATCATCGGCATGGCCATCGGCCTCGCGACGGTGCTGGCCGTCTCCGGTGTGCTGGAAGCCTTCGTCACTCCGTCCGGCCTGCCAACCTGGGCGCGCATCTCGATCGGCGTGCTGGCGGAGACGGCATTCCTCCTCTACGCACTGGTGTTGGGCCGGAAGGCCGCCGAGACGGGAGAACTCGGCGATCTGGACGCGGCCGATCGGGCGGACCTGCAGCCCGTCGCGGCCTGAGGCGATGTGATCCACACGCCTCTGACCTGCTACTCTTCTCGCATCTCAGCCAAACCATTGACGTGGTCGGGGTGGGCTAGTAGGTTTGAACGGTTGGGAGCGACTGGACAACGGTCGTCCCGGGCGTTAGTGTCTACGACACCGCCGAATCGAGGTGGGCGTGTTTCACGAAATGCGCGCCCTCTGACGAAGCAAATCCCACGGACTGAGCACACCGAAAGCTTTGATAAGCTTCGAAGCGAAGTTTGCAGGAAATCCCGCCAGCGGGAATTCGGAGAAACGAAGCCGGTAAGAACGGCCGCGAGGATCTGATAAGCTGGAAACACGAAAGAACGAAGCGCCCGGAGGGCCTGCTGGAAGGCAGCCTGAAGGAAGTGTCCGTTCCTTGAGAACTCAACAGC
>NZ_JBIUYE010000030.1:0-38738 GCF_044744365.1 Kitasatospora sp. NPDC087314
CCCGCCCCCCCTCTCCCCCGCCCGCTCCGCGCTTTGTTTGCTCTGTTGTTGGTACCCCCCGCTTATTTGTGGGGGTGCACTGACCCCGCGCCGGGGGGGGCCCCGGGGCGGGGGGGGCCGGGGCCCCGCCGCCGATTTCACGGGAGGCCGCAGGTGCGGTTAGACTCGTGAAACTGCTCGGCGAGGGATGCCGTGCGCCTGCTCGACGGGTGCGCGCTCCGTGATCGACGCGCTGCCGGTGACGGGTTCCCGTCCGCGGCAGAGGCCGTTACCGCCGAGTGACCCCCGAACGTACTGAGGGTGTGGTCCCGGCGGTTTTTCGCGTTGCCTGCACCCCCGCGCCAGTCTTCCCGAGGAGTGCAGTCGTGTCCGAGATCCGCATCGCCGCTGAGACCCGTTCCGAGTTCGGCAAGGGTGCCGCCCGTCGCGCCCGCCGTGCCGGCTTCGTCCCCGGTGTCGTCTACGGCCACGGCCACGCCCCGGTTCACCTGAACCTGCCCGGCCACGACCTGATGATGGCCCTGAAGACCCCGAACGCCCTGCTGGTCGTGCCGATCGAGGGCAAGGACGAGTACGTGCTGCCGAAGGCCGTCCAGCGTGAGGCCATCAAGCGCACCATCGAGCACGTCGACCTGCTGCTCGTGAAGCGCGGCGAGAAGGTCACCGTCGAGATCCCGGTCCACACCGAGGGCGAGCTGGCCCCCGGCGGCAACCTGCTCGAGCACGTGCTGAACGCCCTGCCGATCGAGGCCGAGGCCACCCACCTGCCCGAGTCCGTGACCGTCTCGGTCGAGGGCCTGGAGGCCGGTGCCTCCATCCTCGCCCAGGACATCACCCTGCCGGCCGGCGTCACCCTGGCCGTCGACGGCGACGCCGTCGTGCTGCAGGTCATCGGCGCCCAGGCCGCTCCGGCCGAGGAGGAGGCCGCCGAGGCCGAGGGCACCGAGGCCTGAGCCTCGCGCCAGCCATGGTGACCGCTGCCCCGGTCGCTCCCGTCGGAGCGGCCGGGGCAGCGGTGTGTCCGGGAAGATGACGTGGAGCGCGAGCGCGAGGAGCGAGGGTGATGGCGGAGTACGAGGGTCCCTGGCTGGTGGTGGGGCTGGGCAACCCGGGCGAGCAGTACGCCCGCAACCGGCACAACATCGGGTTCATGGTGGTGGACCTGCTGGCGCAGCGGATGGGCGCCAAGTTCAAGGCGCACAAGAGCCGGGCGCAGGTGGCCGAGGGCCGGCTGGCGGGCAAGCGGGTGGTGCTGGCCAAGCCGATGTCGTTCATGAACCTCTCCGGCGGTCCGGTGACGGCGCTGCGGGACTTCTACAAGGCGCCGGCCTCGGCGCTGGTCGCCGTCCACGACGAGCTGGACATCGACTACGCGGCGCTGCGCCTCAAGCTGGGCGGCGGGGACAACGGCCACAACGGGCTGAAGTCGATCACCAAGTCGCTGGGGCCGGACTACTACCGGGTGCGGTGCGGGATCGGTCGGCCGCCGGGCCGGATGGAGGTCGCGGACTTCGTGCTGAAGGACTTCTCCGCCACCGAGCGCAAGGAGCTGGAGTGGTTCGTGGACCGCTCGGCGGACGCGGTGGAGGCGCTGCTGACCGAGGGGCTGGAGCGGGCGCAGGGCACGTACAACTCCTGACGTGTCGTCAGGAGGGGTGCGGCGGTACGCAACAGTCGTACAACGCTTGCCCCGCCAAACCTGAATAGGTGTGAGAAGCCTGTGCGGGATCGGATAGCGTCGGTCGGGTACGCGAACGAGTCCTGGGGAGTCCTCGATGCGGGGTTTTCGTCCGGTCCGCCGACTGCGGAGGCTCCGGGTGGTCCGACTGAAGCAGCTCGGACGGCGGGTCGGTACGGCCGGTGCGCTGGGGGCGGCCGGGGTGCTGCTCTCGGGCGGCGCCGTGGCGCACGCCGACGCGGTGGCGGAGCCGGACCCGGGGATCTCCCCGGAGCCGGCGGCGGCGCAGTTCGGTCCGGTGCTCGGTGAGTCGATGGGCCCGGACGCCGGGCTGCTGGCGGTCGGCGGCGGCCTGGTGGTGGCGGCCGGCGGCGCCGCGCTGTGGTTGAAGCGCCGGCGGGCGGGCGAGCCGGGCGAGTAGGCGAAGCGTCCTCAGGGGCCGGTGTCCACGGAGGTGGGCACCGGCCCTTTCGCGTTCCCCGGCGGGCATGCGCAGGGGCCGCCGCCCACCCCTGGAGGTGGACGACGGCCCCTGCGGCGTACGGGTCCGGCGTCAGCCGGTGTTGCGCAGGCCGGCGGCGATGCCGTTGACGGTCAGCAGCAGCGCGCGGGCGCGCAGCGGGTCCTCGTGGCGGCCGGCCGAGACCTCCTCGCGCTGGCGGCGCAGCAGCGCGACCTGGAGGTAGGAGATCGGGTCGAGGTAGGCGTCGCGGACGGTGAAGGTCTGCTTGAGCACCGGGTTGTGCTCCAGCAGCTCGTTCTCGCCGGTGAGCCGGAGCACCTCGCGCAGGGTGAGCTCGTGCTCGGCGACGATCTGGTCGAAGACGTGGTGCAGCTCGGCGGGCACCAGCTGCTCGACGTAGTGGCGGGCGATCCGCAGGTCGGTCTTGGCCAGCGTCATGGCGACGTTGGACAGGAAGTTGCGGAAGAAGTGCCACTGGCCGTGCATCTCGTCGAGCACGTCGCCCAGGCCGGCCGCGCGGGCGGCGGCGAGGCCGGAGCCGACGCCGTACCAGCCGGGGACGATCTGGCGGGACTGGGTCCAGCCGAAGACCCACGGGATGGCCCGCAGGCCGTCGAGGCCGGCGCCGGAGTCGGGGCGGCGGGACGGGCGGGAGCCCAGGTGCAGCGAGGCGAGCTGGTCGACCGGGGTGGCGGCGAAGAAGTACTTCGGCAGGTCGTCCTGCTCGACCAGGGCGCGGTAGGCGGTGTGCGCGGCCTCGGAGACCTGGTCCATCGCGGCGTCCCAGCGGGCCAGCTCCTCGGGGGCCTGGCGCGGCGCGGTGTGCAGCGCGGAGGCGGAGAGGGTGGCGGAGAGGGTCAGCTCCAGGTTCTCCCGGGCGAGGGAGGGGAGCAGGTACTTGTCCGAGATGACCTCGCCCTGCTCGGTGACCTTGATCTCGCCCTCCAGGGTGCCCCAGGGCTGGGCCAGGATGGCCTCGTGGGAGGGGCCGCCGCCGCGGCCGACGGTGCCGCCGCGGCCGTGGAACAGGCGAAGCCGGATGCCGTAGCGGTGGGCGACGTCGCGCAGCCGGCGCTGGGCGCGGTGGATCTCCCACTGGGAGGTGGTGATGCCGCCGAACTTGGAGGAGTCCGAGTAGCCGAGCATGACCTCCTGGACGTCGCCGCGCAGCGAGACGAGCAGCCGGTAGGAGGGGTCGGACAGCATCTCGTCCAGGATGCGGTCGGCCTCCTGGAGCTCGTCGGTGGTCTCCAGCAGCGGCACGATGCCGATCTTGGCGATCCCGGCGTGCAGGTCGATCAGGCCGGCCTCGCGGGCCAGGACGGTGGCGGCGAAGACGTCGTCGGCGCCCTGGCACATCGAGATGATGTAGCTCTCGACGATCTCGTCGCCGAAGCGCTCGAAGCCCTCGCGGATGGTGTTGAAGACGCCGAGGGTCTTGGTGCCGGCGGCGTCCAGCGGGGCCGGGGTGGGGGCGAGCGGGCGGCGCGAGCGGAGCTCCTTGGCGAGCAGCTTCTGCCGGTACTCGCGGGGCATGTCGGCGTAGCGCCAGGCCTCCTCGCCGAGGCGGTCGAAGAGCTGGCCGAGGGCGTGGTGGTGGGCCTCGGCGTGCTCGCGGACGTCCATGGTGGCGAGCTGGAGGCCGAAGGCCTCGATGGTGCGGATGGCGCGGGCGAGGCGGCCGTCGGCGATGAGCTCGCCGCGGTGGGCGCGCAGGGAGTCCTGGATGAGCCGCAGGTCGGTGATGAGCTCGCGGGTGCCGAGGTAGTCGCGGCCCTCGATGTGCGGGGTGCCCTGGGCGAGGCGCTCGCGGGTGTTCTCCAGCTTGAGCCGGACGCAGGTCGCCTTGAGGCGGTAGGGCTCCTCGGCGTTCATCCGCTTGTAGCGGGGGCTGAGTTCGGGGAGCTGGTGCAGGTCGGTGTTGAGCGAGGCGAGCAGTTCGACCGAGGCGCCGGCCAGCCGCTCGGAGGTGGAGAGGGTGCTGCGCAGGTCGTCGACGGCGGCCAGGGCGTCCTTGATGCCGTACTCGTGCTGGAGGTTGAGGACGTCCCAGGTGACCTGCGGGGTGACGTTGGGGTTGCCGTCGCGGTCGCCGCCGATCCAGGTGCCGAAGGTGAGCGGGCGGACGCCGTCGGGCAGGGTGAGGCCGACCCGGCCGAGCTCCTCGTGCAGCTCCTCCAGGACCTCGGGGACGGCGTCGCGGTAGAGCTCGTCCAGGTAGTAGACGGCGTTGCGGGCCTCGTCGGTGGGCTCCGGGCGGGCGATGCGCAGTTCGTCGGTCTGCCAGAGCAGGTCGATGACCTCGGCGAGGCGGCGGTCGGCCTGGCGCCGTGCGCTGCTGGTGCGGGCCGGGTCGGCCTGGGAGAGGCCGGCCGCGATCTCCTCGCGGTGGATGCGGTCGAGGAGTTCGCCGATGCGGCGCAGCTTGTTGAGGACGCTGCGGCGGGCGGCCTCGGTGGGGTGGGCGGTGAAGACCGGGCGGACCGCGAGGTGGGCCAGGGTGTCCTCGAGGTGCTTGGGGTCGGCGTCAGCCAGCTGGTCGGCGGTCTGGGCGAGCAGGGAGCCTTCCCGGGCGCGGCGGGTGGCGAACTCGCGGCCGCGGTGCACCTGTTCGGTGACGTTGGCGAGGTGGAAGTAGGTGGAGAAGGCGCGGACCAGCTTGGCGGCGGTGTCCAGGTCGATGTCGGAGAGGAGTTCGGCGGTGGCCTCGCCGTCGGTGCGGCTGAGCAGGCGGACCTGTTCGACCAGGCCCAGCAGCTGGGGGCCCTCCTGGCGGACCAGCGTCTCGCCGAGCAGGTCGCCGAGGCGGCGGATGTCCGCGCGCAGGGCGGCGTTGTCGGCTACGGCGGTGGGGCTGTCCGCCGGAGTGGGGACCGGAGCGGTCACGGCTGGCTCCCTGTGGTGGTGGGGTTCGGCAACGGCTCATCGTCACAGGTCCGCCCGCGCGTGGCGGGTGTGACGCGTGCGGACCGCGCTGTCCGACGCGACCAGCATAGGTGTCGGGGCGGTCGCTGTCCGCGAGGTGGCCGGATGGCGGACAGCGACCGCCGGGGACCGCACGTGGTCTGGACCACTTGAGGGCCTGGCGAGGTGTCGGGGGTAATCCCGGTGGGGAGGGGAGGGGGTTGCCGCTTAGGCTGTCAACCATGAGCAAGTCGCCTGGGGAGCGCGCGCCGGTCCGGTCGTTCTGGTGGTGGAAGCGGCCGCGCAGCGCCTTCCTGGACATCGGGCTGGCGGTGCTCGCCGCGCTGGAGTGCGCGCTCACCACGATCTCCTTCCTCTCCTCCCGGGTGCACCTGAACTCCGCCGGTGTGACCGCGGTCGCTCTGCTCGGCGCGGTGGCGGGCGGCTCGCTGGTGCTGCGCCGCCGCTGGCCGGCCGTACCGGTGCTGGTGACCCTGGTGGCGATGCCCGGGATGCTCGGCGTCCTGCTGCTGGTGGTGTCGCTGTACACGCTGGCGGAGACCTGGGAGTGGCCCTCCCGGCGGTGGCGGGTGGTGGCGCTGTCCGGGCTGGCCTTCGCCGAGGCCGTCGCCGTGATGATGGTGTCGATGCTGACGCCCGGCGACTCCGTCGTGGTGGAGCAGCCGCCGCTCTGGGGGCAGGTGCTGATAGCCGTCCTGGTGGCCGTCGGCCTGACCGTCCCGCCGGTGGTGACCGGCCTGTACGTGGGCGCGCGGCGGCGGCTGATCGACTCGCTCAAGGACCGCGCGCACGGCCTGGAGACCGAGCTGGACCTGCTGGCCGAGCAGGCCCAGGAGCGCGCCCGCCGGGCCCGGTTGGAGGAGCGCACCCGGATCGCCCGGGAGATGCACGACGTGGTGGCGCACCGGGTGTCCCTGATGGTGGTGCACGCCGGGGCGCTGGAGCGGATCGCCGCCAAGGACCCGGAGAAGGCCACACAGAGCGCCAAACTGATGGGCGAGGTCGGCCGGCAGGCGCTCAACGAGCTGCGGGAGATCCTCGGCGTGCTGCGGATGGACGACGAGCGGCAGCCGGAGCCGGACTCGCTGGCCGGGCTGCCGCGGCTGGTCGACCAGTCCCGGGCGGCCGGCATGGCGGTGACGCTGACCGTCAGCGGCAGCCGGCAGGAGTTCACCGGCGAGGCCGAGCAGACCGCCTACCGGGTCGTCCAGGAGGGCCTGACCAATGCGCACAAGCACGCCGGCGGCGCACAGGTGTCCGTCCTGCTCGCGTACGCGCCCAACGGGGTGCGGGTGAGCGTGGTGAACGCCCGCCCGGGCGGGGGCGGCGGCGCGGCGAAGCTGCCCAGCGGCGGCAACGGGCTGGTCGGGATGCGGGAGCGGGTGATCGCGTTGGGCGGCACCTTCTCGTCCGGGCCGGAGGCGGACGGCGGGTTCCGGGTCGAGGCGGTGCTGCCGTCCCGGCTGGCCGTCCGGGCCGAGCCGCTGCGCTGACGGGCCGCTGCGCTGACGGGCCTGCGGCGGCGCGTGCCGGGCCGCCGTCAGGACCCGTCGGCGGTGCGCAGCCGCTCGGGGGCGGTGCCGAGGATCAGGGTGGCGACCGCCTGGTCGATGCCGTGGCCGAGGAACCACTCGCCGGTGTGGTCCAGGCTGTAGACCCGGCCCTCCTCGTCGACGGCCAGCAGCGCCTGCCCGTACGCCTCCTCGCCGAGCGGGGCGAGTTGGGTGTCCAGGGCGCGGCCGAGGTCGAGCAGGGTGCGCGGCTGGTGCAGCCCGCACAGCGGGTCGATCAGGAACGGGGTGCGGGCCAGCTGCCGGCCCGGGCCGGCCAGGTCGAAGGCGAGGCCGCCGAACTCGGCCCAGGCCTCCACCGCCGCCGGGAACACCGCGTGCCGCACGCCGGACGCACCGCCGTACCCCACCAGGGTGTCGGCCCACTCCTCGGCCTGCCGTATCTGCCAGCGGCCGGGGTGCCAGCCGGCCGCCTTGAGCTCGGCGGCGACGTCGGCGGGGAAGCGCGGGCGGGTCCGCTCGAGGGGGGCCGCGGCCAGGGTGGCCGGCGGGGGCGGGGGCGGGCTGGGCGGGTTCAGGGCGGACTCCAGGGCTCGGGGACAGGGGGCGTACGAGGGCGCGGTCAGGGCGCGGGCGGTCCGACGGCGACGCTCTGCACGGTGAAGTGCTCCAGCATCGGGACGCAGGAGCGGCACGGCGGGGCGTGCGTGCCGTGCGCCGGGTCGCCCTCCTCCCGGATGCGGACGGTCGTCATCCGGGAGCCCTTGAGCGCCTTGCGGGCCTCGTGCAGGCTCATCGGCTTGCGGGCGGCGCGCTTGGAGCGCCGGCCGTCGACCGCGGTCAGGTACTGGGAGAGCAGGACGGCCTCCGGGCAGCGGCCGGTGAACCGCTCGCGCGCCTCGACGGGCAGCGTGCCCAGGAACTCGCCGACCAGCGGGTGCAGGACCGGCCGCCGGGCGTCCTTGTCGCCCGCCAGGGTCTGCACCTCGCCGCCCTTGAGCGACAGTGCGGCGGCGACGGCGGGCAGCAGGCTGTCGCGGTGGTGGCGCAGCACGGGCGGGCCCTGGGGCTCACCGGTGGTCATGCGTCGTCCTCCTCCTCGTTCCCGCTGACGGCAGGACCGGTGGGGCCGGTCCGGGGCAAGCCTGTCAAACGACACCGACATCCGCACAACCGGGGTGCGGGGCGGGCGAACGGCCGTGCGGGACCGGCCGGGTGGTCACCCGATCCTCGCCGGGCCGGGGCCGGATCCGCACACCGCCGTCACGACTTGTCCGCCGATCTCCCGAAACCGTCCCCGGGCCGCGGGCGCGGCCGGTACCGTTCCGGCAGCGAGCCGAAGGGGATCAGGCCGACCGTCCGCGGACGCGTGGACGGGGCCGGTTCCGGTGCCCGCACCGGACGTTGGGGCCGCCGGGACGGGCCTGCGCCCGCCCCGGCGTCGGAGCGAAGGGGCTCGTGCGATGACGTCGAAGCTGCCGGGGCCGATCGGACCGCAGGGGCGGTCGGGGGCCGGGGACGCGCAGGTGGCCAACCAGGCGCCCGGCGGGCACGTGCCCACGCCGGGCGAGCCGCCCCGACCGGCGCCCGAACGCCCGGTCGGACTCGCCGTGGTCGGGGCCGGCTACTGGGGGCCGAAGCTGGTCCGCAACGCGCAGGACACCGCGGCGCTGCGGCTGCACTGGCTGTGCGACCTGGACGAGGCCAAGGCCCGTACCGTGCTGGGGGAGTACAGCACGGTCCGGGCGACCGGCTCCTACCGCCGGGTGCTCGACGACGAGCGGGTCGGGGCGGTCGCGGTGGCCACGCCCGCGGCCGCGCACTACCGGCTGGTGCGGGCCGCGCTGGAGGCCGGCAAGCACGTCCTGGTGGAGAAGCCGATCACCACCTCCGCCGCCGAGGCCGCCGAGCTGGTCGACCTGGCCGAGCGCAGCGGGCTGGTGCTGATGTGCGACCACACCTTCTGCTACACCCCGGTGGTGCGCCGGATCCGCGAACTGGTGCACGGCGGCGAGATCGGCGACGTCCAGTTCTTCGACTCGGTGCGGATCAACCTCGGACTGGTGCAGCCGGACGTCGACGTGCTGTGGGACCTCGCCCCGCACGACCTGTCGGTCCTCGACTTCGTGCTGCCGCCCGGCGTCGAACCGGTCGGGGTGTCCGCCCAGGGTGCCGACCCGATCGGCGCCGGCCGGGCCTGCGTGGCGTACCTGACGGTCCGGCTGAGCAACGGCGCGCTGGCGCACTGCCACGTCAACTGGCTCTCCCCGACGAAGGTCCGCACCACGCTGATCGGCGGCTCCCGGCGCACCCTGGTCTGGGACGACCTCAACCCGCAGGCCCGGCTGGCCGTGCACGACCGCGGGGTCGACCTCACCCCGCCCGACGAGCTGACCGACGCGATCCGGCACCGGGCGCTGATCTCCTACCGGGTCGGCGAGATGGTCGCGCCCGCGCTGGTCGAGCAGGAGGCACTGCGCAACGTGATGGCCGAGTTCGCGGCCGCGATCACCGAGCGCCGGGCCCCGCTCACCGACGGCCGGGCCGGGGTGCGGGTGCTCCACCTGCTGGAGGCGGCCTCGCTCAGCCTCGAACTCGGCGGCGCCACCGTCCCGGTGGGCGGCGGCGCGCTGTCCGGCGAGCCGGCCAGGGCGGCGGCCCGGTGAGCGGCGCCGCACCGAACCGGCCGGGGGAGCCCGTCCCGCTGGTCGACCTGGCGGCCGCGCACGCCGAGGTCGAGGCGGAGGTCCGGGCCGGCTTCGACCGGGTGCTCGCCTCCGGCGGCTACGTCAAGGGCCCCGAAGTGGCCGGTTTCGAGTGGGAGTACGCGGCCTTCACCGGCGTCCGGCACTGTGTGGGGGCCGGCAACGGCACCGACGCCCTCGAACTCGCCCTGCGCGCCCTCGACCTGCCTCCCGGCGGCGGGGTCGTACTGCCCGCCAACACCTTCGTCGCCACCGCCGAGGCCGTGCTGCGGGCCGGGCTGCGCCCGGTGCTGGTGGACGCCGACCCGGCGTACCTGCTGATCGACCCCGAGCGGGCCGCCGACGCGCTGCCCGGCGCGGTCGCGCTGCTGCCCGTCCACCTGAACGGCCAGCTCGCCCCGATGGGGCCGCTGCTGGAACTGGCCGACGGGCGGCCGGTGGTGGAGGACGCGGCGCAGTCCCAGGGCGCCCGGCAGCACGGGCGCACGGCCCACGGACGGATCGCGGCCACCAGCTTCTACCCGGGCAAGAACCTCGGCGGCTACGGCGACGCCGGGGCGGTGCTCACCGACGACGGCGAACTCGCCGCCGCCGTCCGGCTGATCGGGGACCACGGCGCGGGCGAGAAGTACCGGCACGAGCGGTTCGGCTTCAACTCCCGGATGGACGCGCTGCAGGCCGTCGTGCTGCGGGCCAAACTGCGCCGGCTGCCCGCCTGGAACGCCGCCCGCCGGGCCGCCGCCGCCCGCTACGACGCGCTGCTCGGCGGCCTCGACGGCCTCACCCTGCCGCGCACCGCGCCCGGCAACGAGCACGTCTGGCACCTGTACGCGGTGCGGATCGGCCCAGGTCGGGACCGCGGCGCGGTGCTCGCCGAGCTGCGCGCCGCCGGGATCGGCGCCGGGGTGCACTACCCCGTCCCGGTCCACCTGCAGCCCGCGTTCCGTCACCTCGGCCACCGCGCCGGGGCGTTCCCGGTCGCCGAGCGGGCCGCCCGCGAACTGCTCAGCCTCCCGCTGCACCCGCACCTCACCGAGGCCCAGCAGACCCGGGTGGCCGGGGTGCTGGCGGAGGCGCTCGGCACCCGGCTCTGACGGCCTCCCCGCTCCCCGGGCCTTCTCCCCGGGCGGGGGGCCGGGCCCGGGGGCGACCCCCTACGCTGGTGTCCAGCAAGCGCACCGAGAATTTGCAGCAGCCAGTGGGGGCTCCCAGATGACGACAGGTCGGCCCGGCGTCGCCGCCGCACCGAACGCGGCGTACGCAGGTCAGGTGGTGCAGTTCCCGGATCCGGTCCGCGCGGAGCGTCACCCCGCCGGGGTCCGGGTGGACGAGTACGGCTACCCGGACTTCGGCCCGTACGCCGCCGCCGCGGCCGAGGTCGCCGACCCGCCGGACGGCTTCGGCGTGGACGAGCTGCGGCTGACCGACTACGTGTCGGCCAACGCCGCGCTGTTCACCCAGGGCCACCCGCTCTGGGCCGACCTGGACACCGCCGTCGCCACCCCGCCCGGCTGGACCTGGCACCACGCGGTCGGCCGGGCCACCCCCGGCTGGCGGCGGATGGAGCTCGTCCCGGTCGAGGTCAAGGCGCTGCTGCGGCACCACGCCGGCCTGGCCACCTCCGCCGCCGACCACACCCGCCGCGGCACCCGCCCGCTGCAGGAGCGCCGCCCGGTGCACTTCTCGCTGGCCAAGGACGGCGGTGATCCGATCGGCGTCGCCGAGGACCTGGTGCAGCGCGCCGAGGAGCGCCTCGGCTACCGGCTGCCCGGCGCCTACCGCACCTTCCTCAAGCTGGGCGGCGGCCGCACCCCGGTCGGGGTGGCGCTGGACACCGAGCTCGGCATGCTGCTCGACCAGCCCTTCCTGACCCTCAGCGAGGAGTACGGCGTCCAGGACGTCGTGTACGCCAACAAGTGCCTGCGCGACCACCTGACCAAGGACTACCTGGGTGTCGCCTACGCGCAGGGGGGCATCGTCGCGCTCAAGGTGCGCGGCGACCGGATCGGCTCGGTCTGGTTCCACCTGTACGACGACGCCCGCGACACCGGTGCGCCGGAGGCCCCGGAGGAGCGTTGCGCCCGGCTGCTGCTGCCCTGCGGCGAGGACTTCGACGCCTTCCTGCTGCGGCTGGCCGGCAGCCCGCCGGAGCTGGAGACGGTCGCGGAGCTGATGGTGGACGGCGGGTTCGCCCGGGCCGTCCCGGTGGGCTGACGTGGCCGCGGTGGTGGAACGAGCGGGGACGACGAGGATGGGGACAGGGGTGAACCGGGCGTGGTGACGTACGCGCAGGCGCAGGAGCTCGCCGAGGAGTGGATCAACGGCGGGGTGCCGCAGCCGCAGCAGCGCGAGGTGCGGGTCCGGGAGTTCGACCTGGGCTTCGTCTGCTGGGCGGTGGCGCCCGCGGACGGGCCGTCGGGCCCCGCGGGTGCGGCGGACGGCTCGGCGGGCGAGGCACGACTGGTGATCGCCCGGGACTCCGGCGCGACCACGCTCTGGCCCGCGCTGCCCGTCAACGAGGTGGTCCGGCAGTACGAGGAGGTGTACGGGCGGCCGGTCGCGGCCAACCCGGCGGGGGCGGCGAAGCCCGCGCCCGGGCCGGTCGAGGCGACGTCCTTCCTGCTCAGCCCGCCGCAGTGGCTGCAGGAGGCGGGGGCCGCGGCGATCGCGGCGGAGGCGGAGCGGCTGGGGGCCGCCGGTGCTCCTGCTGCCGCTGCTCCCGCCCCGGCCCCGGCCCCGGTTCCGGTTCCGGTTCCGGTTCCGGCTTCCGCGCCGGCCCCTGCGCCGGTGCCGGTCGCCGAGTCGCCCGCGCCCGCCGTTCTGACCGCTCCGCCGGTCTCCGACCGGCCCGCCGGGGACGCGCCCACCATGCTCGCCCCGCCGGCCGGCCCCGCCGAGCCCGCCGTCCTGCCGCAGGCTCCGGCCCCCGTGCCGGTCCCGCCGCCGGGCGTGCCGGTGCCGCCGGTCGGTACCGAGGCGGCCACCGTCCTGATGCCCGAGGGCCTGCGGACCACCGGGTCCGACCTGCCCGACGCGCCCGCGCCCGCCGGGGCCGAGGCCGCGACCATGCTGATGCCGCCGGAGGGCGGCGGCTACGGCACGCCGCCGGTCCCGCCGGCCGCCGTCCAGGCTCCGCCGTGGCCCGCGCCCGTACCCGCCGCCGCCCCGCCGCCGCCCGCGCCCGCCGCGGCCGTCGAGCCGGCGCCGACGCTGCTCGCGTCGCCGGACGCCGTGCCGGGGCTGATGGGCCTGCCGGGCGCGCCCTCCGCGCCGCCTGCACAACCTTCGCCTCCTGCGCCCGTGGAGCACGCGCCGACCGTGCTGGCCCCGCCCGGCGGGGTGCCCGGTGCGCCGTCGGCGCCCTCCGCCCCGGCCGAGCACGCGCCGACCGTGCTCGCCGCGCCCGGTGATCTCCCCGGACCGGGCGGCCTGCCCGGCGCCCCGGCCCCCGGGGCGCCCGCCGCCCCGGTGGCCGGCCAGGCGCCGCAGGGTGCGCGCGGCCGCAACCCGGGGTCGGCTCCGCCGCCGCCCCCGCCGGCCGCGCTGCGCGGTGGTGCGCCCGGTCCGGGCGCCGCGCCCGGCGGGGGCGGGGGCCGCAACCCCGGCTCCGCCCCGCCGCCGCCCCCGCCCGCCGAGCTGCGGCACACCCCGGGCGCCGGCACGCCCGTCGCGAGCCCCGGCGGCCGCGCCGCCGGCTCGACCCCGCCGCCCCCGCCCCCGCCGGGCCTGCGCGGAGGCGCCCCGGCGCCCGCCCCGGTGGCCCAGGCCGCGCCCGCGGCCGGTGTGGCGTACGAGGCGACCCAGTTGGCCGGCGCGATCGACCCGGCGCTGCTGGGCGCCGCCCCGGCCGACCCGGGCACCCCGCCGTCCGGCGGCCCCGCCGTCCCGCCGCCGCCCGGTGGCCCGGCGGCCCCCGCCGCGCCCGTGGCCGGGTACGGCTACCCGAACGCGGGCGCCGCCGTCCCGCCGGCGCCGGTGCCCGGCCCGCCGCCGGGCGCGGCCGTGCCCCCCGGGGTGCCGGCGGTCGGCCCCGGCTACTTCGCCGCGCTCAGCTACCGGGGCCCGGACGGCTCCGAGCAGAAGCTGCTGCACCGCAGCGAGCCCGGCACCCCGCATCCGGAGTGGAAGATCCTGCAGGACCTGCGGCGGCTGAACGTGCCGCCGGAGCAGGTGCTGGAGCTCTACACCGAGCTGGAGTCCTGCGACCTGCCCGGGGGCTACTGCAACCGCATGATCGCCGCGTCCTGGCCGAACGTCCGGCTCACCCACACCGCCGCGTACGGCCGCGACCACGCGTCCCGGCAGGCCGGGATGGCCGAGCTGCTCGACCACCTGGACGAGCTGCACCAGCTGGCCTCCGGCGCCCAGCGGGTCCGCCCGTTCCGGGTGCCGCTGCCCGCGCCGGGGACGGTCCAGCCGCTGCCGCCGCTCCCGCCGCAGCAGCTCGCCCAGGAGCTCGGGACGGCCTTCGGACAGAACGTGTTCCGCTACGAGCAGCGCGCGGTCTCGCGCCAGGGCGTGCCCGAGCCGGTGTCGCAGTCCCTGATGTGGGCCGGGCTGCCGCGTGACTTCGGCCCGTTCTTCTGGGCGCAGGCGCAGGAGGGCCGGCCGATCCCGACGCTCGCCGAGCTGGCCGCCGAGCGCGGTCTGCCCGCGGCGCCGGACTTCGGCGGCTACCTGGTGCTCGGCAACGACTACGGCCGCCAGCTCTGCGTCCAGTACGGCACCGCGAACGTGGTCGCCGTGGACGTCGACGGAACCGGTCAGCCGCCCCGGTTCGTCAACACCGGTGTACCGGAGTTCGTTCGTGCGATGGCCCTGCTGGGTCGGATGTGGCGGCTGCGGTACGGGCTGACGCCTGACCAGGCCGGTCGTTGGACGACCGACTTCCAGGCGCAGCTCGCCGCGATCGACCCGGCGGCCTTGCAGACCGCGGACACTTGGTGGGCCGTGCTGCTGGAGCAGTTCTGGGACGGCCTGTTGTAGCAGGTCGTCGCGGATCCTCGCAGGTGGGGAGGGGTCGTTCCGGTGTCCGGAACGACCCCTCCGGCATGCTGTCACGGTGGTGCCTCGTTGGGGTTTCGCCCAGATCTGCGCAAAATAGGTCAAGAGGATGGGTCTATTCGTCCGGTCCTCGACGTATTCCGGTCCGCCTGACGACCGAATCCGGCCCCGGCGGCCGAACCGGTTCCGGATCCGTCCGTTCCGTCCGATCATGGGCTCCGCAGCCCGCGACACGAGGGGAAGAGCCCATGAGCGACGCCGTCCCCCAGTACGGCTTCACCGCTGCCCGGCGCGGATACGCGCCCGAGCAGGTCGACCGAGCCCTCACCGCGCTCACCGCGCAGCGCGACGAGGCGTGGGAACGGCTGAGCGTCCTCGGCGCCGGGCTCCGGCAGATGGAGGCCCGGCTGGCCGACATCCGCCGGGCCGCCGAGGACGCCCCGGAGCCCGACTACGAGGTCCTCAGCGAGCAGGCCGCCGGACTGGCCGTGATGGCCCAGAACGAGGCGCGCGCCGTCCGGGACAAGGCCGAGCGCTTCGCCGAGGACCTCCGGGACGAGGTCTACGAGGCCGGCCAGGCGCTCGACCGCACCGCCAAGGAGTACTCCACCACCACCCGCGCCGAGGCCGACCAGGCCGCCCGGCGCACCGAGGAGCGCACCCGCGCCGAGGCCGAGGGCGTCCGGGCCGAGGCCGACCGGGAGAGCCGCAGCGCCCGGGACGCCGCCACCTCCTACGCCGCCAAGGTGCGGGTGGCCGCCGCCGAGGCGAGCGAGCAGTCCGAGGCGGAGCTGGCCGACCGGCGCCGCAAGGCCGACGAGGACTTCGCCGAGGCCCAGGCCAAGGCCGACGCCGAGGACGCCCAGGTCTCGGCGACCGCCGAGCGCCGGGTCAAGGAGGCCGAACAGCACCGGGATACCGTGCTCGGCCAGATCAAGCAGCTGGAGACCGACGCCCAGGCCAAGGCCGACCAGATGATCGAGCAGGCCCGCCGGGAGGCCGAGCGGATCAACGCGGAGAGCGAGCGCGAGCAGCTCGAGTTCGACGGTCGGCTGGAGACCGTGCAGCAGCACCTGGACCACATCAAGGCCACGCTGGCCTCGCTCACCGGCGCGGCGGTCGGCGCGATCGAGCCCGACCACCCGGTGGTGGACGCCGAGCCGGTCGCCGACGTGGTGGCCGATGCGGTCGTCGACGCGGCGCCGGTGGACTCGGAGGCGGACACCGGCGAGATCCCGGTGCCGGGCCTGCGGAAGGTCGTCGCGCCGGCGGCGCGGGAGAAGACGTCGACGGCCGCGCTGCGGATGCCGGTCGTGGGCGGGGCCGCCGGTTCCGGTTCCGGCTCCGGCGGGACGGCCGCCACGGTGGCGACCGGTCCGGTCGCGCCGGCCGCGGTCCCGCCGAAGCCGGCCGGACTGCCCCGACCGGCGGCCGACGGCGACGGCGACGGCGTCGAGAAGGAGCCGCAGGACGAGACCCGGATCATCCCGAAGATCGTCATCGTGGACGACGGCGTCGGCTACGCCCCCCCGAACACCGTGAGCTACAAGCGCCGCTGAGCCTGACGTCGGCGCTCACGCCATCGGCCGGCCCGTGCTCGGCCGGGTGAGTTCCGCGCCCCGGGCCCCGACCGCCCCCATCGGGCGGCCGGGGCCTGCGCGTCGGAGCGGACCTCCGGCGGCCCGCGTCACCGCGGCAGGCGCCGGGGCCTGGGCCGGCAGGGCTCCGGGAAAGAGTTGAGGCCGAGACCCGTGGCGCCCTCCAGGAAAGGGCGCCACGGTTCCCGGCGCTTGGGCGGGCGCCCCCACCCAGGGTCGCCCGGCCTCGCACCTCCGACCCCCATCGGGGGTGCGACAGTGCCGCCACAGCCATCCCCCACGGTTGGGTGCGGCGGGCACATTCACCATGGTGCGCGATCTCCATGGACGGGCAGTGACAGGAGTATGTCCAGTTCGTGGCAGATCACGGAGCCTGACCTTGACCGGCGCGCGGCTGGTTCGTCCACCGGTCGGTCCGGTGTTCCGTCCAGTGGTTCGTCCGCGGTCCTGTCGCGGGCTCCGGCCGGGATGCGTCCGGGGTCCGTTCACCGGGCCGGACGGTCGTTCGTTCCCGCCCGGCCCCGCCGGGGCCGTACGCCGCGTGCCCGTCCGTGCCGCGGCGTAGGCTGGGTACCCCCGGCCGCTCGGCGTGCCGGGCCGTTCGCGTTGCCCCGGCAGGCCTTCGCCGCCCGGAGGCAGCACCAGCCACGGGACGAAGAAGAGACCCCAGATGAGTCTGACCGGACTGCTCGATGTCGTCGCGCGCGATGCGGCGCTCGCCGAGGCCATCGAGGCGGCGACCGCCACCGGAGCCGCCGCCGGCGGCCGCCGCCACCTGGACCTGGTCGGACCGCCCGCCGCCCGGCCGTTCGCGATCGCCGCGCTGGCCCGCGCGCTCGCCGGCCAGGCCGCCGGCGACCGGGGCCGCCCGGTGCTCGCCGTCACCGCGACCGGCCGGGAGGCCGAGGACCTGGCGGCCTCGCTGCGCTCGCTGCTGCCGCCCGACGCCGTCGCCGAGTACCCGGCCTGGGAGACGCTGCCGCACGAGCGGCTGTCGCCCCGCTCGGACACCGTCGGGCGCCGGCTGGCCGTGCTGCGCCGGATCGTGCACCCGCGGGCGGACGACCCGGCGGCCGGTCCGGTGCAGGTGGTCGTCGCACCGGTCCGCTCGGTGCTGCAGCCGCAGGTGAAGGGGCTGGCCGAGCTGGAGCCGGTGGCCGTCGGGCGCGGCGAGTCGCACGACCTGGAGGAGGTCGCCCGCCGGCTCTCCGCCGCCGCCTACGCGCGCGTCGAACTGGTCGAGAAGCGCGGCGAGTTCGCCGTCCGCGGCGGCATCCTGGACGTCTTCCCGCCGACCGAGGAGCACCCGCTGCGGGTGGAGTTCTGGGGCGACGAGGTCGAGGAGATCCGCTACTTCAAGGTCGCCGACCAGCGCTCGCTGGAGATCGCCGAGCACGGCCTGTGGGCGCCGCCCTGCCGCGAGCTGCTGCTCACCGACGAGGTGCGGGCGCGGGCCGCCGAGCTGGCCGCCGAGCACCCCGGGCTGGCCGAGATCCTGGACAGGATCGCCGAGGGCATCGCGGTCGAGGGCATGGAGTCGCTGGCGCCCGTCCTGGTGGACGACATGGAGCTGCTGGTGGACGTGCTGCCGCTCGGCTCGGTCGCCGTGGTCTGCGACCCCGAGCGGGTCCGCGCCCGGGCCGCCGACCTGGTGGCGACCAGCCAGGAGTTCCTGCACGCCTCCTGGGTGGCGGCCGCGGCCGGCGGGGACCGGCCGATCGACCTGGAGACCATCGACGTCTCCGCCGCCTCGCTGCGCTCGCTCGCCGACGTGCGCGAGCACGCCGCCGAGATCGGCCTGCCCTGGTGGTCGGTCAGCCCGTTCGCGACCAGCGAGTCCACGGTCAACGAGGTGCTGGAGTTCGACGCCAACACCCTGACCCTCGGCATGCACGCCGTCGAGGCCTACCGGGGCGACACCGCCCGGGCGATCGCCGACGCCAAGGAGCGGCTGGCCGCGGACTGGCGGGTCGTCATGGTGACGGAGGGCCACGGGCCCGCCTCCCGGCTCGCCGAGGTGCTCGGCAACGAGGGCATCCCGGCCCGACTGGTCGCCGACCTCGCCGAGGCGCCCACCCGGGACGTCGTCTACGTCTCCTGCGGCTCGATCGAGCACGGCTTCGTCGACGAGGACCTCAAGCTCACCGTCATCACCGAGACCGACCTGTCCGGCCAGAAGTCCTCCACCAAGGACATGCGCCGGATGCCGTCCCGCCGCCGCAACGCGATCGACCCGCTGGCCCTGGCCGCCGGCGACTACGTCGTCCACGAGGCGCACGGCGTCGGCCGGTACGTCGAGATGGTGCAGCGCACCGTCCAGGGCGCCACCCGCGAGTACCTGGTGCTGGAGTACGCCCCGGCCAAGCGCGGCCACCCCGGCGACCGGCTCTTCGTGCCGACCGACCAGCTCGACCAGGTCACCAAGTACGTCGGCGGCGAGGCCCCGACGCTGCACCGGCTCGGCGGCGCCGACTGGGCGAAGACCAAGCAGCGGGCCAAGAAGGCGGTCAAGGAGATCGCCGCCGACCTGATCAAGCTGTACTCGGCCCGGATGGCCGCCCCCGGGCACACCTTCGGCCCGGACACCCCGTGGCAGCGCGAGCTGGAGGACGCCTTCCCGTACGCGGAGACGCCGGACCAGCTGACCACCATCGCCGAGGTCAAGTCCGACATGGAGAAGTCCGTCCCGATGGACCGGCTGATCTGCGGCGACGTCGGCTACGGCAAGACCGAGATCGCGGTCCGGGCCGCCTTCAAGGCGGTGCAGGACGGCAAGCAGGTGGCGGTGCTGGTGCCGACCACGCTGCTGGTGCAGCAGCACTTCTCGACCTTCGCCGAGCGGTACGCCAACTTCCCGGTGACGGTGAAGGCGCTGTCCCGGTTCCAGACCGACAGCGAGGCCAAGGCCGTGCTGGAGGGCCTGTTCGAGGGCTCGGTGGACGTCGTCATCGGCACCCACCGGCTGTTCTCGTCCGAGACCAGGTTCAAGGACCTCGGCCTGGTCATCGTCGACGAGGAGCAGCGGTTCGGCGTCGAGCACAAGGAACAGCTGAAGAAGCTGCGCGCCAACGTCGACGTGCTCACCATGTCCGCGACCCCGATCCCGCGGACCCTGGAGATGGCCGTCACCGGCATCCGCGAGATGTCCACCATCACCACCCCGCCGGAGGAGCGGCACCCGGTGCTGACCTTCGTCGGCCCCTACGACGAGAAGCAGATCTCGGCCGCGATCCGGCGTGAACTCCTGCGCGAGGGCCAGGTGTTCTACATCCACAACCGGGTGGAGTCGATCGACAAGGCGGCCGCCCGGCTCAAGGACCTCGTCCCCGAGGCGCGGGTCGCCACCGCGCACGGGCAGATGGGGGAGACCCAGCTGGAGAAGGTCGTCGTCGACTTCTGGGAGAAGGAGTTCGACGTCCTGGTGTCGACCACGATCGTGGAGTCCGGCATCGACATCTCCAACGCCAACACCCTGATCGTCGAGCGCGGTGACACCTTCGGCCTCTCCCAGCTGCACCAGCTGCGCGGACGGGTCGGCCGCGGCCGCGAGCGCGGCTACGCGTACATGCTGTACCCGCCGGAGAAGCCGCTCACCGAGACCGCGCACGAGCGTCTGGCCACCATCGCCCAGCACACCGAGATGGGCGCCGGCATGTACGTGGCGATGAAGGACCTGGAGATCCGCGGCGCCGGGAACCTGCTCGGCGGCGAGCAGTCCGGGCACATCGCGGGCGTCGGCTTCGACCTCTACATGCGGATGGTCGGCGAGGCGGTGGCCGAGTTCCGCGAGTCGCTGGCGAACGGCGGCGAGCCGGAGGAGGAGCCGCTGGAGGTGAAGATCGAGCTGCCGGTCGACGCCCACGTGCCGCACGACTACGCGCCCGGCGAGCGGCTGCGGCTGCAGGCGTACCGCTCGATCGCGGCGGTCAACTCGGAGGCGGACATCCAGCAGGTCCGGGACGAACTCGTCGACCGCTACGGCAAGTTGCCCGAGCCGGTGGAGAACCTGCTGCTGGTCGCGGCGCTGCGGCTGTACGCCCGGCGGTGCGGCATCTCGGACATCACCCTGCAGGGGGCCAACGTCCGGTTCGGGCCGGTGGAGCTGCGGGAGTCCCAGCAGCTGCGGCTGAACCGGCTCTACCCGCGCAGCCAGGTCAAGGCGGCCGCCCAGCAGCTGCTGGTGCCGCGGCCGAGCACCGGGCGGATCGGCGGCAAGCCGCTGGTCGGGCGGGAACTGCTGGGCTGGTGCAGCGAGTTCCTGTCGGCGATGTTCGACGACCTGGCGGGGGCGAAGAAGTAGCACCCGCGAGGGGGCGGGGCCGGACGGGCCCCGGAGGAAGTCGACGGCGGTCCCGGGCTCGGCCCGGGGCCGCCGTTTCGCGTCTTCGGGTGTCGACCGTGGCCCGCGTGCGGTGGTGCGGGTGCGGACGCTTCGGGAGTGGCGGCTGTGAACAGGGGTGTCGGCCGGGTGTCAGCCCGGGTGTCAGCCGATCTTCCACTGGCCGACCTGGTTGGCGAAGCCGTTGTCCAGGGCGAACTGGACCTTGTCGAGCTTGGCGTCGACCGGGACCTCGAAGGTGACGAAGCCCTTGCCGGTCTCGCCGGGGGCGATGTTGGTGGGGGTCTGGAAGGCGGGGCCGGCCTTGGTCTCGGCGAGGCTCGGGCCGTACGCCTGGCCCTGGGCGTCCACGACCTTGGCGCTGCCCCAGGGGGCCTCGCTGTAGGCCTGGGCGCCGGCGGCCTTGATCTGGAACTGGACCGCGACGTAGCGCTTGCCGTCGGCGGGCTTGAGGTACTCGTTCGCGCTCTCGGCCGGGTCGACCACCTTCACGGTGGTGACGTCGGCGGTGTTGCCCTTGTCCATGCCCTTGAGCGCGATGGTGTCGCCCACCTTGGCCGGGGCCTTGGGTGCGTCGGCGGCCTTGGTCTCGGCGGGCTGGTCCCCGGCCGGCTTGGCGGCGCTACCGGTGGCGGCGGTCTGCTTGGCCTCGGTCGAGACGGAGGCGCCGCCGGTGGAGTTGCAGGCCGTCGCGGTGAGGGTGACCAGCGCGGCGCCCAGCAGCAGGGCGGCGGTGCGGCGGGCGGTGGTGCGGGCGGTGGCGGACATGGCGGGTGCTCCCGGGTCGTCGGTGTCTTCCTGGTGGTCACCCCCTGCTCGGTGGCGACGGAGAGATCACACCACTGATCCGTGAACCATGTCAATGAGATTTCTCGAAACCTCTCTGTTCACATGTGAACTCCGCTGGACGAGTGCATCGCTATGCTGTGTGATCACACCTCCCGCCCTCCGGGTTCGCCCGCGCCGCCGAAGGAGCCCCCGTGCCGGACCGTCCCGAAGTGACCGCCGTCGAGATCGCCCGGCTGGCCGGCGTCGGCCGGGCCGCGGTCAGCAACTGGCGCCGCCGCCACCCCGACTTCCCCCTCCCGGTCGGTGGCACCGACGCCAGCCCGACCTTCGCCCTCGGCGAGGTCGAGTCCTGGCTGCGCGCCCAGGGCAAGATCGCCGAACTCCCGCTGCTGGAACGGGCCTGGCAGCTCGTCGACACCCTCCGCGACCCGGCCGGCCACCCCGCCGCCCCGCTGGTCGAGGCCGGCGCCCTGCTCCTGCTGCTGCACCGCGCCCCCGACCGCTGGACCGAACTCGCCGACCAGCCGGACACCCGCCTCGCCACCGCGCTGCCCCGGGCCGTCGCCGACACCGCTGTTCACACCTTCGGTGCGGACGGCCCCCGCGCCCTCCGCCTGACCGGCCTGCTCGGCAGCACCCAACTGAACCTCGCCCGCCTGCTCGCCGCCCTCGCGGCCGAGGCCGGCCCGGCCGGCGCGTACGAGCAGCTGCTCACCCGGTACGCCGAGGCCAACACCCGCCAGCTCAGCCCCACCCCGCCGGAGGCCGCCGACCTGCTCGCCGCCGTCGCCGGCGTCCCCGCCACTGTGCTCGACCCGGCCGTCGGCCTCGGCGCCGTCCTGCTCGCCCACCCGTCCACCACCGGCCGCTACGGACAGGACGCCGACCCGGTGATCGGCGCCCTCGCCCAGCTCCGGCTCGCCCTGCACGCCCCCGCCGGCGAGCCCGGACCGCTCCCGCTCGCCCTGCGCACCGGCGACGCCCTGCGCGCCGACGGCTACCCCGGCGACACCTTCGAGGCGGTGCTCTGCCAGCCCCCGTACAACGAGCGGGACTGGGGGCACGACGAGTTGCAGTACGACACCCGCTGGCCGGGCGGGCTCGTCCCGCCACGCGGCGAATCCGAGCTCGCCTGGGTGCTGCACTGCCTCGCCCACACCCGCCCCGGCGGCCTCACCGCCCTGCTGCTGCCCCCCACCGTCGCCAGCCGCCGGGCCGGCCGGCGCATCCGGGCCGAACTGCTCCGCTCCGGCGCGCTGCGCGCCGTCGTCGCGCTGCCCGCCGGCGCCGCCCCGCCGTACGGCGTCCCGCTGCACCTCTGGGTGCTCCGCGCGCCCCGGCCGGGGGACGACTTCCGCCAGGTCCTGCTGCTCGACGCCGGTGCGGCGGGCGCGGCCGGTGCGGCGTGGGCGTCGGCGGCGGGGGCGTCCGGGCCGTCCGGGGCGACGGCCGAGGGCGGCCGGGACAAGGTCGACTGGCCCGCACTGCGGCGGACCGTCCTCGACGCCTGGCGCGGCTTCGACCTGGCCGCCCGCGAGGGCCTGCCGCTGCCCGCCGACCGTCCGGGCGTAAACCGGGCGGTGGCCGCCATCGACCTGCTCGACGACGAGACCGACCTCTCCCCGGCCCGCCACGTCCCGCCGGCCGCCCCGGTCGGCGGCGCGGCCGAACTCTCCCACCTCGGCGGCCGGTTGGCCGAGCTCCTGGCCGGCCTCGACGACCCCACCGCGCTGCTGCCGGAGCCCGGGGCCGAACCCGTCGCCGGCGCGGCCCCCGCCGGTGTCGTCTCGATCGGCGAACTGGTCCGCGCCGGCGCGCTGGAGGTGTACTCCTCCGGCACCGGAGCCGCCACCCGCCCGGTCGGCGTCACCCCCGGTGGCACCCCCGTCCTGACCGACCAGGACCTCGTCGCCGGCAACCCGCCCAGCGCCGTCCTCGGCACCGCCACCGGCCCCGCCGGCGACGTCCGCACCCGCCCCGGCGACGTCCTCGTCCCCGCCCTCGGCGGCGGCACCGCCCGCGTCGTCCCCGCCGAAGGCCCGCTGCTCGGCGCCGCCCTCGGCCGCCAACTCCACCTGCTCCGGCCCGATCCGACCGTCCTCGACCCGGAGTTCCTGGCCGGCCACCTCCGCTCCACCGCCGGTACCCGGCGCGCCGCCAGCCACGCCACCACCACCGCCCGCCTCGACATCCGCCGCGTCGAACTGCCCCGCCTCCCGCTCCCCGCCCAGCAGCGGCTCGGCGTCGCGTTCGCCCGCCTCGCCGCCTTCGACACCGCCCTCGGCCAGGCTGCCGCGCTCGCCCGCACCCTGGCCCAGGCGGCGACGGACGCCCTCGCGACGGGCGCGCCGACGCCGTCGGCCGACTGACCTGATGCTCGCTCAAACCCGGCTTCGCACCTGACCTCGGACCCGACCTCAAGCCGACCGGACGGAAGCCCTCCGGGCCGACGGGGCAGGGCGGTACGGTGTGCTGGGCCGTCCGCGCCGCGGCCGGCGTCGGTCCTCACCAGCTCAGGAGCGCACATGTCAGGGCAGTACCCCGGGCAGTTCGGACCGCCGCCCGGCGGGACTCCGTACCGCCCCGGACCGGAGCCGATACCGGGCCGGTTCGGCGTGCCCGGGCGGGTGCTCTGCGCGCTGGCCCCGCTGCTGTCGGTCGGCCTGCTCGGGGCGGTCCCCTCGCTGCTGCTGGCGGTCCGCCGCCGACGGGCCTACGACATCGTGGGCGCGGGGGTGTTCTGCGCGCTGCTGCTGACCGTGTTCGTCTCCGCCGGGATCGCCGGCAGCCTGCAGGACCCGACGGCCGACGCCACCGGCCAGACCACGCTGATCGTGCTCTGGTTCGCGGCCCCGGTGCACTACCTGGTGATGGACAGTCGCGCGGTCTGGCAGTCCGGCCGGCACCGGCCCGCCCCGCCGTACCTCTCGCCGTACGCGGCCACCATGCCCGGGTACGGCACCCCGCCGGCCCCCGCCGCGCCCGTCGCCGCTCCGGTCGCCCCCGCCGCCCCGGCTCCTGCCCCCGCCGTTCCCGCCGCCGAGACCGCGCACGACCTGCGCCAACTCGGCGAACTGCTGCGCCGCCAGGCCCGCGAGGACCGGCCGTGACCGCCGCCAGACTGATCGACGGCCGCTACCGGCTCACCGAGAAGATCGGCCACGGCGGCATGGGCCAGGTCTGGGCCGGCCACGACGAGCGCCTGCACCGTCCCGTCGCGGTCAAGCTGCTCCGCCCCGACCACCTCCTGCCCGGCGGCACCGGGCCCGCCGCCGGCGGCCTCGGCACCGGCACCGCCGGCGAACGCCGCCGCCACGGCGACGAGTTGCGCCGCCGGTTCCTGCGCGAGTGCCGCGTCACGGCCGCCCTCGACCACCCCGGCCTGGTCACCGTCTTCGACGCCGGCGAGGACGGGGGCGAGCTCTGCCTCGTCATGCAGCGCGTCCCCGGCGTCAGCCTCGCCGACCTCATCGCGGAGGACGCGCCGTTCCCGATCGAGCGCGCGGTGGCCGTCGCCGCCCAGCTCTGCACCGCGCTGGCCGCCGTCCACGCCGTCCCGGTCGTCCACCGCGACCTCAAGCCCAGCAACGTCATGGTCCGCGACGACGGCCGCACCGTCCTGCTCGACCTCGGCATCGCCACCGCGCTCGACACCGAGACCACCCGCCTCACCCTCACCGGCGTGCCCATCGGCAGCCCCTCCTACATGGCCCCCGAACAGGCCCTCGCCGCCACCACCGACCCGCGCAGCGACCTCTACGCCCTCGGCTGCCTCCTGCACGAGATGCTGGCCGGCGAGGAGCCGTTCCGGGCGCCCACCGCCCTCGGCGTCCTGCGCCGGCACGTCGACGAACCGCCCGTACCGCTGCGCGACCTGCGCCCCGAGGTGCCGCAGCCGCTCGAACGGCTCGTCCTCGACCTGCTCGCCAAACAGCCCGCCGACCGCCCCGCCGACGCCCAGGCCGTGTACGCGCGGCTGCTCCCCCTGCTGCCCGCCGCCGAAGCCGCCCCGCAGCCCCGCTACCCGGCCCTGCCCGACCCGGCGCGCCCGTACCGCTTCCCGCACCAGCCGCAGCCGGCCGCCGCACCCGCCGTACCCGCCGCGACTCCGCTGCTCCGCTCCGAGCCGCGCCCCTTCCTGATGACCGCCGTCCCCCCACCCCCACCCCCACCCCCGGCGCCCGCCGCGCCTCCCGCCGCCCCCGACCTCGGCGCGGAGTGCGCCCGGCTCTCCGACCTCGTCGACGCCGGACACCACAGCGAGGTCCTCGGCCTCGCCGCCCGACTGCTGCCCCGCGCCGAGGCCGAACTCGGTGACGGTGCCCCGCTGGTGCGCACCATCCGCACCATCTACGCCCGCACCCTCCTCCACGAGGGCCACCCCCACCAGGCCCTCCCCGAGTACCGCCGCCTGGCCGCCACCGCCGACGGCGGCCCGCACGGCCCCCAGGGCCTCGACCACCGCTACCGCGCCGCCGTCTGCCTCGACCAGCTCGGGCACGGCCCCGACGCGCTCGCCGAGTACCAGGCCCTGCTCGCCGCCCACACCGCCCGCCTCGACACCGACCCCGAACGCGGCTACGACCTGCGCGAACGCATCGGTCTACGCCTCGCCGCCACCGGCGACACCGAGAGCGCCTGGCAGTGGCTGCTCCAACTCCTCTTCGAACGCGAACGCCGCGACGGCCCCCACCACCCCGCCGTCCGCCGCCTCCGCCAGTCCCTCGACACCCTTCACCCCCACCGCCCCACCCCCTGGCCACCCGCCTCCTAGCGCCCGCCCTCACACCCTCGCGCAGGCCCGCCTGTCCGCCACTGGCCCGCCCGCCAGCTCGCCCGTCGGCCGCTCGGCGGGCGTGGCGGCGTCGGGGCGAGGCGGAGGAGGGACGCGATGCGGCGGGGGCACCTGTCGGCCGGAGGCTGGGGGAGCGTCGGCGCGTGGACGCGGGTGTGAAGACGGTCCCGAGGAGGCCGGCCGCCGAGAGCGCTGCGTCCCTGCCTCCGCTGGGTGAGGGTGGCGGCGGCGGGTAGGTTCGGGGGTGTGACGACGAATGTTCCGGGCGCGAAGCTGATTCTGCTGACGACCACCCATCGGGTGGCTCCCGGGTTGCTGGCGTGGCCGGCCTGGGAGGCGTTGCGGTCGGCCGGGCGGGTGCTGGTGGGGGAGGCGGGGCATCCGCAGGTGGCGGCGGTGCGGCAGGCCGGGGTGGAGGTGGAGGTCGTGTCGGCCGGGTCGGCGCCGGCGCTGGCGCGGTTGCTGACCGGGCAGCCGGCGGAGGCGGGGCCGACGGTGTGGCTGGGGAGCTCGGACGGGGATCCGGGGCTGACGGACGCGCTGGCGCGGTTGGCGGTGGAGCACGCGGGCGAGGTGCCGGAGATCGAGGTGCTGCCGGGGTCGTACGACCTGCCGGGGGCGCGCCTGCTGGACCTGGCGTCGGTGATGGACCGGCTGCGGTCGCCGGGCGGCTGCCCGTGGGATGCCGAGCAGACGCACGAGAGCCTGGTGAAGTACCTGGTCGAGGAGGCCTACGAGCTGGTCGAGGCGATCGAGGAGGGGGACCGGGAGACGCTGCGCGAGGAACTGGGCGATGTGCTGCTCCAGGTGTTCTTCCATTCCCGGATCGCCGAGGAGCACCCGTCGGAGGCGTTCTCGATCGACGACGTGGCCGGTGACATCGTCGAGAAGCTGATGTACCGGCATCCGCACGTGTTCGGGGACGTCGAGGCGGAGGGCGCCGCCGAGGTGGAGGCGAACTGGGAGCAGCTGAAGGCGGCCGAGAAGGCGGACCGGGAGTCGGTGCTGGACGGCGTGCCGGCCGGGCTGCCGTCGCTGGCGTACGCGGCGAAGCTGGTGTCGCGGGTACGCCGGGCGGGGTTCGCGGGCGTGCCGGACGAGCCGTACGAGCTGCCGGTGGAGCTGACGGCGGCCTCGGCGGGCCGGCTGCTGCTGGCGGTGGCGCAGCGGGCGCACGACGCCGGGGTGGACGCGGACGCGGCGCTGCGGTCGGCCGCGCGCGGCTACCGGGACGCAGTGCGCGCGGCCGAGGGGCTCAAGCCGGTCGAGGGGCTCAAGCCGGTCGACGAGTAGCGGGCCTCAGGCGGCCTTGGCGGTGGGCTCGGCCGGGCACCGCTGCGGCGGGACGACCTCGCCGATGGCCTCGCCGACGAGGGCGAGGAGTTCGGCGAGGCGTTCGAGGTCGAGGTGGTCGGGCAGGTCGGCGAGGGAGACGATCCGCTCGCCGTCGGGGCCGGCGACGCAGAACAGGTCGATGGAGCCGAGGTGCTTCTCGGCGGTGTCGACGAGGGCGGCGATGTCGCTGGGGCGGCGGATGTCGCCGCCGACGCCGACGACGGGGCAGCCCGGCCGGTCGAGTTCGGTGGCGAGGTCCTCGGCGACACCGACGTGCTGGTCGGCGATCAGCACTCCGGCGGCGCCGGCGGCGGTGAACCGGCGGGCGAGGCCGGCTCCCGACCCGCCGTCGAGTACCGCGATGACGACGACTGCCCCGCTGACCCGCATGGCCTGCTCCTCCCTGTGGGCGACACCGCACCGGCGCCCACGATTTCTGCGGAGGATCGTAGACAGGTCCTGACCCTCCGCAACAGGGATTACCCCTCAGGTGACCAGACTCACGCCCGCCGTCCGTCCAAGAGCTGTCCACGGAGCGTTGGCACGCCGTCCGCCGGGTGTTGACGAGCCGGCCCGAGCCGGGCCGAGCCGGGCGGGTCGAGGGCCGACCGGATCCCGACCGGATCCCCGTCGGATCCCGACCCGACTCCGACCCGGTCCCGACCGGCCGTGATCCGGCGGGGACGGTGCGCCCCCGACCCACCGGATACGGTCGGTGCATGCCAGTGCAGCCCGACCCCGCCGCCCCGCAGCTCTTCACCTGGGAGTTCGCCGCCGACCCGTACCCCGCCTACGCCTGGTTGCGCGAGCACGCCCCGGTGCACCGGACGACGCTGCCGAGCGGGGTGGAGGCCTGGCTGGTGACCCGTTACGCGGACGCGCGGCAGGCGCTGGCGGACGGCCGGCTGTCGAAGAACCCGGCGCACCACAGCGAGCAGGCTCACCGCACCGGCCGGGTGGGCATTCCGGGCGAACGCCAGGCGGACTTGATGACGCATCTGCTGAACATCGACCCGCCGGACCACACCCGGCTGCGCCGACTGGTGTCGAAGGCGTTCACCCCGCGCCGGGTGGCGGAGTTCGAGCCGCGGGTGCAGCAGCTCACGGACCGGCTGATCGACGGCTTCGCGCAGCGCGGTTCGGCGGACCTGATCCACGAGTTCGCCTTCCCGCTCCCCATCTACGCGATCTGCGACATGCTGGGAGTGCCGGCCGAGGACCAGGACGACTTCCGCGACTGGGCGGGGATGATGATCCGGCACGGCGGCGGCCAACGCGGCGGTGTGGGGCGAGCGGTGAAGCGGATGCGGGCGTACCTGCTGGAGCTGATCCACCGCAAGCGGGCGGATCCGGGGGAGGACCTGATCTCGGGCCTGATCCGGGCGAGCGACCACGGCGAGCACCTGACCGAGAACGAGGCCGCGGCGATGGCCTTCATCCTGCTGTTCGCGGGGTTCGAGACGACGGTGAACCTGATCGGCAACGGCACCTACGCGCTGCTGCGCAACCCGGGGCAGCGGGCGCTGCTGCAGGAGTCGGTGGCGCGTGGCGAGACGGCGCTGCTGGAGACCGGGATCGAGGAACTCCTGCGCTACGACGGGCCGGTGGAGCTGGCGACGTGGCGCTTCGCGACGCGGCCGCTGTCGATCGGCGGGGTGGACATCCCGGTGGGCGATCCGGTGCTGGTGGTGCTGGCCGCGGCGGACCGCGATCCGGCCAGGTTCGCGGACGAGAACATCCTTGACCTGGCCCGGAGGGACAACCCGCACCTGGGTTTCGGCCACGGGATCCATTACTGCATCGGCGCCCCGCTGGCCCGGCTGGAGGGTCGGAGTGCGCTGGCCACGCTGCTTTCCCGGTTGCCGGATCTGCGGCTTGCGGAAAGCCCGGAGAATCTGCGCTGGCGGGGTGGCCTGATCATGCGTGGGCTGCGGGAACTCCCGGTCGAATTCAGCCCGGAGAGCAGGTCGCCGCACGCGCCCGTCCCTCCCGTCGACGCTCCGACACGCTGACGAGGCGTCGCCGGACGGCCTCCACGGGCAGTCTGAACCGTCATCAATCCGGACATACGACCCCCTTTGGTAGGCGACCGAACACGTGCCGTAATTTCTGTGTGATATCGGTGATATGAGCTTGTGATTGGTCTGAGGATCTGTCTACTCTCCCTGGAGTTCGCAGCTGCGGACCCCGTGCGCGGAACGCCGAATCCTGCCCGCCGCGTCACGGGAAACCGACCAGACCCTGGGCAGGGGCGGGGGAACCAGGTTTGTTGCCGTTCCCCAACGGCTTGGGGTGAAGCCGCCCGAGCGGAATCGTTTCCGCTTTCGGCGGCCGGGCCACCTCCCGGTCCGAACCCGACAGCTCACCTCGCAGGCGTGCGGAGAGGGACCTCTTCATGCTGTTCGTTGGAACTGGCCGTCACCGTCGTCGCACCCAGGCCGAGAAGGCCATCGCCGTCGCCGGTGTGGCCGGCGTCGGACTCGCGATGCCGATCCTCACCGCCACCGGCGCCTCCGCCGCCCCGGCCTCCGCCTGGGACTCCGTCGCCCAGTGCGAGAGCGGCGGCAACTGGAGCATCAACACCGGCAACGGCTTCTACGGCGGCCTGCAGTTCACCTCCAGCACCTGGAAGGCGTACGGCGGCACCTCCTACGCGCCGCAGGCCAACCAGGCCAGCAAGGGGCAGCAGATCTCGGTCGCCGAGAAGGTGCTGGCCTCGCAGGGGCCGGGCGCCTGGCCGGTCTGCTCGCAGAAGGCCGGTCTGAGCAAGGGCGGCGCCCCGGCGTCCGTTGACACCTCCTCGGACGCCAAGCCCGCCAAGCAGCCCGCCGCCAAGCCGGTCCAGCAGGAGCAGGCCCCGAAGCCGGTGCAGCAGGCCGCCCCGAAGCCGGCCGCCCAGCAGCCGGCGCAGCCGCAGGCCCAGGGCTTCTCCGGCAAGGCCGGCTGGGACGCCGACGCGAAGGTGTACCGGTACCAGAACAACGGTGCCTGGTACTGGACCAGCCACCAGAGCGTCTACCAGCAGTACGCGGGCCAGGCCGCCGCCCAGCCGCAGTCCGCGCCACGGGCCGCGCAGCCCGTCCAGCCGGTCCAGCGCGTCCAGCCCATCCTGCCCGCGCAGTCCGCCCCGGCCGCGCAGACCGGCCACGACTACACCGTCCGGTCCGGCGACACGCTGTCGAGCATCGCCACCGCCCAGGGCGTGTCCGGCGGTTGGCAGTCGGTGTACGACGGCAACCGCGGCACCGTCGGCGGGGACCCGAACCTGATCATGCCCGGCCAGGTGCTGCACCTCGGCTGATCCTGCGAGGCCCGGCGAAGGAAGGGGGACGGGCTTCGTCCCCCTTCCTTCGCATTCGCCCGTTTCGATCGGGCAGTCAGGTGAACTACCGGTGGGTAGTCGGGCCACACGCTGAGACGGGACCGAGGCCAACGTGGCCCCGGCGGCCAGGGCGGTTAGGCTCTGGTCGTAACGACTTCGCAATCGTCCCGCCGGCAGCACCAATCGTCGGCCGGACCCTGCTTCCGCAAGGAGATGCCTCGTGCCGTCCATCGATGTCGTCGTAGCCCGTGAGATCCTCGACTCGCGTGGCAACCCCACGGTCGAGGTCGAGGTCGGCCTCGACGACGGCAGCACCGGTCGTGCCGCTGTCCCGTCGGGTGCCTCCACCGGCGCCTTCGAGGCGCTTGAGCTGCGCGACGGTGACAAGAACCGCTACTTCGGCAAGGGCGTGGAGAAGGCCGTCCTGGCCGTCATCGAGCAGATCGGCCCGGAGCTGGTCGGCTACGACGCCACCGAGCAGCGCCTGATCGACCAGGCCATGCTCGACCTGGACGCCACCCCGGACAAGTCCTCGCTCGGCGCCAACGCGATCCTGGGCGTCTCGCTGGCCGTGGCGCACGCCGCCTCCGAGGCCAGCGACCTGCCGCTGTTCCGCTACCTGGGCGGCCCGAACGCGCACGTGCTGCCCGTGCCGATGATGAACATCCTCAACGGCGGTTCGCACGCGGACTCCAACGTCGACATCCAGGAGTTCATGATCGCCCCGATCGGCGCGGAGTCCTTCTCCGAGGCCGTCCGCTGGGGCGTCGAGGTCTACCACACCCTCAAGGGCGTGCTGAAGGAGCGCGGCCTGTCCACCGGCCTCGGCGACGAGGGCGGCTTCGCGCCGAACCTGGACAGCAACCGCGAGGCCCTGGACCTCATCACCGAGGCCATCCAGAAGGCCGGCTACGTGCCCGGCCGCGACATCGCGCTGGCCCTGGACGTCGCCGCCTCCGAGTTCTACCAGGACGGCGCCTACCAGTTCGAGGGCAAGGCCCTCTCCGCCGCCGAGCTCATCGAGTACTACGCCGAGCTGGTCGCCGCCTACCCGCTGGTCTCCATCGAGGACCCGCTGGACGAGTCGGACTGGGACGGCTGGAAGGCCATGACCGTCAAGCTGGGCGACAAGGTCCAGCTGGTCGGCGACGACCTGTTCGTCACCAACCCGGCCCGCCTGGCCAAGGGCATCGAGACCGGCACCGCCAACGCGCTGCTGGTGAAGGTGAACCAGATCGGCTCGCTGACCGAGACCCTGGACGCCGTCGAGCTGGCCCAGCGCAACGGCTACCGCTGCATGATGTCGCACCGCTCCGGCGAGACCGAGGACGTCACCATCGCCGACCTGGCCGTCGCCACCAACTGCGGCCAGATCAAGACCGGCGCCCCGGCCCGCTCCGAGCGCGTCGCCAAGTACAACCAGCTGCTGCGCATCGAGGAGATCCTCGACGACGCCGCCGAGTACGCCGGCCGCGGCGCCTTCCCGCGCTTCCGCTCCGCCGAGTAGTAGGCACAGCCGAGCAGCAGGCACGGCCGACCCGAGGGCCGAGCACCCCCGTACCAGGGGCTGGGCTCCTCCGGTAGCGCACGCCTGACCGGTGCCCCGCCGTTCACCCCGTAGGGTGGACGGCGGGGCACCGTCGCGACCAGGAGGGGAACGGGAGATGGCAGGCTGGAGGATTCCGGGCTTGGCGGCCCGGCCTCGGTTCACGAGCCGGGCGACCGTCCTCGTCCTGGTGCTCTGCTCGTTGGTGGCGATCCTCGCCTACCCGACGCGGCAGTTCATCTCCCAGCGCGCCGAGATCTCCGCCCAGCGGGCGAAGGCCGACCACGCCCGGCAGCAGGTCGAGCAGCTGCGCCGGGACAAGGCCCGCTGGCAGGACCCGGAGTACGTCAAGGCGCAGGCCCGCGCCCGGCTGCACTACGCGATGCCGGGGGAGACCCCGTACATCGCGGTGGACCCGGCCGGCCCGGCCGCTTCCCGGCCCTCCGCGTCCGCTTCCGGCACGGCCTCGGCCGCCGGCGCGGCCGCCGACCCGGCGAAGGCCACCAAGCCCTGGTACGCCAGCATCTGGGACTCGGTCGACGCCGCCGACACCGTCGCCCTGGCCCCCGCCTCCCCCCGTCCGCTCCCACCGTCCCCCGCTGGAGACACCTCCTCCCATGACCACTGAGAACCACCCCTCCGTCTCCGACGCCGACGTCGCCGCCATCGCCGCCCAGCTCGGCCGGGTGCCGCGCGGACTGCGCAGCGTGGCCCACCGCTGCCCCTGCGGCAACCCGGACGTCGTGGAGACGGCCCCCCGGCTGCCGGACGGCACGCCGTTCCCGACGCTGTACTACCTGACCTGCCCCAAGGCCGCCTCGCTGATCGGCACCCTGGAGGCGGACGGCGTGATGAAGGAGCAGACCGCCCGGCTCGCCGAGGACCCGGAGCTGGCCGCCGCCTACCAGAAGGCGCACGAGGACTACATCGCCCGCCGCGACGCCATCGAGGTGCTGGAGGGCTTCCCGAGCGCCGGCGGCATGCCGGACCGGGTGAAGTGCCTGCACGTGCTGGTCGGCCACTCGCTGGCGGCCGGCGAGGGTGTCAACCCGCTCGGCGACGAGGCCATCGGCATGCTGGAGGACTGGTGGGCCAAGGGCCCGTGCGTCTCCCCGGCCGAGGTCGAGGCCGCCGGTGAGCGGGTCGCGCGCAACCGGGCCAAGGAGCAGGACCACCAGGCCGTGATCGAGGCCAAGCAGCAGAAGACCGCCGAGCGCGCCGCGAAGAAGCGCGCCGCCGAGGAGCCCGCCGCGGAGGAGTCCGAGTGAGCATGACCCGGGTGGCCGCGATCGACTGCGGCACCAACTCGATCCGGCTGCTGGTCGCCGACCTGGACCCGGCCACCGGGGAGATCACCGACCTCGACCGCCGCATGATCATCAACCGGCTGGGCCAGGGCGTGGACCAGACCGGCCGGCTGCACCCGGACGCGCTGGCCCGCACCTTCGCGGCCTGCCGCGAGTACCGGGAGATCATCGCGGGGTTCGGGGTCGGCCCGGAGCGCACCCGCTTCGTCGCCACCAGCGCCTCGCGGGACGCCGAGAACAGCGACGAGTACGTCGAGGGCGTGCGCGCGATCCTGGGCGTCGAGCCCGAGGTGGTGAGCGGCGAGGAGGAGGCGCGACTGTCCTTCGTGGGCGCCACCAAGGAGCTGACCGGCGGCCAGTTCCCGGCGCCCTACCTGGTGTTCGACCTCGGCGGGGGCTCGACCGAGTTCGTGCTGGGCGGCGCGGACGTGCGGGCTGCGCGTTCGGTGGACATCGGCTGCGTCCGGCTCACCGAGCGCCACTTCGGCGGCACCGAGCTGCCCTCCGAGGAGCAGGTCGCCGCCGCCCGGGCGCATGTGCGGGCCGAGCTGGACAAGGCCGCGGAGGTCGTCCCGCTGACCGGGGCGGCCACCCTGGTGGGCCTGGCCGGGACGGTCACCACGGTGTCCGCGATCGCCCAGGACCTGCCGGCGTACGACTCGCAGGCGATCCACCACTCGCGGATCGGCCGGGAGCGGGTCGCCGAGATCGCCGGCGAGCTGCTGGGCGCCACCCACGCCGAGCGCGCGGCCATCCCCTCGATGCACCCGGGCCGGGTGGACGTGATCGCGGCCGGCGCGCTGGAGCTGCTGGAGATCATGGAGCGGACGGGCGCCGCCGAGGTGGTCGTGAGCGAGCACGACATCCTGGACGGCATCGCCTGGAGCGTGGCCGCCTGACCCCTCGTGGGCCTGACCCGACCGGCCCCGGCACCCCTTTCGGGGGCCGGGGCCGGGGCGCGCCCGAACCCGTGCGGGAAAGTTCGTGAATTTCTTCACATGACGATCCAGTCATTCGTCGCACCCGCTCGCCCGCTACGTCCGAAATGTGGGACCGAAGGCCTGCTCACCGTGACGACCCCTGGATCGCAGGTCAGGCCCCACTTGAGGTTTGAAAATCGAAATCAGGAGCGGGAACCCGGGCACTGTACGGATCGTTGCTGCTCAGACGGGTAGTGCTCCGGCGCATGCACGCGGGGGGTCGCGCGGGGGCGTGAGCCGCCGCGCCGGGGCCGGTTTTGCGGCCGCGCAGTGTAGCACGGGGTGTCCAGAAACTTGTGACCGGCCTCACGAAGGCTGCTCCGGACGGTGCTGGATACTTTCGGATATGAGCACCACGGAGCGTCCTCGCATCCTCATTGTCGGCGGTGGTTACGTCGGCCTGTATGCCGCGATGCGCATCCTCAAGAAGATGCGTTACGGCGAAGCGACCGTCACGGTCGTCGACCCGCGGTCGTACATGACGTACCTGCCCTTCCTCCCCGAGGCGGCCGGCGGCAACGTCGCGCCCCGCAACCTCGTCGCGCCGCTGCGCAGCGCCCTCAAGAAGGCGGAGGTGCTCACCGGTGCGGTCACCGGTGTGGACCACGCCCGCAAGGTCGCCACCATCCAGCCCGCGGCCGGCGACAGCTACGAGCTGCCCTTCGAGTACCTGGTCGTCGCGGCCGGCTCGGTCTCCCGCACCTTCCCGATCCCGGGTCTGGCGGAGCACGGCATCGGCATGAAGACGGTCGAGGAGGCCATCAGCCTCCGCAACCACGTCATGGCCCAGCTCGACAAGGCCGAGTCCACCGCCGACGAGGAGGTCCGCCGCAAGGCCCTGACCTTCGTCGTCATCGGCGGCGGCTTCGCCGGTGTCGAGACGATCGCCGAGATCGAGGACATGGCGCGCGACGCCGCCAAGATCTACAAGACGGTCAGCCGCGACGACATGCGCTTCATCCTGGTGGAGGCGGCCAACCGCATCCTCCCGGAGATGGGCCCGGACCTCGGTCTGTGGACCAAGGAGAAGCTCGAGGAGCGGAAGATCGAGGTCTACATCGAGACCTCGATGGACTCCTGCCTCGACCAGCACGTGGTGCTGAAGAACGGCCTGGAGATGGACGCCTCCACCATCGTGTGGACGGCCGGCGTGAAGCCGAACCCGGTGCTGGCCAACTTCGGCCTGCCGCTGGGCCCGCGCGGCCACGTCGACACCGCGCCGACCCTGCAGGTCCAGGGCTTCGACTACGTCTGGGCCGCCGGCGACAACGCCCAGGTGCCGGACCTCGCCGTCGGCGAGGGCGCCTGGTGCGCGCCGAACGCGCAGCACGCGGTCCGTCAGGCCGCCGTCCTCGGTGACAACGTCATCTCGGGCATGCGGGGCTTCCCGCAGAAGAACTACGAGCACAAGAACCTCGGTGCGGTCGCCGGTCTCGGCCTGCACAAGGGCGTCGCGATCCTCTTCGGCAAGGTCAAGCTGAAGGGCCGCCTGGCCTGGTGGTTCCACCGCGCGTACCACGGCGCCATGGTGCCGACCATGAACCGCAAGGTCCGGGTCTTCACCGACTGGACGCTCGCCATGTTCCTGAAGCGCGAGCTGGTCGGCCTCTCCCAGATGGAGAAGCCGTACCTGCCGATCCAGGAGGTCACGGCGCCCACGAAGCCCGTGGAGGCCGCCAAGCCGGCCGCCGAGAAGGAACTCGCCAGCAAGTAAGCGACTGAGATCCCGGTGTGGGAGCACCGGGGTATGAGTCGGAGGCCCTCCGCCCGGCAGTGTCGCCGGACCACGACCTCCGTGGTGCTCAGCCGGCCGTGCGACCGGGCGGAGTACAGAAGTAGAAGGGCCCCTGCCGAAACCCTCCGGCAGGGGCCCCTTCTCGTTCCGGGGGAGCGTCAGTCGGTCTTGATGCTCTCCAGGATGTCCAGCTTGGACGCCCGGCGGGCGGGCCAGATCGCGGCCACCAGGCCGACCACCCCGGCCAGGGCCAGGAACAGCGCCAGCTGACCGAACGGCAGGACGGTGGTCAGACCGGCCAGACTGGACTTCAGCGTCCCGTTGATCGCCCAGGCGATGAAGCAGCCGAGCAGCAGGCCGATGCCGGCGCCGAACAGCGAGATCACCACGGACTCCAGGCGGACCATCCGCTTGATGCCCCGGCGGTCCAGACCGATCGCCCGCAGCATCCCGATCTCGCGCTTGCGCTCGAAGACCGACATCGCCATCGTGTTGATCACGCCCAGGATCGCGACCAGCACGGACATCGCCAGCAGGCCGTACATCATGTTCAGCGCGAAGGTGATGGTCTGGCTGAAGTCGTCGCGGATGTCCTGCTTGGACTTGACCTCGATCACCGGGTTGGCGCCGGTGGCGTCCTTGAGCGACTGCTTGAGCGCCCCGGTGGCGCCGTCCTTGCCCTTGACCAGGACGTCGACGATGGACGGCTTCGCCTCGTGCTTGGCGACCTCGCTGTTGGCCAGGAGGACCGGACCGAGCATGCCGCCCTTCTCGTACACGCCGCCGATGGTGAGCCGGCCGGTGGACTGGTCCGAGTAGGCGACCGTCACCGTCGAACCCTCGGTGACCTTCAGCTTCGTGGCGAGGTCCTGGTCCACCAGCACCTTGCCCTGACCGAGCGCGGCGGTCGAGCCGCTGGTCAGCTTGACCTCGGAGAGCTGGTCGAAGGCGTCCGCGTTCACACCGGTGATCGACACGTGGGTGTCGTCGAACTCCCAGTAGGCGGCGGTCACCGGCGAGGAGGCGGCCACCCCGGGGGCCTTGGCGATCTCGGCGGGTACCTGCTCGGACAGGCTCATGCCGTTGGCGCCCGAGACCACGTAGTCGGCCTTCATCGAGCTGGTGACGGCCTTGTCGATGGTGCTGCTGACCGAGGCCCCGATCACGGTGAGGCCGCTGACCAGGGTCAGGCCGATGGTGAGCGCGGCGGCGGTGGCCGCGGTGCGGCGCGGGTTGCGCACCGCGTTCTGCTGGGCGAGCTTGCCCGGGGTGCCGCCGAGCTTGCGCAGCAGCGGACCGATCAGCGCGACCACCGGGCGGGAGAGCAGCGGCAGCAGGACGAACACGCCGATCAGGGCCAGCAGGGCGCCGAGGCCGACCGGCAGCCGACCGTTGTCGTTGCCGGTGGAGGCGCCGTAGCCGATCATCGCGAGGCCGCCGCCGGCGAGCACCGAGCCGATCGTGTTGCGGACCAGAAGGCTCTTCTGACTGGTCGGCTGGTCACCGCTGCTCATCGCCGCCACCGGGGCGATCCGGGCGGCGCGCACGGCCGGCAGCAGGGCGGACAGCACCGTCACCAGGACGCCGACCACCAGGGTCACCGCGATGGTGAGCGGCTTGATCACCAGCGTGCCGTGCGGCATGTTCTCGTTCAGCGAGCCCATCAGGGACTGCATCCCGGCGCCGATCCCGATGCCGGCGAGCAGCCCGGCCAGCGCCGAGAAGGCGCCGATCACCAGGGCCTCGATCAGCACCGAGCGGGTGACCTGCTTGCGGCTGGCGCCGATCGCCCGCAGCAGCGCGAGCTCCTTGGTGCGCTGGGCGACCAGCATGGTGAAGGTGTTGGCGATGATGAAGATGCCGACGAAGAGCGAGATCGCGGCGAAGACGAGCAGCATGGTGCGCATGGCATCAGTGCCCTTGGTGATCATCTCCTGCTCGTCGGCCTTGAGCTTGGCGCCGGTCTCGACGTCGAACTGCTGGCCGGACGGCACCTTGGGCTGGGCCTGGGCGAGCAGCGCGTCCTCGCTGGTGCCGGGCTTGGCGGTGAGCACGATGCCGCTGTAGCGGCCGGGCTCCAGCAGCAGCTGCTGGGCGGTGGCGCGGTCGAACAGGGTGAGCGTGCCGCCGCTGTTCACCACCGGGTCGTCGGTGGTGAAGACGCCGGTGAGCTTCGCCTCGACCACCGGGCCGTTGACGGCGACCCGGACGGTGTCGCCGATCTTGTAGCCGCCCTTGTCGGCGGTCTTGCGGTCGAGGGCGACCTCCTTGCCGTTCTTCGGGCCCTGGCCCTCGGCCATCGGGTAGCGCGGGTCCTTGCCGTCCGCCCCCGGGGCGTAGTTGGCGCCCTTGGCCGCCCAGAACTGGCCGATCAGGTTGCCGCTGCGGTCGGCGACGCCGGTGAAGCCGCTGACCACGCCGCGGGCGTTGGCGGTGCCCGGCAGGGCGGCCAGCTGCTGGACGGTGGCGTCGGTGAGCGAGGCGTTGCCGTTCTCGCTCTTCTGCCTGGCGGAGGCGCGGGAGCCGGCCGAGTGGTCCACGACCTGGACCGAGACGTCCGAGTAGCTCTTGGAGTTGCTGTCCCGCATGGCCTTGCCGAAGGTGTCGGAGAAGACCATGGTCCCGGCGACGAAGGCGGTGCCGAGCATGACGGCGAGTGCCGTCATCAGCAGGCGGCCCTTGTGGGCCAGCACGTTGCGCAGTGCG
>NZ_JBIUYE010000031.1:0-36885 GCF_044744365.1 Kitasatospora sp. NPDC087314
CCCGAACCGGGAAGTGGTGTTTCGAAGGATTGGCTACCTCGGGACCGTCCGCGCAAACACGTGTCCGGTGCTCCCTGCCAGGCAGCTCGAAGAACTCTACGCGCTATCGCGGGCGGATGCAAACGGCGGGCAAAGCGCAAAGGGCCGGCCGGACCCCGGGGAGAGGGGTCCGGCCGGCCTGGCCGCGGAGCGGGGCTCAGCTGTTGGTGGGGAAGCCGAGGTTGATGCCGCCGTGCGACGGGTCCAGCCAGCGCTGGGTCACGGCCTTGCCGCGGGTGAAGAACTGCACGCCGTCCGGACCGTACGCGTGGGCGTCGCCGAACAGGGAGGCCTTCCAGCCGCCGAAGGAGTAGTAGGCGACCGGAACCGGGATCGGCACGTTGATGCCAACCATGCCGACCTCCACCTCGAACTGGAAGCGCCGGGCCGCGCCGCCGTCGTTGGTGAAGAGGGCGGTGCCGTTGCCGTACGGGTTCGCGTTGATCAGCGCCAGGCCCTCGTCGTAGGAGGCGACGCGCACCACGGAGAGGATCGGGCCGAAGATCTCGTCGTTGTAGACGGACATGCCGGGCTTCACGTGGTCGAACAGGGTGGGGCCGAGCCAGAAGCCGTCCGACGTCGGGGCGCCGTTCTTGTCCTCGGCGGTGACCGGGTGCTTGCGGCCGTCCACCGCGAGCTCGGCGCCGTCGGCGACACCGGACTCGACGTAGGAGGTGACCTTGTCGCGGTGCTGGCCGGTGACCAGCGGGCCCATCTCGGAGTCGCCGTTGCAGCCGGGGCCGACCTTCAGGGTGGCGATGCGCTGCTTGATCTTGTCGACCAGCTCGTCGCCGATCGGGTCGACGGCGACCAGGACGGACACGGCCATGCAGCGCTCGCCGGCCGCACCGAAGCCGGCGTTGACGGCGGCGTCGGCGGCGAGGTCGAGGTCGGCGTCGGGCAGCACCAGCATGTGGTTCTTGGCGCCGCCCAGGGCCTGCACGCGCTTGCCGTAGCGGGTGCCGGTCTCGTAGACGTAGCGGGCGATCGGGGTGGAGCCGACGAAGCTGACGGACTTGATGTCCGGGTGCTCCAGCAGGCGGTCCACCGCCGCCTTGTCGCCGTGCACGACGTTGAAGACGCCGTCCGGCAGTCCGGCCTCCTTCCACAGCTCGGCGAGGAAGTTGGCGGCGGACGGGTCCTTCTCCGAGGGCTTCAGGACGACCGTGTTACCGGCCGCGATGGCGATCGGGAAGAACCACATCGGCACCATGGCCGGGAAGTTGAACGGCGAGATGATCGCGACCGGGCCGAGCGGCTGGCGGATCGAGTAGACGTCGATGCCGGTGGACGCCTGCTCGGTGAAGCCGCCCTTGACGAGCTGCGGGATGCCGCAGGCGTACTCGACGACCTCCAGACCACGGGCGATCTCGCCGAGTGCGTCGGAGTGGACCTTGCCGTGCTCGGACACGATGATCGCGGCCAGCTCGTCGCGGCGGGCGTTCAGCAGCTCGCGGAAGGCGAAGAGCACCGTGGTGCGCTTGGCGACCGAGGCGGTGCGCCACTCGGCGAAGGCCGAGGCGGCGGCGGCCACGGCCTGGTCGACCTCGGCGATCTCGGCGAAGTCGACGTGGCCGGCGACCTGGCCGGTGGCCGGGTCGAAGATGTCACCGCGGCGGGGCGCCGCGCCGGCGGTGGCGACCGGCTTGCCGCCGATCCAGTGAATGGTGTGCTTGCTCAAGGTCCGTCTGCCTCCGAAGTCCCGGGCGGCATGCTGCCGCCGGTCCTGTCTGGCGCCGCCCGCTTGTGGGCCGGGCGACGGGATTCACGGGGCTACCGCGCTCATCTCCCAGTCTGGTGGCCACCGTGCCCGGCCTCAACGAACAGGCTGACGGGGATCCCGGATTCAGCCTTACAGGTCGTCCGGTTGCTCGGCCGAATAGGTGAATGCCGAACACGTGAATCCGGATCGCCCGCCGGGGCTCAGGACGTCTCGCCCTCCGGGTACGGGTCCTGCGACTCCTCGTCCTCCAGGTACGGGTCGTGCAGACCGTCGGCGGCCTCCTGCGTCTCCAGCAGGTCCAGCCGCAGGTCCTGTGCCCAGACCAGCGCCCACCGCTTCAGCCCGTCCACCGCCTCCGCCGCGACGCCCCGGGCGCGGAACCGGCCGTCCGCCGTCTCGGCCAGCGTCTCCAGCCGGTCGGCGAGCGCCGCGGGCTGGACGTCGGCATCCAACTCGGTTGCCAGTGCGATGAGTTCACCCTCCCGATAGCAGCCGGTGAGGGCGTGCACGTCGATCAGGTCGCGCGGCATGCCCCGGTCCACCAGCAGCGCGGTGGTCAGCGCGGCGGCGTCCTCCAGGGCGACGACCGCCAGGACCACCGGCGGCTCGCCGGGCAGGGGCGCGCCGAGGTCGAACCGGACCGGCCGGTGGGCCAGCGGTTCCTTCCGCAGCTCCACCGAGTGCGACCGCCCGCCGAGCGCGAGCCGGACGGTGAGCTGTTCCAGGCGCGGCGTGCCCGGGCGCTCGGCGACCCCGCCGCCGGCCGCACGGTAGGCCTCGGCCAGCGCGGCGGCCACCTCCGGCAGGTCGGCGCCGCCGGTCACCAGGGTGAGTCCGTCCTGCGGGCAGGCCGCGACACCATGGGCGCGCAACGCGTGCCCGCCGGCCACGGCGAGCCCGTACCGGTCGCAGACGGGGGCGGCCAGTGCGGCGAGGCGCAGCTGGGCCGGGCCCGGTCGAAGGGGCGCGTCGACGGCGTCCGGGGCGGTGGTCACGCCTCCAGTCTGACCCGACCACCCGTCCCGCGCGCCACCGACAGCCCAGCGCCACCGACGCCCGATGGCCACCGCGCACCCCGGACCACCGACGTCCCGGGTCCGGTCTCACCAGCCGCTGAGCCCGGCCGCGGCCTCGTGCAGGGCGAGCTCCAGCAGCACCGGGTCGTTGAGCCGTCCGGACCCGTCGGGTGGGACCAGCCAGCGCACCCCGCGGCTGCTTCGCTCGGGGTGCGGGACCACGATCCAGGTGCCCTGCCCCGCAGCGCGCACGCCCGTGCCGATCCAGCGGGCGGCGGTGCCCACGGGCACCAGGAAGGTGACGTGCTCGTCCTCGAAGTCGGTGAGGACGGGACCGCGGGAGCCGGTGTCCAGAACCTCCAGGGCCGGGCGCCCGAGCCGTCCGGGGACGGAGAGGACGTCCCAGCGGCGGCCTGCCGGTAGCAGCATCAGGCCCAGCCCGGTGCGCTCCCACTGTTCCCGGAAGGCCTCCGGGTCCGGTGCCACCTGGGCGAGCCAGTGCAGTCCGGTGATCTCCATGTCTGTCCCCGCTTCTTGCCGCTCGTACTGGTCGGATCGTCCCGGTCAGGACGCGGCGGGGAAACCGAGACCCGCCGTCACCAAGAAGAGGTGGACGGCGGGTCTCTCTTACACGGGATGCGCGGGATGCGCTCGCACGGGCTTACCCGGACTGCCCGGGAACCGGGCGGCTCGCTGCCTGGTCAGCTGTCGAAGCCGAGCCCCAGCCGGTCGAGCGTGCGCAGCCAGAGGTTGCGGTGGCCGCCGTTGCGGTCCGCGCGCTCCAGCGACCGGGTGGTGATCTCGATCCCGGCCCAGCGCACCGGCTCGGGCGGGAACGGCAGCGGCTTGCTGCGCACCATGTCCAGCGAGGTGCGCTCGGTGCGCTCGCCGGAGAGCAGGTCGAGCATCACCTCGGCGCCGAAGCGCGTCGCGCCGACGCCGAGCCCGGTGTACCCGGCCGCGTACGCGACCTTGCCCCGGTAGGCGGTGTCGAAGAACGCCGAGAACCGGCTGCAGGTGTCGATGGCACCGCCCCAGGCGTGGGTGAAGCGCAGGCCCTCCAGCTGCGGGAAGCAGCGGAAGAAGTGGTTCGCCAGGGTGCGGAAGGTCTCCGGCCGCTGGTCGTACTCGTGCCGGACGTGGCCGCCGTAGTGGTAGACCGCGTCGTAACCGCCCCAGAGGATCCGGTTGTCGGCGGAGAGCCGGAAGTAGTGGAACTTGTTGGCGCTGTCGCCGAGCCCCTGCCGGCCGCGCCAGCCGATCGCGGCGAGCTGCTCGTCGCTGAGCGGCTCGGTCATCAGCGCGTAGTCGTACACCGGCACGATGTACGGGCGGACCCGCTTGACCAGCGACGGGAACACGTTGGTGCCGAGCGCGACGCGGCGGGCGAAGACCCGCCCGTACGGGGTGCGGACGGCCATGCCGCTGCCGTACTCCCGCAGGTCGGTGGCCCGGGTGTGTTCGAAGATCCGGACGCCCTGGCCCAGGCAGGCGTCCCTGAGGCCCCAGGCGAGCTTGGCGGGGTGGACCATCGCCACGCCCTCCTTGTCCCAGAGGCCGCCGAGGAAGGTCGGCGAGTTCACCTCGGCGCGCAGCGCGTCGGCGTCCAGGACGGTGATGTCGAAGCCGTATCGGGCGACGGCCTCGGCGATCTCGTGGAGTTCCTCCACCTGGTGCGGCTGGGTGGCGACGTCGATCTCCCCGGTGCGCTCCCACTCGGCGTCGATGCCGTACCGCTTGAGGGTGGCCTCGATGCCGTCCAGGTTGGCGGCACCGAGGCGTTCCAGCTGAGCGAGTTCGGCGGGCCAGCGCTGCAGGCCGTTGCCGAAGCCGTGGGTGAGGCTGGCCGCGCAGAATCCGCCGTTGCGCCCGGACGCGGCCCACCCGACCTCGTTGCCCTCGACCAGCACGACGTCCAGCGAGGGGTCGCGTTCCTTGGCGATGAGGGCGGTCCAGAGGCCGGAGTAGCCGCCGCCGACGACCAGCAGGTCGCAGGTGGTGTCGCCGACCAGGGCGGGCAGGGCCGCCGGCCGACCGGGATCCTCCAGCCAGAAGGGGGTGGGCCTGGCGTCACTGAGTGCGCGGGCGGAGTCCATGCATTATCAGCCACTTTCTGTACTTAGGCGATGGTTTGTTCGGCCACCACGACCCAACGGTACGGTGCGCGACCGTACGTCAGGCGGTGGCCTTCCGGCGGTTGCCCAGCCACTGTCCGGCGACGGTCAGCGCGACGGCGGCGATGAACATCGCGGTGCCGATGACGTTCACCTGCACCGGGATGCCGCGCTGCGATGCGCCCCAGACGAACATCGGGAAGGTGACCGTGGTCGGGCCCGAGTTGAACTGGGTGATGATGAAGTCGTCGAAGGAGAGCGCGAAGCTGAGCAGCGCGCCGGCGGCGATGCCGGGGGCGGCCAGCGGCAGGGTGACCCGCAGGAAGGTCTGGACGGGGGTCGCGTAGAGGTCCTGGGCGGCCTGTTCGAGCCTCGGGTCCATGCTCATCACGCGCGCCTTGACCGCCGTCACCACGAAGCTGAGGCAGAACATGATGTGCGCGATGAGGATGGTGGTGAAGCCGAACGGGATGCGCATGTTGAGGAACAGCGTGCCCAGCGAGGCGGCCATGACCACTTCGGGCATGGCCATCGGCAGGAAGATCATCGCGGTGGTGGCCGAGCGGCCGCGGAAGCGGTAGCGGGCCAGGGCGAAGGCGACCATGGTGCCGAGCACGGTGGCGCCGATGGTGGCGAGCACCGCGATCTGCAGGCTGAGCGAGAGCGACTGGCACATGTCGGCCACGCCGCAGGGGTTGGTCCAGGCGTCGGTGGAGAACTCGTTCCACTCGTAGTTGAACTTGCCGACCGGCTTGTTGAACGAGAAGGCGAGCACGACCAGGTTGGGCAGCACCAGGTAGGCGAGGGCCAGCAGGCCGGCCAGCACCACCAGGTGGGCGCGTATCCACTTGATAATCCGGGACATCAGACCAGTTCCTCCGTCCCGGCCTTGCGCATGTAGACCGTCACCATGCCCAGGATCAGGGCCATCAGGATGAAGCTCAGCGCAGCCGCCGTGGGGTAGTCGAGCACGTTCAGGAACTGCTTCTGGATGCCGTTGCCGACCATCTGCTCGCTCGGCGAGCCCAGCAGCTGGGCGTTGATGTAGTCGCCGGAGGCCGGGATGAAGGTGAGCAGGGTGCCGGCGACCACGCCGGGCAGCGAGATCGGGAAGGTGACCTTGCGGAAGGTGGTGAACGGCCGGGCGTACAGGTCGCCGGCGGCCTCGTGCAGACGGGGGTCGATCCGCTCCAGCGAGGTGTACAGCGGCAGGATCATGAACGGCAGGAAGTTGTAGGTCAGACCGCAGACCACGGCGAGCGGCGTGGCGAGCACCCGGTCACCGGAGGTGAGGCCGAGCGCGTTGGTGACGTCCAGGACGTGCAGGGTGTTGAGCACGCCGACCACCGGCCCGCCGTCGGACAGGATGGTCTTCCAGGCCAGCGTGCGGATCAGGAAGCTGGTGAAGAACGGCGCGATGACCAGGATCAGGATGACGTTGCGCCAGCGCTTGCTCGCCTTGAAGGCGATCGTGTACGCGAGCGGGTAGCCGACGGCCAGGCAGAGCACGGTGGCGATGCCCGCGTAGGAGAACGAACGGACGAAGTGCCACTTGTACTCGACCAGGGCGTCCCAGTAGGTCGAGAGGTGCCAGGTGACCTTGAAGCCCGCTTCGAGCGAGCCGGTCTGCAGCGAGGTGGACGCCTGGTAGACCATCGGGACGGCGAAGAAGACGACGAGCCAGGCGATGCCGGGCAGCAGCAGCCAGTACGGGGTGAGCTTGCGCTTCACCTTGGACGCCGGCTCCGGCAGGGGGATGACCTGTGGCGGCGCGGCCGGGGTGGTGGTGGTCATGCGGCCTCCTCCGCGGTGCCCGCGTCGATCGCCTGCGCGGCGTCCAGGGCGAAGGAGTGCGCCGGGTTCCAGTGCAGCAGCACGGCGGCGCCGGGGACGATCCGGGCGTCACGCTCCATGTTCTGCTCGAAGACGGTGACCTCCTGGCCGCCGTCGGTGCGCACGACGTACTGGGTCGAGACGCCGATGAAGCTGGAGTCGAGGACGGTGCCGGCCAGCCGGTTGCGGCCGTCGGCGACCTCGGCGGAGGCGTGCGCGATGGTGATCTTCTCCGGGCGCACGCCGAGGTGGACCTGCTTGGCGTCGGTGGCGCAGCGCGCCTTCGGCACGGCGAGGCGGGCGCCGGCCGCGGTGAGCAGCAGGTCGCCGCCGTCGGTGCCGGTGACCTCGGCGGGCAGCAGGTTGGACTGGCCGAGGAAGTTGGCCACGAAGGTGGTGCCGGGGTTCTCGTACAGCTCCGCGGGCGCGCCCAGTTGCTCGACCCGGCCGCCGTTCATCACCGCGATGGTGTCGGCCATGGTCATGGCCTCCTCCTGGTCGTGGGTGACGTGCACGAAGGTGATGCCGACCTCGGTCTGGATCCGCTTGAGCTCCAGCTGCATCTGGCGGCGCAGCTTGAGGTCGAGCGCGCCGAGCGGCTCGTCGAGGAGCAGCACCTGCGGGTGGTTGATCAGGGCGCGGGCGACGGCGACGCGCTGCTGCTGACCGCCGGAGAGCTGGTGCGGCTTGCGCCGGGCGTACGGGCCGAGTTCGACCAGTTCCAGCATCTCGTCGACCTGCTTCTTGACGTCCTTCTTCCCGCGGCGGCGCAGGCCGAAGGCGACGTTCTCGAAGATGTCGAGGTGCGGGAAGAGCGCGTAGCTCTGGAAGACGGTGTTCACCGGCCGCTTGTACGGGGGCAGGGCGGTGACGTCCTGGCCGCCGATCAGGACGGTGCCGCTGGTGGGCTCCTCCAGGCCGGCGATCATGCGCAGGGTGGTGGTCTTGCCGCAGCCGGAGGCGCCGAGCAGGGCGAAGAAGGAACCCTGGGGGACGGTGAGGTCGAGCGGGTGGACGGCGGTGAAGGCGCCGTAGGTCTTGCCGATGCCGGTGAGCCGGACGTCGCCGCCGGCGGCCGCGTCGCGCTGCTGGTCTGTCATGGGGTGTCTTCCTGGTCTTCTCTGCCGGAGTGGGGGTCAGGCGCCGATGAGCTTGGAGAACTTCTGCTCGAAATCGCTCTCCTCGGTCTCGGTGAGGGTGCGGAACACGTGCGCCTTGGCCGCCATCTCGGGGGTGGGTACGACCAGCGGGTTGGCCGCGCTGTCCGGGGCGAGGGTGGCGAGTTCGTCCTTCATCCCGGTGACGGCGGAGACGAAGCCGATGCCCGCGACCAGCTGCGCCGCGATCTTCGGCTGATAGTAGAAGTCGATCAGCTTCTCCGCGTTCGCCTTGTGCTGGGCCCGGGCCGGGATCAGCATGTTGTCCGTCGAGGAGACGTAACCCTTCTCCGGGATGACGAACTCGATGTCCGGGTTGTCGGCGCGCAGTTGGATCAGGTCTCCACCCCAGGCGACGCAGGCCGCGATGTCGCCGGAGGACAGCTCCTGGCCGTAGTCGTTGCCGGTGAAGCGGCGGATCTGCTTGCTGTCGACGCCCTTCTGCAGCCGGGCGACGGCGGCGTCGTAGTCGTCGGCGGTGAACTTCGCCGGGTCCTTGCCCAGGTCCAGCAGAGTGATCCCGATGCTGTCGCGCATCTCGGAGAGGAAGGTGACCCGGCCCTTGAGGTCGGGGTCGTCCAGCAGTTGAGAGACGCTGGTCACCTCCTTCCCCTTGGTCGCCTTCTTGTTGTAGGCGATGACGACCTGGATGCCGGCCCAGGGGTAGGAGTAGAGCCGGCCCGGATCCCAGTCGGGGGCGCGGAAGCGCGAGTCGACGTTGGTGATCGCGGTGGTGACGTTCGCCGGGTTGAGCTTCTGCGCCCAGCCGAGCCGGATCAGCCGGGCGGCCATCCAGTCGGTGAGCACCATCAGGTCGCGGCCGGTGTCCTGGCCGGCCGCCAGCTGCGGCTTGATCTTCCCGAAGAACTCGACGTTGTCGTTGACGTCCTCGTTGTACCGGACCTTGATGCCGGTGGCCGTGGTGAAGGCGTCCAGGGTGCCGTGCTTCTGCTTGTCCTTCTCGTCGGTGTCCACGTACAGCGGCCAGTTGGAGAAGTTGACCTCCTTCTCGGTCTCCGAGAGATCCTTGGCGGCGTTGGCGGTCGAGTCGCCGCCGGCGGTCTTGGCCGCCGGGATGCCACAGGCGGCCAGGGTGCCCGCACCGGCGGTCAGCGCGGCGGCCCGCAGCAGGGTGCGGCGGCCGATCGCGGCCCGTCCGCTGGTCAGACTGCGTTCCCAGGCCTTGCGGACCGGTTCGGGCAGACCGTCGGTGAACTCGTTGAACGCCATGGAACGGGCCTCCTGGGGGTAAGAGGTCGAATCGGGGCACCCGGGGGCGGCGCCCCTGGCCGGTGTTATCTGTCTCCGAAGACGGTGCGGTGCCAGTCCTTGCGGGCGACCGCGGTGGTGTCGAACATGACGTGCTTGACCTGCGTGTACTCGTCCAGCGAGTACTGGGACATGTCCTTGCCGTAGCCGGACGCCTTGTAGCCGCCGTGTGGCATCTCGCTGATGATCGGGATGTGGTCGTTGACCCAGACGCACCCGGCCGCGATCTCCCGGGTGGCGCGCAGCGAGCGGTGCACGTTGCCCGTCCAGGCGGAGGCGGCCAGGCCGTAGGGGGTGTCGTTGGCCAGCCGCAGGCCCTCGTCGTCGGTGTCGAAGGGCAGCACCACCAGCACCGGGCCGAAGATCTCGCCCTGGACCACCTCGCTGTCCTGGGCGGCGCCGGTGATCAGGGTGGGTAGGTAGTACGCGCCGCGGGTGAGGTCGGTGCCGTCGTGGCCCTTCTCCGGCGCGCGGCCGCCGGTGACGACGGTGGAGTACGAGCGGGCGCGCTCGACGAAGCCGGCCACCCGGTCCCGGTGGGTGTACGAGACCAGCGGGCCGAGGTCGGTGTGCGGGTCGAGCGGGTCGCCGACCCTGATCGCGGCGTACAGCTCGGCCACGCCGGCCACGAACGCGTCGTACAGCGGGCGCTGGACGTAGGCGCGGGTGGCGGCGGTGCAGTCCTGGCCGCCGTTGATCAGCGAGGCGGCGACCGCGCCGTGCACGGCGGCGTCGAGGTCGGCGTCGTCGAAGACCACGAACGGGGCCTTGCCGCCGAGCTCCAGGTGGGTGCGCTTGACGCTCGCGGTGGCGAGTTCGGCGACCCTCCGGCCGACCGGGGTGGAGCCGGTGAAGGAGACCATCGCGACGTCCGGGTGCGAGACCAGGTGCTCACCGGTGGTGCGTCCGGCGCCGGTCACGACGTTGACCACGCCGTCCGGGATGCCCGCCGCCGTGCAGGCCGCCGCGAACATCAGCGAGGTGAGCGGGGTGAGCTCGGACGGCTTGAGCACGATGGTGTTGCCCGCCGCGATCGCCGGCAGGATCTTCCAGGCGGCCATCTGCAGCGGGTAGTTCCACGGCGAGATCGAGCCGACCACGCCGATCGCCTCGCGCCGCACGTAGGAGGTGTGGTCGCCGGAGTACTCGCCGGCCGCCTTGCCCTCCAGGTTGCGGGCGGCGCCCGCGAAGAACGCGGCGTTGTCGATGGTGCCGGGGACGTCGAACTCGGTGGCCAGCTTGACCGGCTTGCCGGTCTGCGCGGTCTCCACCCGGGCGAGGTCGGCGCCCGCGTCGGTCAGGACGGCGGCCAGCCTGGTCAGCGCCTCGGACCGGGCGCCGGGGGTGGCGCCGGACCAGCCGGGCAGGGCGGCCCTCGCGGCGGCGACGGCCGCGTCGACGTCCTCGGTGGTGGCCAGGGCGACCTGCTCGACCACGCTGCCGTTCGCGGGGTTGACGATCTGGAAAGGCTCGCCGCTCCCCCGGGTCCGGCGGCCCGCGATGTACTGCGCGCCCGCGCCGAAGTCGGTCAGGTCCATCTGGTTCCTCCAAGTGCCGGTGGATCGACTGCCCACGACGGATTCGATGGTTCCCGCGGTGGGGGAATCCGACCGGCTGATCACCGGGGTTGCGCGATCCTGGCAGTCCGGCGGATTCCGGACAAGGGATTCCGCTGTTGCATTCCGGTCAACGCGACGGATTCCGGCGTGAGGTCTGTTTTTCGCCACAGCCGACCCGCTGACCATGCCCGTTGCCGCCCCGGCGTGACAAGGGTCACTGCGACAACCTCGACGCAAAGGGCCTTACAGGGTGCAAGGGTTCGCCGAGGGCGACAGGTCGTCGCCGGGATGGATGATTTACCTGACACTCTGGTCCCCCCGAGACCCCGGAGGCCCCGCGATGCTCCCCACCGTCGCCCGCGTGCTCGACCTGGAGGTGATGCGGCGCGGCCTGCCCCAGGTCGTCGCCGGCGCCGACCACCTGGAGCGGCCGGTCCGCTGGGTCCACGTGAGCGAGCTGCCCGACGTCGCCGGGGTGCTCCAGGGCGGCGAACTGGTGCTCACCACCGGCATCGCGCTGCCCGACGACCGCGAGGGCCTGGCCCGCTACGTCCGCGAGCTGGACGAGGTGGGGGTCGCCGGCCTGGTCGTCGAGTACGGCCGGCGCTACTTCGACTCGCTGCCCCGCGCCCTGGTACACGCCGCCGAGCAGCGCGGCCTGCCGCTGATCACGCTCCGCCGCGAGCTGCGCTTCGTCGCCGTCACCGAGGCCGTGCACGCGCTCGTGGTCAACGCCCAGCTGGAGCAGCTGCGCATCTCCGAGTCCGTCCACCAGGTGTTCAACGAGCTGGTGGTGGAGGGCGCCGAGCCGCCCGAGGTGATCCGCCAGGTGGCCCGGATGGCGGGCGCGCCGGTCGTCCTGGAGAACCTGGCCCACCAGGTGCTCGCCCACGACACCGCCGGACGCCCGGAGGCCGAGCTGCTGGAGGACTGGGAGCGCCGCTCGCGCGGGGTCCGCCCGCCCGGCCGCACCGGCCACGACCCGCGCAGCGGCTGGCTGGTGACGACGGTCGGCGCCCGCGGCCAGGACTGGGGCCGGCTGGTCCTGGTGCAGGAGCCGGGCGCGCTGCCCGGCGGCGAGGCGCACCCGCACACCATGCTGCTGGAGCGCGGCGCCTCCGCGCTGGCGCTCAACCGGCTGGTGGTGCGCGACCGGGAGAGCCTGGAGCGGCAGACCCACCGCACCCTGCTGTCCGGCGTCCTCACCCACGCGCTGACCGTCTCCGAGGTCGCCCTGCGCGCCCAGGCGCTCGGCGTCCCGCTGGAGGGCCGCCGGCTGGTCGGGGTGGTGCTGCGGCAGCGGCGCGGCCCGATCCCGGCCGCCCTGGAGGCGCAGGCCCGGCTGCGCGACTTCACCGAGCTGGCGGCCGGAGCCGTGCGGGCCTGCCGGCTCTCCGCCCTGGTCGGCGCGCTGGACGACGAGGGCGTCGGCGTGCTGATCGCGCTCGGCACCCAGCAGGACGAGCACGCCGCGCTGGACGCCTTCTCGGCCACGCTGCGGCGGATGTCGGCCGAGGCCGGGCGGGAGAACGCCCCGGTACCGGTACCGGCGCCGGTGGTCGCGGTCGGCTCCTCGGTCGGTTCGGTCCGGGACGCCCGGCGCACCCTGCTGGAGGCCACCCAGGTCGCCGACGCGGCCCTGCACGACGCACCCGGCGGGCGGGCCGCCTCGTACTACCGGCTGCCGGACGTCCGACTGCGCGGCCTGCTCCACCTGCTGCGCGACGACGCCCGGCTGCAGACCTACGTGGAGCGGGAGCTGGGCCCGCTGCTGGCCCACGACGCCGAGCACAACGGCCAGTTGGTGCAGATGCTGCGAATCTACCTGGAGCAGGGCCGGAACAAGTCGGCGGCGGCCGACGCCGCACACCTGTCCCGGCCGTCCTTCTACGACCGCCTGCACAAGGTCGAGCGGATCCTCGGCGTCGACCTCGACCAGGTGGAGTCCTGCCTGTCCCTGCACGTGGCGCTGCTCGCCCTGGACGCCGTCCGCCGCTGACCGTCAGACCCCGGTGATGCGCCCCCAGACCTTGTGCAGCGCGGGCCGTTCGTCCGAGGTGACGTCGCGCATGGTGTGCAGCCGGGCGCGCATCTCGTCGGTCGGGAAGAGCAGCGGGTTCTCGGCCAGTTCGGCCTTGTCCTTGTCGCCGCTGGCCGCCAGCACCTCGCGGGCGGCCGGCACCGGGCAGATGTACTGGACGAACGCGGCGAGTTCGGCGGCCACCTCGGGCTGGTAGTAGTGGTCGATCAGCAGCTCGGCGTTGCGCTTGTGCCGGGCCCGATTGGGGATCAGCAGGCTCTCCGCCCACAGCTCGCCGCCCTCCTCCGGCACCACGAACTCGATGTCCGGGTTCTGGGCGGTCAGTTGGACGGCGTCGCCGGAGTAGGCCTGGCACGCGACGGCCGCCCCGGAGGCGAGGTCGCTGGTGTAGTCGTTGCCGGTGAAGCGGCGGATGTGGCCGGTGTCGACCATCTTCTGCACGATGTCCATCGCCCGGTGCGCGTCGTCGTCGCTGAACCGGGAGACGTCCACGCTCTGGGAGAGCATCAGCAGCCCGAGCGCCTCGTCCAGCCCGGCGAACAGGGTGACCCGGCCCTTGAGGTCGGGCGCCCACAGGTCCGCGGTGGACTTGAGCTCCCGGCCGAGCGCCTTGCGGTTGTACGCGATGCCGGTGATCCCGGACTGCCAGGGCACGCTGCGCCGGCGCCCGGGGTCGAAGGCCGGATCGGCGAGCTGCGGGTCCAGGTTGGCGGTGACGTTGGGCAGGTTGTCCCGGTCCATGGCCTGCACCCAGCCGAGCGAGACGTACCGGCCGGCCATCCAGTCGCTGATCACCATGAGGTCCCGGCCGGGGTCGGCGCCCTGGGTGAGTACCGGGCTGATCTTGCCGAAGAACTCGTCGTTGTCGTTGATGTCCTCGGTGTAGGTGACCTCGATGCCGGTCCGCTCGGTGAAGGCGTCCAGGGTCGGCCGGTGCCCCTCGTCATCGGTGTCGATGTACTGCGTCCAGTTGGAGAAGGCGAGCCGCTTCTCGCGGTCCGAGCGGTCCGGGATCGAGCGGCGGTCCTCGGCGACGTACGCGGACGGGATGCCGCAGCCGGTCAGCGTGCCGGTGCCGAGCAGCGCGGCCCCGCCGAGCACCGAACGTCGGCGTATCGAGCGGGAGTTGCGGGGGCGGGTCAGGGTGGTGGCGCTGAGCATGGGGGGCCTCCGGAGCGTGGGACGGCCCCGGGCGTGCACGACACACCCGGGGCCGTCCGATCGGTACGTCAGACGGTGTGCGCGTCGGTGAGCGACAGCACCTCGTCGAGCACCGCGAGGCCGGACTTGACCTCCTCCTCGGTGACGGTGCACGGCGGGACGACGTGGAAGCGGTTCATGTTGACGAACGGCCAGAGCCCGCGCTGCTTGCAGGCGGCGGCCAGCTCGGCCATCGGCGCGTTGGCGGCGCCGGCGGCGTTGTACGGGACCAGCGGCTCGCGGGTCTCGCGGTTCTTCACCAGGTCGAGCGCCCAGAACACGCCGAGGCCGCGGACCTCGCCGATGGAGGGGTGCCGCTCGGCCAGCGCGCGCAGGCCGGGGCCGAGCACGGTCTCGCCGATGTGCTTGGCGTTCTCGACGATGCCCTCCTCCGCCATGGCGTTGATGGTGGCGACGGCCGAGGCGCAGGCCAGCGGGTGGCCGGAGTAGGTGAGCCCGCCGGGGAACGCCCGCTCGGCGAAGGTGGCGGCGATCTCGGCGTTGATCGCCACGCCGCCCAGCGGGACGTAGCCCGAGTTGACGCCCTTGGCGAAGGTCAGCAGGTCCGGGGTGATGCCCCAGTGGTCGGCGGCGAACCACTCGCCGGTGCGGCCGAAGCCGGCCATCACCTCGTCGAGGATGAAGACGATGCCGTAGCGGTCGCAGATCTCCCGCACCCCGGCCAGGTAGCCGGCCGGCGGGATCAGGATGCCGGCCGTGCCGACCACGGTCTCCAGGATGATCGCCGCGACGGTGCCGGGGCCCTCGAAGGCGATCACCTGCTCCAGGTGCTCCAGCGCGCGCTCGCACTCCTGCGCCTCGTTCTCGGCGTGGAAGTTGGAGCGGTAGGCGTACGGGCCCCAGAAGTGCACCACTCCGGAGACGCCGGTCTCGTTGGCCCAGCGGCGCGGGTCGCCGGTGAGGGCGATCGCGTTGGCGGTGGCGCCGTGGTACGAGCGGTAGGTCGACATGACCTTCTGCCGGCCGGTGTGCAGCCGGGCCAGCCGGATGGCGTTCTCGACCGCCTCGGCGCCGCCGTTGGTGAAGAAGATCTTGTCGAGGTCGCCGGGGGTGCGCTCGGCGATCAGCCGGGCGGCCTCGCTGCGCGACTCGACGGCGAACCCGGGGGCGATGGTGCAGAGCTTCGCCGCCTGCTCCTGGATCGCCGCGACCACCTTCGGGTGCTGGTGACCGATGTTGGTGTTGACCAGCTGGGAGGAGAAGTCGAGGTAGCGGTTGCCGTCGTAGTCCCAGAAGTACGAGCCCTCGGCGCCGGCCACCGCGAGGGGGTCGATCAGCGCCTGGGCGGACCACGAGTGGAAGACGTGCGCGCGGTCGGCGGCCTTGACGGCCTGGCCGGCGGCTGAGTCAGCGGTGGGGATGCTCATGCCGGTAAGGCTAGGGAGTCCCGGCCCCCAAGGGCAGTTTCATCTTGTCAGTCGGTCACCCGAACGGCCGACAGGATGCAAAGACACCGGGCCCGGGTCGAAAAGACCCGGGCCCATTGTCAGTTCACACGATGGACGCGCGCACTCAGATCGCGGTCATCCTGCGCCCGATGGCCGTGACCCGCTAGATCGCGGTCATCCTGCGCCCGATGGCCGTGACCCGCTAGATCGCGGTCATCCTGCGCTCGATGGCCGTGACCCGCTAGATCGCGGTCATGACGTGCTTCACCCGGGTGTAGTCCTCGAAGCCGTAGGACGACAGGTCCTTGCCGTAGCCGGACTTCTTGAAGCCGCCGTGCGGCATCTCGGCGACCAGCGGGATGTGGGTGTTGATCCAGACGCAGCCGAAGTCCAGCCGGCGGGACATCCGCATGGCGCGGGCGTGGTCCTTGGTCCACACCGAGGAGGCGAGCGCGAACTCGACGCCGTTGGCGTAGTCGACGGCCTGGTCCTCGTCGGTGAACTTCTGCACGGTGATGACCGGGCCGAAGACCTCGTTCTGGATGATCTCGTCGTCCTGGCGCAGGCCGGAGACGACGGTCGGGGCGTAGAAGTAGCCCTGGTCGCCGACCTGGTGACCGCCGGCCTCGACCTTGGCGTGGGCGGGCAGCCGCTCGATGAAGCCGGCCACCTGCTTGAGCTGGTTGGCGTTGTTCAGCGGGCCGTACAGCACGTCCTCGTCGTCCACGCCGCCGGTCTTGGTCTCGGCCGCGGCCTTGGCCAGCGCCTCGACGAAGGCGTCGTGGATCGACTCGTGCACCAGCACGCGGGTGGCGGCGGTGCAGTCCTGGCCGGCGTTGAAGAAGCCCGCCACCGAGATGCCCTCGACGGCCTCGGCGATGTCGGCGTCCTCGAAGACCACGACCGGGGCCTTGCCGCCCAGCTCCAGGTGGACGCGCTTGACGTCCTTGGAGGCCGACTCGGCGACCTGGATGCCGGCCCGGACCGAACCGGTGATGGAGGCCATCGCCGGGGTCGCGTGCTCGACCATCAGCCGACCGGTCTCACGGTCGCCGCAGATGACGTTGAAGACGCCGGCCGGCAGCTCCAGGTCCTTGAGGATGCCGCCGATGATCTCCGCGAGCAGCACGGTGGAGGCCGGGGTGGTGTCCGAGGGCTTCAGGACGACGGCGTTGCCCGCGGCGATGGCCGGGGCGAACTTCCAGACCGCCATCATCATCGGGTAGTTCCACGGCGCGACCTGGGCGCAGACGCCGACCGGCTCACGGCGGATGATCGAGGTCATCCCGTCCATGTACTCACCGGCGGCCTTGCCCTCCAGCAGCCGGGCGGCGCCGGCGAAGAACCGGATCTGGTCCACCATCGGGCCGACCTCCTCGGAGAGGGTCAGCGCGCGGGGCTTGCCGGTGTTGCGGACCTCCGCGTCGACGATCTCGTCGGCCCGCGCCTCGATCGCGTCGGCGATCTTGAGCAGCAGCTTCTGGCGGGTGCTCGGGGTGGCGTCGCGCCAGATCGGGAACGCCGCGGCGGCCGAGGCCATGGCGGCGTCCACATCGGCGGCACCGGACAGCGGAGACGTCGCGTAGACCTCGCCGGTGGTGGGGTCGACGATGTCGAGGGTGCGGCCGTCCGCCGCGTCGACGAACTCACCGTTGATGTAGTTGCGCAGCGTGCGAAGGTCGCTCACGGGGTCTCTCCTCGGTCTGGGCCTGCGGCATTGCAGATTCCGGCGCCATGGTACGTCGGCGGGCCCGGCGCACGAAGGGTGCCGGGTGGCCGGGCCCTGGACGGCGCGGTCCACTGGTTTGGGGGAACGCGCGCTGCGCTGCGGGGCGGCGCGCGTACCGTGCCAGGGTAGCCGCACGACTGCCGGTATCGACAGACGCAGCACTCGTGGACGATGAAATCCGTACAGGTTTTCCAAGATCACGACGAAATCAGCAGATTCCTCGCTTGCGAACAGGGGAACGATCAGGCACAGTGGCGGCGTGGCCAACCGCGACCGAACCGCGAGCGTTCCCCTCGACGCCGCCTCCAAGGCGATCATCGAGCAGCTCCAGGAGGACGGACGCCGCCCGTACGCCGCCATCGGCAAGGCCGTCGGCCTGTCCGAGGCGGCCGTGCGCCAGCGCGTCCAGAAGTTGCTCGACCAGGGCGTGATGCAGATCGTCGCCGTCACGGACCCGCTCACCGTCGGCTTCACCCGCCAGGCGATGGTCGGCATCCGGGTCGAGGGTGACATCGAGCCCGTCGCCGACGCACTGGCCGCCCTCGACGAGGTCGACTACGTGGTCTGCACCGCAGGCTCGTTCGACCTCCTGGCCGAACTGGTCTGCGAGGACGACGAGCACCTGCTCGAAATGATCAACAAGCGCATCCGCGCGCTTCCCGGCGTGCGGAGCACCGAGAGCTTCGTCTACCTGAAGCTCCGGAAACAGACCTACACCTGGGGCACCCGATGACAGCCGACCCGGCGCAGAAGGACCTTTCCAAGACCGCCTACGACCACCTGTGGATGCACTTCACCCGCATGTCGTCGTACGAGAACTCCCCCGTGCCGACGATCGTCAGGGGCGAAGGCACCTACGTCTGGGACGACAAGGGGCGCAAGTACCTCGACGGCCTCGCCGGCCTGTTCGTCGTCCAGGCCGGCCACGGCCGCGAGGAGCTCGCCGAGGCCGCCGCCAAGCAGGCCAAGGAGCTCGCCTTCTTCCCGGTGTGGAGCTACGCCCACCCGAAGGCCGTCGAGCTGGCCGAGCGCCTGGCCAACTACGCCCCGGGCGACCTGAACAAGGTCTTCTTCTCCACCGGTGGCGGCGAGGCCGTCGAGACCGCCTGGAAGCTCGCCAAGCAGTACTTCAAGCTGACCGGCAAGCCGACCAAGTACAAGGTCATCTCGCGCGCCGTCGCCTACCACGGCACCCCGCAGGGCGCCCTGTCCATCACCGGCCTGCCGGGCCTGAAGGCCCCGTTCGAGCCGCTGGTGCCGGGCACCCACAAGGCCCCGAACACCAACATCTACCGCGCCCCGGCCTTCCTCGAAGGCCCGGACGGCACGGTCGACCCCGAGGCCTACGGCCGCTGGTGCGCCGACGAGATCGAGGTGGCCATCCTCAACGAGGGCGCCGAGACCGTCGCCGCCGTCTTCGTCGAGCCGGTGCAGAACGCCGGTGGCTGCTTCCCGCCGCCGCCCGGGTACTTCCAGCGCCTGCGCGAGATCTGCGACCGCCACGACGTGCTGCTGGTCTCGGACGAGGTCATCTGCGCCTTCGGCCGCCTGGGCACCATGTTCGGCGCCGACAAGTTCGGCTACCAGCCCGACATGATCACCTGCGCCAAGGGCATGACCTCGGGCTACTCCCCGATCGGCGCCACGATCATCTCGGACCGCCTCGCCGAGCCGTTCTACAAGGGTGACAACACCTTCCTGCACGGCTACACCTTCGGTGGCCACCCGGTCTCCTCCGCGGTGGCGCTGGCCAACCTCGACATCTTCGAGCGCGAGGGCCTGAACCAGAAGGTGCTGGACAACGAGGGCGCCTTCCTGAGCACCCTGAACAAGCTGCGCGACCTGCCGATCGTCGGCGACGTCCGCGGCAACGGGTACTTCTACGGCATCGAGCTCGTGAAGGACAAGGTCACCAAGGAGTCGTTCAACGACGACGAGGTCGAGCGCGTGCTCTACGGCTTCCTGTCGAAGGCCCTGTTCGACAACGGCCTGTACTGCCGCGCCGACGACCGTGGCGACCCGGTCATCCAGCTGGCCCCGCCGCTGATCTCCGACCAGTCGACCTTCGACGAGATCGAGCAGATCCTGCGGACCAGCCTCACCGACGCGTGGGCGAAGATCTGACCTTCTGATCCTCCTTCCCCACCCTCCGCCGAAGGGCGGTCCCACTCCCCCGGGACCGCCCTTCGGCGCTTTCCAGCACGCTCCACCCGACAAACATGCCTGATTGCGGGTGATTTGCCCGCGATGGACCAGAGCGCCGCAACCGCACCGGGTCCCAGTCGTTCTAATCTGACGACTGTCATATCCCTGCGGCCATCCAGGATGGAACCTCATGTCAGCGGCACCGCCTGACAACGACGTGCTGTGGGCCCGGGAGATCGTCAAGTCCCATCACGGCACCCCGGCTCTGCGCGGCATCTCGATCGGCGTCCGCGAGGGCGAGGTGCTCGCCGTCACCGGACCGCGCGGCTCCGGAAAGAGCACCCTGCTCGGATGCCTCTCCGCCCTCCTCCCGGTCGACAAGGGCGAGGTCTGGTTCAACAGCGCGCCCGTCCACACCCTCGGCCGGGCCGGACGCGAACGGCTGCGCCGCGACCGCTTCGGCTTCGTCGGCTCCGAACCGCACCTGGTGCCCGAACTGACCGCCCGGGAGAACGTCGCGCTGCCGCTGCTGCTCGCCGGCGCCGGCAACATGGCCGCGTACACCGCCGCCGACGAATGGCTGGAGCGCCTCGACGTCGGCGAGGTCGCCCGGCAGCGCCCCGAGCGGCTGGTCCGGAGCCAGTGCCAGCGGATCGCCGTCGCCCGCGCCCTCGCCCCGCTGCCGCCGGTGGTCTTCGCCGACGACCCCACCGCGCCACTGCACCGCGAGGCCGCCGACCAGGTCCTACGGATACTGACCAGCGCGGCCCGCTCGCACCAGCTCACCCTCGTCCTGGCCACTCACGACCCCGAGCTCGTCCGGTTCGCGGACCGCGCCGTCGCCCTCGTCGACGGACGGCTCACCGCCCCCGCCGCCCCCGTCCCGCGCGGCACCGCCACCCCGGGGACGGCCGGTGCGCCCGCCGTCTCGGCCACCCGCCGCTGACGACGCCGAGCCGCTGAAAGAGTCGACGTGTTCTATCTCCGTCTGGCCCGGGGCTACCGGGTGCCCGACCTCGGCCGCTGGCTGCTCACCACGCTGGCCGCCGCCGTGGTCGCGGCCTTCCTGCTGCGCTCCCTCGGCCGGGCGATGAGCGACCCGCTCGGCGGCGAGGACGCGCTGGAGCGGCTGCTCTGGTGCCTCCCCCCGCTCGCCGCCGTCGCCTGGTTCGCGGCCGTCACCGCCCGCGCGGTGCCCGCCCAGCGGCCCGAACGGATCACCGGCCTGCGCGCCGCCGGAGCCGGCTCCGGCCGGGTCCGCACCCTGATCGCCGGCGAGGTCGCACTCGCCTGCGCCGTCGGCAGCGTGCTCACCCTGCTGGCCTTCCTGGTCCTGCGCAACGACATCGCCGGGCCCACGCTCGCCCCCGACCTCGGCATGGGCGTGCCGCTGCCGGCCGCCGCACCGGTCACCCTGCTCGCTCTGGTGCCGCTCACCGCCGGGATCGCCGCCGCCTGCGCGGTGCCGCTCGACGAGACCCTGCCCGGCGGCCGTACCCGTGCCCACGGCCCGACCGGCTTCGGCGCCTGGCGGATCGCCCTGCCGGTCGGGCTCTCCGTGATCGGCCTCGCCCTCGAACTCATCGCCCTGCGGCCCGGCGCCGCCGTCGACGACCGGCCGATCCACCTGCCCGCCGGGCTCGGCACCACCAGCACCACCGCGTTCGGCGGCTGGGCCGCCAGCGCACTCGGGCTCGCCCTGCTCACCGGCCCGCTGCTGGCCTGGACCGGACGGCTACTCGCCCTCGGCCGGCCCACCCCGCTGCGGCTGCTGGCCGGCCGCGGACTCACCGCCCAGGCCCGCCGCCTCGGCCCGCCGCTGGCCGTGCTCACCCTCGCCCTCGCGATGGTGCTCACCACCATCCGCTACTGGATCGGCACGCCCGACAGCGCCGACGCGCTGCCCGCCATCGAGGCCTGTCTGGTGCTCGGGTGCGCGGCGGCCGCCGTGGCCGTCCGGCTGGCCGAGGTCCGCACCGACCGCCGGGGCGTCACCGACGCGCTCCTGCGCCTGGGCACCTCGCCCCGGCTGCTGTTCGGCGCGGTCGCGCTGCGCACCCTGGCGGTGGGCACCACGCTGCTGGTGACCGGCGGGGCGACCGCCGCGCTGGCGGCTGCCGGTCTGCGCTGAGGCGGGTCCGGCCACTCCCGCCGGGCGGGCGACGCGAACGGTCGGACCCGCCTCAGGCCCGTCCTACCGGGTCAGCCCGCCGCGGCGAGCTGACCGCAGGCGCCGTCGATCTCCTGGCCGCGGGTGTCGCGGACGGTCGTCGGCACCCCGTGGGACTGGAGCCGGCGGACGAACTCGCGCTCGTCCTCGGGCCGGGAGGCGGTCCACTTGGAGCCCGGCGTCGGGTTCAGCGGGATCAGGTTGACGTGCACCCGGTGGTTCTTGATCAGCCGGCCGAGCAGGTCCGCCCGCCACGCCTGGTCGTTGATGTCCTTGATCAGCGCGTACTCGATGGAGATCCGCCGGCCGGACTTCTCCGCGTAGTTCCACGCGGCGTCCAGCACCTCGGCGACCTTCCAGCGGGTGTTCACCGGCACCAGCTCGTCGCGCAGCTCGTCGTCCGGGGCGTGCAGCGACAGCGCCAGGCGGCAGCTGAGGCCCTCGTCCGCGAGCCGGTTCATCGCCGGGACCAGGCCGACGGTGGACACCGTGATGCCGCGCTGGGACAGGCCGAAGCCGTCCGGCGCCGGGTCGGTCAGACGGCGGATCGCGGCCAGCACCCGGTTGTAGTTGGCCAGCGGCTCGCCCATGCCCATGAAGACCACATTGGACAGCCGCGCCTCGCCGCCGGGGATCTCGCCGGCCTTGAGCGCGCGCATCCCGGCGGCGATCTGCTCGACGATCTCACCGGTGGAGAGGTTGCGGGTCAGCCCGGCCTGGCCGGTCGCGCAGAACGGACAGTTCATGCCGCAGCCGGCCTGCGAGCTGATGCACATGGTGACCCGGTCCGGGTAGCGCATCAGCACCGACTCGACGAGCGTGCCGTCGAAGAGCTTCCACAGCGTCTTGCGCGTGGTGTCGTCGTCGCAGGAGACGTGCCGGACCACCGACATCAGCTCGGGCAGCAGGCTCCCGGTGAGCTTCTCCCGGCTGGTGGCGGGGATGTCCGTCCAGCCCGCCGGGTCGTTCGACATCCGGCCGAAGTAGTGATTGGAGAGCTGCTTCGCGCGGAACGGCTGCTCGCCCAGCTCGGCGACGGCCTCCTTGCGCTCGGCGGGGCTCAGGTCGGCGAGGTGTCGCGGGGGCTTGGCGCCACGCGGCGCGACAAAGGTCAGTTCTCCGGGCTTAGGCATGGTTGTTCCAGTGTCGCAGACGCCGAACGCTGAGCCCGTCCCCATCAGGGCTGGCGGGCTCAGCGCTGGTCGTCATCTGTCATCGTTGGCTGCCTCCGGACGGCCCACAGACGGCCCCGGTCCAGTCTGCTCTCGCGCCCAGACACGAGTGTTCCCCGAAACCTGTCTCCCGCCCGCGCTTGCTCCCCTACGCTCCGTCGTAGTAGGTGCTGGTCGAGTGGAGAGGCAGTCATGACGGACGAGATCGCCCAGTTGGTGGAACAGGCAGGCCCGTACCTGGGGGCGGCCGTGAGTGCGTACGGCGGGGCCGTCTTGACCCGGGCGGAAGACAGTGCCGTGGAGGCGACCGCCAACCTGGGCCGACGCATCCTGCACACGGTGTTCCGCCGCGGCTCGCAGAGTGAACAGGCCGCCTTGGAAGCCGCGGTTCAGGACGCCGCCGAGGACACCACTGACCCGGACGCGGCAGCGGCGCTGCGCCAGCAGATCAAGCGGGCCCTGCGCGAGGACGCCGGACTGCGCCAGGAGCTGGCCGGCCTTGTCGGACCGGCCGCCGCCTCCGTAACGATCACCGCGTCCGGGGAACGGTCGATCGCCGCCCACACCATCACCACGGCCATCACCGGCGACGGCCACCGCCCGGCTCAGTGACCGGGCCCCACTACGACGCCTCCGGCACCAGGGCGGTCACGGCCCACAGCATCGGGACCGCCCACACTGGCGATGTGCTCGGCTTGCCTGCAGAGGTACTTACCGCACCTCGCGACCTTCAGGCACCTCCCAGCCTCACCAACATGGCCACTTTCCCTCTGTGTCTCGGCCGTGAGGACGCTCTCCGATGGCTCCGCGACACACTCACGGCGGAGAACGGGACGGCTATCACGCAAGCGTCGACCGTCCACGGCCTTGGCGGAGTCGGTAAGAGCACCCTGGCCCTGGCCTACGCCTACCGGTACCGCCACGAGTACACGCTTGTCTGGTGGGTCACCGCCGACTCCCCCGGCCGAATCGAGCAATCCCTGGCCGACCTGGCCCTGAAGCTTGTTCCAGCCTGGGCCGGAAAGGCATCTCTTGAGCAGCGGTCCGCGTGGGCGATGGCCTGGCTGGAGTGGCATCCGGGGTGGCTGCTGGTCTTCGACAACGTCGAGGACCCTGCAGACCTCACCCCGTATCTTGGTGCGTTGGGCGGTGGCCACCATCTCATCACCAGCCGCCGCTCTGTCGGTTGGCCCCATGCGATCCGCACCTACCCTGTTGGTCTCCTGTCACCGCATGAAGCAACCCAATTGATCTGTCAGCGGGCGTTCGCCGACGGGGCTCCCACGGTTCGCGAGGAGCAGGAGGCCCGTGCCTTGGCCTCCGATCTTGGCTATCTGCCACTCGCCTTGGAGCAGGCTGGAGCCTACCTTCGCCAACACCCGACCGTCAGCGTCGCTGCATACCGTTTGCGCCTGTCTGCCAAGCTCGACAAAGCCGCGGACGGCACCGACGCGGAACGCACTATTGCGCGTATCTGGACTCAGACCCTGAGCGCCCTTGAGGCTCGAAACCCCCAGGCCGTGGAGGTCCTGCGCACGCTGTCCTGGCTGTCCCCGGATGACATACCTATCAGTCTCTTCGAGGCTCGTAACGGTGGAGATGATCTACACGAAGCGTTGGGACTTCTGAGTGCTTACAGCATGGCTGCGATCACCAGGCACACCGTCAGCGTCCACCGCCTCCTCCAAGCGGTCCTACGCTCGACCGCGCCAGCCCAGCTCGACGGTTCTCCCGCTGGCCGTCACGCGGCCGAGGAGGCACTTGTGCGGGCTCTCACGTCGGAAACAGCGCACGTATCCCTGTGGGATGCTCTGATGCCGCAGGTGATCGCACTCGCGGTTACAAAGCCGGAGGAGTGTAAGGACGACCTGGCGACTGGACTCTACGGGACTGCCGCTCAGCGCCTTTATGACCAAGGCCACGACGCCCGAGCGATTCCCCTCTACGAGGCGATCCTGGCCCACTGTGAACAGGTACACGGGGGCTTCCACCCCAACACACTGCGCACTCGCAACAACCTTGCCAGCGCATGTGGATTGGCTGGGAACGTCGCCCGCGCCGCGTCCCTTCTAGAGACAACCCTCGCCCGGTGCGAAGAGGTCTTCGGCGACACCCACCCCAACACCCTCACCACGCGCGCCAACCTTGCTATCGCCTACCGCGAGGCGGGGGACCTCACCCGCGCCATCTCCCTCCAGGAAACAACTCTCGCCCAACGCGAAGAGGTCCTCGGCGACACCCACCCCGACACCCTGATGAGCCGAAACAGTCTCGCTGCCGACTACCGCGAGGCGGGTGACCTCACTCTCGCTGTCCCCCTCTTGGAGACCACTCTCGCCCAACGCGAAGAGGTCCTCGGCGACACCCACCCCGACACCCTCACCAGCCGCATCGACCTGGCAAGCGCCTACGGAGCGGCTGGGGACCTCACCCGTGCTATCTCCCTCCAGGAAACAACTCTCGCCCAGTGCGAAGAGGTCCTCGGCGACACCCACCCCAGCACCCTGGCCAGCCGCGCCAACCTCGCCACCGCGTACTACCGAACCGGGAACGGCACTCGTGCTCTCCCCCTCCTGGAGATCACCCTCGCCCAACGCGAAGAGGTCCTCGGCGACACCCACCCCAGCACCCTGGCCAGCCGCGCCAACCTCGCCACCGCGTACTACCGAACCGGGAACCACTCTCGTGCTCTCCCCCTCCTGGAGATCACCCTCGCCCAGTGCGAACAGGTCCTTGGCGACACCCACCCAGACACCCGGGCCATCCGCGACAGCCTGGAAACAGCAATCCGCGAGCGCAATGAGCAGCTCGGACCTCCACGATAGGCGAGCGTCTTTACAGGCCGCTGACCAGGGACGTTCTGACCAGGCAACTCTTGATCACGGACCGGATCTGGTCCGCCATTGGTCCGGATCATGCTCTCGGGGCCCCCTACCAACCCACGCCCGCGAGCAAGTGAACGGCCGGGCTGGGCAGCGATCTCCGCCGCGCGGCCCGGCCCTGTTGTGCTTCTGATCAAGCCTCGATGCCCGGGCCACCTACACCGAGATCGAGCCGGGCCTGCACGTGGTAGGCATTGAGCAACTCGACCAGGACAGGGCCATTCGACACCGTGGTGTGCTCGCGGGCGGCGATCTCGGACTCCCACAGCACGATGTTGACCGCCTTCGCCGCCTCCACCGCAGCCGGACTCGCGAGCAGGACGAGCGTTTCGAAGAGCGCCGACCGCTGGATCTCTGTCTGCTCCATCGTGGCCAGGAACTCCGCCCGCGCCGTCGAGCCCGCCTCGGCCTGTCTGGCCCGCTTGGCGACCGAGTCGATCTCCTTCACACAGGTCGCGTATTGCACGTAGGTGTCGAGCTTCCGCTCGTCCCACCGCGTGGCCATCACCCGCCGGTGCTTGGTCCGGTCCGCCCACCCGGTGGCTACGAACGAGGTGAGCGCGCCCAGCAGGACGCCGACCAGCGTGACGATCTGAGTAATCACCGCCCAGAACCTACCGACGCCACCCGCCCCGCAAAAGAGCGCAGCCTCCGCAGCGAACTCGCTGCGGAGGCCTCCCGGTTGCGACCAAGGCCGCGCCCGCATTGTTGCTGACCACCGAGACCAGCCGGCCGGAACGGGCAGAAGCAAGCAGAACCGATTCCCCTGCGGCGAAGCGGTGCTGGGGCTCTGCCCCGAGTTCTGACCGTCACTGCCCGCGATTCCCCGCGATTTCCCGCCTGCCCTGGCATGACTGCGGCACGGCTGGCACTGCCCCACAACGGCCGTGAACTGCTCGCTCGAAGAGGGCACCCGACGACCGGTGGGGCAGGTCTACGACCCTGACCAGGGAGAAGCCCTGACTGAGGTAGTAGCGGTGAAGGTCCGGGTTCGTCTTCCAGGCGTCAAGCCGAAGGAACCGCTTCCCCGCAGCAGCCGCGCGGTCGACGGCCCAGCCCAGCAGTACCGCGCCCACGTCCCGGCCCGCGGCCTTGCGTGCCACCGCCATCCGGTGAACGTACAGCGCCTCATCAGGCCGGTCCCCGGGCTCCCAGAACTCCGGGTCTGCCTGCTCGTCCACGGTGAGGGTCGCGATGGGCTCGCCGTCGCGGTAGGCCAAGAAGCACTCCCCGCGCTCCATCGCGCTGATGAGGCGGTCCCGCCGGGGCGGGAACTGCCACTGGTCGCTCCCTCGTGAGGCAAGCCATTCGCTCGCCTCGATCAGCAGCGCCTCCACTTCTCCGAGCTGATCCCGTCGGGCTGGGCGAATCTCCAGGTCAGTTTGCGTCGGCATCCTGCGGCTCTCGTTCCTGCTCGTAGGTGATCACGTGCCGGTCACCCGGCAGGATCGAGACGGCCACCCGAACGGGCCGACCCTCGGCGGTGTATCCGGTGCGGACGTGCTCCGCGACCGGTGTCCCGGCGCCCAGTTCGAGGCGCTTGGCCTCCTCCGGGGTCGGCATCCTCACGTACAGCTCGTCGATGGCGCGGACCTGGAGATGCCCCAGCTCGGCGAGCACCTTGTTGGCGCCGCGCACAATGTCGGCGGGGCGCATGATCTCGGAGTCCTGCACGATGCTCAGCGGGAAGTAGGAGTCGTTCAGGTTGAACGGCTCCCCATCCAGCCACCGCACGCGCTGCCGCACGGCCGTGAGCTCTCCGGGCTCCAAGTTCAGGCGCTTGGCGACGCTGGCCGGCGGCTCCACGATGCTCACGTCGATGCGCTGGCTGGCCTCTCGCCCGTCCGCCGAGTGCTCCGTGACGAAGGCGTCCATCTCTTCCGAGTACGGCCGGGCCCGGAACTCGGCCTGCGGCCGAAAGACCATCGGCCGACGCTCGCGAACGAAGTAGCCGCGGGGGCGGGCCGAGACGATCAGCCCTTCGTTGACCAGCATCCCGAGGGCCTGCCGCGCAGTTCCCCGGCCTACCTCGTACTCCTCACTCAGCTCGGCCTCGGTCGGAAGGCGGTCGCCCGCGACAAGGTCGCCGCTCGCGATCCGCTGCCGGAGCACGTCTGCGATCTGCTGATACATCGGAGGTCGCCCAGCTCGCGTGGTTGCCATAACCCCATGAAACCGCCCGGTCAGACCCATTGTCCAGTCAATGCAGACGATGTGCTTGACGGGGCGTCATGACGGATGCCACAGTCTTCCCCGAGGGGGGCATTGTTCAGACAATGCAGACAATGATTGCCCTTGGCCCTTCTTTGGGCTGCTCTGAGCTGCACAAACGCGCCCATTGATGGCCGGCCACCGCCGTGCCCTGGGCGAAGGGGCCCGGGACAAATCGGGCCGAGGTACCCGGCGCCTGGTCAGCCGGAGGGCAAGACCGAAAGGTCACGCCGTCCGCGCCTGAACGGGAGCGCGCTCCCCAAGAGGACGGCATCACGGGCTCTGCTCCGCTTCGGCGGGGTGGGGCCCGAGCTGTGAACGAGTGACTTTGGCCCGGTCCATCCGCTCTGCGGGCGGACCGAGGCCATGGCTGCTCGTGCACCACGAGTAGCTGGGCCCGCATGCGTCGGGCCGCCGCGCTGTCCTTGGCCGGGTGCGCGGCGGCCCTGCGGGCTCACCCACCATCTGACGAGGTGACCCCATGAAACTGTACGTCGGAGGTCAGGAGGCGCTGTCGCCCCTGGAGTTCGCGGAGTTGGCGTTCGGTGTCGGCATCGACATCGAGCTGTTCGTCGGCAGCGAGGACGAGTCCGCCGAGGACCGGGCGGTCCGGCTCGACGCCGCGCGGGACATCCTGCGGGACCTGGACGGCCCGGCGGCCGGCTTCGGGACCGCGCTGATGCACACCGCCGAGCGCTGCCGGATGCGGCCCTGGAAGGCGGCGGCCTGATGACCCTCAAGGGCCGGCGGTTCATGACCGCCATCCGCAACCCGCACCGCAGCGCCCGCTCGGCGGCCGCCGCACTCGCCGAGTACCGCCCGACCCCGGACAGCGACCTGCGCGGCGCCACCTGCAAGGGCAGCGACACGAACCTGTTCTTCCCGGACCCCGAAGAGATGGGGACCGAGGCCGCCGAGTGGGCCGAGCGCCGCGCCAAGATGCTCTGCGCGGGTTGCCCGGTGAAGTCGCTGTGCCTGGCCGACGCGTTGGAGCGCCGGGAGCCGCACGGCATCTTCGGCGGCCTGAACGAGCGCGAGCGCAACAGCCTGCTGCGGCAGGCGGCCCGCGACCGGGCCCGGGTGAACGCCGGCGGTGCCCGGTGAACGTTCACCGCCCCGGCGCGGGTGTTCACCCGGTGCTCGCCGAGGTGCCCACCCCGGCCCAGATCCGCCGTACATCGCTCGTGATCAGCACCGGCACGTGGGTGCTCACGGGGGCGGTGGTCGCGGTGAGCATGTCCACCGCCGCCCCGTTCATCGACGCCCATTCACCCGGTTACGGCACCGGCCCCGTGATGGCGGTCGCCGGAGACGGGTGCTTCATCCTGAGCCTCCAGGCGGACAGCACGCTGGCCCGCTTCGGGGTGAGCGCCGGACGCTGGCCGGCCCTCTTTCGGTGGGTCACCGGGCTGGCTACGGTCTGGCTCAACATCGGGGCCGCCGCACTGGCAAAGGACCTGGTGGGAGTGGTGATCCACCTGATCCCGCCGCTGTTGCTGCTGCTCGTCGCCGAGGCCGGACCGGCCTACCGCCGGGCCCTGGCCCGACTCGCGAAGCAGCCCCAACCGCGGCTCCGCACCCGCCCGGCGGCGATCCCGCAGGCCGCTCGGCAGGTGGTGAACGCCCCGCTGTTCACCCTCCCGCAGGCACCGTTCACCCCCGCCCTGCAGCCCACCGCCACCCTGCCGCCCGACCCCAGAGCGGAGCCCCGGGAGGCGCTCGCGGCGGGTCCGGCGGAGGCGGTGAACACCGAGCCCGTTCACCCGGCGCTCACCCCCGTGCACCCCGCTCCGACCGACACCCCCGAACCGGCCCCGGAGGCCACCGACGACGTGATCGACGGCCCGGTGTACCCGGACGATCCGGGCCCGGTGAACACCCCGGAGCCCGAGGCGAACACCTCCGCCGACGAAGTGAACACCGCCTCGGCCCCTGTCCGGCTGGACGAGGCCGAGGCCGCCCGCGTGATCGAGCAGTGCTGGCGCGACGGCGTCTCGCAGCGCCAGGCCGCCCAGCGCTCCACCCGTGCCGCCTCCTACGTCAACGTCGTCTACAAGCGGCTCAACGAGCAGTACGGCGCTGGTGACGCGCCGGCCGCTGCCTGAGAACCGGGAGATCCCTATGAGCACCGACACCACCACCATGGCTGGCGCCCAGGTCAACGCGGCCGGCGCCCTGCTCGCCCTCCTCACCACCCACGCGAACCTGCCCGCCCCGGACGTGCACGTGAAGACGATGGCGGTGCCGAACACGTACGAGTGGACGTGGGGGCTGTACGTCGCCCTGCACTACGGCCTCGACCGGTTCGAGCAGTGGCGGGCCGCCCTCGGCCTCGACCCGGCCACCATCGAGCAGAAGCACCACGGCACGACCGGGTGGCTGATCGCCACCGGCTCCCACTGCGCCGTCCCGGTCGAGCTGTACGGCTTCTACCCGCACGACACGGACGACGAGCGGTGAGCCGCCCCCGCCACTGGGACCCGGCCGGGGAGCGTCACGGCGGCACGCCCACCTACCCGTGGCGCATGGCCCCGGCCGGGTACTTCACCCGCCGGCAGCTGCGCGCCAAGGGCCTGCGCCCCGGCGGGCAGGACGTGGCCGCGCAGATCATGTGGCGCTCCCGCTTTGGCGGCACCCGCCCCGCCTACCTCTACCGCCTCGCGCTGGCCAAGCCGGTGCGGCAGATGACCCCCGCGAGGGCCGCGGCTCTCGCCAAGGCCAACCGGGCCCGCCGCACCTGCCCCGCCTGCGGGCGGGACACCGGGTACGTGCTCCCCGCACACCTGGGCATCTGCCTGACCTGCGCTGACAGCACCGGCCTCGCGGCCTGAAACCTCTCCTGTTCTGCTCCGCTGATCCTCAGCAAGGAGACATCTGTCATGGCCCTGACCATGATCGCACCGCCCATCCCCCCGATCACCCCCGAGGACAAGGCCCGTGCCGCCGCCGGCGCCGACCGCGTGCTGACCATCCAGGTCGGCAGGAACGGCGGTGCGAGGTGAAGCCGATCACCACCCTCCCGCTGGTCGGCCTCGTCCGCTGCGACGGCGGCGACGGCATCGCCTACCGCACCGACGCCCCCGTGCCGCTCGACGTCGTCTCCGGCCTGACCCGCGAGTCGTGGTGCAGCCGCTTGGTTGTCACCGACGCCTCCGCCGACGGGATCTTCCCCGCCGAGTTCCGCGCGATGTGCGTCTTCGAGGGCCAGCCGTTCGTCCTCACCGGCCTGATCGGGCGGAGGAGCGACTGATGCTCGGCTTCGGCAGGAAGACCGCCGACACCCGGTCCGGCCAGCAGCGCAGGGCGAAGGCGGTTCGCGCCGCGGACCGCGCGGGCCACGCCGCCATGGACTCCAAGACTCGCCGTACCACGGCGCTGGAGGCCAACCCCGTCCGCGCCTGGTGGCGCTCCTCCTGACACTCCCCGGGCCCGGCCTCCCCGGCCGGGCCCCTACCTGGAGAACTGACCATGGACTGGCTCCTGAGCCTGATCTACCCGATCCTCGCGGTCGGCGCCGGCATCGCCGTGTGGCTCCTCCGCCGGGAGGAGAACCGATGACCATCCCCCCGCCCCCTACCGAGCCGCCCACCGCCGGCATGCCCGCCCCCAACTCCGGTCCTGTGGCCGAGTGGTGGCGCAAGTCCGGCCCCCGCATCCCCGCCCCGGCCACGAACGAGGCCGACACCCCCATCCACACCCCGGTCCCGATCGGCGCCGGCCCCGGCCAGGCCGCCTCGATGGAGGACGCCGCGCAGGCCTTCTGGGCCCCGTTCGGCCAGATCCTGTCCGAGCAGGCCACGACGATCACCTCGCAGGTCGGACAGCTCCTCACCGAGAGCGAGGCCCAGCGCGCCGCCCGCCAGCAGGTCGAGTACGAGGACCTGCTCGCCGCGCAGCGCGCCCGGATGGACTCCGCCCTGGGCAAGGTCGGGGAGACCGCCGAGGAGCGCTCGGCCCGTCACCGCATCGAGGACGTCCTCGCCCCCGACCGCCCCGCTCACCGGGACGACCTGGTCGGCTTCGCCGATCTGCTGGCCGAGCGGATCTCCGAGACTCCGCAGGACCGGGCCCAGCGCCGGGAGGCGGAGCGCGAGCTCGCCAAGCAGCGCGCCCGCGCCCAGGAGGACCGGGAGCGCGCCGCGGCCGGGGAGACCCCCGCACAGCGCGCCCTGCGCCACCGTCAGCAGCAGCTCGCCGACCAGCGCGAGGCCCGTACCCGGGCCCGGCGCGAGCGCCGCCGAGCCGCCCGCGCCGCCAGCCCTTCCGACCGCACCGTCCGGTTCCGCCGCTGGGCAGTCCTCACCGCGATCAGCGCGGTGGGCGGTTACAGCACCGGCCTGGTGTCGCTGATCGCGCCCGGCGGGCCCTACGTCGGCCTGCTGCTGGCCGCCGCCGGGTGGGCCCTCGACCTGCACACCCGCGACCGCGGCCGTCTGCGCGTGAGCGAGGTCCGCGGCCCCGGGCCCCTGCTGATCCTCATCACCCTGCGCATCCCGGTCGCCTCCGGCCTCGCCGTCGCCACCGGCCTCTCCCCGCTCCTCGCCGCCCTGCCCCTCTTCTAGCCACCAGGAGTCACACACCATGAGCAGCCTCATCGCGCTGGGCACCGGCGGCGCCGCAACCGTCGCCACCATGTACCTCTACGTCGGCGTCCGCGGCAAGAACAAGATCAACGTCCAGGACGAGCACGTCCCCTACTGGGCGTTCGGCATCGGCCTGCTCGCCGCCAACGCGGGCACCGCCTTCCAGCAGCTCGCCGGGATCGGCACGCAGCTCAGCGACGCGTTCCAGGGCAACGCCGCCCTGGGGGACTGGCAGACCGGCGCGACCGCCGCCGTCCTGACCCTCGCCGTCTTCGGACTCAAGCCCAAGCCCTGGAAGGACGCCCTCTGCGGCGCCGTCGCCCCCAGCCTCTTCGCCGCCGCCGGCGGGCTCTGGGTCCTGCCGTCGTCCATCCTCAGCGGCCTCATCAGCGCGTTCATCAAGTAGTGGTGGCGACGATGGAAAAGATCTTCCCCACCGAGGAGCTGAGCGCCACCCTGCTGTGGCCCATCACCGGTCTGGCCACCGGCACGCCCGTCCTGATCCGCAAGCTGACGGCCTCCCAGCGCGAACGCCGCGTCGAAGCCGACGCTCTCAAGGCCAGGCGCGAGGAGCTCGCCGCCGAGGCTGCCGCAGCCGACGAGGCCGCGTTCGTGAAGAAGGTCTCGACGGAGAGCGACCCGGCCAAACGGGACGCGATGCTCCGGGCCCGGGAGGCGGCAAAGGTCTCGGCCCGCGAGTTCGAGATGGAGCAGGCCAAAACCGCCCGCAAGGAGAAGCGCAGCCGCGCCGGGGATGCGGCCGGCGCCGCGGCGCTGATGCTGATCGTTGGCGGCCCGCTCGTCTGGTCCCTCGCCCGCCCCTGGATCCAGCCCGGCATCGGCCTCCTCCTCGGGGGGTGGTGGATCGCCGCCCTGATCCACGCCCCCACCCCCGGCAAGGGCAAGAGCAAGGCCAAGCGCGAGGCCGAGCCGGAGCAGGCCCAGGAGCCTGCCGAGGACCAGCCCGTGCCGACCGCCGAACAGGAGCCCGGCGAGGCCCCCGAGCCGACCGCCCCGACCCCCGCCGACGCCCGCCGCGCGGTGGCCGTTCTGGGGGCCGACGGCACCCACGTCGCCCTCACCGCCGTGACCGCCCATCTGGCCGCCGCACACCCCCTCTGGAAGCGGTCCGGGAAGGCCGTCCGCGCGCTCCTGAGCGAGGCCCGTGTGGAGGTCCGAGGAGGGGTGCGGGTCGAGGGCGTCAGTGTGCCCGGCATCCACCACGACGACGTGCCCCCGCTCCCCTCCCCCTCCGAGACCACCCCCGACCGCGTTGTTGTCGCAGGTCAGAGCAACAACAACAACCACAACAACGCCCAGGAGTGGTCCACCCGAGAGGGGTTCGTCATGCGCGCCGACCCCGACAACCCCGCCCGGACGATCGTCGTCAGCCGCACCAACGCCGCATGATCCACCAACCCGAAAGGCAGCCCGCCATGACCACCGACCGCTGGCCCGACAAGGTCATCCCGGAGTTCACCATGGAGGAGTTGTGCGCCGCCATCGAGCGGCACAAGGACGACCCCAACCCCGTCACCCAGGGCCTGGTCCGCAGCTGCTGGCGCGAGTGGGAGCGGCGCCACGGACTCACCCCCGACGAGGACTGACACCACACACCGCCTCACCGAAGCCCCCGTCAGCACCCGCTGGCGGGGGCTCGGTCGTGCCCCCGCAACGGCGACCCGCCCAGGCCGCCCCTGGACGCCTGAAAGACCCACCGTGGACGACGACTTCGACACGTACGACTACGCCGACTACCCGACCCGCGACGAGGAGAAGGCTTACGAGATCGCCCTCGACATCGCCGACGAACAGCGACACGCCGAGGAGGAGCAGGCCGCCGGGCCGCGCCCCGGACACACCGAGACGTGTGAGGGCTGCCACGGCAGCGGCGGCGGCTACGAGGACGAGGTCTGGGACGACGAGGCCGGTGACGTCGTCCTGATCGACTACGAGCACTGCCCCGAGTGCGGGGGCTGCGGCTACTACGGCTGCGACGGCACCTGCGAGGTCGCCCAGGATACCGACGCATGCTGAACCCTGCTTGCCTGTAGGGCAGTTGCCCAATCCACCCGCTCTCTCGCCGACCTGCTCGCCGGCAGCCACGGCGCCCGCCCCGCGGCGGACCAACATCCTTGGTGGCTAGCAGCAGGGTGGTGCTTGCCCCACCCGAGTGGTGGAGCAAGCACTTCGGAGGTTAGGCCAGCGGGAAGCCATCGAAGCCCTCACCGGTGCGGATCACCAGGGCGATGCCAAGCGTGTCCAGCAGCACGCGAAGGTCCTTGCCCGGGTCACCCGGCAGCAAGACGGCAAGCCGCAGACCTTCGGGGGCGTCGATGTGGCGCCGGTAGTCGAAAAGCTGGCCGATGGCCATGCGGACGTCATCGCGACGCACGGTCCCCTTAGCCTCGTACAGCACGTTGTCGGTGACGTCGTACAGGTCCGTCTTCAACGTGCCGGCCACTCCCTCGATGGAGATCTGGAACCGCTTCACGGTGTGGCCTGCGGCGACCAGATGGGCCTTGTAGGCCTTGGTCAGCTGGCCCTCCCGCCGCTGGATGGTCCGCTGGCCACCCGGGATGTTCGCCACCGTCTCGTCGGTGGCGTGCTCCTCGGTCTCGACCTGCGACGACGACGGGCCCGCCGACGCCGCGTCCGCAGCCTCGATGTCCGTCTCGGGCTCCGTCTCGACTTCGAGGTTCACGACGGCGTGCGCGGTCGCCGGAGGGATCGCGTCCGCGGGCGTGAACTTCGGCGGGAACGTGGCCTGCGGGTCCGGCCGCAGGTGGAAGATAATCACGGACCGCTCCACGCCGTCCGTGCCCGGTGCGCGCCGGCGGTCGTAGGGCTGCTCAGGATCCAAGATCATCTGCCCGATGTAGCGCTGCCGCTTGCCCTTCTTCTTCCTGCCGGTGACCTGGTCGATGACGTTCCCGTCCGCCACGAACAGTTGCAGCGTGCGGCCGTCTGCGGCGTGATCCCTGAGGGCCTTGTTCCCGCCGGTGAACTGCTGGTTCCCGGTCTTCCCCTCGCCGGTGTACAGGTAGAGCGGCCCTCGGTCGTCGTCCTCGGCCTGGCCATCGAAGGTGTAACCGTGCAGCTCACCGACCTTCGGGTCGGAGTACACGAGCACCATGTCGGAGTCGGGCGCCGGCTCGATGCCGCCGTAGAGTGCGCCGCCAAATGCAGCGCCTACCTCGGCGCGAGTGGTCATCAGGCCCGGAACGAGCTCAAGGTCATGGTTCGCCATGCCCGGACTCTAACCCCGTGGTCCGACAAGCCCGTTCGGACCGCGGGCGCCCCCCTGCTGCCCAGACAAGAGTGAGCGCACCTCACGTCACAGGAGCCCCAATGGCACCTGCCTTGGACTGGCGCGACGCCTCCCACTTTGACCGCACCGGTGACCGCCCGTGCCGCTGGTGCGGCCGCCCCACCCCTCTCCGCGACGAGCAGCGCCGGCCCTCGCACAAGGTCTGCGCCGAGCAGCAGCACACCGCCACCAGCACACCGCCGGCCACCGTGCCGGGCGGAGTGCTGGCTCAACCGCCTACTCAGGAGGGCCCCATGGACGAAGCCGCCTGGAACCGTGCCCGTTTCGCCGCGCACTTCGCCGCCGGGCGCGGCTTGCGCGTCTTCCCCCTCGCTCGCAGCAAGAAGCCCGCGATCTCCTCTCCGCACCCGCCCGGCCCCGAGCGCGATCAGTGCCGCGCGGCCTGCGGCAGGTTCGGGCACGGAGTTCACGACGCCACCACCGACCGGGCCCGCATCGACGCCGCGTTCCACGCCGCTCCGTGGGCCACCGGCTACGGCATCGCCTGCGGCCGGGCGCCGCATCACCTGATCGGCCTCGACCTCGACCGCAAGAACGGCCTGGACGGCGTTGCCGACCTGGCCCGCCTGGCCGCCGAGCACGGGTTCACCGTTCCGGACACCGCCACAGTCGCCACCCCCACCGGGGGCCTGCACCTGTGGCTCGCCGCCCCGCCGGACGCCACGTTCCCCAACTCCGCGGGGCGGGTGGCGCCCGGGATCGACGTCCGCGGCCCGGCCGGCTACCTGGTCGGCCCCGGCTCCCACGGCAACGGCGGTCGCTACGGCTTCGCCCCCGGTACCGACCCCACCGTCATGGCCCCCTGTCCGCCCGAACTCCTCGCGCTCCTCACCCCGCCGCCCACACCCACCGTGCCCGCCATCGACGCGGCGGTGCTGCGGGAGCGGATCCACCAGCAGGACGCCTACATCCGCGCGGCCCTCGACCGCGAAGCTGCGACCGTGCGCGCCCAGACCTACCCGGGGCGGGCCAAGCGGCTTTTCGCCTCCGCCGCCGCCCTCGGCCGCCACCTGCCCACCGGCGTCCTGGACGAGGCCCTGGCCGTCGACACCCTCCTGGACGCCGGCATGGCCACCGGCCTCACCCGCACCGAGTGCGAGCACACCATCCGCCGCGGCCTCGCCCGAGGCGCCGGGACCCTCCGACCCGCAGCCTGACAGCCCGCCAAGTGCCGCGGGGGGGCGGGGGGGGGCGGGGCCCGCCCCCCCCCCCCCCCCCCCCCCCCCCCCCCCCCCCCCCCCCCCCCCCCCCCCGGGCCCCGCCCCGACCCCCCCCCCCCCCCCCCCCCCCCCACCCCCCGGG
>NZ_JBIUYE010000032.1:0-33918 GCF_044744365.1 Kitasatospora sp. NPDC087314
CTGAACAAGGCGTGCCCGGTGAACGGCGTCTTCGTGCTGGACACCAACAACGGGTGCGGGCTGTCCCCGCGGGGGACGCGGTTCTTCGACACCACGTGGGGCGGTCACCGCAACACGGCGTTCGCGGGGATGGCGTTGTCCAAGGTGGAGAACACCGTCGCGACGTCGGCGTTCGACCCCAACCACACCGCTCTGGGCTACGGTACGTCCTTCCTCCAGCGGCGTGACGGCACGCAGGACCCGAAGTTCGGTCTGCGGCTCAACCCGGCGGGGACGATCGCCCCGTTCGGCAAGGGTGCCTCGATGGGTGATCTGGAGGTGCTGTGTGACCAGGCGCCGCTGCAGATCGGCAACCGGGTCTGGTACGACCCCGAACGCAAGGGCATCCAGAACCCGGGCCAGAAACCCGTCCCGGGTGCGACCGTGAACCTGTACGACGAGTCGGGCACGCTGGTGGGCACCACGAAGACCACCGTGCGCGGCGAGTACTACTTCGACGACTCCGACGTGACCGGCGGCCTCAAACCCCGCACCAAGTACACGATCAGGCTCGACAACCCGGCCGACTACGCCAGGGGCGGGCCGCTGTACCAGTGGGTGCCCACCGAACACGACATCGGCGACAACCACTTCATCGACTCCAAGGGCACCGTCCCCACCGGCGGGACGTATCCCGAACGGGCACTGACCACCGGCGGACCGGGCGAGAACGACCACACCTACGACTTCGGATTCCGCCAACAGGAAGGCGCACTGCGCCTGGTCAAACACGACCAGGACGGCAAGCCGCTGGCGGGGGCGACGTTCCAGCTGTGGCACGAGACGAACGGCACCGACGGGCTGCAGCCCACCGGTGACAAGCCCGATACGGCGGTGGGGAGTCCGTGTACGACCGGGGCCGACGGCCTGTGTCAGGGTGCGGGGCTGCCGGGGACGTACTACTGGCAGGAAGTCAGCCCGCCCACGGGCTACGCGGCCCCGGACACCACGGTGTTCGGCCCGCTGGTCCTGACTCCGGACAACCTCACGGACGGCGTCTCGGTGACGGCGGTCAACCGACTCCTGCCCACCCCGTCGCCGACCCCGACGCCCACTCCCACTCCCACCCCCACCCCCACACCGACGACGCCGGCCGTGACGCCGACGCCGCAGAGCCCGCCGGACACGCCTGCGGCGCCGACCGTACCGGCTCCGCCGCAGGCCCCGCCCGGCTCGCACCTGCCGAACACCGGTACGGGCCCGCTCGCACCGATGGCCCTTGCCGCCGTGGCGCTCACGGCGCTCGGTGGGACGCTCGTCCTGGTGCGCAGGCGTAGGGCCCGACACCGGTAGCATCCGGGCCACGGCGGCCGGCGCTCGACGCGCCGACTGCCGGTAGGGCGGATCGGGCGGGTTCGCGGACCATCGGGTCCGCGAACCCGCCCGAGTGTTTGACCGACGTGAGAGAAGGCATCTTCATGGCCCGGAAGAAGACCGGCGGCCGTACGCCGCATCGGACCTTCTGGTTCAGGACACTGCTGGCGGTCGCGGTGTGCGGGACCGCGGCGGGTGGCCTGGCCGTCTACCAGACCGTCTCCGACGGCACCACGAGCCGGGCGGTGACGGTTGACGAAGCGTCCCGCATCGCGATCTCGCGCCTGAACCTGTATCAGGCGAGCCCGGCGAGGGTGACCCTCACCGCCGCCGAGGGCGGTGGCGTGGTGGTGCGGGTGGAGGGGATCGTGGACTACCGCAGTCACCGCGCGGTGGGCAGCTACCGGGTCACCGGGGCCGCCGGTGACCTCGACCACGGCCTGATCGTCTGGGACGGCGACGGCCTGGGACTGGCGCCGAAGGCGGATGGCGCCGGCGGCCCGCCGTGGCAGCAGGCCGAGCACGTTCCCCGCTCGGGCTGGTCACCGCGCGCCTACACCGCGGACCCGCTGGACTCCGGACTCCGGCTGCTGATCCAACTCGGCGCGGACCGGCCCGACAACCCGCTGCTGCTCGCCCAGTCCGGGCCGCGATGGCTGGGCCGCGACCGGATCGACGGTCGGAGCTACGACCGGTTCTCCGGGCCGCGCTCCGGCGACGCGGCGCACGGGGCCGGGGCCGACGGCGAGTTGTCGCCGCTGACCTACTGGATCGACGGCGACGGCGGTCTGCGGCGGGTGACGATGCGGATGCCCGGCCTGGGCACGCCGACGACCGTCGAGATCACCGGGCGGGACGAGGGCGCGAAACTGCCCGAAGCTCCCTGGGTCGCCGGCTGACCCGGCTGCGGCCGGTAGCGGGTGCCGAAAGCGGCGTCGACGAGGCTCCCCGGCGCCCGGTTGAGCAGTTCTTCCGATGCTTCAACCCGACTGCCGGGAGGCCTCGTCGACGGGGCCCCGGGTGCTCCGCGCCGACCGGGCTCAGCTCGGCTGCGGCATGGCGGCGATGTCGGTCGGCAGGGGGTAGCGGTTCGGATCGACCGGTCCGGGCAGGTCCGTCGCCGGGCGGCCGGGTGCCGCCGGGTCGGGCATCGACGGTTGGGCGGGCGGCACGGGTACGGAGCTGAACGGTGTGCCGGGTGGCGGCTGGACGGGGGCCGGCCGGCCGGCCGGGACGGCCTGGCGCGAGGTGGCGCCGCACCCGGCGAGCTCCTCCAGGCCGTTCGGGCTCTGCGTCGCGGGCGAGTTGCCGGTGAAGCAGTTGGTGGGGTCGGCCGAGGCCAGCACGAGGTCGGCGCCGTTGGCGGTGACCTGGTTGTCCTCGACGTGATTGCCGCTCGCCGGGTGCCCGGGCGGGTCCGTGACGATGACCCCGGCCGCGCGGTTGTCCCGGACGAGGTTGCGCAGCACCTGGTTCGCGGTGCCGCCGCCGATCCCGACGCCGATGCCGAAGCCGCCGTCGGCCTGCTCGGGCGAGTCCGCGGCGTTGTTGCCGGCGATCACGTTGCCGGCGATCACCGCGCCGTGCTGCGGGGCGAGGGCCTCCAGGTCGTTGGAGTTCACCGTCACGCCGACGCGATTGCCGACGACGCGGTTGCCGAGCACCGTCAAGTTGTCCGAGGCGTTGGTGATCTCGATGCCGACCGCGTTGCGCTCCACCGTGTTGCCGCGCACCAGCGTGTCGCAGGGCTTGCACTGGCCGACGTAGATGCCGGAATCGGCCCCGCCGGAAGCGTAGGACTCCTCGATGACGCCGCCGCGCGCGTCGAAGGCGTAGATGCCGTAGAGCCCGTTGTTGTACGCCGTCACCCGGGAGGCCCGGAAGCCCTGCACCGGCGGGAAGCGGACGGTGTCCAGCGGGTCGTAGGCCGATCCGCCGGCGCCGCGCCGCTGCAGCTGCTCGTCGGTGACGCCGGTGAACAGGACGCCGTTGGCGAGGTAGCCGCGGACGGTGAGGTTCTCCACCACCGAGCCGGCGCCGGTGACGGTGATGCCGTTGACGAGCCGCACTCCGCCGTCCAGGACCACCGCGTTCCGGTCCGTGCCGCGCACCACCACCCGTGGCACGGTGACCCGCACGCTCTCGCGGTACACACCGGGTTGGATCAGCACGGTGTCACCCTCGCGGGCGATGTCCACCGCCTCCTGCACCGTGTGGAAGTCCTCCGGTACCCGAATGACGCTCCCGGCCGGATGCCGTTTGCCGGACGGCTTCGAATCCGTCGACGAACAACCCGTGGCCGCCACCGCGACCAGGGCGACCAGCACCGACAGGTATCGCGGCACCATCGCCCGGAACGCTCCGGACCGGGCGGCCCGATGAGGTAACAGACCGTGAGGAGAGGGGATTTGCATGACAGGTGTTCTATCGTCTCCAATATCGGCCATGCATACCGAACCGGGAAATCCGCAGGAGCCGGCCCGACCCGCCGCGACCGGTTTGGGACGCAGGGCCGTGCTCGCGGCCGGAGCGGTACTGGCCGCCGGGATCGGCGCGGCGGCGGAGGCGGTGACGAGCACCATCCTCGCACCGGACCGCGGTTCGCCCGCCGGCGCGCCGCCGCCCGTGTCGTCGATCCCCTTCCACGGGCCCCGACAGGCCGGTGTGACGGAGCCTCAACTGCCCTCCGCGCAGCTGCTGTCCTTCGACCTCCCGCCGACCACCGCCGCCGCGGACCGGGAGGCCCTGCGCGCCGTCCTCGACGCGCTGACCCGAACGCTCTCCACCGCGGCCGCCGGCACGCTGCCCGACTCGCGGCTGCGGACCGGCGCCCCGACCCGGCTCGCCTCCCTGGTCGGCGTGGGCCCCCAACTCGCCTCCCGGCTCGGCCTGAACGTGCCCGCCGAACTGGCCGACCTGCCGCCGTACTCCGGCGATCGCCTCGACCCGACCCGCAGCAACGGCGATCTGCTGGTCCACCTGTGCGCCGCCGACCGCTGGACGCTGACCGTCGTCGCCGAACTGGCCACCACCGCCGCGAAGGCCGCCGGCATCGTCCCCCGCTGGACCCAGTCCGGCTTCCTGCCCCACGCACTCCCGGGCGTCACGCCGCGAAACCTTTTCGGGTTCAAGGACGGCACCGCCAACCCCGACGACGCGGCCGCCCAGCAGTGGGTCTGGGGCCCGCCGGGGCCGCACGAGAACGGGACCATCCTGGTCTACCGCAGAATCCGCATGGACACCGGCGGCTTCGCGGCACTCCCCGAGGACCGGCAGAACCTGGTGATCGGCCGCCGTGCCGGCGACGGCGTCCCGCTCACCGGCACGGCCGAGCACGACGACCCGGACATCTACGCCAAACACCCGGACGGCTCCTACATCATCCCCGCGACCTCCCACGTCCGGCTCAGCAGCCCCCGCCTCGACGGCGGCGCCCGAATGCTCCGCCGCAGCTACAGCTACGACGACGGCCTGAACGACCGCGGCCTGCTGTTCTGCGCCTTCATGCGCGACCCCGCCCTGTTCACCCGCGTCCAGAACCGCCTGACCGAACGCGACGCGCTGGCCCCGTTCATCGAGCACCAGGCGTCAGCCGTGGCCTACGTGCTCCCCGGCGCCGCACCGGGCGGGACGCTCGGCGAACAGCTCTGGACGTGAAGCCCCGCCCCGCGGTGCGGCCCGGCGTTCCGCACCGGGGGCGTCAGACCTGGTAGCGGTCCGGGGCGAAGAGGTGCAGGTGGGCGGCGATCCAGTCGGAGGTGCGGCGCAGGCCCTCGTCCAGGCCCACCTGCGGCTGCCAGCCGGCCAGGTCGCGGGCCTTGCGGTTGTCGGAGAGGAGGCGCTCGACCTCGCTGCCGCCGGGGCGCAGCCGGGTCGGGTCGACCACGATCTCGGCGTCCCGGCCGGAGGCGACGATCAGGGCCTTGGCCAGGTCGCCGATCGACACCTCGGTGCCGGTGCCGAGGTTGACGACCTCGCCGAGCGTGCGGTCGGCGCGGGCGATGGCCAGGAAGCCTTCCGCGGTGTCGGTCGCGTAGGTGAAGTCCCGGGTGGGGGTCGTCGAGCCGAGCCTGATCTCCGAGGCCCCGGAGTGGAGTTGGGCGAGCACGGTGGGGATCACGGCGCGGGCCGACTGGCGCGGGCCGTAGGTGTTGAACGGGCGGACCACCGAGACCGGCAGCTCGAAGGCGTGCCAGTAGGAGAGCGCCAGCATGTCCGCGCCGATCTTCGAGGCGGAGTACGGGGACTGCGGCTGGAGCGGGTGCCGTTCGTCGATCGGCGCGGTGATCGCCGTCCCGTACACCTCGCTGGTGGAGGTGTGCACCAGGCGGGCGCCGTGGCGCAGGCAGGCGGCGGCGACGTTCTGGGTGCCCGCGACGTTGGTCTGCACGTAGGCCTCGGGGGCCTGGTAGCTGTAGGGGATGCCGATCAGCGCGGCGAGGTGGAAGACGGTGTCGCAGCCGGCGACGGCGTCCAGGACCCGGCCGGCGTCCCGGACGTCGCCGGCGAGCATCTCCACGGGGCCGTCGGGGTCGGTGAGGTAGTGGGCCAGGTAGCCGCGCTCGGCGTACGGCTTGTAGTGCACCAGGGCCCGGACGCGGGCGCCGCGGGCCACCAGCAGGTCGACCAGGGTGCTGCCGATGAAGCCCTCGGCGCCGGTGACCAGGACGGTTCGGCCGGTCCAGTCCTGGTTCGGGGCGGGGGTGGTCGGGGCGGAGAGGATGTTCGGGTCGGTCATGAGGTCCTCCGTGGGGGAGTCGGTGGTCAGCGGTCGAAGGGGGCGAGGGCGGGGGCGGGGGAGGTGACGGCGGGCGGCTCGGGCGCCTGAGCCCGGCCGATGACGCGGAGCACCTTGGCGGCCAGCAGGTCGGCGGCGCGTGCGTGGTCGCCCGGCTCGGCCGCCCGGGCCATCGCGGCCAGCCGGGCCGGGTCGGCGAGCAGGGGTTCCACCAGTGCGGCCAGCCGCTCGCCGGTGCACTCGCCGTCCGGCAACAGCAGACCGGCGCCGGTGTCGGAGAGGACGCGCGCGTTGTGGGTCTGGTGGTCGTGCGGCGCGTGCGGGTAGGGCACCAGCACGGCGGGCATCCGTACGCTGGAGAGTTCGGCGACGGTGGCCGCGCCGGCCCGGCACACCATCAGGTCGGCCGCCGCGTAGACCAGGTCCATCCGGTCCAGGTAGGAGACGGCGCGCGCCGTCGGGTGGCCGGCCAGTGCGGCGCGGACCTCCTCCAGTGCGGCCGGGCCGGTCTTGATCAGCAGCTGCCGGTCGGTGCGGTGCCGCCAGCGTGCGGCCAGTTCGACGGCGGCCGCGGTGAGCCGGGCGGCGCCGAGGCTGCCGCCGTTGAAGACCAGCAGCCGGGCGCCCTCCGGGACTTCGAGCTGCCGGCGGGCCTCGGCGCGCAGCGCGGCCCGGTCGAGCCGGGCCACGGCGCCGACCAGCGGCATCCCGACGGTCTGCGCCGACCGGCCGGCGGGCAGGTGCTCGCGGGTGCGGTCGAAGGCGAGCGCGATGTGCGGGGTGAGCCGGGCGGCGAAGCGGTTGGCCCGCCCGGGCACCGCGTTCGACTCGTGCACCACGCTCGGCAGCCCGGCCAGCCGGGCGCCGACGATCGCCGGTGCGCTCGGGTAGCCGCCCATGCCGACCGCCACCTGCGCGCCCTGGGCCCGCAGGATCTCCCGGCACTGCCCGCCGGAGCGCAGCAGCGCCGCGGGCAGCAGGTAGCGGCGCGGGCCGAGGGAGGCGTCGAAGGGGATCATGTCGACGGTGTGCAGCCGGTAGCCGGCCTCCGGGATCAGGGTGGTCTCCAGGCCGCGTTCGGTGCCCACGAAGGAGATCACGGCCCGGGGGTCGGCCCGGCGCAGTGCCTCGGCCAGCGCGAGGCCCGGGTAGATGTGTCCGCCGGTGCCGCCGGCGCCGATCACCACCGACAGGGGGCGGTCGGGATCGTGGTTGCCGTGGTTGCCGTGTTCTGTCCGCATGCCGTCGAGCCTGCCGAGGCCGTCTAAGAGACTTCTCAGAGTCGTTTTGAGAGGGTTGTCCGTATGAGTAACGGGCAGAGGGTGCTGGTCGTCGACGACGATCCGGAGGTGCGTGCCGCCGTCGAGGACGGTCTGGCCGTCGAGGGGTACCAGGTGCGCGGCGCGGCCGACGGGCTGGCGGCACTGAGCGAGGTGGCCGGCTGGCAGCCCGACGCGATGGTGCTCGACCTGCTCATGCCCGTCCTCGACGGACTGGCGGTCTGCCGCCGGCTGCGGGCCCTGGGCGACCGGGTCCCGATCCTGGTGCTGACCGCCCGCGACTCGGTGACCGACCGCGTCGACGGCCTCGACGCGGGCGCCGACGACTACCTGGTGAAGCCGTTCGCACTGGACGAGCTGACCGCCCGGCTGCGTGCCCTGCTGCGGCGCAGCGCCCCGGCGGCCGAGGAGACCGGCTACCGCTTCGCCGACCTGGAGGTCGACCCGGCCACCCGGACCGGCACCCGGGCCGGGCGGCCGGTGGAGTTCTCGCGCACCGAGTTCGCGCTGCTGGAGGTGCTGCTACGCCATCCCGGCCAGGTGCTCCCGCGCGAGGTGATCATGGAGCGGGTGTGGGGCGCCGACTTCGGTCCCGACTCCAACTCGCTCGCGGTGTACGTCGGTTACCTGCGCCGCAAGCTGGAGGCCGACGGCGAACCGCGGCTGGTGCACACCGTGCACGGGGTCGGTTACCGCCTGGACCGGGGGTGAGGGCGCACGCCCGCTGGCGGCGCCGGCGCCCGCTGCGCACCAGACTGGCGCTCGCCTGCACGGCCGCGGTCGCCGTGGTCGCGCTCGGGATCAGCGCGGCCGCGTTCAGCATCGTCCGCTACGAGCTCAACCACCAGCTGGACCAGCACCTCACCCAGCAGGCCACCCTGGTCCAGCAGCAGCACCGCGACGAGGGGCCGCAGGTCGTCTATGGCGAGTGCAACTACCTGGCCGCCCCGGCCTGCGCGCAGATCGTCTCCGCCGACCCCGGCAAGGCGCCGAACGAGCCGTACCTGCTGCCCGTCACCCCGGCCACCCGCCAGGTCGCGGACCGGAAGCGGGCCGGCTACTTCACCGACCTCACCATCGGCGGCCACCCGGCCCGGATGCTCACCACCCCGATGATCGCGGCGCCGCCCGGCGCCCGGCAGGCCGTCCAGGTCGCGCTGCGCGCCGACAGCGTCCGGGAGGGGGTGCGGCAGGCCGGCGCGCTGATGGCGGCCGTCGCGGCGGCGGGCGTGCTGCTGGCCGCCGCGCTCGGGCGCACGGTGGCCCGTACCGGCCTCGCCCCGGTCACCCGGCTGACCCGCACCGCCGAGCGGATCGCCGACACCCGGGACGCGAGCCTGCGGATCGAGCTGCCGCCCGGGCGCCGGGAGGACGAGCTGACCAGGCTGGCGGGCAGCTTCAACACCATGCTGGGTGAGCTGGAACAGTCCGTGACCGCCCGGCGCAGGCTCGTCGCCGACGCCTCGCACGAACTGCGCACCCCGCTGACCGCGCTCCGCACCAACGCCGAACTCCTGTCGCGTGCCGATCGATTGACGGACAGTCAGCGAGAGCGGGCGGCGGCCGCGCTGCGCCGCCAGCTGCGCGAGGTCACCGGCCTGGTGAACGACCTCATCGAGCTGGCCCGCGACGAGGAGCCGCAGCCGCTGCTCGAACAGGTCGGGGTCGGCCGGCTCGTCGGGCACTGCGTCGACACCGCGCGCGACCACTGGCCGACGATCGCCTTCGCCCTGGAGAACGACGCCGCGGAGCGCACCGTCCCCGGCGTGCCGGCCCGCCTGTCCCGGCTGGTCACCAACCTGCTCGACAACGCGGCCAAGTTCAGCCCGCCGGGTGCCACCGTCGAGGTCCGGCTCACCGCCGGGCTGGAACTGACCGTCCGCGACCACGGCCCCGGCATCGCGCCCGAGGACCTGCCGTACGTCTTCGACCGCTTCTACCGGGCCTCGGCCGCACGGGCGCTGCCCGGCTCGGGCCTCGGGCTCGCGATGGCGCGCCAGATCGCCCAGGCGCACGGCGCCACGCTCACCGCCGAGGCCGCCCCCGGCGGCGGCGCGCTGTTCCGCCTGCGGCTGCCGGCCTGAACCCGGGACCGGGAGGAGCGCTGACGTCCGTGCCCCGCCCGGTTCGAGAGCCGGTCAGATCAGCCGGTCGCGGTCACGCGTGGCGATGGCGCGGACGCGGGTGGCGAACTGTCCGCGGCTGCGTTGTTGGTGCAGTTCCTCGGCGGCCTCCTCGTCGCCCGCGTCGGTCGGGGTCTGCGGTGCCTCGTCCCCGTCGTGGTCGGTGTCGGCGTACTCGTCGTGGAGGAGCCAGCAGCCGTGGATGCCGGCGAGGAGGTCTTCGAGGAGGTCGCGGGCGGGCCGTTTCGGGTCGAGGGGGGTCAGGCGCAGGCCGGTGTCCTCCGCGTCGAGCTCCCCGTCCTCGTCCTCGTCCGGGTATTCGGCGAGGGCTTCCTCGAAGTCGTCGATCTGGTCGCGGAGGGCCGTCGGGTCGGGCAGCAGGCCGTCGGCGACGTGCAGGGCGTGTCGGACGAGGGCGGTGACGGCGTCGTACGGGGAGGCGCCGGCGTCGATGAGTTCGAGGACGAGGGTGGGGGTTTCGTGGGCGAGGGCCTCGATGGTGTCGGCTTCGAGGACGACGGTGGCCCGGTCGTGTCCGGAGGCCTGGGAGGCGACCTCGGCCGCGGCGGTGAGCCAGTGGGCCGCGGCGACGGCGGCGGCGGTGGGGTCGATGTCGGAGAACAGCTGGGCGGGGCCGAACGGGTCCTGCTCGAACAGCAGGTTGGCGGAGGCGACCTGGGCGGGGGAGGCATCCTCGCGGCTGAGGAGGACGGCCTGCTGGGCGCGGGCGGTCAGGTCGCCGAGTTCGGCGTTCTCGACGGCGGCGAGTTCGGTGGCGGCCTCGGCGAGGACGGTCTCGGTCAGCCGCTTGTCGGCCAGGGCGGCCAGGGCGCGGCCGACCCGGTTCGCGGACTCGACGACGGGGCTGTAGGAGACGGCCAGCATCCCGCCCTGGGGGAGGTTCGGTCGGGCGATGGCGGCGGCGACCTCGGCGAAGGCCCCGCGTTCCCGTTCGCGCCGCCATCCCTCGGTGCCGGGTTCCAGGGAGCCGGCGGCGCCGGCCGGATGGGTGTAGGTGTGCCAGGCCGCTTCGGACAGCTGGGTCAGCGTGGCGGCCAGGCGCAGGAACGCGGTGGTGCCGGTCCCGACGGGGAGGGTGGCGATGCTGGTGGAGAGGTCGCCTTCGCCGGTGCCCCAGGCGGCGATCAGCTCGTGCCGGACGGGGTCGACGCTGTAGCGGGTCATGAAGCCGTTCCTTCGGATCGGGCCGGTACGCCACGTGGCGCGAAGCAATTCTGACGTATCGCCAGGTGCTGACCGTCCGTCCGCTGTCGGGGTCGGTCCCGGCGTCTGGTGCCCGGTCCGGCGCGCGGGCGTTCCGCGGCCGGTGGCGGCCGGGGCCTGCGGTTGTCCCCGTGGGGGAGGGGCGCGAGGGGGTGGACGGGGCGTGTGGTGGCCGTCGATGCGTGGGGGGCTCGTCCGACGTCTTGCCGGAGAGCCCAGGCCGGGATCTCCGGCGCGGTAGAACAAACGTCCGGTCCAGGCGGGGGGCTTCGGTGGCAGCGCGAGGGTGTTCCGGGTGGGCGGCGTGGCCGCCTCCTCACACCGCAGCCGCGCCCCTTTCACCCGCTTGGCCCAATTCCGTCGCCGGCTCGGGGCACCTGTCGCACGCCTGTTCCGGTGGGCGTCCGGCGGCGCGGGGGGAGCGGCCCGTGGCGGGCGGATGTCCGGTGCTGCACCGGCCTTGCGGCGGATCGTACGCATCGGGCCCGCAGTCGCTCCGGGAGCGCGAGCTGCGGGCCTGTGGGAAAACGACCTGCCAGGGCCCGGTGACCGGAGCCCTGGCAGGGTCTGCGCATCGTGTGGGTCCATCGGATACTGGTCGGGAGGGCGTCCCGCCTCGGGGTGCGGTGCACCCCGGTGGCGGGGGGCCGGACCGGAGCCCCGAGCTGACTCCTCGGGGCTCCGTGTCAGGCGCGGTGCTCGACCACGCGGAAGCTGCCCACGATGCCGTCCTCGACCCGGATGCCCTTGGTGTGGTGGATCTTCACGCCGTCGCTGGTGCTGTGCGGCCCGACGGTGGCGATGGGGGCGCCGTTGTCGCAGACCGCACCGCGGAACACCTCGACGGTCTTGTGGCTGTCGTTGCGGATGTTCAGGGTCTTGGCGCCCAGGCCGCTGATCACGGTGATGCAGCCGCCCGAGTGCGCGGAGTAGGTCCGCTCGTTGATGTGGATGCGGCCCTCCTCGTGGCGCTTCTCGTGGTGCCCCTCGTTGTTGCCCTTCTCGTTGCCCTTCCCGCCGGCGGCGCCGCCGTCGGCGGGCAGCTCGGCCGGAGCAGCCACCTGCCGCGCCGAAGCCTGCGGAGCCATCGGCTCGGAGGCGGCCGACGCGTACGTGACACCGGTGACGGCCAGGGCCGCGACTCCGAGGGCGGCGGTGGTGGCGGCAAAGCGGTTGGTCTTCATGGAAGCTTCTTTCGCTCTCAGACGATGTCGGCTGGGCAGCCGACCCGAGATTGAACGTACTGAATGCCCCCATAGCTGTCATTTCGGGCATATCGAAATGGCGGCGAACGGGGTGCGCCGGTCGGCGTGTCGCCCCCGAGGCCGGCTGAGCGTCCCGTCAAAGTGCTTTCTGTAGAGGCAAGTTGATGGGGGGTGGGTCCATTAGTGTGATTACCTGACTCCCGCTCACCCCTTTGACGTCGGAGCTGCCCGGCGCCGTGGGTGAGGCGGAGTCACGGGTCGGCTGACGGTCGGTGATGCCGAGGCCGTGTTCGGGCCCCGCGGGCCGGTGGGCCGGCCGTCCGGCGCCCGGCCGAGAGGCCACCGGCCTCGAGCGTCGGGGCGGAGTCCGGTGGGGGCGGGTAACGGGATGCCCGCAGTGGTGAGCGGCCGCGGAGCCTCCGCGCGAGGCTCGGGGGCCGGGGCAGGGGTGTGGCCCCGGTGGCTTGACGGCCGAGCCGGCGGGCCTGGGATAGTGGGCGAGTGCGTGTCGGCCTGCTCGGACCCCTGGTAGTGGACGCCGGAGCGGGCCCGATACCGATCGGTGGCGCGCGGCTGAGGGCGTTGCTGGCCCGGTTGGCGTTGGACGCCGGGCGTGCCGTCCGGCCGTCGGCGCTGGTCGAGGCGCTGTGGGCCGAGGCGCCGCCGGCCGACCAGGCGAACGCGCTGCAGTCGCTGGTGTCCCGGCTGCGGGGTGTGCTGGGCGACCCCGCGCTGCTCACCTTCGGCCCGGCCGGGTACCGGTTGACCGTCGAGGCCGGTGCGGTGGACGCCGTACGGTTCGAGCAACTGGCGCACTCCGGACGGGACTTGTCCGCGCAGGGGCGGCCCGTCGAGGCCGCCGCCGCGTTGCGGGAGGCCCTGGGCCTGTGGCGCGGCCCCGCGCTGGCGGACGTCCGCGAGGCGCCGTTCGCCGATGCCGAGGCCCGGAGGCTGGAGCGGGCGCGGTTGGTCGTCCTGGAGGACCGGATCGAGGCCGACCTCGCGTCGGGCGCCGGACCCGAGCTGATCGTCGAGCTCGAAGCGCTGACGGCGGAGCACCAGCTGCACGAGCGGCTGCACGCCCAGCTGATCCGGGCGCTGGCCGCCGGTGGCCGGGGCGCGGAGGCGCTGGCCGCCTACCAGACGCTGCGCGGCCGGCTGGCCGACACCTTCGGGAGCGACCCGGGACCGCAGGTGCAGGCGGCGCATCTCGCGGTACTGCGCGGCGAGCTGCCGGCGCCGCCCGACCACCGGCCGCGGCCCGCCCGGCAGCCGTCGCCCGGTCAGCAGCCGCCCGAGCCCCGCCGATCGTCGCTGTTCGGCAACCTGGACGCGCCGCTGACCAGCTTCGTGGGCCGCGAGGACGACGTCCGCCGGGTGGTCGGGCTGCTCGGCCGGGCCCGGCTGGTCACCCTGGTCGGGCCCGGCGGGGCCGGCAAGACCCGGCTGGCCACCACCGGCGGCCGTCGGCTCACGCCCCCCGGCGGGGTGTGGTTCGTCGCCCTGGCCCCGGCCGGCCCGGCGGACGTGCCCCGCGCGGTGCTCGACGCCCTTCGGGCGCGCGAGGCCGCGGTGCTCAAGGACGCCGCGCTCGAGGGCGCCGCGGTACCGGGCCGCCGGCCCGGCTCTCCGGGGGCCGCCGAGGAGGTCCTGGATCGTCTGACCGAGGTGCTGGCGGGCGACGACCTGGTGCTGGTGCTGGACAACTGCGAACACGTGATCGAGGCGGCGGCGACGCTGGCCGAGACGCTGCTCGGCCGGTGCCCTCGGCTGCGCGTGCTGGCCACCAGCCGGGAGCCGCTGCGGATCGACGGCGAGACCCTGCACCCGGTGCTCCCGCTGGAACTGCCCGAACCGGGCTCGACGGACCAGCAGGCGCGAGCCTGTGCGGCGGTCCGGCTGTTCCACGACCGGGCCGCCGCCGTCTCTCCCGGCTTCGCCGCGGCGGACGGCTCGCTGGAGGCGGCGGTCGATCGTCAGTTGAGACCGCTGGGCGGCGGCCCCACCCAGGGGTGAAGCGGACGTGGCCGGGGCTGCGGGGCCGGTGGGTGGGGCCGCCGGGAAGGCCGGGCCGGCGGCCAACCCCACGGTCAGGGCCGACGCCGTCAGCACGGCCGGCGCCAGCCGCAGGCGACGCGACCACGCCGCCCGGGAGGGCGAAGAGGTGTCCGAGGAGACAGGGGTGTTCGGCGACATGGATCCGTTCCTTCTGGTGAGCGGGTGACCTGGGCGCACTCAGCCTCCGGCCCCTCGCTGGCAGAGCACGCACAGCGCGCTGGCAGAGCGCCCGGACCGGCCGTAATTCGCTTGACCTGGCCACGGGTCGACGCTGGACTGTGGCGGACACCACGAGTCGTGGTGCCGGTATCCAGGGGGGGCAGCGGCAGCGATGGAGATCCGTTCCACGACCGACAAGGACCTCGACGTCTTCGTCGACACGCTCCATGCCGCCTTCGGGCGCTTCCCGGAAACCCCGGCCGAGGGCGCCGGTGTCTTCTGGTCGGCGCTCGAACTGGACCGCGGCCTGCTCGCCGTGACGGCGGACGGGCGGCCCGTCGGCACCGCCGCCGCGTACTCCTTCGAGCTCACCCTGCCCGGTGGGGTCCTCGTCCCGGCCCCCGGGGTGACCAACGTCGGCGTCCTGCCCACGCACCGACGCCAGGGTGTGCTCACGGCGATGATGCGTCATCAGCTCACCGAGGTGCGGGCCGGCGGGGAGTTCCTCTCCGTACTGCTGGCCTCCGAGGCCGTGATCTACCGCAGGTTCGGCTACGGACCGGCGACCTACACGCAGCGGCTGACGGTGCCGCGCCACCGGGCCGCCCTCGCCCGCCCCCGGGCGGGCGGAACGGCCGACGCCGCGGCGGCCGGCTCGGACACCGGCTCGGTCGAGCTGCTGCGGCGTGCCGAGTGCGGCGGGATCCTGGAAGAGGTCTACGACCGGTACCGCCGCGCCCAGCCCGGCGCGCTCTCCCGGCCGCACCGCTGGTGGGCCTCGGGCGCGGGCCGGCCCCCGGTCTCCCGGGCGCCGCGCTACGTCGCCGTCCACCGCGACGCCGACGGCGTCCCGGACGGGTACGCCAGCTACTCGCTCGGCGAGTCCGACACCCTGACGGTCGACGAGAGCATCGCCACCGACGACGCCGTCTCCACGGCCCTGGCCCGGTTCGTGCTCGGCCACGACCTGGTCTCCCAGGTCGTCTTCAAGCACTTCCCGCCCGACCACCCGCTGCGCTGGCAGCTCGCGGACTTCAACGCCGGCCAGCTGAGCAACCACACCGACTGGCTCTGGGTGCGGCTGCTGGACGTCCCGCGTGCGCTGACCGCGCGCGGCTGGTTCACGGACGGCGAGCTCGTCCTCGACGTCGACGACCCGTTCCTCGGCGAGCACGGCCGCTACCTGCTGACCGTCCGGGACGGCAAGGCCGACTGCGTCCCGACGGACCGGGAACCGGACCTGTCCCTGGACGTGAGCGACCTGGGCTCGGTCTACCTCGGCGGCACCGCCCCGAGCACGCTCGTGCGCGCCGGACACGTCCGGGCCCACCGTCCGGGCGCGGCCGCCCTCGCCGACGCCCTCTTCCGCGCCGAGCGCGCCCCGCACTGCCTGCACTGGTTCTGACCGCGCGCCCGCCTCGTGCGTCCGGGTCCGTCCGGGCCGGCGCCTGCTGCGGAAGGGCCGTCGGCCGGGATTCCGGCCGACGGCCCGGGGCTGTCCGCTACCGGAACAGGCGGTCGCCGCCGGTGGCCATGCGGTGGGTGCCGCTGTGGTGGTTCACCCAGTCACGGACGAGGTTGATCGCGTTGGCGCACTGCCAGCTGTTGTCGTACTCGCGCACTCCGGTGAAGGCGCCGTAGCCCGCGATGATGCCGTCCACACCCGCATCGCCCAGCAGCTTGTCGACGTACCACGGGTCGTTGTAGGTGGTCGTCCAGGACAGCGTGGCCGCGAGCCGTCCGGCGGCACGGTCCCCGGCCCCCTTCTTCAGCTCCGCGCACGTGTTGTAGGTGGCCTCCGTGCAGTTGCCGAACCCCTTGGTGATGTCGGAGTCGCCGTAGTCCATCGCCCGGTGACCGGCCGGGAACCCGGAACCGGACCGGTTGAAGGCGCCCTGGACCTGATCGCGGGTCCCGGTCGACGTGATGCCCTCCAGTGGGCCGAGCTTGCCCTCCAGGCTCTGCCAACCCCGGCCGCCGACGTCCGGGGTGCTCCCGCCGTGGTACTCGAAGAAGCCGTAGAGCACCTGGATCCCGGCCGCCGTCAGCCGCTGCGCCTTGTCCCGCAGCCCGGCGACACTGCACGTGCGGTTCGGCTGCTCCCCGCAGTAGTTCGGGTCCTTGATGTCCAGCCAGACCAGCGACAGCCGGCGTCCGGCGTTGGCGTTGGAGAGGATGCGGTCGATCATGCTGTCGAAGCTGGGACCCAGCCGGTTCTCACCGGCCGAGGAACAGTCGTGGTAGGCGCGCCATTCGTTCGGGTTCCACCAGGCACAGACGTCGATCTCGATGCCGTTGGCGCCGTGGCCGAGCGCGGCGTCCACGCCGTCCAGGGTGTCCACCCGGTGCGCGATGGCGTAGACCGCGTGGCGCTGGTCGGCGGCCGCCGCCGGGGTCGTGCCGAGCGCGGTGAGGCCGACGATCCCGCACAGTGCCGCCAGCAGCGCCAGCACCTTCCGCGGGCCGGTGCGATGCCTGAGGTGAGTGGTCAAGAAAGGTACTCCTTCATGTCGGTGCCCTGAAGTCGTCGCGCCGATGCCGCCGCCGTCCGGATGCGCCGCTCGTCCCCCGACCGCGGCGACCCCAACTCGGCCCTGGTCATGGCCACTTCATCCTGCCATCGCGCTGTGATGAACGCCGGGGAAACGGCGCAAATCCCTTCGTCTGCGATCGCCGGTGCCGCGAGGGGTCGAGATGATCGCAGCGACCCGGGAGTGCGCGCCGCGCTCGGCGTCGCCCGAGCCGGGGGCGGTCACCGGTTCGGTGGGCCCGGTTCCGAGTACCGGTGTCAGTGGTGTCCGGTCATGTGGGCGAGGGCCTGTGCGGCGGAGTCGGGGGCGAAGGCGCTGGCGAGTCCTTCGGCGGCCCCTTCGGCGGCCTCGGCGGAGCGGGGCAGCAGGACGTTCTCGTAGGCGGTGATGGCGTCGTCGACGGTGGGCCGGTCGGCGAGGGAGCGGGCGAGGTCGGCGCCGTCGAGCATGGCGAGGTTGGCGCCCATGCCGGAGAAGGGGGACATGAGGTGGGCGGCGTCGCCGAGGAGGGTGACGCCGGGGGTGTGCGGCCAGGTGTGGGGGAGGGGCAGGGCGTAGAGCGGGCGGTTGGTGTAGCCGGTGTCGGTGGCGGTGATGAAGCCGGTCAGGCTGTCGCTCCAGCCGGTGAACTCGTGGAGCAGGGCCTCCCGTACGGCGGCGGTGTCGGTGAGGTCGAGGCCGGCCTGCCGGTGCCAGTGCTCGTCGGTGCGCAGGCCCAGATAGCTGCGGATGTGGCCGTTGCTGTTGCGCTGGGCGATGAAGCCCCGGTTGTCGTCGAGGGCCATCATGGTGCCGTTGCCGGTGAGGGCGGCGAGTCGGGGGTGGCGGGTGTCCGCCTCGTCGAGGCCGGTCTCGACGAACGTGACGCCGGTGTAGCGGGGCACGGCGTCGGACAGCAGGGGCCGTACGCGGGACCAGGCGCCGTCGGCGCCGACCACCAGGTCGGTCTCGACGGTGGTGCCGGTGGTGCCGTTCGTGAAGTGCAGGCGGTGGGTGCCGCCGCCGAGCGGCTCGGCCTGCTCCAGCTTGTGGCCCCACCGGACGGTGTCGGGGGCGAGGGAGTCCAGCAGGATGCCGCGCAGGTGGCCGCGGTCGATCTCGGGATTGCCGTCCGCGCCGGCGCCCTGCGGCGGGACGGAGTCGAAAACGACGCGGCCGTCGCGGCCGACCAGGCGCAGCTGCTGGCCCTCGGGCCGGGCCAGCCGCTCGAATTCCTCCCACAAGTCGGCCTCGCGCAGGGCGTGTTGGCCCGATTCGGGGTGCATGTCGAGGGTGCCGCCCTGGTCGCGGGCGGTGCGGGAGGCGTCCAGGTCGTAGACGGTGACCTCGATGCCGCGGCGCTGGAGGATGCGGGCGCAGGTCAGGCCGCCGGGTCCGGCGCCGATGATCGCGATACGGGGGGTGTCGGTACTCACGAGGTGCTCCGGTGGTCTCGGTGGTCCGGTGATCGGAGGTGTGGCGGGGTGGGCGGCGGCAGGGGCGGGCGCCGACCGGGATCATCGCCGGACCGGCCGCCACGATGACGAAAGCACACTCGGTAAAAAAGTGCAACGACACAACTTATTGTCCCATGTAATTCAGGGTATGATCCAATCATGACTGCACCCATCGGCCGCCGTGAGCGGAAGAAGGCCGCCACCCGCCAGTCCCTGGCGGACGCGGCCCTGAACCTGTTCCTGGAGCACGGCTACGACCAGGTGACGCTCCGGGACATCGCCGAAGCGGCCGACGTGTCGACCACGACCCTGCTGAAGCACTTCCCCGGCAAGGAGGCCCTGGTCTTCGACGAGGAGGCCGACCAGGAGGCCCGCCTCGTCGCCGCCGTACGCGACCGCGCACCCGGACAGTCCGTCCCGCAGGCCCTGTGCGCGCACGTCAAGCGGACGCGCATCGGGGAGCGGAACTCCGATCCCCGGTTCGCGCCCCTGGTCGAACTCGTGCGGAACACGCCCGCCTTGAGCGAGTACTCCCGCCGCATGTGGATCCGCCACCAGGGCGCTCTCGCCCACGCCATCGCCGAGGACAGTGGCGCCGATGACCTGCGGTGCGTCGCGCTCGCACGCTTCGCACTCGAAGCCTCGGCCCTCGTCGACCACGCCGACGATCCGGGGCGGGCCGTCGACGCCGCCTTCGACCTCCTGGAACACGGCTGGCAGGCCCGCTGACCGCCCGTCCGGAGACGGGCCGACCGGCGCGGTCGGGGTGCCCAACGCTCTGATACCGGGAGGTCGCCCACTGTCGTCATGGACCTCCATGGATACCCCCGGCTTCAGCCGGGGGAGGAAATGGACTGCCCGCGTGGCGGGTCGGGTGGCTGCGTTTCGCCCCCCAGGGCGGACCGCAGTGCTGTGACATGCGGGATTGGCCCCTCACGGATTGCCCCGCTAGGTTGCGAGTCATGACCATGACTCACGTGAAGCGGGCGTTCAAGTACCGCTTCTATCCGACGGATGCGCAGGCGGCTGAGCTGTCGCGCACCTTCGGATGTGTGCGGAAGGTCTACAACATGGCGTTGCAGGCCCGCACGGAGGCGTGGACGCTGCGTCAGGAGAGGGCCAACTACAACACCACCAGCGCGATGTTGACGGCGTGGAAGAGGACCGGGGAACTGTCCTACCTGTCCGAGGTGTCGTCGGTTCCGTCGCAGCAGGCGCTGCGGCACCTGCAGGGGGCGTTCACCAACTTCTGGCAGAAGCGGGCGAAGTACCCGACGTTCAAGTCCCGGAAGAAGTCCCGCAGGTCCGCCGAGTACACCGGCTCCGCGTTCCGGTTCCGGGACGGCCGGCTGACGCTGGCGAAGCTGGATCAGCCGCTGGACATTGTGTGGTCCAGGCCGCTGCCGCAGGGCGCGGCGCCGTCCACGGTGACCGTCTCGCAGGACGGCGCCGGGCGTTGGTTCGTCTCGCTGCTGTGCGAGGACCGCCCGACGATGCCCGCACCCGTGAACACGGCGGTCGGGATCGACGCGGGGATCACCAGTCTGGTGACGCTGTCCACCGGGGAGAAGATCACCAACCCCCGGCACGAGCGCAAGGACCGGGAACGCCTCGCCAAGGCCCAGCGGGAGCTGTCCCGCAAGGCCAAGGGCTCCAACAACCGGGCCAGGGCCCGGCTCAAGGTCGCGAAGGTGCACGCTCGGATCGCCGACCGCCGCAGGGACTTCCTGCACAAGCTCACCACCCGACTCGTCCGTGAGAACCAAACGGTCGTGATCGAGGACCTGACCGTCCGCAACATGCTGGGGAACCACGCGCTCGCCCGCGCCATCAGCGACGCGAGCTGGACCGAGATGCGGTCCATGCTGGAGTACAAGGCCCAGTGGTACGGCCGGGACCTGGTGACCGTCGACCGGTGGTTCCCCAGCTCGAAACTGTGCTCGGCCTGCGGCGTGATCGCCGCGAGGATGCCCCTGAACGTCCGCGCGTGGGAATGCGCCTGCGGCGTACGGCACGACCGGGACGTGAACGCGGCGCGCGACATCCTGGCCGCCGGACTGGCGGATGCAGCCTGTGGAGACGGTGTAAGACCTCAACGGAGCACTCCGGGCGGGCAGTCGTCGGCGAAGCAGGAAGTCGTCCCACCGCAGCGCACACGCGCAGCGGCTCAGCCGCGAGGCTGAGGGGAATCCCCCGGTCTTCAGCCGGGGGAGGAAGTCAAATGCTTGTCACTCTGATGTGGTGCACGATGGGGGTGCGCGTGGACTTCCGACTGCTGGGCTCGGTGGCCGCAGTGGCCGCGGACGGCCGGGAGCTCCCCGTCGGGTCGGTCAAGCGCCGGAGCCTGCTGGCCATGCTGCTGCTGAATCCCGGCGCACCCGTCACCGTCGACCGGCTCACCGAGGCCGTGTGGGACGAGGAGCCGCCCCGGCACGCGCGGACCGTCATCCAGAACCACGTGTCGGGTCTGCGCGCGCTGCTCGCCGCGCACGGTGCGCCCGCCGTCGGCGTCGAACTCGTCACCGACGGCGGCGCCTACCTCCTGCGGGTGCCCGAACTGGCGGTGGACACCGGCCGGTTCGAGCACCTGCTCCAGTCCGCCCGGTCACTGCGCGCCGCCGGCGACTCGGTGGCCGCGCTGCAGGAGGCGCTCGCCCTGTGGCGGGGCCCCGCGCTCGCCGGCACGACCGCCAGCCTGCCGCTGCAGTGCGCCGCGCAGGGCCTGGAGGAGCTGCGGCTCGTCGCCGTGGAGGAACTGGCGCGCGCCCACGGCCGGCTCGGCGACCACGGCGCGGCGGCGGGCGTGCTGCGCACCGAGGTCGCGATGAACCCGCTCCGGGAGTCGCTGGTCGCGGCGCTGATGCTGGCGCTCGGCCGGGCGGGAAGGCGGTCGGAGGCGCTGGGCTGGTTCCACCGCACCCGCCGGGCCCTGGCCGACCAGCTGGGAATCGACCCGGGAGTCGAACTCGTCGACGCCTACGACGCGCTCCTGCGCGCCACCGCCCCGGCCGACCGGCCGGCCCCCGGCCCGTACCCCGGGGCCCCGCCGGCACCGGACCTGCCCGTCGACGGTCCGCCCCCGCCGGCCCCCGCACCCGCACCCGGGCCGACGCCGCCCCGCTCCGCCGCCTGGACCTTCCCCCGGCGCCCCCGGGGCTTCTCCGGCCGGCAGGACGAACTGGCCGCGCTCGACCGGGCCACCGGCGCCCCCGGCGCGATCGCCGTCGTCACCGGCGGCGCCGGGGTCGGGAAGACCACCCTCGCCGTGTACTGGGCCCACCACCGGCAGGCGGACTTCCCCGACGGCCGACTGTTCGTCGACCTCTGCGGCCACAGCCCCCTGCCCGAGCGCTCCACCGCCGCCGTGCTGCGCGAACTGCTGCTCGCCCTCGGCCTGCCGGCCGAGCAGATGCCCGGTTCCGCCGAGGCCATGGCGGCCCGATACCGGGAACTGACCACGGACCGCCGGATGCTGATCGTCCTGGACAACGCGCGCCGCTCCGAGCAGGTCCGCCCGCTCCTGCCCGACGGGGAGGGCTGCGTCACGGTGGTGACCAGCCGCGACCGGCTCGGCGGCCTGGTCGCCTCGGACGCCGCCCGCCCCGTCTCGCTCAGCGAGCTGTCGCCCCCGCAGTCCGTCACCCTGCTCGCCGCCACCCTGGGCACGGACCTGGTGTCGGCCGAACCCGAGGCCGCCGCCCGCCTGGCGGGCCTGTGCGACGGCCTGCCGCTCGCGCTGCGCCTCGCGGCGGCCCGGATCGCCACCTGCCCGGCCCGCGGCCTGGCCGCCCTCGCCGACGAACTGGCGGACGAACAGCGCAGGCTGGGCCTCCTGGAGGTGGAGGACACCAGCCTCGCCGCCGCCCTCGCCCTCACCGTGCAGCACCTGTCCGAGCCGGCCCGCCGGATGTTCCACCGGCTCGGAGCGCACACCGGCGCCACCCTCGACAGCCGTACGGCCGCCGCACTCGCCGATTGCCGGCTCGACCAGGCCGCCGGGGCCCTGGACCAACTGGCCACCGCCCACCTGCTCGTCGAGATCGACCAGGACGCCTACACCCTGCACGACCTGGTCCGGCTCTACGCCCGGAGCATGCCGGGCGACGCCGACGCCGACGTGCTGCCACGGCTCCTCGACCACCTGCTGCACACCCTCCTCGCCGCGAGCGCCGCCGCCGAGCCGGGCAGCGAGCCGTGCTGCGCCCTCCCGCCCGGCACCCGGCGCCGCGCCGAGGTGCGGCCCTTCCCGGACCGCGCGAGCGCGCTCGCCTGGTACGCCGCCGAACGGGACACCCTGCGCGGCGCGGTCGCGGCGGCGGTCGCGGCCGGGCTCCACGACCGGGCCTGGCGCCTGGTCCTCCTCCAGTGGCCCCTGATCGTGTGGCAGGCCCGGGACGGATGGGTGCCGCTGCTCGAACACGGCCTGGCCGCCGCCGAGGCCGACCTGGACCCCGGCGCGCAGTCCCGCGCACGGGCGCTCCTGGGGTGGGTCCTGCTGGAGGAGGAGCGGCACGAGGAGGCCCTCGCCCACCTGGAGCAGGCCCCGGGCCTGGCCGCCCTGGCCGGGGACGGCACCGCGCAGGCCGTCGCGCTGGTCAACCTGGCCGTCGCGCTCGCCCGGTACGGCCGGCGCGCGCGGGTGCGCGACCTGCTGACCACGGCCCTCGCGCTGGCCACGCAGGCGGACCGCGCCGAACTCGCCGCCCTCGCCCGCCAGCACCTGGCCGACGACTGCCTGGCGGCCGGCGACCCCGAGGAGGCCGCCCACCACGCGGCCTGCGGTCTGGCCCTCGCGCAGCCCCCGTTCCCCGTCGCCCGCCAGGTGGTCCTGGAGACCCTCTACGGCCGCGCCCTCGCCGCGATCGGCCGCCCGGAGGAAGCCGCGCTCCACCTCGGCGCCGCCGTCCGGACCGCCCGGGCCCACCAGTACGGGGAGGGCGAGTCGGCGGCCCGTGCGGCCCTGCACGCCCTGTCGGCTTCCGCCGCCTCCGCCGCCGCGATGGCCTCCGCTGCTGCCGAGTCGCATGTCGGACCGTCCGGAGCGAGCCAGGCCCCGCCCGGCCGCTGCTGATGACGTGGCCGAGCGGGCTTCGATCGGCGGCGCTGGGTCGAAACGCCGACTGGTGAAGATATATGACGGACCGTTGGATCCTGGGGTGATGGCATCGCCCTGTGCGACAGGGGCACTTCACTCCGTTGTCGGGCCGTGTTAACGTCCGGCAGATGTCGAGGATTCTGGTCACCGATCTGGACGGGACGCTCCTGGGCGGGGAGGTGGCCGACCGGCGCCGGCTGTACACCGCGCTGGTCCGCCATCCCGAGGTGACCGTGGTCTTCGCCACCGGCCGGGGCGTGCCGTCGGTCCGTGAGGTCCTACGGGATCCGCTCGTGCCCAGACCCCGCTGGATCATCGCCGATGTCGGCGCCACCGTCGTGGACGGCGAGGACTTCGCGCCGGTGGCCCCGCTGCAGGAGCAGTTGCGCGCCGGCTGGCCCGGTCCGGAGCGGGTCCGCGCGGCGCTCGGCGGCTTCCCGGCGCTCGTCTACCAGAACGGCGTTGCCCAGGACGGCCGTTGCTCGTACCACCTGGCGCCGGACGGGCTCACCGAGGAGCTCGCCGAAACCGTCCGCTCCCTCGGCTGCGACTGGCTCTACTCGGCCGACCGCTACTTCGACGTCCTGCCGCCGGGGGGCGGCAAGGGCGGTGCGCTGCGGGCCCTGGCCGAGAAGCTGGGCTGGTCGATGGACTCGGTCCTGGTCGCCGGAGACTCGCTCAACGACCTGTCGCTCTACCGGCTCGGCGCGTACGGCGTCATCGTCGGGGAGGCCGAGCCCGCCCTGCTGGCGGCGGTTCCCGAGAGCCCGTCGGTGTGCCGGCCCGGACGCCCCGGCGCGGCCGGGATCCTCGCGGCACTCCAGGAACTCGGCTGGGTGGCACCGGACTTCGACCGCGCGGAGCGTGGCCACCCGCTGGTGGTCGGCTACCACCGTCCACCGGGGACCTGGACCCCCGAGGGCTGGCGGCCGCCGTCCAGCCCCAACGGCATCCTGCCCACCCTGAACAGCCTCTTCGGCAGCGGGCTGCCGGGCGTCTGGGTCGCCGCCGCCGTCGGGGGCCCCGCCCCCGAGCCCCGCCCGGGGCCGCCCCTCTCGCTGCTGCCGCTCGACGGCGCCGAGTGGGCGGGCTACTTCCACCGGGCCTGCAAGCAGACGCTCTGGCCGGTGCTGATGTCGGAACCGGAGCGGCTGGGCTTCGACCCCGCCGACTGGGCCGACTACCGGACGGTGAACGCGCGCTTCGCCGAGCACATCGGCGCGCAGGCCGCGCCCGGGGCCACCGTCTGGCTGCACGACTACAACCTGTGGCTGGTGCCGGGCCTGCTCCGCGCCCGCCGCCCGGACCTGCGCATCGGGCTGTTCCACCACACCCCGTTCCCGCCGCCGGAGGTCTTCGCCGCGCTGCCCACCGCGTGCGAACTCCGCTCCTCGCTGGCCTGCCTGGACTGGGCCGGGTTCCACACCGCCACCTTCGCCGAGTACTTCCGGCGGACCCTGGCCGACCGGTCCCGGCTGCCGCGCCTGGGCATCCACCCGCTCGGCATCGACCGTCCCGCCATCGAGGCGCTCGCCCGCCGCCGCGCGCCCTACCGCCCCTCGGGCGAGGGCCGGTTGGTGCTCTCGGTCGAACGCCTCGACTACGCCAAGGCGCCCGTCCAGAAGGTCGAGGCGATCGCCCGGCTGCTCGCCGAACGCCCCGACCTGCGCGGGCGGTTGCGCTTCCGTCTGGTCTGCCCGCCGCCCGAGCCCGGCATCACCGCCCACGACACCACCCGTCGACTCCTCGAACAGCGCATCGACGAGATCAATGACCTGTGGTGCGAGGGGAGGTGGCGGCCGATCGAGTACCTGCCGCGCAGCCTGCCGCCCACCGAGGTGATCGACCAGTACCTGGCCGCCGACGTGCTCTGGGTGACGTCCCTCCAGGACGGGATGAACCTCACGGCGAAGGAGTTCATCGCAGCCCAGGCCGCCGTCCAGGCAGCCGCCGAGTCAGCCGTCCCCGGGGCGGCGGTGCCCCGCGCCGGTGTGCTCGTCCTCTCCCACCACGCCGGCGCCGCCACCGAACTCGGCAGCGCGGCCCTGCTCACCGACCCGCACTCCGCCGACGACCTCACCGCGACCCTGGCCCGCGCCCTGGCCCTCACCCCCGCCGAGCGCCGCGCCCACCTGCGCCGCCTCTCCGCCCTCCTCGGCCGTGAGAGCCCCGCCGACTGGGCCGCCCGGATCGTCCGGGCCATCGGGGCCTGAGGGTCCCGAGTGATGAGTCGGGGAGCGATCGCGGCGTGGTGAGTCCGGGCGGTCCGGTGCCGGTCGGCGGTACGGCCGTGAGCTGGGCGGACGCGGTTCGAACGGCTGCGATCGGGCGTTGATCGAATGTCAATCGCGATCGGTGACAGTACTGCCGGGGGGTGCGGCGGCATCGCGGAAGCCTCGCCCCCCGTGACGCCACCGACCTCGACCTGTGCAAGCGGAGACCATGAAGCACCGCATCACCTTCAGCGCGCCGGCCCGCACCGTCGGCCTCGGCGCCACCGCCTGCGGCAGCGGGTGACGGGCCGGTCCGCGCCCCTACCTCCACTCGCCGTCGTCGCCCCTCCCGTCGCCCACCAGGCAAGGCACACACCCACCATGCGCATCGGACTCTCCCTTCCGCAGTACGGCCGCTTCGCCAACCCCGCCCTGTCCGCCCGGGTCGCGACCGCCGCCGAGGAAATCGGCTACGACGGCCTCTGGGTCGGTGACCGGCTCCTGGTCGCGACCGCCCCGCAGAGCCGCTACCCGGGCGGTGACGGGACGGTCCCGCCCGAGTACGAGGCCTTCCTGGACCCGCTGATCGTGCTGACGGTGGCGGCCGGTGCGACCCGCCGCGCGCGGCTGGGCACCAGCACCCTGAACGCCCTCTGGCACCCGCCCGTGCTGCTCGCCCGCACCCTGACCTCCCTCGACCTGGTCAGCGCCGGACGCCTGGACGTCGGGCTGGGGCTGGGCTGGTCCAAGGACGAGTACCAGGCCGTCGGCGTCGCCTGGCAGGGCCTGGGCGACCGGCTGGAGGAGACCCTGGACGTCCTGGAACGGGTGTGGGCGGCGGACGAGGTGATCCGCCACACCGGGGCCCGGTGGACCGTCCCGCCCGCGGTCATCCGGTCCAAGCCCGTGCAGCGCCCCCGTCCTCCGCTGCTGCTGGGCGGCTTCAACCAGGCCACCCTCGCCCGAGTCGGTCGGCGCGCCGACGGCTGGCTGGCCGTGGGCCTGCCGGTACCGGCCCTGGCGCAGATGTGGCGCGCCGTCCGACAGCACGCCACCGACGCCGGGCGTGACCCGGACGCGCTGCGCCTGGTGCTCCGGGTGAACCCCGTGATCACCGCCGAGCCGGCCCCCGAGGAGCTCGTCCCGCGCCGCGGAACGGTCCGTCAGATCGCCGACTACCTGGCCACGGCGGTCGACGCGCTGGGTGCCGAGCCGCTGATCGACCTCCACTTCGCCGCGCGCGACGCCGACGAGTACCTGGCGCTCGCGGGCGCCCTGCACGACCTGCTGCGCGAGCTGTAGCCGTCTCTCCGGCCTCCGTCGCCGGCGAGAACCCCCACCGAAGACCACCAGCCCGGAAGAGGAACTCTCCCCATGTCCAAGATCATCGTTGCCGCCACGCCCGTGGCCGGGCACACCGGCCCGCTGCTGCGGATCGCCGGCCACCTGTCCGGCCTGGGACACGAGGTGGTGTTCCTCGGCGGGGCGCGGTTCGCCGCCCAGGTCGCGGCGGAGGGCTGCCGCTTCCAGGCGCTGCCGGCAGCGGCCGACTTCGACGACCGCGACTTCGCGGCGAGCTTCCCGGAGCGGGAGCTGGTACCGGCCGGTCCGGCCCGGCTCGGCTGGGACGCCATGCACATCTTCGGCGACCCGGCTCCGGTCCAACTCGCCGCTCTCCACGAGCTGTTGGTGTCCTTCCCGGCGACCGTGGCGATCCATGACAGCCTGTTCCTGGGCGGGGCGGCCCTGGCGCTGGGCCGGAAGCCGGGCGACCGGCCCGCGGTGGTGGCGATCGGCACCTTCCCGGTGATGGTCGGGAGCCGGGACACCGCCCCGTTCGGCCCGGGCCTGCCGCCCCCGGTGGACGAGACCGAGCGCGCCCAGTACGCCGCACTCGCCGGGCAGTTCGCGGAGCGGGGCCGCCCGGTGACCGAGTACGTGCGCCAGTGCTTCGCCGCCGCCGGGGTGGAGCTGCCCGCCGGAGAGCGGCCCAGGGTGCTCACCGAGGCCGCCGACCACTTCCTGCAACTCACCGTCCCCGGCTTCGAGTACCCGCGCAGCGACCTGCCCGCCAACGTCCGCTTCATCGGCGCCCTGCCGATACCCGCCTCGAAGGGCGACCGACTCCCGTCCTGGTGGCCGGAGTTGGAGCAGGCCGGGGCGCAGGGCCGCAAGGTCGTCGTGGTGACCCAGGGGACCGTCGCCAACGGGGACCTGACCGCGCTGGTGGTCCCGACCCTGCGCGCCCTGGCCGGGCGGGAGGACCTGCTGGTGATCGCGGCCACCGCCCGCCACGACGGCGAGCAGCTGCTGGCCGCCGAACTCCCACAGCTGCCGGCCAACGCCCGAGCGGCCGGGTACGTCCCGTTCGACGCACTGCTGCCGCACGCGGACGTGCTGGTCAGCAACGGCGGCTACGGTGGCGTGCACACCGCGCTCGGGCACGGCGTGCCGCTGGTGATCGCCGCCGAGAGCGAGGACAAGCCGGAGGTCGCCGCCCGGGTGGCGTGGAGCGGTACGGGCATCAACCTCCGCACCGGCCGCCCCAGCACGGAGGACCTGGCGGCAGCGGTGGACGAAGTCCTCGGCCGCCCCTCCTACCGCCGCCGCGCCCTGGCCCTGTGCGCCGAACTCGCCCGCCACCGGGCGCCGGCCGCGATCGCCGACCTGGTCGACGAAATCGGCTGACCACCGCACCGGAACGGAACCGGGGCCCGTCCGGCCGATCCTGCCCGGCAGGATCGGCCGGACGGGCCCCAGGGCTTGTCTGACAATTCCCGCCGCGCGCTGATGCGACGCGAATCGTCGGACAAGCCCTAACCGCCCGCGGTCGCGGACTTGAGCGCGTCCAGCGATTCCCGCATCACCTGCGACAGCTCGCGCTCCTCGGCCGGCGCGATCCAGAGCTCGAAGCCGACCTTGAACACGGCGATGCCCGCCTCGGCGGTCAGGCTCGCGACCGGTTCCGCGACCCCGCGCCCGCGCAGGGCGCCGGCCAGCGCCGTCGACATCGAGGCGAGCTTGATCAGCTCCCGTTCCCGGAGTTCCGCGTTCGCCTGGATGACGGCCTGCCGTCTCCGGGAGTACTCGCGGCGGCCGACGAAGAGGTCGGTGACCGCCTGCAGGCCCGCCGCCGTCGCGTCGATCGGCGCCGCCGACTCCTGAGCCTCGGCGACCGCGTTCACGAACAGCTCCTGCAGCGCGTTGGCGCCGTCGAACAGCACCTCGCGCTTGTCGGCGTAGTGCCGGAAGAAGGTTCGCTCGGTGAGGCCGGCCCGTTTGGCGATCTCCGCCACGGTGGTCTGCTCGTAGCCCCGCTCGCTGTAGAGCTCCAAGGCCGCTTCCGCCAGGCGTCCGCGCGCGTTCGGCTCCCATCTACCCATGGACAGATCCTACGTGATGACAGTGACTGACATCGGGTGCTACCGTCGATGACAGCAACTGACATCACCAGTGAGGGGCTCTTCCCATGCGCATCTTCGTGACCGGCGCGTCCGGCTGGATCGGATCCGCCGTCGTTCCCGAGCTCATCGCCGCGGGGCACCGGGTGACCGGGCTCGCCCGCTCCGAAGCCTCCGCCGCCGCCCTCGCCGCGGGCGGGGCCGAGGTCGTCCGCGGCACCCTCGACGACCTCGACGTCCTGCGGGACGCGGCCGCGGGGTCGGACGGGGTGATCCATCTCGCGTTCAAGCACGACATCGCCTTCACCGGCGACTTCCGGGGCGCCGTCGAGGCCGATCGCCTCGCCGTCGACACCTTCGGCGACGTGCTGGCCGGCAGCGACCGCCCGTTCGTCCTCGCCTCCGGGCTGGCCGGCTTCAAGCCGGGGCAGTCGGTGACCGAGCGGGACATGCCCGCGGTCGACGACTCACCGCTCTCGCTCCGGGCGGCCACCGCGGAGGTGACGCTCGCGCTCGCGGCGCGCGGTGTGCGCTCATCCGTCGTCCGGCTGCCGCCGACCTGCTACGGCGAGGGGGACAACGGGTTCATGGCGACCCTGGTCGCCATCGCCCGGGCCCAGGGCGTCTCCGGCTACATCGGCGACGGCGCCAACCGCTGGCCGGCCGTCCACCGCCTCGACGCCGCACGGCTGTTCGCCTTGGCGGTCGACAAGGCTCCCGCCGGATCGGTCCTGCACGGCGTCGCGGAGGAGGGGGTCCCGATCCGCGACGTCGCCGAGGTGGTCGGCCGCCACCTCGACGTACCGGTGGCCTCCGTGGCCCCCGAGGCCGCGGCCGAGCACTTCGCCTGGCTGGGCGCCATCCTCGCCCTGGACCTGCCGACGTCGAGCGCCCTGACCCGCGAACTGCTGGACTGGCACCCGACCCGCCCCGGCCTCCTCGAAGACCTCGACCGGGGCCACTACTTCCGCGCCCCCGCCACCGCCGCCTGACCGGTCGCGGAGGCCGCCGACGTCGACGTCGCGACGTTCGGTCCCGAGGTCGGCCCCCGGACGGGCGTGACAGCCATCGCACAACTCCCTGAGCACCCAAGCTCGTTGAGGGGAGTTGTGCGATGGCTTCGGGCTGTCCGAGGGAGGTCGGGCGGTGACCTGTGGTGGCGGTGGGGATGGCTGTTCAAAGATGAACACTCCTGCTCGTTATTGCGCATAGATGAAGATTTGCACTATAAATCAAGCATCTTCACGCACCATCTTGCAGTCCTACGCAGGAGGACGTCATGGCTCACGTCGACGAAGAGATCGCCAGCCAGCCCGAGTGCTGGCAGCGCGCCCTTGATCTGGCTCCGGGGCACCTGCCCGAGCCCGGTGAACGGGTGGCGGTCATCGGGTGCGGCACCTCGCTGTACATCGCGCAGGCCTACGCGGTGCTGCGCGAGTCGCTCGGGCTGGGGGAGACGGACGCGTTCGCGGCGTCCGAGTTCCCGGCCGCCCGGCGGTACGACCGGGTCGTCGCCCTGACCCGCTCCGGCACCACCACCGAGGTGCTGGACGCGCTGGCCCGGACCGGGGACACCGAGACGGTGGCGATCACCGCCGCCCCGGAGACCCCGATCAGCGGGGCTGCGCGCCACGTGGTGGCGCTGGAGTTCGCGGACGAGAAGTCGGTCGTGCAGACCAGGTTCGCCACCACCGCCCTCGTGCTGCTCCGCGCCCACCTGGGCGCCGCGCCGGCGGACCTGCCGGAGCAGGCGCGACGGGCACTGGCCGCGCCGCTGCCCGAAGGGGCGCTCGACGCCCAGCAGTTCACCTTCCTGGGGACGGGATGGACCTGCGGCGTGGCCCACGAGGCCGCGCTCAAGGTCCGGGAGGCCTCGTCCTCGTGGACCGAGTCCTACCCGGCCATGGAGTTCCGGCACGGACCGATCAGCGTCAGCAGCCCCGGGAGCGTGGTGTGGTTCCTCGGCGAACCGCCGACGGGCCTGGTCCGGCAGGTCGAGGCGACCGGTGCCCGGGTCAGTGTGTCGGCGCTCGACCCGCTGGCCGACCTGATCCGCGCGCAGCGCCTGGCGGTCGGCCTCGCCGTCCGGCAGGGCCTGGACCCCGACCACCCGCGCAACCTCACCCGCTCCATCGTGCTGGACCAGGCATGACCCGCCTGCGGACCGCGTACGGCAGGGCGGAGACTGCGCCGTGAGCGTCGTCGCCCTGGACGTCGGCGGCACGCACATCAAGGGCGCGGTGGTCGAGAACGGCGAGCCCGTCGAGACCGAGCAGTGGCACACCCGGGCCGAGCGCGGGCCGGACGCCGTCCTGGACACGGTGCTGCGGTGCGCGGACGAGCTGGTGGCCCGGGCCGTTCGCCGCGGGGCGAAGCCGGCCGCCGCCGGGGTCGTGGTGCCGGGGTTGGTGGACGAGGCGAGCGGCACCGCCGTCCTCGCCGCCAACCTCGGCTGGCGCGAGCTGCCCGTGCGGCGCTGGGTCGCCGAGCACCTGGACCTCCCGGTGGCCTTCGGGCACGACGTCCGGGCCGGCGGTGTCGCGGAGGCCCGCCTCGGGGCCGGGCGCGGCTGCGCCGACTTCGTCTTCGTCCCGGTCGGGACGGGCATCGCCGCCGCGCTGATGCTCGGCGGCCGGCCGTTCGCCGGCGACCGGGGGTTCGCGGGGGAGCTCGGCCACCTGGTGGTCCGCCCCGGCGGCGACCGGTGCGCCTGCGGCAACCGGGGCTGCCTGGAGACGCTCGCCTCCGCCTCGGCGATCGCCCGCCGCTACGCGCTGGCCTCCGGCGGTCCCGCCGTGAGCGCCAAGGACGTCCGGGCCCGGGCCGAGGCGGGCGAGCGATTGGCCGGGCGGATCTGGACCGAGGCGGTCGAGGCGCTGGCCGACGGCCTGGCCGCCCTGACCGCGCTGCTCGATCCGGGGCGCCTGGTCATCGGCGGCGGTCTGGCGGAGGCCGGTGAAGCGTTCCTGCCGCCGCTGCGGACCGCGCTCGCCGAGCGTCTCACCTTCCGTCCGGCTCCGCTGCTGGTGACCGCCGAACTGGGCCACCGGGCGGGCAGCCTGGGGGCGGCGCTGCTCGCGCAGGACCTCCTGGACGGCGGTGGGGCGTGATCCTCACCGTCACGCTCAACGCGGCCCTGGACATCACCTACCGGCTGCCCGGGGTCCGGCTGCACGCCAGCCACCGGGTACCGAGCGTCCGTCAGCAGGCCGGCGGGAAGGGCGTCAACGTCGCGCGCGTGCTCGCCGCGCTCGGCCACACCGCGATCGTCACGGGCCTGGCCGGGGGGCCGGCCGGTCAGGCGGTCCGGGCCGATGTCGCCGAGGCCGCCCTGCCCGACGAACTGGTCGAGGTGGCGGGGGAGACCCGCCGGACCGTGGCCGTCGCGGACGACCAGGACACCACCGTCTTCCTGGAGCCCGGGCCCGAGGTGTCGCCGCAGGAGTGGCGGCGCTTCCTGGCCCACTACGAGCGGCTGCTGCCCGGTGCGTCGGTCGTCGTGCTCTCCGGGAGCGTGCCGCCCGGGCCGCCCGCGGACGCCTACCGGATCCTGATCGAGCGGGCCCGCTGCCACGGCGTCCCGGCCGTCCTGGACGCGGACGGTCCGGCGCTGCTGCGGGCGCTGCCCGCGGGCCCGGCCGTGGTCAAGCCCAACGCCCACGAACTCGCCGAGGTCACCGGTACCGGGGACCCGGCCGAGGGCGCGGAACTGCTCCGGGCGGCCGGCGCCGGCGCGGTGGTCGCCTCACTGGGGCCGGACGGTCTGCTCGCCTGCACGGCCGAGGGCACCTGGCGGGCCCGCCCGCCGGACGCACTGCGCGGCAATCCGACGGGTGCGGGCGATTCGGCGGTCGCCGCCCTCGCGCTCGGCCTGCACACCGGCGCGCCCTGGCCCGACCGGCTGCGGCACGCCGTGGCGCTGTCCGCCGCCACCGTCCTGGCCCCGCTGGCCGGGCGCTACGACGCCGACGCCTACCACCGCATGCTCAGCCTCGTCCGGGTCGAGGAAGTCGGCCCGGCACACCCTCAAGGAGAACCGTGACCCTGGCCGGAACCGGAGAGATCATCGCGCCCGCGCGTCGGAGCGGATCCGGCGTCGGAGCGTTCAACGTCATCCAGCTGGAACACGCCGAGGCCATCGTCGCCGGGGCCGAGGCCGTCGGGGCCCCGGTCATCCTCCAGATCAGCGAGAACGCCGTGCGCTACCACGGCGGCCTGGCGCCCATCGGCACCGCGACGCTGGCGGTGGCCCGGGCCGCGGCCGTGCCGGTGGCCGTCCACCTCGACCACGCGACCGAGCGGTCGCTGGTGGCGGAGGCGGTCGGGCTGGGCTTCGGCTCGGTGATGTTCGACGCGTCGGTGCTGCCGTACGAGCAGAACGTGCGGGCCACGGCCGAGGTGGTCGAGTTGTGCCACGCCGCGGGCGTCTGGGTGGAGGCCGAACTCGGCGAGGTCGGCGGGAAGGACGGCGTCCACGCCCCCGGCGCCCGGACCGACCCGGGGGAGGGCGCCGAGTTCACCGCGCGCACCGGCGTCGACGCGCTGGCGGTGGCCGTCGGCACCTCGCACGCCATGCTCACCCGCACGGCGGTCCTGGACCTCGAACTGATCGCCGCCCTGCGGGCCGCCATACCGGTACCGCTGGTGCTGCACGGCTCCTCGGGGGCGGCGGACGACGCGCTGGCGGCGGCGGTCGCCCACGGCATGACGAAGATCAACATCGCCACCCACCTCAACAAGGCCTTCACCGAGGCGGTCCGCCGCCGCCTGGCCGCCGACACCGCCCTGGTCGACACCCGCGCCTACCTGGGCGACGGCCGTCAGGCCGTGGCGCAGGAGGTGTCACGGCTGCTGCGGACCCTGGCCGCCGCCTAGTCCGGCTGTTGGAGCCGCGGTCCGGCCGTCAGCGGCCCGGTGCCCTACGCGTCCTGACGCGTAGGGCACCGGTGTTCCCGCCGGAGAGCCCGCCGCGTCGCTCAGGTCGGCTTCACCGCGCCGGAACCACGTCGAAGCGCTCGCCGCCGAGGACCCACCGGCCGCGGCGCATGACGGCGACCAGGTCGTGGCTCGCGGAGTCGAGGACGACGAGGTCGGCGTGCTTG
>NZ_JBIUYE010000033.1:0-21259 GCF_044744365.1 Kitasatospora sp. NPDC087314
GCCCCCCCCCGCCCCGGCGGGCGCCCCCCCCCGCCCCCCCCCCCCCCCCGCCCCCCCCCCGGCCGCCCCCCCCCCCCCCCCGGGGGGGGGGGGGGGCCCCCGGGCCCCCCCCCCCCCCCGACGGCGGGTTCGTGGGCCGTGGGTCAGTGCACGGTCACGGTGAACACGGGAGAGGCGGTGTTGCCGCTGACGATGCGCAGCTCGTTCAGGCCCTTGAGGCCGAGCTTCACGCCGAGCGAGTAGGAACCGTTGCGGGCGGTGGTCACGGAGGCCGGCAGGGCGACCCACGTGCCGTGCTGCTTCTGCTGCAGGGTCACCTTGCTGCCCGCCGCGAGGCCGGTGGTCGTGCCGGTGACCCGGAACAGCTGCCAGGCCCGGACGGACGTGACCGACGGCTTGGCGGTGATGCCGGCCTGCGCGGCGGCCTGCTGCGAGGTGGCGGAGGTGGGGACGGCGGCGGGGGTGGCGGCCATGGCGGTGCCCGCCAGCCCGAGGGAGAGCACGCTGAGGGTGGTCACGGCGGCCAGGCGCAGGGAGTTCCGCTTGGAGACGATCACGGGTGCACCCCTTTCAAGGGGAGGTGGTTGCTCGGCCCGCAGGCACGGTCGGTGCGATCCGGGCTCGGTCATCCGTAGGGACGCCCAGCGCCACGCATCGGGTCGTGCGCGGATCGTCACCGCCTTGTAACAGTCGGCGACGCCCCGGGATCGGGCCGGACCGGCCGCCCACCGGTCGACCGCGCCACGGCCCGGAAACGGCTCCACGTGCGCCGGTGCCGCAACCGGGGCCCGCGGGGTGCACCGGAGGTCACATTCCACCCGGTTCGGTCAATATTTACTTTTCCGGAATCCGTCTGCATAGTGGCGCCTCGAAATACCGGCGGGTCGAACCGAGAGGGCCTTTTCTTGTCCCAGATCAACGATGTTGCCGCACGCGAGGTGGAGCTTGAGCGGGCTCAGGTCTCCGCCATAGGCGAGCTGTTCGACGAGCGGCTGGCCGAGGCTCGGGAGCAGCTGGCGCTCGTGCTCGCGTCGCCGTCCGACGGCGGGGGCGAGGTGTACGAGCGGGAGGTGGCGGCCGGCCGGCTGACGGGAGAGATCCGTCGGCTGGAGGGGGCCGAGAACGGGTTGGTCTTCGGCCGGATCGACCTGGCCGACGGGACCGTCCTGCGGGTCGGGCGGCTGGGGCTGCACAGGGATGCGGACGAGCTGCCGGTGCTGGTGGATTGGCGCGCCGGGGCCGCACGGCCCTTCTACGAGGCGACCCCGGTTCATCCCATGGGGCTGCGCCGGCGCCGCCATCTGCGTCTGGCCGGCCGCACGGTGCTGGGGGTGAGCGATGAGCTGCTCGACGGCTCCGCACCCACCCGTCAGGACGTGGTCGGCGACGGTCCGTTGACGGCGGCGCTCCAGGAGCGACGTACGGGGCGGATGGGAACGGCGGTTGCCACGCTGCAGGCCGAGCAGGACGCGATCGTCCGGTCCTCGCACCGCGGGGTGACGGTGGTGCAGGGTGGTCCGGGCACCGGAAAGACGGTGGTGGCGCTGCACCGCGCCGCGTACGTGCTGTACGCGTTCCCGAAGGCGGCCGAGCGCGGCGTGCTCGTCCTGGGGCCGAACGCGCGGTTCCTCGACTACATCGGCCAGGTCCTGCCCTCGCTCGGGGAGAACGACGTCGTCCTGGCGACGTGCGAGGAACTGGCCGGTGTCGTCCCGGGCGCGGCGGAGCCCTTCGACGTGGCGTGCCTGAAGGGGAGTTCCGCACTGGCCGACGCACTGGCCGCCGTGGTCCGCTCGCGGCAGGCCCCGGGCGGCGAGTTCGACGTCCGGGTCGGGCAGGAGTGGATCCGTCTGCAGGACGGGGAGGTCGCACAGGCGCGGGAGTCGGCACGGACCAGTGGTCTCGCGCACAACCGGGCGCGTCGGCTGTTCAAGGAGCTGTTGGTCGACGCCCTCGTCCGGGAGCTCGCCCGCAGTGGTGCCGAGGCGCTCGAACGCATCGACGCCGAGGTGACGCAACTGACCGGCCTCGACCTCGACCGGATGGCGGCGGCGGACCTGCGCCGCCTCGGTGTTGACGACGCGCCCGCCACCGGTGCCGACGAGTTCGACGCCGACGCCGTGCGTGCCGAGCTCCTGGACGACGCCTTGCTCGACCGGGCCGTCGAAGGCCTGTGGCCGCGGCTCACGCCCGGCGACGTGGTCGGCGCCCTGCTGACGGACGGCGACGCGCCGGACGCGTACCTGCGGCAGTTCACCGACGACCAGCGGGCCCTGCTGCGGCGAACGCCCGGTGCGCCCTGGACGGACGCCGATGTGGCGCTTCTCGACGAGGCGGCGAGCCTGGTCGACGGCCCGCCCGCGCACGTCTTCGGGCACGTCGTCGTCGACGAGGCACAGGAGCTCACCGCCATGCAGTGGCGGATGATCGCGCGCCGTTGCCCGGGCAGGTCGATGACGCTCGTCGGAGACTTCGCCCAGGCGGGCCCGGCGACGGTGGCCAGGGACTGGCAGGAGGCCCTCGGCCCGCACCTCGGGCGGCGCTTCGACCTGCGCACCCTGACCGTCAGCTACCGGACCACCCAGGAGATCCTCGCCGTCACCGGGGACCTGCTCGCCCGGATCACCCCTGACCGGCCGCCGATCCGGTCGATCCGGCGCGGCGAGGTGCCTCGCGCCCTTGCCGCAACCCCGGAATCGCTCGTCACCGCCCTCGTGCGGGAGCTGCGGGAGCAGGGCGCCGCGTACCCGGGCGAGTTGACCGGGGTGATCTGCGCCGATGACCGGACGGAGCAGCTCGCGGCTGCGGGGATCGAGCGGCACGCCCGGCTGGTGCCGGCCTCCCAGGCGCGCGGCCTGGAGTTCGACGCCGCCGTGGTGGTCGACCCGGACGGGATCACCGCCGCCCGCCCCGGGGGCGAGCGCGACCTGTACGTCGCCCTCACCCGGGCCACCAAGCGACTGTGCACGATCACCGTCCCGCCCGCCGTGCCGATCACGGGTCGGGGCTGACGCGGATGCCGTGAAGCTGCTTCCGGGGGCGCGGAGAGCCTGGTGGTCCCGCCCCGGGGAGTGACCAGGTCGACTTCCTCCCCCGACCAAAACCGGGGGTATCCATGGAGGTCCATGATGAGCACATGCAGATCGTGTCGTTCCCCGAGGAAGCCACTCCGTTCGAGCTGCGGGTGCAGGTGCTGGAGCTCCAGGAGCAGGCGTGGCCGTCTCCCCCCAGGTCGGTCGCCCCTCCCGACGCTCCGACCCACGACCCCGCCCTGCGGCCGCTGTCGATGCTGCTCGTGGCCGACGGGGTGGTGCTGGCCGCGCTGGACATCCTGTCCAAGGAGATCGTGCACGCGGGCGCTCGCCTCGCCGCCGGCGGGCTCAGCGCGGTGGTCACCCGGCGGGAGGCTCGTGGCCGCGGGCACGGCCGGCACCTGGTGGCGGCGGCCCGGGAGGAGATGATCGCGCGGAGGCTGGACGTGGGGCTGTTCACCTGTGACAGCCCGCTGCAGGCGTTCTACGGCAGTACGGGCTGGCGGGTCCTTCCCGGCACCGTGCTGATCGGCGGAACGCCGCAGGATCCGTTCCCCAGTGACCAGCCCGGCTTCGACAAGGTCACCATGGCCGGCTTCTTCTCGCCCGAGGGGCGGCGGGCCGAGGCGTCGTTCCGGGACAGCCGCGTCGAGCTCTATCCCGGAGAGATCGACAGGCTCTGGTGACGTTCGGCGACCGGCCTCGTCGGGGACGTCGTCGGGCCGCTACTCGGCCAGGTGGCCACCGTCGACCTGCTCGGGCGGGCGGCGCGAGCCGACGCAGGGTCAGTTCGGCCGGTAGTAGGCGTCGATGGGGATGCGGGCCTCGTCGAAGAGGGCCGGGCCGTCCTGCACCACCGTCGGCCAGTCGCCCGACTGCGGGTTGAGTTCGACGAGTTGCTCGGTGGAGAGCGCGTGGACGACCCGGCCGAGCCCGGAGCGGACGATGGCGCCGGCGCACATGGTGCACGGCTGGCAGCTGGTGTACATGGTGGTGCGGGCCGCCGTGTCCGGGTCGAGTTCGCGGGCCGCCCAGCGGGCCAGCTTCAGTTCCGGGTGGGCCGTGATGTCGTTGCCGCGCCGCACGGTGTTGTGCGCCTCGGCGAGGATCGTGCCGTCCGGGCCGGCCAGCAGGGAGCCGTACGGTGCGTCGCCCAGGGCGACGGCGGCGGCCGCGATGCCGATCGCGCGGCGCAGGAGCGTCTCGTCGGCGGAGGTGATCACGATGCGGTCCTCCAGTGGGTGGCCACCTCGGTGAGCGCCCGCCAGGCCGCGTGGGGCCGCCGGGCTTCCTCCGGATCGCCGTGGTAGGCGTCGAGTACGACGGTGTCGGCCCCGAGCAGGCGCAGCTGGTCGAGATCGTCGAGGACCTGCTCGATGGTGCCGACGCCGGCGATCCGGTCGGGGTCGTCGACCGGGGTCTCGGTCAGCCGCAGGGCGATGCGGGGCGCGAACGCCGGCAGCGAGTGGTCCGTCAGGATCGTGCGCATCCGGGCCAGGGAGAGCCGCAGTGGATGCCAGGCGTCCCCGTACCCGGCGGCACGTCGAAGCGCCGCCGCACTGTGGCCGCCGACCCAGACGGGGATCGGAGCGGCTCCGTCCTCGGGCTCCGCGCGCCAGGCGTCCCGCAGGGCGGCCAGGCATTCGTCGGACAGCCGACCGCGCGCGGCGAACGGCACGCCGAGCGCGGCGAATTCCTGCCGCGCCCAGCCGACGCCGACCCCGAGCACGAGTCGGCCGCCGCTGAGCCGGTTGAGGTTGGTGGCCATCCGTGCCACCAACAGGGGGTGCCGGTACGGGAGGATCAGCACGGTCGTGCCCAGCCGCACCCCGGTGGTGACGCCGGCCAGCCAGGACAGCGTGGTGAACGGCTCGTAGAACGGTTCCGGGTACCGTTCGGCCACGTCCGGGGTGACGGCCACGTGATCCGACACCATGAGGAGGTCGTAGCCGAGCCCCTCCGTGATCCGTGCCCAGTCGCGCAGCACGCCCGGATCGGTACCGGGTCCAAAGTTCGGTACGTTGACGCCAAGTTGCATGATTCGAGGCTATCCCGGCACTCACGGCGTCTGGAACCGAATCTTCCCGGCAACAGCAGCGTTCTACCGTGGTTCTGCCGGTAGAGTCGCGATATGGCCGTGAATCTTGACGAAGTCGACTGGGCGATCATCGAGCAACTGCAGCGGGAGGCGCGCATCTCCCTCAGCGAGCTGGGGCGGCGCGTGAACCTCAGCCCGTCGGCCACCACCGAACGGGTGCGGAACCTGGAGTCGCTGGGCGTCATCACCGGCTACCACGCGGCGGTGGACCTGGCTGGGGTCGGCTATCCCGTGCTCGCCGTCGTTCGGCTGAAGTACCCGGGCAACCGCCACCAGCCGCTGCGCCGGGTGCTCGCCGAGCGGCGGGAGATCCTGGAGTGCCTGCGCACCACCGGAGACGACTGCTACACCCTGAAGGTGGCCGCGACCTCCATGGAGCATCTGGAGGCGCTCGTGGACGAGCTGGCCGGCTTCGGCAGCACCACCACCAGTGTCGTCTACAGCCAGACGCTGCCCTATCGCGGACCCAACCGGCCCTGACCGGCAGCCGACCCGTCGCCGCGTTCCCGCAGACCGGCGGTGGCGCGCCGTCACGGCCCAGGTGCAGCTGCGCTCCCCCGGTGGAACCGGGCCCGGGCCGCCCGCAAGGCGCGCGGCCGCCACCTCGTCGTAACCCCGCAGCGGTGCTAGAAAGGACGCATGGTCGAGCGTACGGACCGATCACGGACCGTATCGAAGACGTCACTGGCCGGCAAGGGTCTTTTCGCCAAGAGCCCTCGAAGCGTTGCCGGCCAAGTGTTCGTGCTCCAGGTCGCGGTCGTGCTGTTGCTCGTCCTCGGGGCGATCCTGGCGCTGGTCCTCGAGTCACGCTACGACAGCGAAACGGAGGCCCGCAATCGATCGGTCGCCGTCGCGGAGGCGTTCGCGCATGCCCCCGGTCTCCCCAAGGTGCTGACGTCGCCCGATCCGACGGCGGTGCTCCAGCCACTGACGGAGGCGGCGCGCCAGAAGGCCGGAGTCGACTTCATCGTGGTCATGAACACCCAAGGGATCCGGTACACGCACCCCCTGCCGGAGCAGATCGGCAAGAAGTTCGTCGGGACGATCGGCCCCTCCCTGGCCGGCCAGGTCTACACGGAGAGCGTGCACGGTCCGCTCGGCCAGGAGGTCCAGGCGACCGTGCCCGTCACCGCCCCCGGCGGAGCGGTGGTGGGCCTGGTCTCGGCCGGGCTCAAGGTCAAGAACGTCACCACGGCCGGCAACCGGCAGCTGCCCGTCATCCTGATCACCGGCGCCGCGGCACTCACGCTGGCCACCGCCGGGACCGCCCTGGTCTCCAGACGGCTGAAGCGCCAGACGCACGGCCTGGGGCCGACCGAGATGACCCGCGTGTACGAGCACCACAACGCCGTCCTGCACGCCGTACGCGAGGGCGTGGTCATCGTCTCGGCGGACGGACGGCTGCTGCTGGCGAACGACGAGGCGAAGGAGCTGCTGGGACTTCCCGCCGACGCGGAGGGCCGCAAGCTGGACGAACTCCGGGACCTCGACCCCGACACCGCGGAGCTGCTGCGGTCGGGCCGGGTGGCCACGGACGAGGTGCACCAGGCGGGCGGGCGGCTGCTCGCGGTGAACCAGCGGTCCACGGACCGTGGCGGCGCGATGGGAACGGTCGCGACGATCCGTGACTCCACGGAGCTGCTGGCGCTGTCCGGCAAGGCCGAAGTGGCCGGCAAACGCCTCGCCCTCCTCTACGAGGCGGGCGTCGGCATCGGCACCACCTTCGATGTCGTGCGCACGGCCGAGGAGCTGGCCCAGGTCGCCGTTCCCGGCTTCGCGGACTTCGTCACCGTCGACCTCGCCGATCCGGTCCTGCTGGGAGACGAGCCGACCGGCTCCAAGTCCGATCTGCGCCGCGCGGCCGTCCACGGAATACGCGAGGACCATCCCTTCTACCCACCGGGCATGCTGGTCAGCTTCCTCCCCTCCACCCCCCAGGCCCGGGGCTTCGACACCGGCCGGTCACAGGTGGTGCCCGACCTGTCCGTCGACCGCGGTTGGCTGGCCCAGGACCCGGAACGGACCCGGCAGATCGTCGAGTACGGCGTCCGCTCGCTCATCACCACTCCCCTGCGGGCGCGCGGCATCATCCTGGGCGTCGCCAACTTCTGGCGGTCACGCAAGCGCGAACCGTTCGACGACGAGGAGCGGTCACTGGCCGAGGAGCTCGTCGCGAGGGCCTCGGTCAGCATCGACAACGCCCGCCGCTACACCCGCGAGCACGCCATGGCCGTGACGCTGCAGCGCAGCCTGCTGCCGCGCGCCCTGCCGGAACAGAGCGCCCTCACCGTCGCGCACCGCTACCTGCCCGCACAGTCCGGAGTGAGCGGCGACTGGTTCGACGTGATTCCGCTGCCCGGCAGCCGGGTGGCCCTCGTCGTGGGCGACGTCGTCGGCCACGGGCTGCACGCCGCGGCCACCATGGGCCGGCTGCGCACCGCCGTGCACAACTTCTCCACCCTCGACCTCCCACCGGACGAGTTGCTCGGCCACCTCGACGAGCTGGTGAACCGCATCGACCAGGAGGAGTCCGACAGTGGCGACAGCACCGCCGTCACCGGAGCCACCTGCCTGTACGCGATCTACGACCCGATCTCCCAGCTCTGCACCATCGCCCGGGCGGGACACCCCGCGCCCGCACTGGTCTGGCCCGACGGCAGCGTGGTGTTCCCGGAGCTGCCGATCGGCCCGCCCCTGGGAGCGGGCGGAATGCCGTTCGAGACGGCGCAGGTGCACCTGCCCGAAGGCACCCAGATCGTCCTGTACACCGACGGGTTGATCGAGGAGCGCACCCGGGACTTCGACGTCGGCATGGAACTCCTGCGCGGGGCGCTCTCCCAGCAGCAGCGGCAGCCCGAGGAGCACTGCCAGGCCGTGCTGGACGCCCTGCTGCCGGCCCGTCCGCAGGACGACGTGGCGCTGCTGATCGCGAAGACCCGGGTGCTCGGTCCGAACCAGGTCGCCGATCGGGAGGTGCCGTTCGATCCGGCCAGCGTCGCCGACGTGCGAGCGTGGAGCACCGCGAAGCTCGACGAGTGGGGCCTGGCCGATCTGGCGTTCAGCACGGAACTCGTCCTCAGCGAACTGGTCACCAACGCCATCCGCTACGGCCTGCCGCCCGTACGGGTGCGGCTGCTGCGCGACCGCAGCCTGATCTGCGAAGTGGCCGACGGCAGCAACACCTCCCCGCACCTGAGGTACGCGGCGACCACCGACGAGGGCGGCCGCGGGCTGTTCCTGGTGTCGCAGCTCACCGATCACTGGGGCACCAGGTACACCCCCCAGGGCAAGATCATCTGGGCGGAACAGCCGCTCCCCGGCCCGACCGGAGGTCTGGGCGGGGAGGAGGAGTCGCCCTCGGCGGCGCTCCCGGAGCCGCCTTCCCCGGCTGCGGACCACGTGGACGTGGCCGGACAGCCGCCGGCCACCACGCCTCCGGCCGGGCCGGACGACTCGCCGTTGCGGTCCTAGTCGCCCCACGCGCCGGTGGCGGCGCCTGCGGCAGCGCCGTCGGTGGCGATGGAGACGGCCCTCGTGATCGGCACAACCGATGGGCGGGTGGGTCGTTGGTGATGCCGAAGGTTCATGGCCGCCGAGGTCGGCCGGAAGGGCAGGGTCCGGGAATGTCGAGTACCGAGGCGCCGTTCGGCGGTGCGCCGGAGCTGTGCGAGTCCTACGAGGCCTGCGCGCGGGAGACACGGCGGTTCTGGCTGCCGCTGTGGACCGCGGGCGAGGTCCTGCCCGCCGCGATCCGGCCCCACCTGCGTGCCGTGCACGGCTTCGCCGTGCGGACCGATCGCATCGCCGACGAGGGGGCGCCCGCCGAGCGCGCGGGGCGGATCGCCCGCTGGCGCGCCGACACGCTGGCGGAGGTGCGGTCCGGGCGCAGTGAACACCCGTTGCGGCGGGCGTTCGTGGACACGGTACGGCGGTGGGACCTGGACCGCGCGGTGTTGGAGGAGTTCCTCGACGCGATCCAGGCCGACTGCGTCCACCCGCCGGCCTTCGACACCTTCGCGGACCAGCGGCGCTACCTGCGGGGGGTCTCGGGGACGGTCTTCGAGCTGTCGACCCCGCTGCTGGAGCCCCGCGGGCCGGAGGCCGCGCGGTTGGCGTCACTGCTGGGCGAGGCGGGCCAACTGGCGGACATCTTCGAGGACTTGCCAATCGACCTCGCGGCGGGCCGGTGCTACCTGCCGGGCTCGGACCTGCGGCGGCTGGGCCTGGACGTCGCCGACCTGCGGCGCGGCGAGCCGCGCGAGGCGCTGGACGAACTCGTGGGCGTCCAACTCGACCGCTGGCACGAGCTGTTGGAGCAGGCGGCGCCGGCGGCCGGGATGGTGGCCCCGGCGAACCAGCCCTTCCTGCACACCCTGCTGCTCGGTGCACAACTGCACTTCGACGAGGTCACGCTCCTGCGAGCGCGGGTCCTGGTCGACGGTCTGGAGCCGCTGACGCCGACCGGGAGCGCCCGGCGCCAGGCCCCGCGCGAACTCGGACCGGTGCCCGACCACGTAGCCGTGATCATGGACGGCAACCGGCGGTGGGCCGAACTGCGCGGCCTGCCGGCCTTCGAGGGACACCACGCCGGCGAGCGGGCGGCGATGCGGCTGGTCAACGCCGCTCTGCGGCTGGGCATCCGGCACCTGAGCGTCTACGCGTTCTCCACCGAGAACTGGGACCGTTCCCGGGAGGAACTGGCCGCCCTGTTCGACTCCATGGCCGACGGGATCACCAGGGGCGTCGAGTGGCTGCACGAGCTCGGCGTACGGGTGCGGTGGTGCGGGCGCCGCGACCGGATCGATCCTTCGCTGGCGGCCGCGCTGGCGGTGGTCGAGAGCATGACGTCCAACAACGACGTGCTGTCCCTGACCCTCTGCCTCGACTACGGCGGCCGGGACGAGTTGGTCACCGCGGCCCGCGCGCTGGCCGCCGAGGCGGCCGCGGGGACGCTCCGGCCCGAGGACATCGGCCCGGCCGACATCGCCCGGAACCTGTACGCGCCCGGCCTGCCGGACGTCGACCTGCTGATCCGCACCTCCGGTGAGCAGCGGATCAGCAACTTCCTGCCCTGGCAGCTCGCTTACGCCGAGTTCGCGTTCCAGCCCGTCCCCTGGCCCGACTTCGGCCTGCGCCACCTGCTGGACGCCGTCGCCGAGTACGCCGGCCGGCAGCGCCGGTTCGGCGGTGGCGTTGGCGGCGTTCCCGGCCCGGCCCGTGCGCCGGAGCCGGCCCAAGCCGAGTGAGCCCGGGGCCGGCTCGCGGTTCACCGCTCGCGGTTCACTGCTTGGGCGGGGTGTACCGGCCTTCGGCGGTCACGTGCGCCAGCACGGTGTCGGCGGTGAACGCGGCTTCGCCGAAGGCGCTCGTGAACGCCTCCAGCGCCTCGCCGCTCGGGCGCAGCGGCGCCCCGCTGAGGCGGAGCGTGAGCGGCCGTCCCGGCGGCGCCGGGTCCGCGGCGAGGGCGCCCTCGTCCAGTCCGCACCGGAAGACCGACCGCATGCCGACGTCGACCCCGTTGACCACGCAGGTCCCGAACGCCTGGCCGTCCTGCAGGGTGCCGTTCAGGCTGGTGACCTGCAACTGGACGGTCGGCGTGCGCACCGTCACCCCGCCGTCGAGGAGGCCGTTGCCCTGCGCCTGCGGAAGGTCGGCCGGCGACGGGTCGCCCGTTCCGGACCTCAGCGGGAAGCGCAGCGCCACCCCCTGGGAGTCCTTGACGAGTCGGGCGGGGGCGATGGCCTCGACCGTCGCTTCGAACCGGTCGAGCTGGGCCTGGGCCTGGGGGGTCCAGCGGATCTCGACCCAGCCGTCGGAGATCGTGCCCCACTTGTCGTCGTCGTTCGGGGTGGCACCGGCCGCCGACCCCGCGAAACGGGCCAGCAGGGGGGCGGCCAGGGCGCCGCTCAGGACAGTTCGTCGCGTCGTGCTCATGCTGCGCGTCATCCTTCCTCAGGCCGTCGCGCACGGCCCCGGGAGGATCATCCGGCGGCCCTGGCGCCCAGGCCATGAGGGAGGTCTCAAACCACCCGAAAGAGGGACGACCGACCCTGCAGGGATCCAACCCCCGCAGGGTTTTGACGCTGCGTCAGACCGTCACGGGCCGAGGGACCGCCGCCGTGAGCGCCGCCGCGATCCCGGCGACGCTCGCGACGTCGTGGGCGGCGGTGCGCGGCACCAGCAGATCGGGCCGGAGACCGATCAGGGTGTGGTCCCGGGCCAGCCGGGCCCGGCCGCCTCCGGTCACGTTGAGCAGGACGGGCGCCGCGGTGTCGATCCGCCCGGTCCGGACGGCCTCCGCGAGTGCGGCGAGCGCGACCCCGGCGGCCGGTTCGATGTCGTTCCCCTCCAGTTCGCGGAAGGTGTCCATCGCCGCCAGGGCCGACGCCCGGTCGGCGGTGAGGACCTGCCCGGCGCTCTGCGTCAGCGCCTCGCGGAGCCCGCCGCGCACGTCGTACGGCGGGCGCCGGTTGGTCAGTTCAGGCGCGAACGCCCGGGTGGTGGCGAGTCGTTCGTCCTCCTCGGACGCGCACTCCCACGGACGCTCGCCGGTCCGCCAGGCCCGGTGGACCGGGGCGTACGCGTCGTTCTGCGCCAGGATCAGCTGCGGCAGCGGGCCGGGGCGACATCGCAGCCGCAGCGCGGCCTCGTGCGCCGCGATGGCGCCGGCCCCGCTGCCGACGGCCTGGACGTAGTACGCCGGCAGCCGCCCCATCTCCTCGGCGGCGGCGAGCAGGACGGTGCCCAGGCCGTCGCGGCGGCCGACGTTCCGGGTGCCGCCCTCCGGGGCGAACCCGGGCAGCGCGGCGAGCGCGTCGCCGAGGGCGATCGCCTCGGCGTAGTCCGCCCCCTCGACGGCGATCAGGCGCACCCACGGCGAGTCCGGGGTGCGGGTGCGCAGCCGGGGCAGCGCACAGGCCGGCACCACGATGGCCACCGGCACCCGGTGGCGCGCGCAGAGTTCGGCGAACGCGGCGCCGGTGTTGCCCGCGGAGGCGACCACCAGGGTGCCGGCGTCCTCCGGGATCCGGCCGAGGACGGTGGCGGCCTCCAACTCCTTGAAGGTGCCGGTCGTCAGGTCGCCACCGCGTTCCGGCCAGTAGCCGTTGAAGGCGATCCACAACTCGTCCAGGCCGAGCGCGGCGGCCAGCCGTTCGCTGCGGTAGACCGCCGTCCGGCCGGTGCCGGCCAGGGTGCGCCGCACCGGCAGCCAGTGGCGGTAGCGGAAGACCCCGCCCGCGGTGGGGTCGGGGATGAACTCGGCGGTCCGGTAGTCGGTCCGCCAGAGCCCGGGCTCGTGCGGCCGTGTGCAGCCGAGGGTCAGGCCGTCGTCGGCCCGGTGGTGCCCGCAGGCGGAGCAGACCAGGCGGTAGTGGGGCGCAGGGGTCGGATCGCCGTGCATGGTGCGGGTTCGCTCCCGGTCTGTCGGTGCGTCGGGGTTCCCGCCGGGCGGGCCGACCTCCCGGGCCGGCGCACGTCGCGCGGGGTCGGCCCCGCGCGACGTGCGGGGCCGGCGGGTGTGCGGGCCGGGCGTGCGGGGCCGGCGGGTGTGCGGACCGGGCGTGCCCGCGCGGACCGGCCCCGCAGCGGCCGCCGGTCAGCCCATCGAGCGGATGAGGCTCGCGGGCCGCATGTCGGTCCAGGTGTTCTCCACGTGGTCCAGGCATTCCTGGCGGCCGGCCGGGCCGTACGTGGTGGTCCAGCCCGCGGGCACCTCCGCGAAGACGGGCCAGAGGGAGTGCTGGCCCTCCTCGTTGACCAGGACCAGGTAGGTGCCCTCGGTGTCCTCGAACGGGTTCGTCATCGGTGTTTCCTCTCATGGACGGCCGCCGGGGGATGCGCTGATCGACCGTCGGCAGACGGCGGCCAGCGCCTGTCGCGGCCGGTGGTTACGGCGACCGGTGCTTTCGGTGGCCGGTGCTTGCGGTTGCTCGCGGTGGCCCGGCCGGCTGCGCGCCTCACCCGCGCTCGGAACGTGCGCGGGCGGGAGGACCCGGCCTGCCCCGCCCCGGCCGTGGAGGCGGCGGAGCCCCGGGCACGGCGCACTCGCGGCTCATGAGCTTCAAGGACGGGACGGAACAGAAGATCGCCGGAATGCTAACGCAAGATGAATTCATCACTCGTCGGCATGCGACAGATCCGAGATTACGCGCTTTCGACTAAGCCTCGGTTGTCACGGACTGAAGACTGTGACTAGCCTGCAGCCCGCGACGCATCGAACGCAAGAGTATGCGATGCCGACCCCCGTCAGCAGAGTGCTGAACTCCGCACAGCCCAGAAGGACGAATGTGGTGAACGGCCGACCCGCCCCGAGCGTGGTCACGGAACTTGAACTGTCGGGCCTTCACGATTCCCTCACCGCACCGGTCAGTGAATCGATGAACTTCCTCAACGAGATCGCCCAGCGGTTCCCGGACGCGATATCCCTGGCCGCCGGAAGACCCTTCGAGGGCTTCTTCGACCCGGCCGACGTCCACCGCTATTTCGACGTCTACCGCGAGCACCTCACCACCCGGCTGGGCGGCGACGAGGCCGCCGTCCGGCAGACCCTGCTCCAGTACGGGCGCACCAAGGGCATCATCCACGAGCTGATCGCCGAGCACCTGCGGGTGGACGAGGGCATCACCGCGGACCCGCAGGCCCTGGTCGTCACGGTCGGCTGCCAGGAGGCGCTCTACCTGACGCTGCGCGCACTGCGCCGCACCGACCGGGACGTCCTGCTGGCCGTGACGCCCAGCTACGTGGGCGCGCACGGCGCCGCCCGGCTGGCCGACATGCGGGTCCTGCCGGTCCGGGAGTCGGCCGAGGGCATCGACCTGACGGACCTCTCCGCCCAGGTGGCGCGGGCCCGCGCGGCCGGTCTCAACCCCCGGGCCTGCTACGTCATCCCGGACTTCGCCAACCCGAGCGGGCTCAGACTGAGCCTGGAAGCCCGCCGACGGCTGCTGGAGATCGCCGCCGAGGAGGACCTCCTGATCCTGGAGGACAACCCGTACGGCCTGTTCGGGGATCCGGACGGCCCACCGACCGTCAAAGCCCTGGACACCACCGCCCGGGTCGTCTACCTGGGATCCTTCGCGAAGACCGGCCTGCCCGGCGCCCGGGTCGGCTACGTGCTCGCGGACCAGCGGGTGGCCGGCACGGACGGCACCCTGGCCGACCAGCTGGCCAAGATCAAGAGCATGCTGACGGTCAACACCTCGCCGATCGCCCAGGCCGTCATCGGCGGCAAGCTGCTGGCGCACCAGGGCAGCCTGCGGGCGGCCAACGTGCGGGAGACCGCGCACTACCGGGCGAACCTCGCGCACGTCCTGTCCGGCCTGGAACGACGCTTCGGCCGCGCCGCCGGCGCCTCCGCCGACGGCGCGGGCGGCCACCCCTCGGGCGTCTCCTGGAACGTCCCCGCGGGCGGGTTCTTCCTGCTGCTCACCGTCCCCTTCCCGGCCGGCGACGAGCTGCTGGAGGTCAGCGCCGGGAAGTTCCGGGTGCTCTGGACCCCGGTGCACCACTTCTACGCCGACGCGCAGCCCCGCAACGTCATGCGGCTCTCCTTCAGCCACCTCCGGCCGGAGGAAATCGAAGAAGGCCTGAACCGGCTCGCGGACTTCATCCGTTACTGCCGTCGGGATTGACGGATCCACGACGGAATGAACCGCCCCGCGCGTTCCGTACGTTACCTCCAGAGGGCGGTCCACAAGGCGAACAGAAACGGGGAGACCGTGACACCCATCGACCTTTGCGCGCCAATACCGCGAAACAGGCCGAGTTACCGGGACCGGATGTACCGATGACGACCACCGCGACCGATCCGGCCCGGATCATCGGAGTCGGTACCGCCGTTCCGGCGAATTCCTATTCCCAGCAGGAAATCCTGGACATCTTCGCCGTCCGGGATCCCCGGGTGCGATCCCTCTTTCTCAACAGCGCGATCGAGCGCCGCTATCTGACCCTGCCGCCCGAGGGGCCCGACGGCTCCCGGGTCATGGAGGTCCAGGGCGAACTGCTCGCCAAGCACAAGGCGCAGGCCGTGGACATGGGCGTCCGCGCCGTCCAGGCGTGCCTCAAGGAGGCCGGTGCGGACCTCGCCGACATCGGCTACGTCTGCTGCGTCACCACCACCGGCTTCCTCACCCCGGGCCTGAGCGCACTGGTCATCCGCGAACTCGGCATCGACCCGCACACCAGCCGGCTGGACGTGGTCGGAATGGGCTGCAACGCCGGACTCAACGCGCTCAACGCCGTCAACGGCTGGGCACGCGCCAACCCCGGTCGGCTGGCGCTGATGGTCTGCGCCGAGGCGTGCTCCGCCGCCTACGTCTTCGACGGCACCATGCGGACCTCCGTGGTGAACAGCCTGTTCGGGGACGGCTCGGCCGCCGTCGCCCTGGTCGCCGGCGAGACGGCCGGGGTCGGGGCCCAGGACGGTGCGGGGGTTCCCGGAGGAGCCGACGCTCCCGGCGAGGCGCCCGCCGCCGAAGGCCCGCAACTCCTGAAGTTCTCCAGCTACATCATCACCGACGCGATCGACGCGATGCGCTACGACTGGGACGACGAGCAGGAGCGGTTCAGCTTCTTCCTCGACCCGCACGTGCCCTACGTGGTCGGTGCCCACGCCGAACTCGTCGTCGACCGGCTGCTCGACGGCACCGGCCTGCGCCGCAGCGACATCGACCACTGGCTGGTGCACTCCGGCGGCAAGAAGGTCATCGACGCCGTCGGCGTCAACCTGGGCCTGACCCGGCACGACCTCCGGCACACCACCAGCGTGCTGCGGGACTACGGCAACCTCTCCAGCGGCTCGTTCCTCTTCTCCTACCAGCGGCTGCTGGAGGAGCAGGTGGCGCAGCCCGGCGACCACGGCGTGCTGATGACCATGGGCCCGGGATCCACCATCGAGACGGCGCTGGCCCGCTGGTAGCCGTCCGCACCGAGCAGGAAGACCACACCACCATGACCCACACCCCCGAGCCGCTGCTCATCGACGGCGGCCGACCGCTCTCCCCCGAGACCGTGCAGGCCCTCAACGCGCTCTGCGACCAGGCCGAGGACGCCGGCGGCCACGCCCCGGTGGTCCTGCGGGTCTCCGGCGCGCCCACCGCCCCGACGGCCACCCCGCCGCTGACCCTGGTCAACAAGTGGGAGCGCGCGCTGCGCCGCCTGGAGCGCCTGGAGCGGCCGACCGTCGCCCTGGTCGGCGGCGACACCGGCGGCGACTGCGGCGGCACCGCCGTGGAGGCGCTGCTCGCCACCGACTACCGCATCGCCCACCCGGCCACCCGGCTGCTGCCGCCCGCCGGCCCGGACGGCGTCTGGCCCGGCATGGCCCTGCACCGGCTCGCCAACCAGGCCGGTGCCGCCGCGACCCGCCAGGTCGTCCTGTTCGGCACCGCCGTCCCGACCTGGCAGGCGCTGACCACGCACCTGTTGGACGAGCTCGCCGACGACCCGGCGGCCGCCCTGGCCAACGCCGCCGACCTGCTCGCCGGGGCCGGCCCCGGACTGTCGATCCGCCGCCAGCTGATGCTCGACGCCACCACCACCGGCCACGAGGAGGCCCTGGGCCGGCACCTGGCGGCCTGCGACCGGGTGCTGCGCCGGGCCGCCGCCGAGGCCGTCGACCCGGTTCCCGTCGAGGCCGTAGTATGACTGCCGCCCCTGCGTCGGTCGGCAACGCGCGCACCGGCGATAGCGTCGCCACCGACGGCACCGACGGCACCGACGGCGGCAGCCTCGCCGCGGATCGCCGCGCCCTGGCCGACGCCGCCGACCGGGCCGAGAACGCGCTGGCCGCCCTGCCCGTGCCCGCCGAGCGCACCCCCGCCCAGCACGCGCTCGCCACCGACGCCAAGAACGCCGTCCGCACCGTGCGCGCCCGGTTCCTGCGGCTGCACGGTGAGACCGTCTACCGGCAGCTGACCGACGGTCACACTCTGGACCTGCGGCTGCCCGAGCTCGTCGCCGGCGCCACCGAAAGCTGGCCCGGACTGCTCCCCGGCGCCGAGTCGATGGCGGCCGAACAGGGCAGGCTCCAGGCCGAGAAGGAGGGCCTGGAGATCGACCAGGGCCTCTTCCTGCGCGAGCTGCTCCGCTCGCCCTGCTCCGGCCGGCACCTGATCGACGCGATGGCGCTGCCCACGGCCCGCGCCCTCGACCTGCTGCCCGAGTTCCGCCGCACCGGCACCCTCGACCTCGGCTCCGTCCGGCTGGAGCGGCGCGACGGCGCCGCCCACCTCACCATGTGCCGCACCGACTGCCTCAACGCCGAGAACAACCAGCAGGTCGAGGACATGGAGACCGCCGTCGACCTCGCCCTGCTGGACCCGGAGGTCCGGGTCGGCCTGCTGCGCGGCGGCGAGATGACCCACCCCCGCTACCGGGGCCGCCGGGTCTTCAGCGCCGGCATCGATCTCAAGAGCCTGCACACCGGCCGGATCTCGCTGGTCGACTTCCTGCTCCGGCGCGAACTCGGCTATCTCAACAAGATCTTCCGGGGGCTCCGGGTCGAGCACTCCGGCGCCTGGCACACGCCCGTGATCGAGAAGCCGTGGGTGGCGGCCGTCGACACCTTCGCCATCGGCGGCGGCGCCCAGCTGCTGATGATCTTCGACCGGGTGGTCGCCGCGTCCGACTCCTACGTCAGCCTGCCGGCCGCCCAGGAGGGCATCGTGCCCGGCGCCGGCAACCTGCGGCTCGGCCGGCTGGCCGGCGGCCGGGTCTCGCGGCAGGTGGTGCTCTGGGGCCGCCGGATCCACGCCACCGAGCCCGACGCCCGACTGCTGCTCGACGAGGTCGTCGAACCGGATCTGATGGACCGCGCCGTGGCCGAATCCCTCGAACGGCTCGACAGCCCCGCCGTGGTCACCAACCGCCGGATGCTCAACCTCGCGGAGGAGCCGCCGGAGCAGTTCCGGCAGTACATGGCCGAGTTCGCCATGCAGCAGGCCCTGCGCCTCTACAGCCAGGACGTGATCGGCAAGGTCGGCCGCTTCTCGGCGGCCGCCACCACTGCCGCTGCTGCTGCCGTCTGACCGTCCGCCACCGGCCGGCCACCGCCGCCCGGACGGTGGTCGACGGACCCACGTCGAACCCACGTACCCCCAGAAGAGCCGGAGAGCCGATGGAGCTGGCAGACCTCACCCGGATCCGCTACGAGAAGCACGGCCGCGTCGCCCGTGTGACGCTCGACCGACCCGACCGCCTGAACGCGATGGACCTCCGCACGCACGAGGAACTCGCCCTGGTCTGGGACGACTTCGAGCAGGACGACGAGCTCTGGCTCGCCGTGCTCACCGGCGCCGGGGAGCGCGCCTTCTCCGCCGGCCAGGACCTCAAGGAGCTCGCCGCCCGGATCGCCGACGGCAGCAACACCCCCGCCACCTTCGGCAGCCGCGGCAAACCCGGCTGGCCCCGACTCACCGAGCGGTTCGAGCTGGCCAAGCCCGTGATCGCCCGGGTCAACGGCCACGCCTTCGGCGGCGGCTTCGAGCTGGCACTCGCCTGCGACATCGTCGTCGCCGCCGACACCGCCACGTTCGCCCTCCCCGAGGCCAGGCTCGGCCTGATCGCCGGGGCCGGCGGCGTCTTCCGGCTCACCCGGCAGGCCCCCTACCGGGCCGCCCTCGGCCACCTGATCACCGGTCGCCCGATGACCGCCGCCCGGGCCCACGAACTCGGCCTGGTCAACGAGGTGGTGCCGGCCGCCGAACTGGACGCCTGCGTGGACGCCTGGGTCACGGACATCCTCGGCTGCGCCCCGCTCGCGGTCCGCGCGATCAAGGAGGCGGCCGCCGCGGCCGCGACCATGCCCTTGGAGCAGGCGTTCCGGACCCGCTTCCCGTGGGAGGAGCGCCGCATGCACAGCGAGGACGCGGACGAGGGCCCCCGTGCCTTCGTCGAGAAGCGGCCCCCGCGCTGGCAGGGCCGGTAGGCCGGCCGGGGTCATCTCGTTCGTCGAGACTTAACGTCGAATTCACCTGACGAGCACCCGTGGTGACGATCGGTCAGGCAGCGTCTCGACGGCGGATCGTGATCAACGACAGCCGGGCCCGTCCTCGCCCCCGGCCCGCTCCGTCCCCGCTGTGCACCACCCCTCGCCGCACCACCTTTCACCCGTGGAACCTCCACCCGCACCACCCCCTCCACCCGCACCACCCCCTTCGGCCCGCGCGCGGCCGAGGTCGATCGGTCGACGCCGCCCTGTCGCAGCGGCCCCTGGTAAACGAACCGGAGCAATGAAGATGTCGGACACCCAGACCGCCTCCTGGCCGCTGATGGCCGGACAGTCCGGCATGTGGTTCGCCCAGCACCTGGACCCCTCGAACCCGGCCTACCAGATCGCCGAGTGCCTGGAGATCCACGGCCCGGTCGACACCGAGCTGTTCCAGGCCGCACTGCGCCGGCTCGTCGCCGAGACGGAGATGCTGCGCCTGCGCTTCACCCGGAGCGGCGGCGAGGTGCGCCAGGTCGTCACCCCGGTACCCGACTCCCCCGTCCAGGTACGGGACGTCGGCGCCGAGCCCGACCCGTGGGCCGCCGTCCAGGACTGGATGCGGGTGGACCTCGCCCAGCCGGTCGACCTGGAACGCGGACCGGCCTACGAGATGGCGCTCTTCCCGGCCGGCGACCGGTTCTTCTGGTACCAGCGCGGCCACCACGCGGCCGGCGACGCCTACACCGGCGCCCTCCTCGCCGCCCGCGTCGCCGAGATCTACACCGCCCTGGTCGAGGGGCGCCCCGCCGGCGACCCACTACCGCCCTACCAGAAGCTGCTGGAGGAGGAGGCGGCCTACCGCACCTCCGAACAGTTCGCCACCGACCGCCGGTACTGGACGGAACAGTTCGCCGACCACCCGGAGGCCGTCAGCCTCGGCGGACGGTTCGCCCCCGCCGCCCACGCCTGCATCCGCCACATCGAGGACCTCGCGCCCGCGACGGCCGACCGGCTGCGCACCGCCGCCCGTCGGCTCCGGACCAGCCTGCCCGTCCTCATCATGGCCGCGACCGCCCTCTACACCCACCGGCTCACCGGGGCCGAGGACCTCGTCCTCGGCCTCCCCGTGGCCGGCCGCAGCACCGCGCTCCAGCGCAGCACCCCCGGCATGCTCGCCAACGTCCTGCCGATCCGCCTCACCGTCCGCCCCGGCACCTCGCTCGCCGACCTCACCCGCCAGGCCAGCAGCACCATGCGCCAGGCCCTGCGCCACCAGCGCTACCGCTACGAGGACCTCCAGCGCGACCTCAACCTGGTCGGCGCCGGCGACGCCCGCCTGTTCGGCACGCTCGTCAACGTGATGGCCTTCGACTACGACCTGCGCTTCGCCGGGCACCCCACCACCGCGCACAGCCTCACCAACGGCTCCGTCGACGACCTGTCGTTCGTGGTCTACGACCGGGGGGCCGACCAGGGCATGCAGCTCGTCGTCAACGCGAACCCCGGCGTATACGACCCGGCCGACGCCGTTGACCACGCCCGGCGGCTCGCCCGCCTGCTGGAGACGCTGGCGGACTTCGACGAGCCGGCCCTCCCGCTCGCCCGGGTCGATCTGCTCGGCCCGGCCGAGCGGGAGCGGGTGTTGGAGGGGTGGAACGACACGGCGGCCGAGGTCCCGGCAGGCACCCTGCCCGACCTGTTCGAGGCCCGCGTGGCGCAGACGCCGGACGCGGTGGCAGTGGTCTTCGAGGACGAGTCACTCACGTACGCGGAGCTGAACGCGCGGGCCAACCAGGTCGCGCACCTGCTCACCGAGCAGGGTGTCGGCCCCGAGACGGTGGTACCCGTCCTGATGGAACGCTCCATCGAGATGGTCATCGCACTCCTCGGCATCCTCAAGACGGGCGGCGCCTACCTGCCCGTCGACCCCGACTACCCCGCCGAGCGCATCGACTACCTGCTCAACCAGACCGACTCACCCGTGACGGTCACCGAGACCCTGGTCGACAAGGCCCGCGACCACGACTCGACAGATCTGCCACACCCGGGGCTCTCGCCCGACCACCCCGCCTACGTCATCTTCACCTCCGGCTCCACCGGCCGCCCCAAGGGCGTCGTCGTCCCCCACGCCGGAATCGTCAACCGCCTCACCTGGATGCAACACGCCTACGGCCTCACCCCCGAAGACCGGGTCCTGCA
>NZ_JBIUYE010000034.1:0-14449 GCF_044744365.1 Kitasatospora sp. NPDC087314
TCGGCCTCACCCACACCGACCACACCTGGACCCTCACTCCCGCCACCACATAGCACAGGGAGGGGGCTGTCCCCAGCCGGGACAGCCCCCCTTCAGGGCAAGATCTTCAGGAGCCTTCTAGGGCACAGTGATCCACGAGTGTCTGGTCGACACCTACCGTTTCACCGGCCACTACCAGCGGGTCAAGATGTATCTGCAGGAGGCTCGGGCCGCACATCGCCGCCGAGCTCGGGCTGGGGCCGGCGGACATGGACGGACTTCACCGCCGGTTCGAGGTCTTCCCCCGCGCCCAGGCACAGGTGGACTGGGGCGACCCGCGCCCGCGCCGGCATCCCGAAGGTGTACTCCTTCCACATGGTGCTGTCCTACTCGCGGGACCCGTTCTACTGCTTCACCACGAGCATGGACCTGGCGACCTTCTGGGACTGCCACCGGCGGGCGTTCGCCCACTTCGGTGGTTATGTGGGTGACACCTCTGCCCCGAGCTCGTGTTTCCGGTCAGGATGGTCGCTCCCGTCGAGGAGCGCGGATGGCCTGGCAGCCAGAGTTGGTACGACGCGTCGATGCCGCGGGCAACACTCTGCTGGCGACCGCCTACGACTTGAAGGTCTTCTTCTCGGCGGTGCCCAAAGAGCCGGCCGACGTCGTCACAGCGGACATCTTCGCGTTCATCACCGCACAGAAGGCACCGCGCCGTGCGCCGAAGGTCGTCCGGCTGGATGACGGTGAGGCTGGGCTGTCGGCGCGGACCATGAAGCGTCGACTCGGCAGCGTCTCAGGGCTGTTCGGCTGCCTCATGACCCGCGACGACGTGGCCATTGGGCGCAATCCGGTGCCAGTGGGGCTGGCCAACCGGCGGCGGAGCGGCAATCGTGGGACACCGCTGCTACGCACGCCGGGCACTCTGCCCCGCGTTCTTGGCCCGGGTGAGGTCGAAGCGGTGCTGGGTGCGTTGAACACCGCGCGGGATCGGGCCATGGTCCTGGGCGGCCTACGCCGCTGCGAGGTGCTCGGTCTGCGGCTGGGCGACCTCTCGCCAGGCGAGCGTCGGGTTTTCATCAGCGAGGGCAAGGGCGGCCGCCAGCGCCTGATACCGATCTCCGCGCAGTTCTTCACGGCAGTCGGCGACTACCCGGACCGTGAGCGTCCCCCGGTTGACCACGACCGGCTGTTCGTGGTGCTGCGAGGGCCGACCCGCGGCGGGCCGCTGTCCGCCGCCGGCCTGGACGAGATACTCGAGGGCGTCCGGAAGCGGACGCCTGCGGCCCGGCGCGGACTACCTGGTCGCCCGGCGCCCGCGCCTAGGCATCGTGCTGGCCCACTTCGTGGCGCTGTTCGGCCGACAGCCGCACGAGCTGCCTCAAGCCGACTGGGACGAGGGACGGCGCCTACTGCTCGAAGCGGCCCGCCGCATCCCCAACCGCGGGGTGAAGGCCCTGTCGACGACGTACGGATGAACGTGCTCACTTCTTGATGTACTGATTACCGCGCTCGGGCTGTCCGCGACCCCTTGGAGTGCGCTCAGGCCTGTGTCGGCCTTCTGTGGTGTGGTCTGGACGTGACGCGCGTGTTCGGTAGTCAGCGCATGAGGCCGCGCAGCAGCCGTACGTAGCGGCTCCAGTGAGCCGGGTGGGTCACCGCACCGGAACAGGCCAGTTCGGCGCGGTCCAGGCTGTCCTCCAGGCAAGCGTCGTGGAGGGGGCGGAAGATGAGCGGCCAGGTGAGGCGTGCCGGGCCGCGGGCGGCCATGGCGAGGGTGTGGCGCAGTAGCGTGTGCTCCTCGTCGGCGGCCAGGGCGGTGTATTCGTGGAATCCGTGGAAGCCGCGCGGCCCGCTGAAGGTGAAGCGCACCCATTGCGAGGGGACGTGTGCGGTGACGGTGTAGCGGACCGGGCCGTGCCCGCCGGCCGCCCCGGCCGCCAGGGGACGGTCGAACGCCATCGGCGGCCAGCTGCCGTGCGGCCAGAGCTTGTCGTCGCTGCTCGCCAGGGTGTCTATCAGCGCTCCCACCTCGCTTCGCTTCGCGGCCAGCAGGCGCTCGTGCACGTTGTAGACGCCCATGCGTCCTCCTCGGGTTCTTTTTAGAGGTGTGTCTCTAATATTGTGGAGAGTACTCTCTAGTTCATGGCAAGACCACCCCGCTTCGATGTGCAGCAGTTCCTCGACGCCGCCGTGCGACTGGCCGCCGCAGGGGGCCCGGCCGCGGTGACGATGTCCGCGCTCGCCATGGAGGTGGGCGCCCCGAGCGGTTCGGTGTACCACCGGTTTGCCGGACGACCCGCGCTGCTCGCCGAGGTGTGGCTGCGGACGGTAGAGAGCTTCCAGGACGGCTACTTCAAGGCCCTCGAAGCAGGCGTCGACGCGCGGCAGGCGGGGTGCGCGGCGGCACGCCATGTCGTCGCCTGGAGCCGCGCCCATCCGCAGGAGGCCGCTCTCCTCCTCTACGGCGCCGAGGACTTCGGGCGCGCCGACTGGCCCGAGGAACACCTCCAGCGGGCGGACCGCGGCAACCAGCGCGTGCGCGCCTCCCTCGCCTCCCTCGCCACTGCCCTGGGTGCCGAAGGCCAGCAGGACACCGAGCGAGTCGCACTCGCCGTGGTCGACCTGCCCCTCTCACTGGTCCGCCGCCACCTCCGGGCCGGCGACCCCCTCCCCGCCCACGCCGAAAACCTTGCCGAGGAGTGCACCGCCGCACTGCTCGCCTCGCTTCCCACAGCGTCGGCGGCTGTGCCAACGGCTCCAGCCACAGGCTGAAGGACTGTCCGCGTGGCCATCGAGCGGGACGGCAGGGGCGCCTGACAATCATGCGCGACCACGTCCTCGCGGGACGCTCGTTCGCCTCGACCGACCGGCTCCTGCACCGCTGCACCACCCTGCCCATCAACGGCCAGAGCTACCGCCTACGCAGCCAGCTCTCCACCCTCGAAGGCGCCCTGGCCGGCATCTGACCAACCGGCGATCGCACCTCGACCGAGGCAATCCACCCGTTCGGCTCGCCCCGGATCGGCGGGCCTGGAAGGACAACCGCCTCGGCCGACGGGCGAGGCGGTCACGGGCGAACGGTTCATCGTCACCACGTGACTACGACACCAGCCCGGCCCCGGACTGCGTCATCAAGAAACCAGAGCCAGAAACCTCGCGGCCTCCTGAATCAAGGAGGGCGGCAGATCGGCCAACCCCGAAACGACCACGCCGAGCTTCCGGGCGAGCTCGGGCCGCTGGCTCCAGACCGCTGGGCTCCCGGTCAGTACGGCGGACAGCAGGTCGCCCTCGTACATGTCGCCCTCTGCCATCGGGTCGTCCCGCAGTACTTCCGCAGCCAGCGGAAGGAGATGAGCGAGGCCGACGTCCTGTCCAATCAACAGACGCATGTCCTCGACGGTCAGCTCGCCGATGGGCCGACGCCGAAGCGCATGCACCGTCGCGACGAGACGGCTCGCGTCGGCCGACGGGGCCGGCCAGCGGTCGCGTTCAAGCTCCTCCAGGGAGCGGCCAGGGTCTACGGTCACCAGCCGATCGTCCCACGCCGCACATTCCAAACGCGGTCGGACAACGGGACACCCGGGGCGACGGCCCTGCACTGGCTGTCCCCGTAACTCACAATTTGTCAGAGATCAAGTAGCTCCGACCGAACCATGCACGTGAGCTCGTCCTTCGCTCTGTAGATGACCTCGTACCCCGACACCAGGCCGCCCGCTTCGGCACTCGGTGGACGGCACGGCTGCGGACCAAGGGCTGTCCCGTAACTGATCTCCGGGAGGGCCACCCGGGTTATGCCGACCGTCAGCCGTCAGGACGATCGAGGGGTGGCTCCAGCGGGGGATCGTGATCGTCTGTATGGCCGACGCGCTGGTCGTTGAGGTTCGGCGATGGTGGGGTCATGCCGGTCACACGTCTCGCCCTTCCGCTCGGCGACACCGAGCGCCCCGTCCCCGTCTGGGCCCTCCGGCTCGCCAAGGCCCTCCCGTTCGTCGTGCTGCCGCACTGCCTGTGGCGGCTGCCGTTCGCCGTCGACTTCCGGATGGGCCTCGTCGACCCGGCGGCCCCGGCCGCTCCCTGGTGGAGTCCGTTCTACGTCGTCGGGCTCAGTGTGCTCACCGAGGCGCTGGCTCTGCTCACCACCGGCCTGGTGAGTGGGTGGGGCGAGGTGGTGCCGCGCTGGGTGCCGTTCCTCGGCGGCCGGCGGGTGGCACCGCTCGCCGCGGTGATCCCGGCGATCCTGGGCGGCCTGGCCCTGGTGGCGATGTTCGACCTCTACCCGCTCGCCTGGGCCGGCGTCTTGCCCGAGGTCGGGTTCAGCAACGGATGGTGGACGGCCCTTTCCCGGGTGTGCATCACGCCGGCGATGCTGTGGGGACCGATCGTACTGGCCCTGGCCTGTGCTTACTACCGCCGCCGCCGACCTGCCTGATGCTTCGTCGGTCCAGACCGGACGAGCCCGGACGCCTCTGCGCACATACGGGCGTCGGAGCCGTCCTGGTCAGCCCCGTTCACCGGGCTGAGCCCGCGTGGCTTCCGCAAGCTGATCACGATGCCCCGCTACGAAGGTGCCGATACCGTACGGCCCGGCCGGCCGTGGAGCCTTCCCTTGGAGGACCGGGTGCTGCGGGTCGCGGCTTACTGGCGCACGAACCTGACGATGCGTCAACTCACCGTCGTTGTTCTGGACATGCGGCTACCCCGGCATCACCCGAGACACCCCGGAGCTCAATTACGGGACAGCCCTCAGCACAAGGAAACGCACAGGCCTATCGGCTGTCACCCCCGCCCGGCAGAATCACCCGCATGACGATCACCACGAGCGCGCCGCCGACGCGCAACACGCCCGTCGCCCTCGCCCGCAGCTTCCTGGCGGGTGGCGTGACCGGAACGACGTTGGCGGCGCTCGTCGTTGGCGTCGTCGTCGAGAGCGTGCCGCTGTTCGTCACGGGGCTGGTCCTGCCCGTGGTGTACGGCCTGCTCCTCTTCCTCGCCGGTAGGCCGCGGCGGGCCCGGGAGGCGGCCGTCGCGCCCCGGACGGCGCTCGCGATGATCGAGAGCCGCAAAGCCCTCGGAAGTGAAACCGGCGACATACCGGTGAAGTTCGATCTCACCGTCGCGCCGGACGACGCGTCGGCGTACCGCGTCGAGTTCACGCAGAGCATCAACCTCGTCGATCTCCCCGACTACCGACCGGGCGGCATCCTGGTGGTCCGTTACCCGCCGGACCAGCCGTGGCGGGTGGAGATCGTGAAGCGGCCGACACCGGAGTGGGAGGACCGGGCGGCAGCGGCCCACCTCGACTCCGCGCCCGGGCCTGCCACGGTGAGCGAGCCGCCCGAACCAGGTGTCTTCGACCTCGTCGCGCTGCTCGGCCTGCTGCTCGGTGCGGCTGCCGTGGTCCTGCTGTTCCGCGTGGAGCTGTTCGAGCAGGAGACCACCGCCGCGCCGTCCTCGTCCTCGACGACGTCGGTCTCCTCGACGTGGTCCTCCACGGTCGAGTCCTCGCTGTCCGGCACGGTCTCCCTCGGCGCCGGCCAGTCCTTCCTCGACGACGGCGAGTTGCGCCGTACCGTCAACTCACTTACCGCGGGCAAGGATCCGCGCCAGGCGATCACCATGGTGGTGCAGGAGCGCCTGCTGTCGGTCGTGTTCTCCCCGGCCGGTGTGCCGGCCCCGCAGTTCGATCCGCTGTCGCTGCCGTACGAGCGCTTCCCGGCCCTGGTCAAGGAGGCCAGGACCACCCTCGGTGTCCACGCCCCGCAGACCTGGCAGATCACCACCGACGGTCTCACCGGCTCCCTCACCATCAAGGTCGGTGTGACCGGGGCCGAGGGCACTGCCTCGCTGGAGGCGGACGGGCAGGGCCAGGTGGTACGGCGCACCCCGGCACGCTGACCCCCGGGCCCGGTCGCAGGGTGCCAAGACAGCGGAGGACATCTGCCGCTCCGCACCGGTGCGAGGGTCCCCGACAGACCGTCCCCGAAGGTGGCAGGAGGAAGGCGCATGGGCTGGAACGAGTTTCTGACGCTGTGGTGCGGGGTGTTCGGCGCGATGGCGCTGCTCGGGTTCGGGCGGTCGCTGGCCGGGGTGACCCGGGGCCAGCGGATGGTCCGGGTCATGGGGCGGATCGAGCGGGTGCGGGAACCCCGGCACGACGGTTCCCTGAGCGACGGGATACCGGTGGTCGTCTCCTTCCGTGACCCGTCCACCGGGCAGGAGTTCACCGTGACGAACGACGGTGACTGCGGTGACCTGGTCACCACGGCCTGGACGGGTCGGGAGATCGGGGTTCGCTACCCGCCCGGGAGACCTCATGCCTTCACGTTCGCCGACGACCTCCAGGACGGCCGACGCGGGCTCGGCTGGCCGAGCTTCGCGGTCCTCCTGGTCTACCTCGGGCTGGTGGTCCTCGCCGCGATCGACTGGGACTGGCCGTGGGCGCTGCTCGGCGTCGGCGGGCCGCTCGCCGTCGCCATCGCGTGCGCTCTGCCCCGGGACACACGCCGCAGGAGGCGCCATCTCGACCGGCTGGCCTCCGTGGCACCCGTCCAGGGCCGTGTCATCGCCGTCGTCAAGAACGTCCAAACCGACGAGGACGGCTACACGTTCGTCAACCGGTCACCGGTCGTCGCCTTCACCACCCACGAGGGCACCGCCGTCCTCGCCTACTGCGACTCGGGGCTGCTGGACCCGGCCAACTCGCGCGGCCGGGACGTCACGATCCACTACGCGCCCGACGACCCGGGCGTCTTCACCCCGGACCTCGCCGCCGAACGCCGGACCCGGAGGACGGACCTCACCTGCTCCGTCGTGGTCCTCCTGGTCGCAGTGGCGGCGGTCGTCGTGGGAGCGGTCATGGTGTGACGCTCGATGCACCGGCCAGGCCTACGGTCGCGCCAGCCAGGTCGCGATCTCGTCGATCGCCGCCGGCGCGACGTGCCCCGGTCGCGCGTAGTCGGCCGGGGTGGCGGGACCGGTGCCGGCGCAGAACTGGTGATCGGCGTCCTCGTGCACCCGGATCGTCACCTCGGTCCGATCGGCGAAAGCGGCCTGCCAACGTGTCAGGTCGTCCGCGACGGTGACCTGGTAGTCCCGCCCGCCCTGGAGTATCAGCATCGGTCGGCCGAGTCCGGCCGCGGTGGCCACCGGGTCGTACGCCCGCAGGTCGAGCCAGTAGGCGGCGGAGAACCCGAGCGGCAGCAGCTCCGACGGCGTGTCGGCCGTGAGCTCGGGGCCGGCCACCAACGCGGCCTGCCGGGCCAGTGTCGCCAGCGCCTCGTCCGTGATCGAGCCGGGGGCGAGCGCCGCAAGGTGACGGGCCACCCGGACCACCGCCTCGTGCATCGGCTGGGCGTCCGCGGCGAGCAGCACCAGGCCCGAGATCGACGGGGCGGCGGCGGCGATGCGGGGTGCCACCTTGCCGCCCATGCTGTGGCCGAGCAGGTGGATCCGGTCCGGGGCCACCTCGGGCTGCCCCTGGAGGAGGCGGACCGCGGCGAGCGCGTCCGGCAGGTACTCGTCGGCCATGGTGAAGTCCGCCGGCAGGAGCTCCGGGTGCGCGAAGGTCGCCTTGTCGAAGCGCAGCACGGCCACCTGCCGGGTGGCGAGCCCCCAGGCGAGGTCCTTGAGCGGCTTGTTGGGGCCGCTGCTGCCGTCCCGGTCGAACGCGCCGCCACCGCTGAGCAGCACGGCGGCGGGCCACGGTCCGGGGCCGACGGGAAGAGTCAGCGTGCCGGGCACCGCGAGCGGACCGGTACCGAGCACGACCTCCCGCTCGGTGAACCGGGCCGGATCCGCGTAGTGCGGCGGCTGCCACTCGGCGCCGCCGTCCCGGTCGAACCGCAGGCCGTGCAGCAGGCCGTGCAGCAGGCCGTCACCGCCGACCGACGTCACCACGGTGAAGCCGCCGTCGGCGCAGGCCACCGGGATCCGAACGCGCACCAGGTCGGCTTCTCCCGGCTCGCTCACCGGCTCCCCGATCAGCCCGACGCCACCCTGTTCTGCGATCTGCGCCGCCCACGCGAGCCGCAGCGCATCGGCGGACACCGCGGCCCGCAGGGGCGGCGCGAACAGCTCCACGGTCTCCGCGAACGCCTCCGCCCGCAGCAGCGCGGAAAAGCCCCGCGCCACCTCCAGTGTCCCCACCTCATCCATTCGCATGGGTAAGAACGCTAGAGCATGGGCTCCCCGGGTCAGTGGCCGCCCTTGGGTTCGACGCAGCCGCCGTCCAGGTACATGCCGTGCGGGCGGACGGCATGCGGTGAGGTCAGCAATCCGCTGATGCAGGGGCCGACTTCGGGGATTTCGAGGGCGAAGCCGGGGACGGCGTCGGAGGGGTGGACGTTGGTGTTCCTGGTGGGGTAGCCGAGGCCTTCGAGGACGGCGCGGAGGTCGGCCTCGCTGAGGGTGGCCGACGTGCCGCTGCGCTGGAGGGCGTCCGTGATCCGTGCCGCGTGGGCCTCGCCGCGGCAGGCGGCGTCGGCGAGGAGCGGGGCGGTCTGCTTGAAGCCGTGGTTCTCGGCGTACTTGTCGGCCCAGGTGCCGCCGTCGCCCGTGGGGTCGGCGGCGTTCGTGCTGGGCGCCGGTGTGGCGGCGATGCCCGCGCATCGCGCCGCCACCTGGGGGAAGAGCCGGTCGTGGCGGGCGAGCGCCTCGGCCCGGTCGGGTACGGGGGCCGGGCTGGACGTCGCGGTCCGGACGTGGGTGCCCGGGGCGCTCTCCGATCCGCAGCCGGCGAGCGCCATCGCCATCACTCCCGCCGTCACGCCGGCGACCACCACTCTTCTCGCGTTCCTCATCGGCCTTCCCCCCTTGATCGTTGTCCCATTGTCGCGCGCGGGCGCGGCGTTGTGGGTCAGATCGCGAAGGGGCCGGTGCTGCCGAAGGCCAGCCGGGTGAAGTGGTCGGCGATGCGGCGGTGGCCGGCCTGGTCGGGGTGCAGGTCGTCGGGGAGCGGGTGTTCGCCGTGGTCGGTCTCCCCGTAGAGCGAACGGCCGTCCAGGTAGTGCAGGTTGGGGTCGCCGTCGGCCACACGGGCGGCGACGATGCGGGCGAGTTCGGCCCGGATCACGGTGAGGGTCAGGCGGCCGGTGGCGGTGTCGGCCGGGTCGCCGGTGGCCCGGAAGCGGAGGGTCCCGGTGCTGAAGTCGGGGGCGAGGGGCCCCGGCGTGTCCTCCTGGATCGGGCAGAGGACGGACGAGACCACGAGCAGGGGCGTGGCCGGGTGGCCTTCGCGGACGGTGTCGAGGAAGCCGTGGACCGCCGGGGCGAAGGCGCGCAGGCGCATCACGTCGGCGTTGACGAGGTTGATGCCGATCTTGAGGCTGATCAGGTCGGCGGGGGCGTCGCGGATGGCGCGGGCGGTGAAGGGGTCGAGCAGGGCGCTGCCGCCGAAGCCGAGGTTGACCAGGTCGACGCCGGCGCCGGCAGCGGCCATGGCGGGCCAAGTACCGGTCGGGTGGGTGGCGTTGGAGCCGTGGCTGATCGAGCTGCCGTGGTGCAGCCAGCGCCTGCGGCCGGTGTCCGGGGCCGGGGTGACGGGGGCGTCGGTGTCGAGGGCGATGAGTTCGGTGGTCTCCGTGTGCGGGAGCCAGATCTCGACGGTCTTGTCCCGGGCGGGCAGGCCGGCGAACCGGGCGGTGCCGGGCGGGCCCTGGGTCAGCTCGACGCGGCCGGTGCTCAGGTCGATGGTGCGCAGGTTGCCGCCGGGGACCGTGGTCTGTGCGGCCAACCGGCCGTCCACGAGGAGGTCGTACACCCCGTCGGGCGGGGTGGGCACGCCCGGGTAGACCCGCTTGGTGGGGACGGTGTGCAGGTCGATCGCCGTGGCGCGGGTGCGGAAGGCCAGCCGGACGCCGGAGGGCTGGGACTCGGCCATCGCGAGCTGCTCGTCGGGGATCTGCCGACGGGCCCGGGCGGGCAGGCGGTGCGGCAGCAGGCCGCGCTCGGTGTGCTCGACGTCGAGGTGGCCGTGGACCAGGGCCTCGGTGACGGGGGTGGTGATCGGGAGGGCTGTGCGGGAGGGGGTGCTGCGCGAAGTGTTCATGGCCGTCTCGTCGGGTTCGTCAGGGAGGTCTTCGGCGGGGTTCGTCAGGCGTGCCGGGGCACGGCGCCCTGGCGCAGCAGGGCGTCGAGGGAGTCGATGATCCAGGTCCAGGACGCCTGCGGGTCGACGGCGGTGTGGCTGAAGCCGCCCGCCGCCTCCAGGCTGATGTAGCCGTGGAAGACGCTGCCGAGCATGCGGACCGCGTGGGTCTGGTCCGGTTCGGCCAGGTCGTAGCCGCGCAGGAGTGCCCGGCTCATCTGTGCGTGCCGCACGCCCGCGCTGGCGGCGGCCGTCGCGTGGTCCAGGCGCAGCCGGGTGGCGTCGTAGCGGCCCGGGTGGCGGGCGGCGTAGTCGCGGTAGGCGTCGGCGAAGGCGGCGAGGGCGTCCCGGCCGGACCGGCCCGCGAGGGCGTCGGCGACGAGGTCGGCGAGCTCTTCGAGGGCGTGCAGGGCGATGCGGGTCTTGAGGTCCTGGGAGCTCTTGACGTGCGAGTACAGGCTGGCGGTCTGGACGCCGAAGCGTCGTGCCAGCGCGGCGACCGTGACCTGGTCGAATCCGACCTCGTCCGCGAGTTCCGCACCCGCGACGACGAGGCGTTGCGTACTGAGTCCTACCCGTGCCATGAGCTTCCTCCCATCCGGCTATGGCCAGTATGGGATTACCTACATAGTTTAGGCAAATGGCAAACGGATGCACTCCGAAGGCCCTCGGAACCACCGGGCTCAGCCCGCCAGGATCACCGTGTCCGCCGGCCCGGAGAAGCCGGCCTGCTGCGCCGGGACCCCGGCGGCCGCGAGGCGGCGGTGCTCCTGCGGGCTGATGCCGCGGACCCGCTTGAAGGCCGCCGAGAGGGCGAAGGCGTTGCTGTAGCCGACCTTGCGCGCCGCGAAGGCGACGGTGCACTCGGGCTCGCGCAGCAGGTCGGCGGCGACGGCCAGGCGCCAGCCCGCCAGGTAGGCCATCGGCGGTTCGCCGACCAGCGCGGTGAAGCGGCGGGCCAGTCCCGCCCGCGACACCCCGACCTTCTGTGCGAGGTCGGCGACCGTCCAGGCGGTGGCCGGGTCATCGTGCATCAGCCGCAACACCGGCCCGACGACGGCGTCGTGCTGGGCCCGGTACCAGGCGGGGGCGCCGGAGTCGGGGGCGGCGAGCCAGGAACGCAGGACGGAGACGACCAGCAGGTCCAGGATGCGGTCCAGGACGAGCTCCTGGCCGGGTTCGTTGCGTCCTATCTCGGCGGCCAGCAGGTGCACCAGGGTGTCGTCCGCGCCGGTGCCGGCCGGGCGCACCAGCAGGGCGGGCAGGCAGCCGAGCAGGCGCTGGCCGATCTCGTGCTCGGCCTGGTAGGTGCCGGACAGGACCACCGAGGAGGCCTGATCGCCCTCCCGGCCCTGCCCCCAGGTCCGGACGCCGAGCGACATCACCTCGGAGACGTCGACCCCGCCGCGGGTGCAGACCTGTCCGGGGCCGACGATCACGTCCACCGGGGTGTCGGGGTCGTCCGCCACCGTGTACGGCTCCGGGCCGCGCACGATCGCCACGTCGCCGGGGTGCAGCAGCAGCGGGGTGCCGCGCTCGGGCAGGATCCACGCCTCTCCGCGGACCATCGTCACCACCGACAGCGGGGCCCGGTCCTCGATCCGCAGCGACCACGGCGGGGTGAGGATCGAGCGCAGCAGGAACGCGCCGCGGGCCTTGGGGCCGTCGAGGAGTCCCGTCAGAGTGTCCATGGGACCCAAGTGTAGACGGCAGGACATTATTTGACGGTTCGTCATTTGAGAGGGTCTTGAGCGATCGAGGTGGCCCGAGCGGCCCGGATGCCGGATGATCGGCGCACGGGGGACGGACCGATACGCAGAGACAGTGAGGGGCTACGAAGATGGAACTGGCACGCACACTCGTACTGGTGGCGGCCACCGTCACCTGCGGACTGACCGCCGGGCTGTTCTACGCCTACGCGTGCTCGGTCATGCCCGCCCTCGCGCGGGTCGAGGACCGCACGTTCATCGAGGTCATGCAGCGCGTCAACGTGGCGATCCTGAACGGCTGGTTCGTCCTCGGCTTCGTCGGCGCCCTCCTCAGCACCGGCGCCGCCGTCGCCCTCCACCTGCCCGACGACGGCCACCACGCACTGCCCGCCACCATCGCCGCCCTCGTGCTCTACGTCGCCGCGATCGGCGTCACCCGCTCCGTCAACATCCCGCTCAACGACGAACTCGCCGCCGCCGGCGAACCCGAGCGGGTCACCGACCCCGCCGGCGTCCGAAGCCGCTTCGAAGCCCGCTGGGTCCGCTTCAACGTGCTGCGCGCCCTGCTCTGCACCGCCGCCCTCGGCTGCCTCGCCTGGGCGCTGATCCTGCACGGCCAGGCCTGACGAAGCGGCCCGACGAAGGGGACTGACGAAGCGGCCTGCCGCAACCGACCGGCCGGGGCACGATCACGCCTCCGAACTCCCCCGACGCGAGCGGGAGTTCGAAGGCGCTCCGCTATCCGCAGAGCGTGCCGAAGGTGTACCCGCGCGCCTTGAGGGTGGAGAGGATCGTCGGCAGCGCGGCAGCCGTCTGGGCTCGGTTGCCGCCGCCGTCGTGCATCAGGACCACCGAGCCCGGGCGGACGTGGTTCAGCACCCGCGACTGGATGGCCGCCGTCCCCGGCCGGGACCAGTCGGCCGGGTCCACCGACCACAGCACCACCTGCTTGCCGAGCGCCGCCGCGCGCGAGCGCACCGCGCCGTTGACCGCGCCGTACGGCGGGCGCAGGCAGCTGGGGGTGCGACCGGTCTGGGCGCGGATCACCCTATCCGTGTCGGCCACCTGGGCGTTGAGGGAGGATCCGGAGAGCCTGCGCAGGTCCGGGTGCGACCAGGAGTGGTTCTGCACGCTGTGGCCTGCCCGGGCGACCTGACCGGTGAGCCCGGGATGGGCGGCGACGTTCTGCCCGATCTCGAAGAAGGTCGCGCGCACCCCGTAGCGGGCGAGGATCCCGAGGATCTCGGGCGTGTACGCGGGGCTGGGGCCGTCGTCGAAGGTGAGGTAGACGACCTTTCCGCCCTTGCCCGCCGCGTCCGCCCTGCCCCCCGCCGCCTCGGCCGGGGCCGCGGGCACCGCGACCGCCGCTCCGGCCAGCAGGGCGACGGCGAGTGCGCCGATCGTGGCCCTGAACCCTCCAACTGACCTGCGCCTGCCGGGATGTGCGGCCATGCCTGCCCCCTGCCCTGAGGTCGGAACTGCCCTGTACCGCCCAGTCTGCACCGAAAGGCGCTGCCTCCGCGACCGGCCGGGGGCGAATTCGGCCAGCCGCTCGGCGGGTTGACCAGCGGCGTGGTCGGGAGCCCGGGCACGCCGACCGCCCCCGGCGGGATCAACCGGAGGCGGTGCGGCAACCCCGTTGCGGGGCGAGAGGTTCAGCGCGCGAGGACCGTCCGAAGTGCAAGCGCTCAGCGCACGGACGTCCAGCGCACACGGCCGTTCAGCGCGAGGCGCGACCGTGCAGCACCAGGGACCGGGTCAGCGCGGCCAGCCCAGCCGTGCAGAGCAGTGTGCGCAGCATGTTGGTGGCCACCCAGGTGCCCTCGAACCTGGCGCGCACGCCGGCGAAGTCGGTGATCTGGGACGGGTCGCCGGCCTGCGCCAGCTGGTTGTTGAGCGGGATGTTGCCGCCCATCGTGACCATCAGCGCCACGACGTAGAGCACCGTCGCCGCGGCCGCCCACAGCGCCGCCTGCCGGCGCCCGGCCTTGTGCTGCAACCAGGCCGCCACGCCCGTCGCGACGAAGGCGCCGACGAAGACCAGGCCGAACATCCCGTTCTCGATCGACTTGTTGATGTGCTGCATCGCCGTCACGTACGTCCGGTCGTCACCGGCCGCCAGGCCCGGCATCACCGACACGTCGAAGGCGAAGAACAGGCCCGCCATCAGGCCCATCGCGATCGTCGCGCCCACGAGGACGGGCCCGGCGGCCTTGCTCCGCGCGGCGGGGGCCGCCGACGTCGGGGCGGACGGCGCGAGGCCGCTGAAGGAGGGTGGAGCGGTGTGGGAAGCAGGGGTCGCGGTCTGGTTCGAGCGCATCGGTCATCCTTCGGTTTCTCCCCGGCCCCCGCCCAGCGCGGGGGCCGTCACGGTACCGGGCACCGGCTTCCACACGCCTCCCGGATCGGCCCGGGCGGACGGTCAGGAAGCCGGCGAGGCCCGGCACCGACGATCAACGGAACTGACTGGCACGGCAGTCGGGCGGTGCCGCGGGTGGATCGGCGAGCCGGCTCACACGTTCCACACGCCCGAGGCCGCGGCCTCACGGGCGAAGTCGGCGAAGTCCCTCGGCTCACGACCCAACGCCCGCCGCACCCCGTCCCCCAACGACGCATTACGACCGTCCAGAATCACCGAGAACAACTCCGCGAAGTCCCCCGGCAACCCCGCCTC
>NZ_JBIUYE010000035.1:0-14269 GCF_044744365.1 Kitasatospora sp. NPDC087314
GGGGGACCCTGTGGGAGAGTAGGACGCCGCCGAACAATCATTCAGAAGAACCCCCATCCGGGAAACCGGATGGGGGTTCTTCGCATTTCCGGACCGGAATCGGAGCTGGGGGTCTGCGATGACTCTGGGGAGAGGCTGGTCCAGGCACGGCTGGAGCGGAGCAGGTCCGGGGCGATCGCACCGCGAGGGCGTGCGCAGGGTGTTGACGGCGCGTCGACGCGTGGGGGCCGTGGGGCGGGAATGGCTTGAGCCGAGCGTGATTCATAAGATGGCAAGTCAGTAGTTATTTGCCGGTGTCATGATCTGCGGAGGGCGCCCAGGACCAGGGCGTGCCCATGGATCCGGGCCGGTCCCTGGATTCACTCCGGTCCTCGGGCTTGATTCAGGGAGAACCATGCATGGCACCGTGCTCGCCGACCGCTACCGGCTGGTGGACTGGCTGGGCGGTGGGTCGATGGGCGACGTGTGGCTCGCCGAGGACGAGGTCCTGGGCCGCCGGGTGGCGGTCAAGGTGGTGAAGCCGGCGCTGCTGGAGGAGTCCGGCTTCGCCGAGCGCTTCCACGCCGAGGCCCGCGTCATGGCGCAGCTGCGGCACCCGGGCATCGTCGGCGTGTACGACTACGGGCACAGCGCCGCGGACGGGCGGCGCTCGGTCGGCTACCTGGTCATGGAACTGATCGAGGGGGAGCCGCTCAGCGCCGTGCTGGAGCGCCGCGGCGCCCTGCCGGTGGCGGAGACTCTCCGGACGGCGCTCCAGGTACTGGAGGCGTTGGAGGCCGCGCACGAGTCGGGAGTGGTTCACCGGGACATCAAGCCGGCCAACCTGATGGTCCGTGCCGACCGGACGGTGATCGCGGACTTCGGCATCGCCCGGCCCGGCTGCGACGCCCGGCTGACCGTACCGGGGATGGTGCTCGGCACCGCCGCCTACCAGGCGCCGGAACAGGCCTCCACCGGGACGGTCACCGCCTCGGCGGACCTCTACGCACTCGGCGTCGTCCTCTACGAATGCCTCGCCGGGCGGCTGCCCTTCGACGGGGAGACCGCCCTTGAGGTGATCCTCAAGCACCTGACGGAGCCTCCGCCGCCGCTTCCCGAGGACGTGCCCGCGCCGGTCTGGGCGCTGGTCGAGCGGGCCATGGCCAAGGAGCCCGGCGAGCGCTGGCCCGACGCGGCGACGATGGCCGCAGTGGTACGGGACGCCCTCACATCGGTCGGGGAGAAGGCGCCTCCGGCCCTGGACCGGCCCCGGCAGGTCGCCGGACGCGCACCGCGGGCCGGGCTCCGCCTGCGCAGGCTGATCGGGGTCACGGCGCTGTCGCTGCTCTGCATATCCGGGGCCGCCGGAGCGACGGTGATCCCGTCCGACCAGGACGGCGCGTCGGACGGCACCGTCGTTGCCGGGCCGACGGCCGGTCTCGCGGGGGCGGGCGATCCCTCGCCGGTGAAGGTCGCCCGCCCGCTCGCCGAACAGCAGCCCGCCCAGACGGCGGTTCCGGTGCCGTCGGCCGGACCGGGAGCGGGTGAGAGTCCCACGCCCGGCGCCGAGCCCGAACCGGTCGCTGGGCGGACCCCCGTCGCGCCGCCGGTCCGGCCCGGTGTGCCCGACTCCGCCTCCGCTGCGCCCGCCGTCGGCCAGAACCCCACCGCGCCCGCGCCGACCTCCGCCGCGCCGCCGGTCCGGCCCGGTGTGCCCGACTCCGCCTCCGCTGCGCCCGCCGGCGGCCATAACCCCGCCACTCCCGCGCCGACCTCCGCCGCCCCGTCCCAGCCCGCCTCCCGCGAACCGGCCACGCCCACGGCGTCGGCGACGGCGACGCAGCCCACGCAGCCGACCCAGCAGCCGAAGCCGCAGCTGCCCACCCTGGTGCAGATCACCGGCACCGGCGGCGCGCTGGACAATTCCCAATCCAGGGACCAGGACGGCAACGAGGTCGACACCTACGTCGTCAACGGCACGCTGGCACAGACGTGGCGGCTGGAGAAGGTGGCCGAGGGGACGTACCTCCTGCGCAACGGCTCCAGCAACTTCGCCAAGGTGCTGGATCTGGACTGGAAGACCGGGCGGGTGCAGATCTGGACGAATCCGCCGGGCGCCGATAACCAGGCCTGGTCCTTCGTGCCGGTTCAGGGCGGCTATCAGATCGTCAACTTCTGGAACAAGGGCTGCCTGACGTCCGACGGGATCGCCCACATGGCCAGAGTGGCGGCCTGCTCGAACGCGGAGAACCAGGTGTGGACGCTCTCCTGAGCCGACGGACCGGCAGCTGGACGAAGCCCGCCCTCCGGGGGAACACACCGGGAGTCGAACGCAATCCCCGGCCCGGGGGTCACGCCGGCAGCCAGGACGGCCACTGCCGGCGGGGCCGGTCGGCGGGACGGCCGAGGCCGATCAGGGCGTGCAGCCGGTCGGCTTCGGGGGAGCCGATGGCGACCAGGATGTCGTAGGCCTCCGACCTGCACGCCCGGGCCGCGTCCTCGGTGGCATCGCGGTCGGCGAGCGCGTCACCGAGCGCCGCCAGGGCCAGCCCCCGTCCCCGGCGGTCGCCGTCGAGCGTCAGCACCTCGACCGCCCGGTCGGCCGCCTCCACCGCCTCGTCGCTGCGGCCGACGGCGCGCAGCGACTCGGTGAGCCGCAGGAGCGTACGGCCCGTCCGGCGCCGGTCGTCCGGCCGCAGCAGGGCGAGGGCGCCGCGGTGGTGGCGCAGGGCCTGCTCGAACTCGCCGCGATCGTGGGCGATCGTCCCCAACGAGTCGAGGGCGAGCGCCTGGAGCTCGTGGTCGGCGAGGTGGTGGCAGATCAGCAGGGACTGGTCGACGACGCGGACCGCCGCCTCGAACCGGCCGAGCTCGGTGAACGCGCCGGCCAGGTTGAGCAGTTCGCCCGCCACCGAGCGCCGGTCGCCGAGCCGCTCCCAGACCGAGATCGCCGCCGTGAAGCCGTCGACCGCGTCGCCCGGCCGACCGACCTGGACGAACAGGGCGGCCAGGGAGGCGTGGGCCAGGGCGAGCAGCGGACCCGGCAGGTCGTGGGCGGTGCACAGGTCGCGGGACCTGAGCAACTCGCCGAGGGCCGCGGGTTCGGAGCCGACCTCGGTCAGCAGCCGTCCGAGCACCAGCCGGGCCCTGGCCTCGGCCGTTCGGTCGCCCTGCCGGACGGCGGCCTGGAGCAGGACCTTGGCCGCGTGTCCCAGCGGCCGGGTGGCCTGGCCGGTCTCGCACAACAGGCTGCACCCGAGCAGCAGTTCGGCCACCAGATCGAGCCGGGTCGGCTCGTGGAGCCCGGCGTACTGGCCGACCAGGGCGCCGATGCCGTGGTACTCGCCGCGACCGCGGGCCACCGCACGGGAGTCGGGAGCGTGCAGCGCACCGGCGCCGGGCAGGGCCGCGCGGCTGGCGGACGGGCCGAGGGCCGCGATGGTCTCGGCGTGGTGACGGATCGCCAGGCGGGTGAGGACGGCGGCCGGGCGGTCCGCCTCCGCCTGCGCGTCCGAGCTCGCCGTGGTATCCGGGGTGAGCCGCTGGGCGAAGGCACGCAGCAGGTCGTGGAACCGGTAGCGGTCCGGTGGCGCGGTCTCCAGCATCGAGCAGTCGACCAGTGACTCGGCCAGCTCCTCGGCCGCGTGCTCGGGCAGGCCGAGCACCGCCGCCACCGCGCCCGGCGACAGATCGGGTACGTCCGGCACCGCCAACAGCCGGAAGGCCCGGGCCTGATCGGATGTCAGCTGGTCGTAGCCGAAGCGGAACGCCGACTCGACGGCGAGGTCCCCGGTGCGCAGCACGTCCAGTCGGAGACGATTCTCGGACAGCTTGTCGAGCAGCCGGGCCATGCTCCAGTCCGGCCGGCAGGCGAGGCGGGCGGCGAGGATGCGCACGGCCAACGGGAGATGGCCGCAGAGCCGGACGAGTTCCCCGGCCGTGTCCGTCTCGGCCCGCAGCCGCTGCTCGCCGACCACCTGGCCGAGCAGGCCGAGGGCCTCCTCCGGGGCGAAGGCCGGCAGCTCGACGACGTGCGCGTTGGGAAGTGAACCGAGCCTGGCCCGGCTGGTGACGAGCACGGCGCAGCCGGGCCGGCCGGGCAGCAGCGGCCTGATCTGTTCGGCGTCCCGGGCGTTGTCGAGAACCACCAGCACACGTCGGCCGGAGAGCAGCGAGCGGAACTGGGCGGATCGTTCGGCCGGCCCGACGGGCAGCGTGTCCGCCGGCACGCCGAGGGAGCGGAGGAAGGCGCCCAACACCTCCTCGGGCGGGGTCGGGTGGCCGTCGGCCCCGTGCAGGTCGACGTAGAGCTGGCCGTCGGGGAACTCGGCGGCCAGCCCGTGCGCGACATGGACGGCCAGGGCCGTCTTGCCCACGCCGCCCAAGCCCGACACGGTCGCCACGGGCACGGTGTGGGGGGCGATCAGGAGGGTCCGCAGTGCCTCGGTCTGCGCCTCTCGGCCGGTGAAGTCGGCGAGGTCGGCCGGGACCTGGGTCGGCGGTGCCGGCGCCTGGTACGGCGGGCGGGCCGCGGCGGTGCCGGTACGGGGTGCTGAGGGGGCCACGAGAGCGGGCGTCACGAGCGTGGCGTCGGCCACCAGGATCCGGCGCTGCAACTCGCGCAGACCGGGCCCGGCGGCGACGCCGAGCTGTGCCTGCAGCCGCCGGTCCGTCGCGCGGTACACGCTCAGCGCCTCGGCCTGCCGGCCGGCCCGGTAGAGGGCGAGCATCAGCAGCTCGGAGAGCCGTTCCCTGAGCGGGTGTTCGGCCGCGACCGCGGTCAGTTCGGCGACGGCCTCGCCGGACGGTCCGGCCTCGACCTCGGCCTCCAGGCACGACTCCAGGACGGTCACCCGGCGTTCGGCCCACTCTCCGCGCTGCCGCTCGGCATAGGGGCCGGGGAGCCCGGACATCGGCTCGCCCTGCCAGAGGGCCAGCACCGAGCGGAGCACGGCGGCGGCGCGGGCGTGCTCCCCGGCGCCGCGGAGCTCCTTCGCCTCGCCGACGAGCTCCTCGCAGCGGTCGATGTCCAGCCCCCCGGGGTCCACGGTGAGCAGGTAGCCCCCGCCGAGTGAGGTCAGCGCGGTGGGCCCGAGGACGCGGCGCAGGCGGTGGACGTACGTCCGGATCACGGCCGTGGGCTTGGCCGGCGGATCCTCGCCCCACAGGTCGTCGACGAGTTGACCGAGCGACACGGGGTGGTTGGCCCTCAGCAGCAGCGAGAGGAGCAGGCTCCGCTGTTGCGGTGACCCCAGTGCGAGCTCGCCGCCGTCCCGCCACCCCCGCACCGGTCCCAGCACTGCGAACCGCAACTCACCCACCAGCTGTCCCCATCCACCCGCAAACGAACCCCCCGGCGAATGATACCGACCGCATCACCCCTGGTCAGGGGGTTGCTTTCGGTCACCTGGATGCCGTTGACGCACGTCGGCGGGTCGCTGCCGGGGAAACCGGACGGCGTGGAAGCGCTCCTGGCGGCGGGCGCGGGCGCCGGCCTGATCGGCGGCCTGACCCTGTACGTCATCGTGTGGTGGATCCGGCGCGCCGTCACGGCAACCCGCCCCCGCAGCAGCGGAGTCGGCTCCGGGTATGAGGATGCCCCGCGGGCGAACAGCGCCGCCTGAGGCCGGAGTCCGGAACAACTCTTAGCGTTAAATGGAGAGTTCGGAGCCTGGCTGGAGGAGGGGAACACGTGCGGACGAGTCGTGATCAGGACCCGCTGAGCTTCGCGTTGCTCGGCGAACCGCGTGTGCGGCGCGCCGACACGGACGTGGACCTCGGCAGCGCGCAGCAGCGGTCGGTGCTGGTCGCCCTGCTGCTGCGCCCGAACGCGGTCGTGACGGGCGACGAGCTGATCGACGACCTGTGGGGAGACGAGCCGCCCGGTGCGCCCGACACCACCTTGCGCACCTACATGTGGCGGCTGCGGAACCTGCTGGAGCCCGTGCGCGCGAAGCCCACGGTGCTGATCTCCCAAGCGGGCGGCTACCGGCTGGCGATCGCACCGGACTGCGTGGACCTGTGGCGGGTCAAGCACCTGCAGGAGCTGGCCGGACAGCACGCCGCCGAGCGGCCGGAGGCCGCCCGGTACGCGCTGGGGGAAGCACTCGCCCAGTGGCGCGGGGAGCCGCTCGTCGGCCTGCCGGGGCCGCTCATGCGCCGCGAGCGGGAACGGTTGTCGCACCTGCGCCGCACGCTCCTGGAGGAGCGCCTCGCCCTCGACGTGGCACTCGGCGCCCCCGCCGACTACCTGCCGGAACTGGAGAAGCTGGCCGGTGACCACCCGTTCAACGAGCGTCTGCAGGAACTGCTCATCCGCGCGCTGCACCGGCAGGGCCGTACACCCGAGGCGCGTGCGGTCCACGACGCGCTTCGATCGCGGCTGGTGGAGCAGCTGGGGATCGAACCGGGGCCTGCGCTCACGGAGTTGTGTCACGATCTCGACGTGGAAACCACCGAGCGATCGAGGGTGGCTCTGCCCGGCCCGGACTTACGGCCGGACGCACGATCAAGCGCACGACCAAGCGCACGGCCAGGCGCACCGGCATCGCCCGCGCCGGCCGACCGTGGCGACGGGCGCGACGTCCCGGACCAACTCCCGCCGGACCTGCCGCAGTTCACCGGACGGCAGGAGCACGTCGACCGGATCGGACCGGCGTTGACCGGACCGGCGCCGACCGGGCGGACCGGCTCCGGACTGCGGCTGGTGACCGTGACCGGGATGGCCGGGGTGGGGAAGACGACCCTCGCGGTGCGAGCCGCCCACACCCTGCGCCCGGACTTCCCGGACGGCCGGCTGTACGCGGATCTGCGCGGCGCCGACCTGGTGCCCGCGAACGCGTCCGACATCCTGGCGGACTTCCTGACGACGCTCGGCATCCGGGCGGACGTCGTGCCCAAGGACCTCGACGGCAGGTCCGCGCTGTTCCGGACGGTCTGCGCGGGACGACGGCTGCTCATCCTCCTGGACAACGCCGGCGACGACGCCCAGATCCAGCCCTTGCTGCCCGGCTCGTCCGACTGCGCGGTGATCGTCACTCGCCGTACGGCGCTCACCGGTGTGCCGTCGGTCCTGCACGTCGGGTTGGACGTGTTCAGCGAGCGCGAGGCGATCAGCCTGCTCGACTCCGTCATCGGCGCGGCACGCCGGTCCGAACAGACCCCCCAGGCCAGGATGCTGGTCGACGCCTGCGGCCGACTCCCCCTGGCCGTACGGATCGCCGGGGCCCGGCTCGCCGCCGCCCCGGACCAGCCGATCGCCGATCTCGTACGGTGCCTGGCCGACGACCGCGAGGGCATCGCCGCGCTCCGCACCGGCGACCTGGCGATCGAGCAGGTCTTCGAGCTCAGCTACCGGCTGCTCCCGGCGTCACCGGCCACGGCGTTCAGGATGCTCTCCTGGGCGGAGCCCGACGTCGGTCTGGCGCAGGCGGCCGCAGTCCTGGGCCTGGCGGCGGACGAGACGGAGCGGCTCGCGGAGTCGCTGGTGGACCAGGCGCTGCTGGAGTCGACGGGCGCCGGGCGCTACCGCTACCACGACCTGGTGCGCGCCTTCGCCCGCCGGACGTCGCTGCGGACCGACGAACACGAACGGGTCACCGCCCGGCAGCGGCTGCTGGCCCAGCTGCTCACGTGCGCCCGCGCGGCCTTCGCGCTCGCCGTGCCCGGCGATCCGCTCGCCGACGTCTTCGGCGAGCCGCTTCAGCAGCAGGACGGCCGTCCGGGCTTCCCGGTCTCCGCGGATTCCACGGTCTTCGCTGATCTGGCGGAGGCCCGGCGGTGGGCGCGGACCGAGACACCCGGCGCCGTGGCGCTCGCGGCCGCCATCGCGACGGACACCCTGCACGGCATCGCCGACGACCGGTCGGCGGCGACGCCGGAACTACGGTCGGCCGTCGACCTGCTGATCGCCCTCAGCCCGCTCGGCCTCGGCGGCGTCGGCGGCCGGGCGGAGGACGCGACCCGCATGCTGATGGCCGCCGCGGTCGAGGGCGGCGACCGTTTCGCGGAGGGCCGATCGCGGTTCCTGCTCGGCACGGTCCTGCTGGCCCGGGCCCGGCTCGGCGAGGCCGAAGCACAAGCCCGGCAGGCCGCGCAGGCCTGCCGGGAGGCGGCCGATCCGGCCGTTCTCAGGCAAGCCCTCAACGACCTCGGCCTCATCGCCCAGGCCGAGGGCCGGCACGAGGAAGCGATCACCGCCTTCGACGAGGCGGTGGCCCTCGCCCGGCGGCTCGGTCACCGTTCCGGTGAGGTGGCGAGCGCCGCGAACGCGGCCCTGTCCCGCATCCGCACCGGTCACGCGGCCAGGGCGGTGCGGACCTGCCGGCGGATGCTCACCGGACCCGGGGAAGCCGTCGGACCCGGGGGAGTCGCCGACGCCGCGATGACCGCATACGTGCACTACGTCCTCGGCCTCGCCTACCAGGAGCTGGGCCGACTCGACGACGCCGCGGCGCAGCTGTGGTCCTGCATCGGCTGTGCGAGCTCCATCGGCGATCACGACCGCGAGTCGGCCGCCCGAAGCCGTCTGGCCGACGTCCTGCGCCTGCTCGGACGGCTCGACGAGGCCGTGCACCAGGCGGAGCGGGCCGTGGAGCTCGCGGAGAAAGGTGGGCGACAGCGCGAACGCGCCCTCGCCCACCTGGTGCTGGCCCACGCGATGACCGCCCGCAGCGACCACCGCGCCGCGCAGGATCAGGAGACGAAGGCGCGACTACTGCTCGGTCGGCCGAGCACTCCGGAGACCGCCGGCACGACGTCGATGCTGACCGCCCTGGCCACCGCCGACTGAACCCCTCACACCCCCGGAGGAAGGACGAGGCCGGTCCCGTTCCACACGATGTGCCCCGACAGGCAGTGCGCGTCGGCCGACCCGCCGCAGACCTGCGCCGACGGCGCGGTCGGCGAGCTCTGCCGCACGGGATCTCCCGCGTTCACGGCCAGGGCACCCAGGGCCGATACCAGGACCGCCGCACCGGCAACAGCCGTGCGGACGAGGATCGTTCGAAACACGGAAGACACTCCCTACTCATCTGTAACAAGGCGCCCGAACGCTCGCAGGAGCCGGTAGACAGCGCATCAACGCACCGTTGACCCGGCGCCGGGCGGGACACGACGGGACGACCCGGCCGCGATGCCGGACCAGGCGCAGTGCCCGCTCGGCACCGGAGGCCGCGGGCCCGCCAACGCGCAGTCCTGCGGGCTGGGCGCGGTCGGGATCGACAACCTCTGGCACGACCTGGAGAACGACCGCGAGGTCGGTGCCGGGTCGAACCCGCTGTGGCACACCAAGAACCTCCAGGGAAACAGCCGGCCGGGCACCGCACTTCTGCCGGTGCCCGGCCGGCTCCCTCATGCGTGGCGAGTCGGACAGGCCCTACGGGGAGGCCCTGGTGAGCGGGGCGCTCGCGGTCCGTCCCGCGGGTGCTGCGGGGCCGACCGGTCAGCGGCCGGCGGCGGCCCGCCTGACGAGGTCGGCCACCGCGGCGGGCTGGGAGACGTAGACGGCGTGGCTGCCGGGGACCTCGACCGTCGTGGCACCGGCCCGCTCGGCCATGGCGCGCTGGGCCGGCGGCGGGATCATGCGGTCGTCGGTCGCGACCAGGTACCAGGCGGGCTTCATGCGCCAAGCGGGCTGGAACGCGGCCCCGTTGAGGGCCTCGACGCCCCAGGGGACCTGGGAGTCGGCCATGAAGGCGGCCAGGTCCGCGGGCACGTCCGCGGCGAAGGAGGCGGCGAACCGGCTCCGGTCCAGGAACAGGAAGCCGTCCCGGGGCGGCAGGATCGGCGGCACCGGGGCGCCGGGCGGCGGGTCGGCGATGAGGCTGCCCACCGACTCGCCCTTGTCGGGGGCGAACGCGGCGATGTAGACGAGTGCGGCCACCTTCTCGTGGTTGCCGGCCTCGGTGATCACGACGCCGCCGTAGGAGTGGCCGACCAGGACGGCCGGTCCGTCGAGGGCGTCGAGGACCTGGTGGGTGGCGGCGACGTCGCCCTCCAGCGACAGCGTCGGGTTCTGCACGATGCTGACGTGGTAGCCCTCCCCGGTCAGCTGCTCGTACACCCCCTGCCACCCGGAGCCGTCGACGAAGCCCCCGTGGACCAGGACGACGTTCGTGGGTCGTGCGTTCTCGCTCATCACTTCTCCTGTACTGATCTTGTGCTCATCGGACGGACGAGGTCACGTGGAGAACGGTAGGAGTGAGGGCGGGGCCGTCGATTCCGTCATGTGACGTACGTCGGGGAAGGGGGGAGGAGGGGCAGCGGGAGGGGGAGGACCGGAACCGTCGACGGACCTATCCCTCCCGTACCTGGTCGAGTGCGTCCCGCAGGGCGGCCCGGGAGGTGACGCCCAGCTTCGGGAACAGTTGGTAGAGATGGGTGGAGACGGTCCGCGGGGACAGGAAGAGCCGCTCGCCGATCTGCTTGTTGGACAGGCCTGCGGCCGCCAGCTCCGCGATCTCCCGCTGCTGCGGCGTCAGTGTGACGCCCGTGGTCCCGGTCCGGGCGCGCACCGGGCTGCCGCAGGCGCGCAGTTCCTTGTCGGCCCGGTCGGCCCACGGGTCGGCACCGAGCCGCCGGAACACGTCCGCGGCAGCGCCCAGGTGGGGGCGGGCCCGGGCCGAGGCCCTGCCGCGGCGGAGCCGCTCGCCGAAGTACAGCCGGATGCGGGCGTGGTCGAACGGCCAGCGCTCGGCCCCCTCGACGGCCAGGGCCTCGCCGAACCTGCGGACGGCCTCCTCGTCGTCCTCGGCGGCCAGCGCGGCGGAGGCGAGCAGGACCATGCGCAACCGCGGTGACACGGCGTCCAGTCCGGCCTCCCGGGCCGCTCTGACGTGGTCGACGGCCTTCTCTCGCCGACCGGTTCGCACCGCGGCCTCGACCGTGTCGAGGACCACCCACAGCGCGTGCCCGGTGAACGGCGACAGCGATCCGACCGGCGTGATGGTGTCGGCGTGCCGGTAGGCCGCTTCGAAGTCGCCCTGCGACAGGGCGATCAGCGTCCTGGCATGGGCGGCGTAGCAGCGGACGGCGTTGGCGCGGCGGGACCCGGCCCACTGGTCCATCCGGTCGGCGAACGCGCCGGCGGTCGCGAAGTCGCCGCAGGCCGCGGACACGCAGGCCAGCACGAACGTGCCGGTCCAGGAACGCAGCGGATAGTCGAACTCCGCACACAGGCTCAGCCCGTGGTGGGCCACCCGTCGAAGCTCCGACCACTCGCCGGTGAACCAGGCATGGCTGCTCCACAGGAAGGAGGCCTGGATGGCGGGGAAGATGTTCTCGCCGGTGCGTCCGCCCCGGGCCGTACGCCGCAGCGGCTCCTCCAACGCACCGAGGCGGTCCGCGTAGGCGCCGGCCGTACCGATCCGCACGATCCGGATCGGATCCGACGTGCCGGGCAGTGCCGCGATGGCGGCGTCGAGCCGGGCCCAGTCGGACGGGCGGGCCCGGGCGGGGTCGGCGAAGGTGGCCCGCAACAACTGCAAGGTGTCCGGGACCGAGGTGCACTTCGCGATCGCCTCGTCGAAGTCCGGCCACAACTCGGGCCTGCCGCCGTAGACGCACACCATCAGCAGGGTGGACAGCGCTTCGAGCACGGTGGCGTCGGCCGGGTCGTAGGGTGCGGGCTGGAGGGCGATCGCACCGCCGAGCAGGCGGTGCGCGGTGTCGATGTCTCCGTAGCTGTTGAGCAGGTACAACGCGGCAGCCACCGCGGCGGCCAGGGAGTCGGCATGCGGGGCGGCCTGTCGCGCGTCGTCCAGCAGGCGCGGCACGTCCCGCAGGTCGCCGGTGAGGGTCGCGCCGACGTACGCCGCCTTGGCCAGCCGTCTGGCCTGCTCGGACCTGGCCGGGCTCAGCTCGGCGGCCCGCACCAGCGCCGCCACCGCGTTCGGCCCGTCGCCGCGGCGGGCGCTGACGTCGGCGGCCTCCTCGAGGAGGGCCGCGATCTGTTCGTCGGGTTCGACGGTGGCCTGCGCCAGGTGCCAGGCCCGCTGCTCGGGGACCCCGGTCCACGCCTGCGCGAGTGCGCGGTGGACGTTGCGTCGCTGGTCGCTGGTCGAGAGGTCCACCACCGCCGAGCGCATGAGCGAGTGCCGGAATCCCAGCCGGCCGGTCGTGTCGTCGACGTGGACGAGCTGAACGCGCTCCGCGGGAGCCAGGTGCTTCAGGCTGCACCGCCCGGCCACCGCCCGTCGGACGATCCGCAGGTTGCCGCTGCCCTCCAACGCCGCCACGAGCAGGAGGTGCCGGGTGGCCGCCGGCAGAGTCGTGATGCGGGAGGCGAACGTCGACTGGAGCCGTCGGGTCAGCGGTATGCGAGCGGGCAGGGCCTGGGACGCGGCCCGCTGGGGATCGGTCAGGGCGGCCGGGAGCTCCAGCAGCGCCAGCGGATTGCCTTCGGCATCCGCCATCAGGCGCCGTCGGACCCGGGGGGCGAGCGCCGGGAAGCGACGGCGGAGCAACGCCTCGGAGGCGTCCTCGCTCAGCGGACCCAGCTCGTGCAGCGGAAGTCCGCTGTAGTCGAAGAAGCTCTCGTCCCCGGGTCTGGCCGCACAGAGCATCCCCGCGCCGGTGCCCGGCAGCCGACGGGCCACCTGCCCCAGCACGACGGCACTGGCCCGGTCCAGCCACTGCACGTCGTCCAGCACCAGCAGGGTGGGCAGGTCGCGGGAGAGGTCCGCGAGCAGCCACACCACGGCCTCGGTGACCGCGTCGTGCCCGGGTGCCGTGCCCCGCTCGAAGCCCAGGGCCGCGGCGAGGACGGGTACGCCCGCCGCTTCCGATCGGCTCTCGGGTGCCGAGGCCAGCAACTGCCGGAGAGCGCCGTAGCCGGCCTGCGCCCGGTACTGCACACCCACGGTCTGCAGGACCCGCACCCCAGCGGCCTCGGTCTCCCGGGCGACCGCGGCGAGCAGTGCCGTCTTCCCGACTCCCGGCTCCCCCAGCAGCACCAGCGATCCACCGGCACGCGGGATGCCGGCGAGGAAGGCACCGACCCGCTCCCGGTCGGCCTCGCGGCCGATCAGGGCGCCGTCCCCGTCGTCCGAACTGCCGGACGTGGTGGGACCGGTGGCTCCGTCTCCCATGACTGCACCTCCCCGGAGCGGCGATCGTCGAGACCCCCATGGCCGCCAGGGACACCGTAGTGACACAGTCGGCCGCTGTCCGGTGGGTGCGCCGATCTCCCGGGCGCTCCGGGTGCGAGTGACGCCGCCGCTTCCGGGCGCCTCGCCATGGCTATTCGTCGACTTTCCGACGGAAGGGCAGTCGGCTATGTCGAGGAAACCATGCGAATCCGTGTTCGCAGCCGCCCGCCTGTATCTGACGTGACGCCAAAATCTCCATTATGCCTGCGACTTGCGCAAGGCGCCTTTAAGCTTCGGTTAAAAGGCGGTTCTCCGTCACTCCGGGGACTTCTCGCGAGTCCGGGCACAGGCCTTCTCGACGATGAGAGTGGGTAATGACACCTACAAGTGATCAAATGGGCGGCTCCGCGCGCGGGCCGGGTCGGCGGCGGTCGGGTTTGCCCGGCCGCCGTGTCGTGGGGCGCGTCACGGTGCTCGCGCTGGGGATCGGCAGTTGCTCGCTCGCGGCGGCTCCGGCGGCGTTTCCGCAGGCGGGTGACGGGTCGGTGACGGTCCGGGTGGTGCGGGCGGTGGATGCGAGTGGGGTGTGGACGCCTGCTCTGGAGCCGGGTATCGCGGGTGTGCGGGTGACGCTCTCGGATGACGCCGGTGTCGGGATCGAGGGGGTGACGGCTGCGGATGGGACGGTGACGTTGGCGCCGGCCGTGGCGAAGCCCTCCGGTGGTAGGTACCGGGTGCAGGTGGTGAATCCGAAGCCGGGTGTGTTGTTCCCGGCGTTCGCCTCGCGGCAGGGGCTGGACGGTGCGCCGAACCAGCTGAGCAGTAACGAGGAGTTCGTCGACCTGTCCGGTGGCAAGAACGTGGCGTACACCACGGGGTTGTGGAGCCCGGGTGACTACTGTCAGAAGAACGCGACGCTGGTGACGACCTGTCAGCCGGCCACGCGTGAGGGCGGGGGTCAGCGCACGCTGGTGTCGTTCCCGTACAGTGCGCGCGGGCAGGACGGCGTGGACGTGAACGCGACGAGTATCGCCTCGGATGCCGAGACGGGCACGTTGTTCGGTATCGCGTGGAACAAGGCGGATCGGCGGGTGTTCTCCTCGGCGGTGGCGAAGCGGACCACCGATTACGGTCCGGGTGGTGCGGGCGGGATCTATGTGACGGATCTCGCGCGGAAGAAGACGACGTTGTTCGCCACGGTG
>NZ_JBIUYE010000036.1:0-8866 GCF_044744365.1 Kitasatospora sp. NPDC087314
GAGGCGGGGTTGCCGGGGGACTTCGCGGAGTTGTTCTCGGTGATTCTGGACGGTCGTAATGCGTCGTTGGGGGACGGGGTGCGGCGGGCGTTGGGGCGTGAGCCGAGGGACTTCGCCGACTTCGCCCGTGAGGCCGCGGTCTCGGGCGTGTGGAACGTGTGAGCCGGCTCGCCGGTGTCGGAACCAACCGGCCGCCACCGGGCGGGTGTTGGTCGTACAGCTGAACCTACTCTGGAGGTCGTGTGATGTCGGATCGCAAGACGGTCTGGTCGAGTGAGCAGGGCGTGGGCGCACTGCCCGGGCATGTCCGGGGCTTCGCGCTGATGCACGTGGCGATGCGCCGGGACGCCGCGCGGCTGAGTGCGGCGGCCGCCCGGGGCTCGTCCTCGGCGGCGCTGGCGGACTGGTTCGGGCGGCTGCGGGCCGTCATCGACTGGCACCACCGCAGCGAGGACGACATCCTCTGGCCGTTCCTGCGTCAGCGCGTGCCGGGCTTCGACGGCGGCGGCGTCCTGGAGCAGGACCACGAGGAGCTCGACCGGACGATGAGCCGGGTGGCGCAGGTACTGGCCTCCGGCGGCGGCGCCGAACTACGGGAGGCCGCGGCGGGGTTCGAGAGCCTGATCCGCGAGCATCTGGGGCACGAGGAGCCGGTGGTGTTCCCGGCCGTCGCGGGGATGCCGGTGGAGGAGTACCTGGGGGTGGAGCGGAGGATCATCCAGAGCGCGCCGACGCAGGTCATGACGTACCTGCAGCCGTGGATGTTCGACGGCGCGGACCAGGCGTCCGTCCGGGCGGTGTCGGCGACCATCCCGGCCCCGGTGCGGCTGCTCGGTCGGACGGTGCTGGAGCGCCGCTACCGGCGCACCCTGGCCCCGGTGCTGTGACCGCTCCCGGCACTCTCGGGCGGCGCAAGTGCCCCGGCGCGTAGCGGGGTTCCGGTTGTCGCGGTTCCGTTGCGCTCCACGCCGCACGGTGGGCGGTGTCGGTTGTTCCGCTGTTCGTCGGCGCCGCGTTCCGTCGGGCCGGGAGAGTGAAGGGGTCTTGTGATGCGTTCGGAGCAGACTGCGGTACCGGTGTCGTACGCGGTTCCGTCGGCCATCGGCGGTGTGCGGCCGGGGAGTTCGCCGCACGGCGGGCCCGGGCGGCGTCGCGCCGCCGGGCCGGTGCTGGCGGCGGCGACGATCGCGATGGGCCTGATGGCGGGCCTGTTCTTCGCCTTCGACGTGTCGGTGATGCCGGGCCTGGCGGCCGGCGACGACCGGACGTACGTGACGGCGATGCAGCACATCAACAAGTCGATCGAGAACGGGATGTTCGGCCTGGTCTTCGTCGGCGCCTTCGTCGCGACGGGCGTGGCGGCCTGGTTGCAGCACAAGGCCGGGCGCCGGCAGGCGGCGCTGTGGGCGGCCGCGGCGACGGTGCTCTACGTCGTGGCGCTGATGGTCACGATGGGCGTCAACATCCCGCTCAACAACCAGCTGGCGCAGGCCGGCGACCCGTCCCAGATCACCGACTTCGCCGGCGTGCGCGCCAGGTTCGAGGGCACCTGGGTGGCGGCCAACATGCTGCGCACGCTGCTCTGCACGGCGGGGCTGGCCGCGCTGACCCGGTCCCTGGTCCTGCACGGCAGGTTCGGCCGCGGCGGCCGCTGAGCCGTACCGCGAAGGGCCCGGCACGCCACCTCCGGCGTGCCGGGCCCTTCGCCGTGGCGGTGGCCTGTTGCCGTTCCGGTGGCCTGTTGCCGTTCCGGTGGTCGTCTGCCGGCCGCCGGGTGTTCGGGCGGGGTTCGGGCGACCGGCGTCAACAGCACCGGATGCGCCGGGGCGTGCGCCGGTGCGCCGGGTGGGTGCCTTCGGTCAAGTCGGCTGGAACCCTGTGGAGTTGGCGTTTTGGTGGGTGTCGGGGGAGCATGGGCGGGCCGGGTCGTTTTGCGGCGCGCTTGCGCCGCCGGCCGGGCCGCACGGTGATCGGTGCGTCCGGTGTGCTGGGGAGGGGGCGGGGTCTGTGGGGCCGGTGGTACGTCCGTTTCTGGTGCGGGGGAGAGCGGTTCCCCTGGCGAGGTATCTGGCGGAGGAGGACATCGAGGGTCTGGTGGCGTGTTCGTGCATCGGGAACGAGGTCACGATCGAGCTCGCGGACACCAGGATCCTGGTGACCGTGGCGGACGTGGCCGAAGCGGTGCGGCTGAACTTCGACATGGTCCAGGACGGCCCGGCCAAGGCGCGCTCCTGGTCGCGACGGCTGCCGGGCGACGCGGGGCCGGGCGAGCTGGCGGCGCGGATAGCGGTGGACGTACGGACGCTGGCCCGCGAGCTGGCGCCGTTGCGGCGCAACCCTCCGCGTGGAGGAACGACCGACTCCAGGTGCCGAGCGGACCGGCATTGACGGCAGGCCCGGGCCCGGCAGCACGTTGCTGCCGGACCCGGGCCGTCGCCGTGCCGACCGGCGCGCCGGGTCAGCGGCCCTGGAGGGACCGGACGTTGTTGCCGAAGGTCCAGTTCCGGGAGCCGTCCCAGTTGATCGACCAGGTCATCAGCCCCTTGAGCCGGTTCGACGCCCCGCTGCCGTAGGAGTTCCAGGCCTGGGAGACCTGCCCGGTCGACAGGTAGCCGCCGCCCGCGCCGGGCTGCGCGGGCAGGCCGGGGACCTGCCGGTCGAGCGGGACGCGGATGGTGGTGCCCTGGACGGTGAGGCCCTTGTCGAGGCAGGTGGTCTGGGCGGTGAAGCCCTGGACGGTGCCGGCCTCGTAGGAGTCACCGGAGCAGCCGTACATGCTGCCGTTGTAGTACTGCATGTTCAGCCACCACAGGCGGCCGTTGTCCAGGTACTTCTTGATGACCGGCAGGTAGGCGCCCCAGATGGAGCCGTACACGATGCTCGCGCCGGTGACGTACGCGGTCTCGGGGGCCATGGTCAGGCCGAAGCCGGGCGGCATGGCGGCGAGGACGCCGTCGATGATGCGGATCAGGTTGGCCTGGGACGGGGAGAGCGAGTTGATGTCGCCGGTGCCGACCAGGCCGGTCTCGATGTCGATGTCGATGCCGTCGAAGTGGTTGGCCTGCAGGATCGGCACGATGGTGGACACGAAGCGGTCGGCGACGGCGCTGTTGGACAGGTCGATGCCGGCCGCCGCGCCGCCGATGGACATCAGGACGGTCAGGCCGCTCGCCTTGGCCTGGCACACCTGGTCGGGGGTGGGCACCTTGACGCCGGTGTCCATCCCGTCCTGCCACAGCGCGGTGCCGTCGGAGAGGATGACCGGGAAGGCCGTGGTGACGACGTTGTAGCCGGCGCCGGTGATGCGCTGGTCGGTCAGCGGGATCCAGCCGAGCGGGGGGTGGACGCCGTTGGCGGCGCCGTCCCAGTTCTCCCAGTAGCCCTGCAGGACCTTGCCGGTCGGGCGCTGCTGCTGGCCGCAGGCGGCGCTGTCGGCGGGCTTGGCGCGGTTCGTGGGGGTGGTGGTGGCGGCGGTGGCGCTCGCCGTGGTCGGGCCGATCGCCGCTACGGCGAGCGCGAGCGCTCCGAGCAGGCGCGCGGTTCGGTGGGCCATGACGGTCTAGCTCCCTTCCGGCCATGGCCGGGGTGCCCCGTGGGGGTGGGGCGGCGTGGGGGTGGCCATGGCGAGGTGACGTGGGGGTGGTCGGTCGGCGGGAAGCCCGGCCGCGGCACGTGCCCGCCAGGTTGCCTGTCGCGACGACCCTGGCACGCACCTCGTCACCCGGCAGGGGGCGCGTTGCAGCCGCTGGGAATCGTAGGAGCGCCCTGATGTGCCGTCAATAGGTCTGGACCATTTGGCCCGGTCCGGTCCGGCCCGGTACTCGGCACCGGGCCGGGACGTCAGGGCGTCACGGATTCAGGTCGGTCGGACGCGGCTCGGTCGGACGCAGGGCTGCTGGGAGGCAGGGCTGCCGGGGCGTCAGGACGTCACCAGCCAGGACAGGCTCCCGGTCAGCTTCTCGCGCAGCGCCGGGTCGGCGACGGCCGGGGTGGGGTCGGTGGCGACGGCGGTGAGCAGGTGGGGCCGGGAACGAGGGCCGGTCAGGCGGAGGTTGGCGAGGTCGACCGCGGTGCGCCCGCGCAGCCCGGACACCTCGCGTCCGTCCAGGTACCAGCGCAGCCGGGTACCCGCCACCGGGAGGTCGACGGTGAGGCGGTCGGCGGCGGTGAGCCAGGTGCCGGTGGCGGTGGGGCTGGTCAGCGGGGTGGCGTGGCGGTAGAAGCCGGCGATCATCGCCTCCCGCCCGGGCAGGTTGAACTCCCGCCCGAGCGAGCGCATGATCGAGTTCTCGGTCGGCCGGTACAGCCCCGCCGGGTAGTAGCCGCCGCCCTCGTACGCGCCGACCGTCCCGCCGTCCGGCGATGCCTGGCCGAGCCAGCGGGACCACTTGGTGCCCTGCGCGCGCATCCGGTCGGCGGTCAGCGTGCTGATGTTGGCCTCGGCCGGCTCCGCGCCCTGGTAGGTGCCCTGGCCGTCGTACGCGTACTCGTCGGCGAGCTTGCCCAGTGAGTGCCCGGTCTCGTGCACCGCGATCTGCCCGGACTTCGCGTTGCCGCCCGCCACGGTGGCGATGCCCTCGTAGCCGAGCGGGGACTTCACGTCGTTGTAGCCGGCACCGCCGTACTTGGCGCTGTTGGCCACCACGAGCACCAGGTCCGCCTGCGGGGCCTTGGCCGCGTAGCGCTCGACCGCCTTCTCGTCCACGCAGAGCAGCCGCTCCACTCCGTCGCACCAGAAGTACGAGCCCAGCGCCGTGTGCCGGACGGTCGTCTGGTCCGGGTCCCCGGAGACGCCCGACTCCGGCGAAACGGCCGACACCGTCCAGACGTTGAAGAGCTTGCGGTAGGTGGCGTACGGCTCGACGGCGGTGATCTCGTTCCACTTCTCGGCCGCGTCGGCGCGGAACTTGTCCTGCTCCTGCGCGGCGTAGCCGTCCCCGATCACCACCACGTCGAGCTTGGCGGCCGGATCGCCGTTGCGCACCAGGGCGGTGACGTCGCCGTCGCCCTGGAGCGGGGCCACGCCCTGGGCGCGGGGGGAGACCGTGTACGGCGAGGCGCCCGGGACGTGCGCCCGGGAGATGCCGCCGTCCTCGCCGAACACCTCGACCTCGCGCCGGTCGTCCCCCGTGGCGGTTCCGGGAGCGGCTATGGGGGCGCCTCCGGGCTTGGCCATCGCGGGGGTGCCGCCGAAGAGGGCAGCGGCCACGGTGACGGTGAGGAGGGTCGCGGCGGTCCTGCTCCTACGGTTCCTGCTGCTGGGCATGGGTGTCCTCCCCGGTGGGTGGCATGAGCGGAAGGTCGCAGCCTATTTCCGGTGTTGAAGACCTGACAACCGGTCGAGTGGTGCTACGCCGTCGAAATTCCCAGGGTGGTGGCGGCCGCGAGCAGCCAGGCCAGGATGGCGATGGTCAGGACCACCGCCAGCGGCCACAGCATCGAGAGCAGGATGGTGGCGCCCACGAACGTGGCGCCCGCGACGAGCACGGCCATCCCGACCGGGACCAGCCGGGAATCCAGATCCGGGCCGAACGCGCCGTAGGTGATCACGGCTGTTCCCGCGCCGATCAGCAGCCCCAGCTTCAGGAGGGTCAGCCACGGAATGTGCGGGTTGTCGGCCTTGTGCCCGTGGTACCCGAGCTCGACCACCAGACCTCTCCAGACCTTCAGATCCACGATCGTCCCGGTCTCCACGTCGCGGTAGAAGGCCTTCCCGACGTCGTAGGTGTCGGTGGGCGCCATCTCGCGGGCCACGGTCAGGACGTAGGTGGTCGAATCGCTGTCCTGCTGCACCTCCCTCCTGGTGACCCGCCCGCTCTCCTGCCGCACGCAGTCGGCGCCGGGCCTGACGGCGGGAGTTCCGCACGTCGGGGCGGTGCGATAGGCCCGTCCCTCGTGGTAGGTGTCGACGAACCATGAGAAGCCGAGCCCGACCACGGACAGGCCCGCCAACACGAGCAGAACCTGCACCACCACCCGCACGGCCCGAGCGGCGGCCCGCCTGAGGTGTCGGGCATCCCGCGGTGCGCGCGTCGATGACTTGTCGGATACGGTCACCGGACTCCTCGTCGTCTGGGCTCGGGCCGAGGCGTGGGCCGCCACCCGGCGTGCCTGAGCAGGAACCTGGATGATGGCAGGGAAGCGCTCGGGGTGGGAGGAAACCGGTGCCGCTGTAACGGACTTGTGCCCCGCGGGTGCTGTGGCGACCCGGTGGCCGCGGGTGGACCGGGCCGTTCGGCGTCAACGCGACCGCGATGTGGCGGAGTTGTGCAGATGCCGGCGGCCACCGACTGGCACGCGGGTGCCCGGGTAGGCGCCCTTCACGGCCGTCGGCCCGCTCGGGGTCGACGTGTAGCCGTCGGAGGAGGCTGATCCGGTGTCGATGTCCGCTGTGCGCCCCATGTCCGTCACGTTCCCCGACAGCCCGCTGCCCGATGTCCCGGTCGACGCGGAGCTCCGCTTCGACACGGCCCTTCCCTACGCGGCCTGCCTGGCGTTCCCGCTGTCGTCGAGCGGCTGCTCCTGCGACGACTTCCGACTGTGCTGGTACTTCAGCCGCGACCTGCTCGACGAGGGCCGCCACGCGCAGGTCGGCCGCGGCGACGTCAGGGTCGGGCCCGGGCCCGAGGGAGAGGTCTTCATCACCCTGCAGGGCCCCGCCGGGGAGACGGTGCTCAGTGCACCGGAGGACGTGGTCACCGCCTTCCTCGCGGACTCGTTCGCCCTGGTGCCCGCCGGGTCGGAGTCCGACCACCTCGACCTCGACAGCGAACTCGCCCGGATCCGTGACCTCGGCTGAAAGGGCGGCCTCCGTCCGGCACTTCGCCAGGGCCGACTCCGCCTGGTTGGCGGAAGGGCTGCTGGTCTACCTCACCGCCGACCAGGTGGCCGGCCTGCTCACCGCCGTCGGCGAACTCTCCGCCCCGGGCAGCCGGCTGCTGCTGGAAAAGGGCCGGGACGTGACCGGCACCCCGCAGGACCCGGCGCTCGCCCACATCACCGACCTGTGGCAGGGCGGTCTCGGCCCCGGAACGCACGACTGGCTCGACGCCCACGGCTGGACCACCCGGCTCACCATGCTCGACGAGATCGCCGCCGAGCTCGGCCGCCCGTTCCCGCCCGGCGCGGGGCCGAGCACGACGGGCTTCATCGAGGTGGTGCGCACCGCCGACACCGACCGGATCAGCCCTGCCCGTTGAGGACGAGCGCCCAGGCGAGGCAGCCGAGGGCGGCGGTGCAGAGCAGGGCGCGCAGCACGTTGAAGCGGACCCAGCGGGCTTCGAAGCGGTTTCGGACGCCGGCGGGGTCGGTGACCCGCTCGGGTTCGCCGGCGGCGGCGAGTTCGTCGTTGAGCGGGATGTTGACGGAGCGGGTGACGCCGATCGCGGCGACGTAGAGCACGAGGGCGGCGATGGTGGCGGGCAGTGCGTGGTGGCCGTCGGAGGGCAGGTGGAGGGCGACGGCGGCGCCGGTGCTGAGGAGGGCGCCGACGAAGCCGAGGACGAACCAGCCGTTCAGGATCGCCACGTTGACGCGCTGCATGACCTCGATGAACGTGCGGTCCTCGACCCGCGCGAGGGCGGGCATGACCGAGCACGCGTAGGCGTAGAACAGCCCGGCGGTCAGTCCGCAGGTGACGGCGGCGGTGATGAGCGTGAGCGTGCGTGCCAGTTCCATGAGCCGGTCCTCGTGTCCCTCTGATCGTCCGCTGACTGTCCCTGCTTCGGGCCCGATCCTCCGTCATTCGGCGGTCTCGGGCCATCCTGCATGCTTGAGAGTTCCTCAAATGCGGTGACGTCAAATCATTTGTCATGCTCCAGAGTTGGCGTCGCCCGTATGCCGCTGTACCGCACCCCCTCCGGAGTAGTCGGACGGGCGCAAGCCCTGGAACCCACCGAGGACCTGCGGGACGTCTTCGACTCGGCGGACGTGGACCCGCACCTGATGAGCGGTGCGGAGACCGGGAGGTCGGTGGGCTCGCCGTGCTCAGCCCGTGGTGGCGCTGCGAGGGATGGTGAGCGTGGTGATCAGGATTCCCTCGGTGGCGGTCCAGCGGCCGTGGTGCGGCGTCGGGTGGTGGGGGTGGCAGGCCGTGAAGGTGTGGTCGGGGCGGAGGTGGACGGTGATGGTGGCGAGGCCGGCCCACTGGCGGGTGAGGGGGTAACAGGCCTTGTAGGTGGCTTCCTTGGCGCTGAAGAGGAGGCGGTCCCAAGGGGTTTGGCCGCAGGGGAGACGGGTGAGGTGGCGCCGCTCGTCGGCGGTCGCGGTGAGGTCGAGTACGCCGTGCGGGAGCGGTTCGGCGGGCTCGGCGTCGATGCCGAGCCCGGCGAGGTGGGTCGTGCGGGTGGCTGCACAGGCGGTGTAGCCGGTGCAGTGGGTGATGCTCCCGGCGACTCCCGAGGGCCAGTCGGGGGCGCCACCCGGCCCGGGGAGCAGGGGTGTCGGGGGATGGCCGAGCTCGGTGAGGGCCTGGCGGGCGAGGGTGCGGGCGGCGGTGAACTGCCGCTGCCGGCGGGGCGATCGGCCGTGGATGTGGCGGCGCTCCGCGTCCAGGAGGGCGCCGTGGGGCGGTGGGCCGAAGGCTTCGGTGCAGTGGACGGTTGGTGGGAGGAGCGTGCTGAGCGCGGTGGCAGGGGGGGCTGTGGTCATGGCTGCGATTTGATGGCGAGTTCTTGTGTGAATTGGTGGGTGTGGTGGGCGAGGTGGTGGGGGGTTTCGAGGGGGAGGGTGTGGCCGGTGTTGGGGATGGTGATGAGGTGGGTGTGGTGGAGGGTGATGGTGACGGTGTGGGGGCCGGGGAGTTGGTGTCCGGGGTGGTCGGGGTGGTCGGGGTTCATCGGGTGCTCCTGGGGGTGGTGGGGGTGGT
>NZ_JBIUYE010000037.1:0-5530 GCF_044744365.1 Kitasatospora sp. NPDC087314
TGCACCGACAACACCACCCACACCTCCATCCCCATCGGCCACCCCATCTGGAACACCCGCGCCTACGTCCTCGACCCCACACTCCACCCCGTCCCCCCCGGCGTCACCGGCGAGCTCTACCTCGCCGGCATCCAACTCGCCCGCGGCTACCACCACCGGCCGGCCCTCACCGCCGAACGCTTCACCGCCGACCCCCACGGCGGCCCGGGCGAGCGCATGTACCGCACCGGCGACCTCGCAAAGTGGAACCACCACGGCCAACTCGAATACGCCGGCCGCACCGACCAGCAGATCAAACTCCGCGGCCTCCGCATCGAACTCGGCGAGGTAGAGGCCGCGTTGACCACCCACCCCGCCGTCGCCCAGGCCACCGTCCTCCTCCGCGAAGACACCCCCGGCGACAAACGCCTCATCGCCTACACCGTCCCGACGGGCGAACTGAACGAAGCAGCCGTACGAGCCCACCTCGCCGCCACCCTCCCCGAATACATGATCCCGGCAGCGATCGTCGTCCTCGACGACCTGCCCCTCACCGTCAACGGCAAGCTCGACCGCCGCGCCCTCCCCGCACCCGACTTCGCCACCGGCACCACCTACCGGGCGCCCTCGACGCCGCGCGAGTCGCTGCTCTGCGAGGTCTTCGCCCAGGTCCTCGACGTCCCCCAAGTCGGCCTGGACGAAAGCTTCTTCGCCCTCGGCGGACACTCCCTCCTCGCCGTCACCCTGGTCGAGCGACTGCACGCCCGGGGCGTGCAGATCGACATCCGCGCGCTGTTCGCCACTCCCACCGTCGCCGGTCTCGCCCTCGCCGCCGCCGGCATCTCCGAGGTGGCGGCGCCGCCGAACCTCATCCCGGCCGACGCGCGGGAGATCACCCCCGCGATGCTGCCGCTGGTCGACCTCACCACCGACGAGATCGCGCGGATCACCGCGACCCTCCCCGGCGGAGCGCCGAACATCGCGGACATCTACCCCCTGGCCCCGCTCCAGGAAGGCATCCTCTTCCATCACCTGATGGCGGCGGACGAGGACTCGGACGACGTCTACATCTCGCCCACCGTCCTGACCTTCGACACCCGCGAACGGCTGGACACCTTCCTCGGCGCGCTCCAGCACGTCATCGACCGCCACGACATCCTGCGCACCGCCATCCTCTGGCAGGGCCTGCCCGAACCCGTCCAGGTCGTCGCCCGCCACGCCCAACTGCCCGTCACAACGGTCGAGGTCACCGGCGACGACCCGATCGCCGCGCTCACCGCACGCTGCGCGGCCACCATGGACCTCACCCGCGCACCGCTGCTCGACGCCCGGATCGCCACCGAACCGGGCAGCGCCCGCTGGCTGTTGCTGCTCCAGCGCCACCACCTGATCACCGACCACACCACGCTCGAAGTCCTGCTGGCGGAGATCCAGGCCGTCATGGCCGGCCGACAGGACGAGCTGCCGGCGCCGGTGCCGTTCCGCGAGTTCGTCGCCCAGGCCCGGCTCGGCGTCTCCCGCGAGGAGCACGAGCGCTTCTTCACCGGGCTGTTGGGCGATGTCGCCGAGCCGACCGCGCCCTTCGGCCTGCTCGACGTACACGGCGACGCCACCGCCCTCGCCGAGGCAACCGTCACCGTCGATGCCGAACTCGCCCGCCGGGTACGGGAACAGGCCCGTCGCCTGGGTGTGAGCGCGGCCGCCGCGTTCCACGTCGCCTGGGCCCGGGTGGTCGCCGCCACCGCCAACCGGGACGACGTCGTCTTCGGCACCGTCCTGTTCGGCCGCATGAACGCTGGCACCGGCGCGGACCGCGTCCCCGGCCTGTTCATCAACACCCTGCCCGTCCGGGTGCCCGGCCTCGGCGCGAGCGTCACCGACGCCGTGCGCGCCATGCGCGGACTCCTCGCCGACCTGCTGGTCCACGAGCACGCCCCGCTCGCCGTCGCCCAGCAGGCCAGCGGAATAGACGGCTCCGCACCGCTCTTCACCGCCCTGCTGAACTATCGCCACAGCCAGGCGCCCGGCGCCGGGGCCTCACCCGCGACGGGCCTGGCGGGCGTCGAGATCCTGCAGAGCCAGGAGTACACCAACTACCCACTCACCATGTCGGTGGACGACCTCGGCGCCGGGTTCAGCCTCACCGCTCAGACGGTGGCGCCGATCGACGCCGAGCGGGTGTGCGACCTGCTGCACACCGCCCTCGAAGGACTGGTCGACGCGCTCGAAACGGCCCCGGACAGCCCCCTCGGACGCATCGAGGTCCTCAACCCGCAGGAACGGCAGCGGATCCTCACCGAGTGGAACGGCGCCGCCGCCGAGCCGGTGACGGGCACGCTGCCCGAGCTGTTCGCCGCCCAGGTCGCACGGACCCCCGACGCCGTGGCCGTCCGCTGCGAGTCGGACGAGCTGACGTACGCGGAGCTGGACGGGCGGGCCAGCGCGCTCGCACTTCGCCTGGCCGCCGAAGGTGTGGGGGCGGAGAGCGCCGTCGCGGTCCTGATGGAGCGCTCGGCTGACCTGGTCGTCGCGCTACTGGCCGTCGTCAAGGCCGGTGGCTGCTACGTCCCGCTCGACGCCCGCTACCCCCTGGCCCACCGACTCGCGATCACCGCGGAGACCGGCGCCACCATCGTCCTCACCGACACCGCACTGTCGGAGGAGGCCGCCGAACTCGGCCTCACCGTCCTCACCACGGACGATGCCGCGCCCGCCACCAGCGTCGATGTGGCCTACCACGAACGGCAGTTGGCGTACGTGATGTACACCTCCGGCTCCACCGGCCGCCCCAAGGGCGTCGCCGTCACCCACCACGACGTCATCGCGCTCGCCACCGACCACCACATCGCCTCCCCCGCCACGGAACGCGTCCTACTCCACTCCCCCCACTCCTTCGACGCCTCCACCTTCGAACTCTGGGTGCCACTCCTCAACGGCGGCAGCGTCATCGTCGCCCCCACCGGCGACCTCACCGCCACCACACTGCAACACCTCATCACCAACCACCACATCACCGCCCTCTGGCTCACCGCCGGCCTCTTCTCCTCCATCGCCGACGACAACCCAGACTGCCTGAACGGCCTCCACCAACTCTGGACCGGCGGCGACATCGTCTCCCCCACCGCCGTCACCCACGCCCGCGCAGCCTGCCCCGACCTCACCATCGTCAACGGCTACGGACCCACCGAAACCACCACCTTCGCCACCACCCACCCGGTGACCGACACCCCGAACGCCCTGCCCATCGGCCGCCCCCTGGACACCATGCGCGCCTACGTCCTCGACACCCACCTACGCCCCGTACCCGTCGGCGCCACCGGCGAGCTCTACCTCGCCGGCTCCGGCCTCGCCCGCGGCTACCACCACCGCCCCGCCCTCACCGCCGAACGCTTCACCGCCGACCCCCACGGCCCGGCCGGCAGCCGCATGTACCGCACCGGCGACCTCGCGAAGTGGAACCGCCACGGCGAACTCGAATACGCCGGCCGCACCGACGCCCAGATCAAGCTGCGCGGCTTCCGCATCGAACTCGGCGAGGTAGAGGCCGCGTTGACCTCCCACCCGGCCGTGGCCCAGGCCACCGTCCTCCTCCGCGAAGACACCCCCGGCCACAAGCGCCTCATCGCCTACACCGTCCCGACGGGCACGTTGGACGAAGCAGCCGTACGAACCCACCTCACGGCCACCCTCCCCGAATACATGATCCCGGCAGCGATCGTCGTCCTCGACGCGCTACCGTTGACCGTCAACGGCAAGCTCGACCGCCGCGCCCTCCCCGCACCCGACCTCACCCCGGTGTCCAGCCGCGCCCCACGCACCCCGCGCGAGGAGATCCTCTGCGAGGTCTTCGCCCAGATCCTCAGCCTCCCCACGGTCGGGATCGACGACGACTTCTTCGCCCTCGGCGGACACTCCCTCCTCGCCACCCGCCTCGTCAGCCGCATCCGCACCGTCCTCGACGTCGAACTCCCCATCCGCACCCTCTTCGAGGCCCCCACCGTCGCCACCCTCGCCCAACGACTCGACGACACCACCACCAGCCGCCCAGCCCTCACCACCACCACCCGACCCGAGGTCCTCCCGCTCTCCCACGCCCAACAACGCCTCTGGTTCCTCGGCGAGCTCGAAGGCCCCAGCCCCACCTACAACATCCCGCTCTGCCTTCGCCTCTCGGGTCGCCTCCAGGTCGAAGCACTCGACACCGCACTGCGGGACGCGGTGGGACGCCACGAAGTCCTGCGCACCGTCTTCGGCTCCGCCGACGGGCAACCGCGCCAACTCGTCCTCGACATCGACGCAGTAGGCCCCCTCCTGACGGTGGACACCCACGACGAGGAAGCCGTCTCCCGCGCGGCGGCACACGCCTTCGACCTCAACACCGACATCCCGTTCCGCGCCTGGCTGTTCTCCCACAACGAGACCGAGCACACCCTGCTCGTCGTCGTCCACCACATCGCCGGCGACGGCTGGTCCATGAGCCCCCTCGCCCACGACATCTCCACCGCCTACACCGCCCGACTCACCGACACCGCTCCCACCTGGGAACCACTCACCGTCCAGTACGCCGACTACACCCTCTGGCAACGCCACCTCCTCGGCTCCCCCGACGACCCGCACAGCCTCCTCTCCCAGCAACTCACCTACTGGCGCCAAACCCTCACCGACCTCCCCGAAGAACTCACCCTCCCCACCGACCGACCCCGCCCCGCCACCGCCAGCCACCACGGCGGTACCACCACGTTCGCCGTACCCGCTGAGCTTCACCAGCAGGTCGTGGCACTCGCGCGCGCCGAGGGCGTCACGGTGTTCATGGTGCTGCAGGCGGCGTTCGCCGTGCTGCTCTCCCGGCTCGGCGCCGGCACCGACCTCCCCATCGGCACCCCCATCGCCGGACGCACCGACGAAGCCCTCGACAACCTCATCGGCTTCTTCGTCAACACCCTCGTCCTGCGCACCGACCTCAGCGGCAACCCCACCTTCACCCAACTCCTCCACCGCATCCGCGAGTCCGATCTCAGCGCCTTCGCCCACCAGGACGTCCCCTTCGAGCGGCTGGTGGAGGAGATAGCCCCCGCGCGGTCCATGGCCCGCCACCCGCTCTTCCAGGTCATGCTCACCCTCCAGAACAACACCCAGGCCACCCTCAACCTCCCCGAGCTGGACGCGACCCTTCTGCCGCCGGGAGAGCTGGCGGCAAGGTTCGACCTGGATCTCACCCTGGACGAGACCTTCGACGCGGACGGCGAGGCTGCTGGGCTGAACGGGTCGCTGACCTTCGCCCGGGACCTCTTCGACACCGAGACGGCCGAACAGCTCGCCACGCGCTTCGTCCGGGTCCTCAAGGCGGCCGGCTCCGAGCCTCGGCTCCCTGTCAGTCACGTCGACGTGCTCGGCCCGGCCGAGCGGGAGCGGGTGTTGGAGGGGTGGAACGACACGGCGGCCGAGGTCCCGGCAGACACCCTGCCCGACCTGTTCGAGGCCCGCGTGGCGCAGACGCCGGACGCGGTGGCAGTGGTCTTCGAGGACGAGTCACTCACGTACGCGGAGCTGA
>NZ_JBIUYE010000038.1:0-5330 GCF_044744365.1 Kitasatospora sp. NPDC087314
GCGGAGGCCGAGGTCATGACGGCTTCGGTGCGCAGGGGGTTGATCTCGGAGACGGCGCCGACGAGCGTGGTCTTGCCGACACCGAAGCCGCCCGCGACGACGATCTTCGCGGAGGTGGTGGCGCGGGTGGGGGCGGCCGCGTTAGAGCTTGCGAAGTCCACTGAGGACCCTTTCGAGCAGCGTGACGTCGGGCTGGTTTCCGGATTCGCCGCCGGAAGCGGGCTGGTGGATGGCGACGAGGCCGGCCTCGGCCAGGTCGGCCACGAGGATGCGGGCCACCCCCAGGGGAAGGGAGAGCAGCGCCGACACCTCGGCGACGGATTTGACCTCCGTGCACAGGGTGCAGATCCGCTGGTGCTCGGGGAGCAGGGTGGCCAGGCGCTGCGGGTCGACGTCGGCGGAGACGAGGGCCTCCAGCGCGAGTTCGTAGCGCGGCCGGGTGCGGCCACCGGTCATCGCGAACGGCCGGATCAGCGGGCCGGAGTCGGGTTCGTCCTCGAACTCCTCGACGTGCCCGGGCTCGTGGGCCGGCTGGTAGCCGGGGGCCGGGGCGGGCGCCGGCGCCGGGTAGCCGGGCGGCGGCGTGTCGAAGGCGGGCTGCGGCTGTCCGTACTGCCCGTGCTGGTCGTACTGCTCCTGCGGCTGCCCGTACGGGTGCTGGGGCTGCCCGTACTGGTGCTGGCCGTACTGCTGGCCGTGCTGAGGCCGGCCGTACTGCTGACCGTGGCCGACGCCGGGTGCTCCGAAGGCGTCATGGCCTGTGCCAGGGTACGGAACGCCGTACTGGCCGCTGCGGTCGTCGGGCGGTGTCACGGTTCCTCTCCTCACAGGGTGCGGCGGTGCGGTGCGAGCTTCGGTGCAGGTCCGGAGCCGGTGGTGCGAAGGCCGTACAACGTCCGAACCCGAGCCCGCCGAAGCGGGCCCGGGAAGGACGCGGAGGTACTTCGAATACCTGGACGGTATCCGACGGACCGTCAGTGCAGGAGACTGCCCTGGAGTTCCGCGCGGAGTGCGGGGGTGAGGACGGCGCCGGCGCGGTCGACGAGCAGGGCCATTTCGTAGCCGACGAGGCCGATGTCGGAGTCGGGGGAGGCGAGTACGGCGAGGGCGGAGCCGTCGCTGATGGCCATGAGGAAGAGGAAGCCTCGTTCCATCTCGACGACGGTCTGGTTGACCTCGCCGCCCTCGAAGATCCGGCTGGCGCCGGAGGTGAGGGAGGTGAGGCCGGAGGCGACGGCTGCGAGCTGGTCGGCGCGGTCGCGGGGGAAGCCCTCGGACATGCACAGCAGGAGGCCGTCGGCGGAGACCACCACGGTGTGGGACACCCCGGGGGTGTTGTCCACGAAATTGGTGATCAGCCAGTTCAGGTTCTGTGCGGCCTGGCTCATCTGAGTCAACTCAACGCTCCTGGTGGTTCGAGCCGCCGAAGAGATCGGTGCTTCGGTTCTGTCCGTTGCCGGACGGGTCTACCTGATCGGGGTCGATCCGGAAGCTTCCGGTGTTACCGGCACTGCGGCCCTGCTCCACACCGCGGCGCAGGTTGGTGAGCCGACCGCGGACCTCCTCGGGGCTGCGGGAGACCTGCGGCCCTTCCTGCGGAGTGGGCTTGGCGTTCCCGGCCACCAGGTTCTGCTTGGGCACGCGCCGCGGCAGGCCCGCCCCGGTGGTGCCGCCGGAGGCGGGTTCGCGGGTCTGCTCGGCCCGCTGCCAGGCGCCGTCGTTGGGCGACTGCCAGGGGGAGTTGGTCGGACCGGTCGGGCCGTAGCCGCCGAGCGCCGACACGTCGTGGCCGCGCGGTTCCTCGGCCGCCGAGGTGTCCTTGGCGCCGGCGAACCAGTTCGGGGTCTCGCCGGTGGAGCCGGTGCCCGCCGGAGCGGCCTGCGCCCCGAAGCCGCCACTCGCCAGCTGCTGGCCGGGGCGGCGCTGCGGCAGCCCGGACGGCAGGGTGGGGGTGGACTCGGCGGCGGGCAGGGCGGGCGGCTCCGGGGCGTACGGGTGGCCGGCCGGGGCCTCCTCGGCCTGGTGGCCGTACTGGTCGGCGCCGTAGCCGTCCTGGTAGCCCTGGTATCCGGCCTCCTGGTAGTCCTGGCGGCCGTACTGCTCGTCGGCGTAGCCGGACTGGTCGTAGCCCTGCTGCGGGTACTGGCCGTACTGGTCCTGGCCGTACTCGTCCTGCTGGTAGCCGTCCTGGGCGTAGCCGTACTGGTCGTCGGCGTAGCCGGACTGCTCGTAGGCCTGCGGGGCGTACTGGTCGTAGCCCTGCTGGTACTCCTCCTCGACCTCGGCGTCCAGCACCGGCGGCTCGCCGCCGTGCGGGGCGCTCTCCAGGGCCGCGCGGCGGACCTGGTCGAGGCGCTGCGAGCGCTGGACGGCCTCCAGGGCCGGGCTGAAGCCGCTGGAGCCGGCGTTGCCGTTGCCGGTGAGGTGGTCGTCGAAGCCCAGCTCGGCGGCGCTGCGCGGCTGGCCGTTGGACGCCCACTCGGAGGTCGGCTCCTGCTCGGAGAAGATCCGGGAGACGGTGAACTGCTCCTCGGGCTCCGGTACGGCGCCCGAGCGGGTGATGAACGGCGGGAGCATGACGAGCGAGGTGGTGCCGGCGGACTCGCCCGAGGGGCGGAGCTGGACGCGGATGTCGTGCCGCTGCGAGAGGCGGCCGACCACGAACAGGCCCATGCGGCGGGAGATGGTGGCGTCGACGGTGGGCGGCTCGGCCAGCTTCTCGTTGATCTCGGCGAAGTCGTCGGCGGTGAGGCCGATGCCCTTGTCGTGGATCTCGACCAGCACCCGGCCGTCCGGCAGGCGGGTCGCGTTGACCAGGACCCGGGTCTGCGGGCTGGAGAACGAGGTGGCGTTCTCCAGCAGCTCGGCGAGCAGGTGGACGAGGTCGGTCACGGCGGCGCCGACGACCTCGACCTCCGGGATGCCGGACAGCTCGACGCGCTCGTACTGCTCCACCTCGGAGGCGGCGGCGCGGAGCACGTCGACCAGCGGGACCGGGGTGTTCCAGCGGCGGCCGGCCTCCTCGCCCGCGAGGACGAGCAGGTTCTCACCGTTGCGGCGCATACGGGTCGCGAGGTGGTCCAGCTTGAAGAGGTTCTCCAGCTGGTCCGGGTCGGCCTCGTTGTTCTCCAGGTCGGTGATCAGCGCCAGCTGGCGCTGGATCAGGCCCTGGCTGCGGCGCGACAGGTTGGTGAAGATCGCGTTGACGTTCCCTCGCAGCAGCGCCTGCTCGGCGGCGAGCGCCACGGCCTGCTGGTGAACCTGGTCGAACGCCCGGGCGACCTCGCCGATCTCGTCCTTGCCGTGCAGCGGGATCGCGTTGACCGAGGTGTCGACCCGGTCGGGGTCGGTCTTGGAGAGCTTCTCGACCAGGTCCGGCAGGCGGTGGTCGGCGATCTCCAGGGCGGCGCTGCGCAGGGTGCGCATGCCGAGGATCATCGAGCGCGCGACGTAGCCGGTGAGCAGGCCGGCCAGGATGAGTGCGGCGACGACGATGATCGTGTTGAGGATGGCGTCGTAGAGCGCGTTGTCCTTGAGGTTGCGGGAGTCCGTGAGGACGTCGTCCAGCAGCTGGACCTCGGTGGTCCGCAGGGCCTGGATGTGGGAGCCGGCGGCCTGGTTCCAGTTCTCCGGGGTGAGGCCCGCGTCCTTGGCCTCCTTGTAGGCCTGGTCGGCGGCGGCCTTGCCCTTGGTCTGGCCTTCGGCGGCGGCCTGGCTGTAGGCGGCGCCGAGGGAGAGCAGGGTCTGCATGGAGGGCGCGGTGCCGTTCGGCATCTTGTACGCCGAGCGCTCCTGCGCGGTGGCCTGGGCGACCTGCGCGTTGGAGTACTTGCGGGCGTCCTCGGGGGCGCTGCCGGTGTTGAACTCGGTCAGCGAGACCTGCTCCAGCCGCTCCGACACCAGGATCTGCTGGATCACGTCGGCGTTCTCGAACCGGGTGGTGGCGTTCTGGGAGATGCCGACCAGCAGGTGCAGCATGAGTGCGCGCTGGGTCGAGGCGGAGGCCTTGGCGAGGGACATCGCGTAGATCGCGCGACCCTTGCTGGCCGCGTTGCTGGAGCCCATGCCGACCGAGTTGTCGTAGGACAGCAGCGGGGCGAACATCACCGAGTAGGCGTTGGCGGTGGCGCTGGCGAACAGCTCGGGGCCGTACGCGTTGGCCCGCAGGTGCGGCAGGTCGATCACGAGCGCCTGGAAGGCCTCGTGGCGGCGCGGCAGTTCGCCGGACTTGTCGGAGGCCGCGTAGGCCGCCTCGTACGCCTTCAGCGCGGCGTCGGTGTCGGCCCGGATCTTGGCGACCTTGCCGTCCGGGTCCTGCTTGGTGAGCAGGGGTATCAGCGTGGTGTCGCGCTCGATCTCCAGCGCTTCGGCGAGTTCGGTCGCCGCCTTGGCCAGCTCGGCGGTCTTCTCGGCCCGGGAGGCCTTGATGTAGCCGTCGACCGAGGTGTTCACGCGGAGGCCGCCGAAGACGAGGCTGATGATCACGGGGATCAGCAGGATCGCGATCAGACGGGTCGGCACGCGCCAGTTGCGCGGGCGGAGGAAGTCGTACCGGCCTGAGCCGCCGTCGCCGTCCGAGCCACCGCCGCGGAGCTCCGTGGAGGCGGTCGGGGGCTGCGGGGCCGGGGACGCCGGGGAGCGTTCCTCGGTGGGTGTGAACGCGGAGAATCCGGCCGGGTCCGTTGCGGTGCCGTTCGGCTCGCTCCGGCGGGGCTCGGAGCGCCGCTGCGGGGCGGGTTGCTGCTTACGCCTCACTCGACAACTACCTCTCGGCCGACTGCCGGCCATGGATCAATCCAGCGCTACCCCCGGGCCCTGGCCCGTCACCGGCGGGCCGGCACGAAAGCTTCAGGGGTAGCTGGAATTTCAGCACGTGCAGGGATGGGGGACAAACAGCCGCCTCATGGCCCCCGCGTCGGAGCAATCCGGACATTCACCGACATGACGGAGCAAAACCGTGGTCTTCTGGCGCTGAGTGGCGCTGATTCGCCACACAGGGTCACTGTTGATCACAAAATGCCTACCGAACTGTTATCCGCTGCTTATACACGGGTCTTGTGCGGTGCCCCTGGAGGACACCGGCCGGTAAGCGGCTCCGCCCCCGGGGCCGTCAGTTCGACGGCTCCGGGGGTCCGGATGCCCCGCCGCTCATCGCAGTCGGGCGAGGAGGGCGTGTTCGACGAGGGTGATGAGGGCGCTCTTGGCGCTGTCGCGGCGGCGGGCGTCGAGGGTGACGACGGGGGTTTCGGCGCTGAGTTGGAGTGCTTCGCGGACTTCGTCGGCGGTGTGGGGCTGGTGTCCGTCGAAGCCGTTGAGGGCGACGACGAAGG
>NZ_JBIUYE010000039.1:0-4912 GCF_044744365.1 Kitasatospora sp. NPDC087314
TACCGCAACCTCCGCAACCCCGTCCTCTTCCACCCCACCGCCCACACCCTCATCACCACCCACCACACCACCTTCATCGAACCCAGCGCCCACCCCGTACTCACGGCTCCCTTGACGGAGGCCTCCGACGCCATCACGGTGATCGGGACCCTGCGCCGCAACGACGGCACGCTCGCCCGGCTGCTCACGTCCGCGGCACAGGCCTGGGTGTGCGGCCTGCCCGTCGACTGGACCGCGCAGTACCCGGGTGGCCGGCGGACCGTCCTGCCCACCTACCCCTTCCAGCGCACCCGGTACTGGATGGAGAACCAGGGCACCGGCGCCGCGGACCTCGCGGCGGCCGGGCAGACGGCGCTCGACCATCCGTTGCTGTCGGCGCGGATCGACCACCCCGATGGCCGGGAGACGCTGTTCACCGGGCGGATCGCGCTCGATCGGCAGCCCTGGCTGGCCGATCACGCCATCGCCGACGTGGTGCTGCTGCCGGGAACGGCGGTGCTGGAGATGGCGGTGCGGGCCGGTGACGAGGTCGGCTGCGACCTCGTCGAGGAGCTGACCCTCACGACGCCGCTGGTGGTGCCCGAGCACGGTGGTGTCCAGGTGCGGGTGCAGGTTTCCGGGCCCCGGAACGGACGCCATGCGCTCGCCGTGTACGCGCGCCCGGAGGACGCGCTGGAGGGCGACCCGTGGACGCTGCACGCGAGCGGAACCTTGTCGCGATCGGCTGCGCCGGCCGTCCCGGCCGCCGTGGCGTGGCCGCCGGCCGACGCCACCCCCGTACCGGTCGAGTCCGGGTACCGGAACCTGGCCGGGCGGGGATACGCCTACGGCCCGGCTTTCCAGGGGCTGCGCGCACTCTGGCACCGGACCGACGAGGTGTTCGCCGAGATCGCGCTGCCCGAGGAACAGCGCGCGGCCGCACGGCGGTTCACGCTGCACCCGGGTCTGCTCGACGCGGCGGCCCAGACCGTGCTGTTCGCCGCTTCCACCGGCGCGGAGGCGCCGTCCGTGCTGCCCTGGGAGTGGCGGGACTTCACCGTGTACTCCTCGGGTGCCACCGCGGCACGCGTGCGCCTGCACGCCGTGAGCCCGACCGAAGCCCGGTTGTCGCTCCTCGACTCCGCCGGCGCGCTGATCGCGGAAGCCGGGGCGCTCATCCTGCGGCAGGTGGATCTCGCCGAGATCGCCCGGCTCGGCGCCGGCGACGGCGGCCCGCTGCGCGTGGAGTGGAGCGCGTTCACCACGGCACCCGTGGTGCCCGCGGACATCGTCACGCACGTCGACGTGCTCGACGCGGCCGAGCTCTCCCCGCTGGTCGCCGACGACACCGAGCCGCCCTCGTTGGTCTTCGCGCGACTGGACCGGGAACACGAGGGGGACAGCGAGCCCTCGGCAGAGACCGCGCACGCCGCGGCGGTGCGGACGCTGCTGCTGCTCCAGACGTGGCTCGCCGAGCCCGCGTTCGAGGAGTCCCAGCTGGTGTTCGTCACGGACCGGGCCGTGCGGGCACTGCCGGACGACACCGTCGACGCCCGACTCGCCACGGTGTGGGGCATGGTGCGGTCGGCGCAGACGGAACACCCGGGCCGGTTCGTGCTCGCCGACCTCGACGGCACCGAACCCTCCGAGCAGGTCCTGCCGACCACCGTCGCGAGTGGGGAGCCGCAGATCGCGATTCGCCGCGGCAACCCGCTGCTCCCCACGTTGGTCCGCACGGCCTCCACCGAGCCCGCCGCAACGCCCGCCGGCTCCGACGGCACCGTGCTGATCACCGGCGGTACGGGAACGCTCGGTCGCCGGGTGGCCCGGCATCTGGTCGCCACCCACGGTGTGCGGCGCCTGCTGTTGCTCGGCCGGAAGGGGCCGGACGCGGAGGGTGCGGCGGACCTGGTCGCCGAACTCCGGGCCGCCGGCGCGCACGCGGAGATCGTCGCGTGCGACGTCACCGACCGCGACGCACTGGCCAGGCTGTTCGACGAGGCGCGGACGAGCCACCCGGTGACGGCGGTGATCCACGCCGCCGGGGTGCTCGCCGACGGTGCACTCACGTCCCTCACCCCGGACCAGGTCGCCCACGTGTTGCGTCCGAAGATCGATGCGGCGATGCATCTGCACGAGCTGACGCGTCACCACGAGGTCCGCCGGTTCATCCTGTTCTCCTCGGCCGCCGGCGTGCTCGGTTCCGCCGGACAGGCCGCCTACTCCGCCGCGAACGCCTTCCTCGACGGGCTCGCCCACCACCGGCGGAACCAGGGTCTGGCCGCGGTCTCGCTGGCCTGGGGGCTGTGGGCCGAACGCAGCGCTCTGACCGGAACGTTGACGGACACGGACATCCGCAGGCTGTCAGCACTGGGCATCGCCCCGATGACGACCGAGTCCGCCCTCGCATCGTTCGACCTCGCCTGGCGCGACGGCTGCCCGGCGACCGTCGTCCCGGTACGGGTGGACTCCGCGGCGCTGGCCGCGCTGGGCGGACCGGTTCCGCCGATGCTGCGTGACCTGATCCGCGTACCGGTACGCCGTACGGCGGCGCTGCTGCCCGGGGACGACACCCGGCCGTTGGCGGACGTGCCCGCCGATCGTCGGTCCGGCTTCCTGCTCGATCTGGTGCGCACCAGGGCGGCCGCGGTCCTCGGGCTGGGCTCGACCGACCAGGTACCGTCCAACCGGGCGTTCCGTGACCTCGGCTTCGACTCACTCGCCGCCGTCGACCTGCGCAACCAGCTCAACCACGCCACCGGTCTGCGGCTGCCCGCCACGATCGTGTTCGACCACCCGAATCCGGCGGCGCTGGCCGAGCACCTCGTGGAGGCGCTGTACGGGCAGCGGGCGCAGGAGCCCTCGCCGGTTGCTCCGGTCATCGCGCCGGCCGACGATCCGGTGGTCATCGTCTCGATGAGCTGCCGCTTCGCCGGCGGTAGCAGTTCACCGGAAGCGTTGTGGGACTTGGTCTCCACCGCCGGCGACGCGGTGACGGCCATGCCGTCCGACCGCGGTTGGTCCCCGGAGGCCTTGTACGACCCGACGGGCGACCGGCCGGGTTCGGTGATCTCCACCGAGGGAGCGTTCCTGCCGGACGCCGCCGACTTCGACGCCGACCTCTTCGGGATCTCCCCGCGCGAGGCGCTGGCCATGGACCCGCAGCAGCGGCTGCTGCTGGAAGCCTCGTGGGAGGCGTTCGAGCGCGCGGGGATCGACCCGACGTCGTTGCGCGGCAGCCGGACCGGGGTGTTCGCCGGTGTGATGTACCACGACTACGGTGCGCGCCTGACCGACGTACCCGCCGAGGTCGAGGGGTACGTGATCAACGGCAGTGCGGGAAGCGTGGCGTCCGGTCGGGTCGCCTACTCCTTCGGTCTGGAGGGTCCCGCCGTCACGATCGACACCGCGTGCTCGTCCTCCCTCGTCGCCCTCCACCTCGCCGCCAACGCCCTGCGCAACGGCGAATGCACCATGGCCCTGGCCGGCGGCGTCACCGTCATGTCCACCCCTGCCCCGTTCGTGGAGTTCAGCCGGCAGCGGGGCCTCGCGGTCGACGGCCGGTGCAAGCCGTTCGCGGCGGCCGCGGACGGGACCGGCTGGGGCGAGGGCGTCGGGCTGCTCGTCCTGGAGCGGCTCTCCGACGCCCGGCGCCTGGGCCACCCGGTCCTGGCGGTGGTGCGCGGCTCGGCGGTCAACCAGGACGGCGCCTCCAACGGCCTCACCGCCCCCAACGGCCCCTCCCAGCAGCGGGTCATCCGCCAGGCCCTCGCCAACGCCGGCCTCCAGCCCTCGGAGGTGGACGCCGTCGAAGCGCACGGCACCGGGACCCGTCTCGGTGATCCGATCGAGGCGCAGGCCCTGCTGGCGGCCTACGGGCAGGACCGCGAACTGCCCCTGTGGCTCGGCTCGGTGAAGTCCAACATCGGCCACACCCAGGCCGCCGCCGGCGCCGCCGGCGTCATCAAGATGGTGATGGCGATGCAGCACGGGGTGCTGCCCCGCACCCTGCACGTCGACGAGCCCACCCCGCACGTCGACTGGACGGCGGGCGCGGTCTCCCTCCTCACCGAACAGCAGCCCTGGCCCGCCCACGACCGCCCCCGCCGCGCAGGTGTCTCTTCCTTCGGTGTCAGCGGCACCAACGCCCACGTCATCCTGGAGCAGCCGCCCGTCGCGGAGGAGCCGGAGGAGCGTGCGGGCTCCGTTCCGCCCGTGGTGCCGTGGATCATCTCGGCGCGCGACGAGCAGGCGCTGCGTGACACGGCGTCCCGGCTCGCGGACGCCCTCACCGACGACACTTCGGAGCTGGACACCGGCTACTCACTCGCCACCAGCCGGACCCTGCTCGCCGAGCGAGCCGTCGTGGTCAGCCGTGATCCGCAGGCCCGCCGCCAGGCACTGCAGGCTTTCGCCGACGGACGCACCACTCCCGACGTGATCACCGGCCGGAGTGGCGAGGGGACCCTGGCCATGGTGTTCTCCGGCCAGGGCAGCCAACGACTCGGCATGGGCCGCGAACTCTACGACACCTACCCCGTCTACGCCGACGCCTTCGACGCGGTCTGCGCGGCCATCGAACTGCCCCACCCGCTACGCGACATCGTCTTCGGCGACGACCCCGACCTCCTCAACCAGACCCAGTACACCCAACCCGCCCTCTTCGCCCTCCAGGTCGCCCTCTACCGCCTCTGGGAACACTGGGGCATCACCCCCGACATCGTCACCGGCCACTCCATCGGCGAAATAGCCGCCGCCCACATCACCGGCATCCTCACCCTCACCGACGCCGCCACCCTCATCACCCACCGCGCCCGCCTCATGCAATCCCTCCCCCCAGGCGGCGCCATGGTCGCCATCAACACCACCGAAGACGAGATCCGCCCCCACCTCCACGGCCACGAACACCTCGTCGACATCGCCGCCATCAACA
>NZ_JBIUYE010000040.1:0-4478 GCF_044744365.1 Kitasatospora sp. NPDC087314
GCCCACCTCACCGCCCACGGCGCAAACCCCCACTGGCACCACTACTTCACCAACACCGGCGCACGACACACCCCCCTCCCCACCTACCCCTTCCACGGCAAGCGGTACTGGCCTGATGCTTCGGTCCCGCACCACGGTGGAGGCCGGTCCGAGCACCCGCTGCTCACCTCGAGCATGGATCTGGCGCACAGCAGTGGCGTGTTGCTCACCGGGAGCCTCTCCGTCGCCTCCCATCCGTGGCTGGCCGACCACGTCGTCGCGGGTGCGATCGTCTTCCCCGGCACGGCGTTCGTGGAGCTCGTGCTGCACGCCGCGCAACGGTCCGGGCGGCGCGGTTTCGAGGAGCTCACGCTGGAGAGCCCGCTGGTTGTTCCCACCGAGGGCTCCGTGGATCTCCAGGTCGCGGTGGGCGATCCGGGTGCTGACGGCAAGCGGGCCGTGACGGTGCATTCCCGGCCCGACGCGGACGCCCCGTGGCAGTTGCACGCCGCCGGCATCATCGGCGACGAACAGCCCGCGGAGCCCTCGTGGTCCCTGACCGCCTGGCCCCCGCCGGGAGCCAGCGAGCTGTCCGTGTCGGACGTCTACGCCGAGTTCGCGGCCGCCGGGCTCGACTACGGCCCCTTCTTCCAGGGGCTGCGCGCGGCCTGGCGGGTCGGCGAGGACGTGGCGGTGGAGGTGGAACTGCCGGAGGGTGAGGATCGGGACTCCGGTCTCGGCGTGCACCCGGCGCTGCTGGACTCGGTCCTGCACGGAGTCGGCGTCGATCGGATGCTCGGCGCGGACGGACACGCACGGCTGCCGTTCTCCTGGGCAGGCGTGACCGTGCACGTCCGCGGCGCGACCCGTCTGAAGGCCGTTCTGTCGCCGTTGCGCGAGGATGCGATCGCGCTGCGCATCGCCGACGGCACGGGCCGGCCGGTCGCGGAGGTCGAGCGCCTCACGATGCGCAAGATCTCCGGTGCGCAGTTCACCGACGGCCGGCAGTCGCTCTTCGGACAGGCCTGGCTGCCCCGGGAACTCCCCAGCACCTCCGTGGAATTCACCGTGCTCGGCGCGGAGGACGAGACACCGGATGCCACGCACACCCTCCTGCGGGTGGGCAACGGCGCTGGTCTCGACCCCGAGGACGCGCTGGAGACGGCCGCAGGCGTGCTGGAGACGCTGCGGTCCCACGCCCAGGACCGCATCCTCGTGGTCGTGACCTCCCACGCGGTCGCCGTTGACACCGATCCCGCACCGGCGGGCGCGGCCGTGTGGGGGCTGGTACGTGCCGCGCAGGCGGAACAGCCGGGCCGCATCGTGCTGGTGGACCTCGACGAGGACGAGCGGTCGTGGCAAGCGCTCCCCCACGCGCTGTCCGGCGGCGAGGCGGAACTCGCGCTGCGCCAGGGGGAGATGCGGGTCCCCCGGCTCGTCCCCGCACCCACCGGATCGGCCGCTGCCCCGGATTGGGCGGCGAGCACCGTCCTGATCACCGGGGCCGCCGGTACGCTCGGCACCCTCGTCGCCCACCACCTGGTCCGTTCCCACGGCGTGACCGATCTCGTGCTGGTCAGCCGACGCGGCGACGCGCCGGAACCGGAGGGTGCCGAGGTCACCCAGCTGGCCTGCGATCTCACCGACCGCGCGCAGATCGCCGCGGCGCTGGCCGCAGTGCCCGCCGACCGGCCGCTCGCCGTCATCCACTGCGCCGGCACCATCGACGACGCGATCCTGGCGCGGCAGACTCCCGGGCATCTGCGGCGTGTGTTCGGGCCGAAGGCGACCGCGGCGTGGCACCTGCACGAGCTCACCCGGGACCGCGACGTCACGGCGTTCGTCCTGTTCTCCTCCGCCGCTGCCACCCTCGGCTCCCCCGGCCAGGCCAACTACGCCGCCGCCAACGCCTACCTGGACGCCCTCGCCCACCACCGGACCACCACCGGACTCCCCACCACCAGCCTCGCCTGGGGACCGTGGACCGCCGGCATGGCGGCCACCGTCGGCGAGGCGGACCGCCGACGCCTGTCCGGGACAGGCCTCGCGCCGATCGACGAGGCGACGGGACGGGCCCTGTTCGACGCGTCGGCCGCAGCCGGCGGCCCGGTCCTGTTCCCGATGCCGGTGAACCGGGCGGCGCTTCGCCGCCGCGCCGCCGACGCCGCGCTGCCTCCCGTGCTGCGCGACCTGGTGCCGGCCCCGGCCAGGGCGACGACGGCGAGCGCCTCGACGCGGCCGCTGGCCGACATCCTGCGCGACCTGCCGCCGAACGAGCAGCGGGACCGGATCGCGCAGTTGGTTCTCAGTCGTACCGCGGCCGTCGCGGGGCACGATTCGGACGAGGCGATCTCGATGGACCGGCCGTTCAGCGAGCACGGGTTCGACTCGTTGATGGCCGTGGAACTGCGCGGTGCGCTCGACGCGGCCACGGGTCTGCGGCTGCCCGCGACGCTGGTCTTCGACCACCCGACACCCGCGGCGCTGTGCGAGTACCTGCTGTCGCTGCTCGATCCGGGCCGGTCCTCGGAACCGGAGGCGATCTTCGCCGAGATCGACCGGCTGGAGGTGCAACTCGGGCAGGTCGGCAAGCAGCATGCGGCTCAGGTGCGCAGTCGGCTCCGGTCGTTGCTCAACGCCTGGGAGAACGCCGGCAAGGACGATCCGGCCGGCGGTGCCGCCGAGCTGACGGCGGCAGACCTCGAAGACATGTTCGACATCATTGACGACGAGCTGGGCTTGTCCTGATGGGATTGCGTGACGTGAACGAAGATAAGACGCTCCAGTACCTGAAGCGGCTCACCACCGAGCTGCGGGACACCCGTCAGCGGCTGCGTGCCGTGGAGGAGAGCAGTCACGAGCCCCTTGCGGTGGTGGGCATGGCCTGCCGGTATCCGGGCGGCGTGACGACACCGGAACAGCTGTGGCGGCTGGTCGCATCCGAGCAGGACGCCATCGGCGGCTTCCCCCGCGACCGCGGCTGGGACATCGAGGGGATGCGGTCGGCGCACCCCGGCGACGCCGGGAGCAGCAACACGCTGCAGGGCGGGTTCCTCTACGACGCAGCGGAGTTCGACGCGGAGTTCTTCGGCATCTCGCCGCGGGAAGCCGTATCGATGGACCCGCAGCAACGGCTTCTGCTGGAGACTGCCTGGGAGGCGGTCGAGAGCGCGCAGATCGATCCCGGCTCGCTGCGGGGCAGCCGCACCGGTGTGTTCGCGGGCATCATGTACCACGACTACGCCTCTCGGCTGGCGCGGATCCCGGATGTCGCGGAGGGATACCTCGGCACCGGCAACTCCGGCAGCATCCTGTCCGGCCGGATCGCCTACACACTCGGTCTGGAGGGGCCGGCTGTCACGATCGACACCGCGTGCTCGTCCTCGCTGGTGGCACTGCACCTCGCCGCCCAGGCACTGCGGCGCGGGGAGTGCTCGCTGGCTCTGGTCGGTGGTGTGACCGTGATGGCCAGTCCGGCGCCGTTCATCGACTTCAGCAAGCAGCAGGGTCTTTCGTCGGACGGCCGGTGCAAGGCCTTCTCCGACGCCGCCGACGGCACCGGCTGGTCGGAGGGCGCCGGCATCCTGATCGTGGAACGGCTGTCGGATGCCCAGCGCCACGGTCACCCGGTCCTGGCGGTGGTGCGCGGCTCCGCGGTGAACCAGGACGGCCGCTCGAACGGCCTCACCGCTCCGAACGGTCCGTCGCAGCAGCGGGTCGTTCGCGACGCCCTCATCGATGCGGGGCTACGGCCCGACCAGATCGACGCGGTGGAGGCGCACGGCACCGGGACCCGTCTCGGTGATCCGATCGAGGCGCAGGCGCTGCTGGCGGCCTACGGGCAGGACCGTGAACAGCCGCTGTGGCTCGGCTCCATCAAGTCCAACATCGGCCACACCCAGGCCGCCGCGGGCGTGGCCGGCGTCATCAAGATGGTGATGGCGATGCGGCACGAGGTGCTGCCCCGCACCCTGCACGTCGAGGTTCCGAGCACCGAGGTCGACTGGAGTTCCGGCGCCGTTTCCCTGCTGACCGAATCGGTCGCCTGGCCCCAGCGTGACGGGACGCGCCGGGCAGGGGTGTCGTCCTTCGGCTTCAGCGGGACGAACGCGCACGTCATCCTGGAGCAGCCGCCCGTCGCGGAGGAGCCGGAGGAGCGCGCGGGCTCCGTTCCGCCCGTGGTCCCGTGGCTGCTCTCGGCGCGCGACGAGCAGGCGCTGCGTGACACGGCGTCCCGGCTCGCGGACGCCCTCACCGACGACACTTCGGAGCTGGACACCGGCTACACCCTCGCCACCACCCGCACGGCCTTCGACCACCGGGCCGTGGTGCTGGCGGGTGACGGCACCGACCGGGCCGAGGCGCTCACGGCGCTCGCGCAGGGGACCGCCCACCCGGCGGTCGTCACCGGCCGGGGCGACCAGGGGACCCTGGCCATGGTGTTCTCCGGCCAGGGCAGCCAACGACTCGGCATGGGCCGCGAACTCTACGACACCTAC
>NZ_JBIUYE010000041.1:0-4294 GCF_044744365.1 Kitasatospora sp. NPDC087314
CCCGGAAGCTAAGCCTTACAGCGCCGATGGTACTGCAGGGGGGACCCTGTGGGAGAGTAGGACGCCGCCGAACAATCATTCAGAAGAACCCCCATACGGGAAACCGGATGGGGGTTCTTTGCGTTGTGGCTCACCCGTTCTGGAGCTGCTGCTCTTCCTGCGGGAGCTGCTGCTCTTCCTGCGGTTGCGGTTGCGGTTGCGGCTGAGCTTGGGGCTGAGCGGGCTCCTGGGTGTCAGGCTGAGGCTGGACGGGAGCCGCCGCCTTTCCCCATGACTGCCGGCTCAGCCACGCGTCCGCGCCGTTGGTGAGCCGGGTGACGCCCGTGCCGTCCGGCTGCATGCTGTAGAGGTCGGCTTCGGCCCCGGCGGAGGCGCTGGCGAAGACGATGGAATTGCCGTCGGGCGCGAAGGACGCGGTGCCGTAGAAGGCGTTGGACGGGGCGGGGGTGAGCGCGCCGATGGCGGTGCCGTCGGGGTGGACGGTGTAGATGCCGCCGCCGGGGGCGTTGTCCGGGCCGGCCGGGTACGTGGTGAAGAGGATCTGGGTGCCGTCGGGGGACCAGTTGGCGCGGTCCCCGGCGCGCAGTTCCCAGGGGGTGAGCTGCTGCAGTCCGGTGCCGTCCACGCCGACGACGTAGATGGCGCGGCTGTTGGCGGGCTGGCCGGTGGCGCTGGTGCGGTACTCGAAGGTGAGCTGCTTGCCGTCCGGTGACCAGCTGGGGTTGCTCACCTGGCCGGAGTACGGCTTGTCGTTGGTGAGGAAGGTGAGCCGTTGGACTTCGGTGCCGTCGGGCTTCATCAGGTAGAGGTCCGAGTACTGGACCTGGTTGCTGCGGGTCCGATCGAGGGCGCCCCAGGAACGGCTGAAGGCGAGCTGTTTGCCGTCGGGCGAGTAGGCGGGAGCACGCTCGTCCTCGTTGGCGCAGTCGGCAGCACTGGCCTCGCAGAGCTGGCCGAGCTGGTGGGCGCCGTCGCCGGAGGCGGACACGGTCCAGAGACGGGCGGCGCCGCTCTGCACGTCGGTCCGGTCGAAGGCGATCGTGCTGCCGTCGGGGGACCAGTCGGGGCGGTCGTCGCTGGTGTGGTCGGGCGGCTGGGTGATCTGGCGCCGGTCGGTGCCGTCGGGCGCGATGGCGACGATGGTGCTGGTGGTGCGGGTGGCGTCGAGGAAGGACACGCCGACGATCAGACCGTTGTCCGCGGTGGCCGCGGGCGCTCCGGAGGCGGCGCCGACCAGGCCGGGGGTCGCGGCAGCAGAGCCGGCAGCATCGGGGCTCGCGGTGGCCGGTGTCGTCTTGGGGGAGGCGGAAGGCGTGTCCGCCTGGATCTCGGACAGTGGGATCTCGCCGGGCTCGGCCCCGCACCCGGTGAGCAGGGTGCCCAGCAGCAGAAGGCCCGCACCGGCGCTTGCGCGGGTGCGGGCCTTGGGCGTGAGCTGAGGTGACTGCCGTGCGCCGGTCATCCGTGCCATCTCCGTCTCCGACCTTTCCGACCTCGCCGACATTGGCTCCGTCCCCGATGCGGGACGAAGGCCCCTCAAAGGAGCTGTCACTGTGTCAGACGGGGGGCGTCAGCGGCCGGGCGACACGCGACGCCTCGCGTCCGGTCGGTCACACGGAGTAGAAGGCCTGGCGGAGTGGCCGGTCTTGCGGCGCGGCGGTACGCGGCGGAGGGAAATGGCGGGGCGGGTCAGCCCCGGGCGGTGCGGCGCTCGGCCTTGGCGAGGGCCTCCGCCTCGTCCTCGGCCTCGGCGACCTCCAGAGTGGGCGCGGTGCCGCCGAGGTGGGTGGGCAGCCACCAGGTGTCGTCCGGGCCGGCGGGCTTGCCGGGGTACTCGCGCTGGGTCTGGTCGAGCATCTCGCTCATGGCGGCGCGCAGCCGTCTGGTGACCATGACGGGCTTGTCGTTCGGCCCCAGGTGAATCGGTTCTCCGATCATGATGGTGACCGGGACGTGACGCTTGGTCAGGGTCTTCGGGCGGCCCTTGGTCCAGAGCTGCTGGGTGCCCCAGAGGATGACGGGCAGCAGTGGGGTGCCGGAGTCGGCGGCCATCCGGGCGGCGCCGGTCTTGAACTTCTTCAGCATGAAGGAGCGACTGATGGTCGCCTCGGGGAACACCCCGACGACCTCGCCGGCCTTGAGGGCGCGCACGGCGGCCTCGTATGCGGGCTGCCCGTCGGTGCGGTCGACCGGGATGTGCTTCATGCCGCGCATCAGGGGGCCGGAGATCCGGTGCTTGAAGACGTCATCCTTGGCCATGAAACGGGTCTTGCGCTTGCCGCCGCGGTAGGCGCCGAGCCCGGCGAAGAGGAAGTCCAGGTAGCTGATGTGATTGCTGACCAGTACGGCTCCGCCCCTGGCGGGGATGTGTTCGGCGCCTACGATCTTGATCCGCACGTCGAGCGCGCGGAAGGCGGTGAGTGCGGCGCCGATCACCGGCGGGTACACGAACTCTGCCACGGTCAGTCCTGACTTCCACGGGCCGGAGCCCGGTACGGCGGTACCCGCGCCGTTGCGTGGAGGCCGACCGGAGCGCGGCACGCCGCGGCGGTCACGGGTGATTCACGGAGATGATCCCCCGAACGAGTGCCTGCTGTCACCTGAGCCGTGCGGTCAAGCGAATATTCGGGGTGTGATCTCCGTGATGAGTTCGGACGGGAACTTTTCCCGTCCGTGACGACCCTGGGGGCCCGGGGCGCCTCTGGCGTCCAGGAGGGCGGTCAGGCCCCGGCGCCGAGGCGGCCCTGCGCGTGCCGGACGAGCGGGTAGATCTCGCATCCGAGGCAGTAGCCGAACGCGGCGTTGAGGAAGGCCGCGGCCAGGGCGAAGGCTGTGGCCAGCAGACCGAGCCAGGCCACCCCGGTGAGGAAGCCGAGGGTGCCGACGACGGCGAACACCAGGCCGACGCCCTGCGCGAAGCGGGGCGGCCGCTCGTCCTCGGTCTCGGAGGGCGGGGCCAGCCGGGGGAGGAGGAGCGTCCGGTACAGCCAGCCGTACGGGGAGAGCCACAGGCCGCCGAACGCGCCGAGTGCGAAGACGAGGGCCTGGACGGCCAGCAGCACGCCGCTGCCGGTGATCAGGGCGACGGCCAGAACGACCGAGGTGAGCGCGGCGGAGAAGCGGGGACCGCGAGGGTCGATCTGCACGAGGGCTCCGGGAGGGTCGCGACGGGCGGCGGCGGGGCGCGTCAGCGACAGCGGGTGGTGGTGGCCCGGCCCAGGTCGACGACGCGGCGGGAGGTCAGCAACGGCGGAGCGGTGCGGTCGGAGTCCACCCGCCGATCGTACGCGGGCCCTGCCCTGGCGGTCGACCTCCCTTTCGGGGCCCTGGGGGCGCTGTCGCAGACTAGGGGGATGACCGGGTTGGCGGTGTGCGTTGTCGTGCTGGCGCCGGCGACCACGTTCGGGCTGCTACGGCCGGGCGCGACGGGAGGCTGAAGGTGCGGAACAAGGACGGGGCGGTACGGCTGTCGGGGGCGGAGCTGGGCGGGGTGCTCGGTGAGCGGGCGACGTTGGTGCAGTTCTCGACGGCGTTCTGTCAGCCCTGCCGCGCCACCCGCCGGGTGCTGGCGGACGTGGCCGGCATGGTCGAAGGGGTGGCGCACGTCGAGGTGGATGCCGAGGAGCGGTTGGAGCTGGTCCGCCGGCTGGAGATCCTGCGCACGCCGACCGTCCTGGTGCTGGACGCGGACGGCCGGGTGGTGCGCCGCGCGGCCGGGCTGCCGCGCAAGGCGGATGTGATCGCGGCGCTCGGCCGGGCGGTCTGAGTCGGGGCGTGGCGGGAGGCCAGCCTCGGTCGGGCGGCGGGTGACGGCTGGGCGGGGATCGGGGGGAAGCCGGCCGGCGGCGAACAGATGACGGAAGACAGATGACAGCGAACAGATGACAGATGACGAAATCTGTCTTCCGTCATCTGTTCGCCGTCCGGCGGACGATCTCGCCGCGGATATGTCACCCCGTCAGGTGGTGTCAGGGATGGCCTGGGGCAGGATGGGCGCAGGCGGAAGTGCAGCCGTCCGGCCTAAGCTACTGGCCAGTAGTGACCACTGGGCTACTGCCGAGTATGCTGCCAGGGAGTTCCGGACCGGCACGGGAACACGCTGCCCGGAGCGGGTGCGTGCCGTGTTCGCGCCCGCTTGCACAGCCGCAGCCGCCGGACGAGACCAGTACAGGAGACAGGCCGTGAGCTTGAGGATCGTTGTCTGTGTGAAGTACGTGCCGGATGCGACGGGTGACCGTCGGTTCGCGGACGACCACACCACCGACCGGGAGGGTGTGGACGGCCTTCTGTCGGA
>NZ_JBIUYE010000042.1:0-3911 GCF_044744365.1 Kitasatospora sp. NPDC087314
TCGATCCATGCGGTGAACACCGCGGACTTGCCGAGGAGTTCGGCTCCCATGCCGGGCCACTGCGAGCCCTGCCCGGGGAACACGAACACCACCTTCCCCCTGGCCGAAGCGACCCCCTCGGCGACCCGATCCGCCGGCGAACCGTCCGCGAGAGCGGCCAACCCGGTCGACAGTTCCTCACCGGTGGCACCGATGACGACGGCGCGGTGTTCCAGCGTCGCCCGTGCGGTGGCCAGGGAGTAGCCGACGTCGGCGAGGTTTCGGCCGTCGAGGGACAACAGACGCCGGGCCTGAGTACGCAGCGCCTCGGGGGTCTTCGCCGACAGCGTCCACGGGACGACGTCGTGGTCCGGTGCTCCGGCCGCGGGTTCGTCGGCGACGGGTGGTTGTTCGAGGATGACGTGGGCGTTGGTGCCGCTGACGCCGAACGCGGAGACACCTGCGCGGCGGGGGCGTTCGTGGGCGGGCCAGGGCTGCTGTTCGGTGAGGAGGGAGACCGCGCCCGCCGTCCAGTCGACGTGCGGGGTGGGCTCGTCGACGTGCAGGGTGCGGGGCAGTACCCCGTGCTGCATCGCCATCACCATCTTGATGACGCCGGCGGCGCCGGCGGCGGCCTGGGTGTGGCCGATGTTGGACTTCACCGAGCCGAGCCACAGGGGCTGTGCACGGTCGCGTCCGTAGGTGGCGAGCAGGGCCTGGGCTTCGATGGGGTCGCCGAGGCGGGTCCCGGTGCCGTGCGCTTCGACGGCGTCCACCTCCGAGGGCTGGAGGCCGGCGTTGGCGAGGGCCTGGCGGATGACCCGCTGCTGGGACGGGCCGTTGGGGGCGGTGAGGCCGTTGGAGGCGCCGTCCTGGTTGACCGCCGAGCCGCGCACCACCGCCAGGACCGGGTGGCCCAGGCGCCGGGCGTCGGAGAGCCGCTCCACCAGCATCAGACCCACGCCCTCCGCGGAGCCGAACCCGTCGGCGTCGCTGGAGAACGCCTTGCACGTGCCGTCCGGAGAGAGACCCTGCTGCCGGCTGAACTCCGTGAACATGTGCGGCGTCGCCATCAGCGCGACACCACCCGCCAGCGCCGCGGAGGACTCACCGCGCCGGACCGACTCCGCCGCGAGGTGCAGGGCGACCAGCGAAGAGGAGCAGGCGGTGTCGATCGTGATGGCGGGGCCTTCGAGACCGAAGGTGTAGGAGATGCGGCCCGAGGCCACACTGGCGGTCACGCCCGTCAGCAGGTAACCCTCCAGCTCCTCCGGGGGCTCGGTGATCCGGGACTGGTAGTCCTGGTAGGTCAGGCCGACGAAGACGCCGGTCCGGCTGCCGCGCATCGACGTCGGGTCGATCCCCGCGTGTTCGAAGGTCTCCCAGGCGGTTTCCAGCAGCAGCCGCTGCTGCGGGTCCATCGCCAGGGCCTCGCGCGGGGAGATCCCGAAGAGGTCCGCGTCGAAGTCGGCGACGTCGTGGACGAATCCCCCGCGCCCGGTCGCCGAGCGGCCCGGATCACCCGGCTTCCCGGACAGCAGCTGCTGCAGGTCCCATCCTCGGTCGGTGGGGAAGTCCCCGATGGCGTCGCCGCCGTCCACGATCAGCCGCCACAGGTCCTCCGGCGAGCCGACGGCTCCTGGATAGCGGCACGCCATCGCGACGACGACCACCGGATCGTCGTCACTCGCCTGCGTGGGTACGGCGACCGGTCCGGTCTCCTCCTCGCCGACCAGCACGGACTCGACGTGGCGCGCCACCGCGACGGCCGTCGGATGGTCGAAGACCAGGCTCGACGGCAGCCGGACCCCGGTTTCCGCGGCGAGCCGGTTGCGCAGCTCCACGCCGGTGAGCGAGTCGAACCCCAGGTCGCGCAGCGGCCGTTCGATGTCGACGAGCAGTGGATCGGTGTGCCCCAGGACCGCGGCGACCTGGGCGCGTACCACGTCGAGTACCGCCGCCGACCGCGGCGGCCCGGACAGCGACCGCACGCGAGCAGCCAGCCCCGGCCCCGTCTCGTCGTCCTGCGTGCCGGACGTCGCCGTCACGAGGGCGCGGACCTCGGCGAGGTCCTCGATGAGCGGCCGCGTCCGGGCCTCGGAGTAGGCGAGGTGGAACCGGTCCCAGCGGATGTCGGCCACCATGGTGGTCGCGTGGCTCTCGTCGGCACCGTGTGCGAGGACCGCCAGAGCCAGCGCGGGTTCGAGGGGCAGGGCTCCGTGGCGCTGGAGCCGGTCCTGGACGCCGTCGACCGCGGCCATGCCGTCCCCCGCCCACGGGCCCCAGGCGTAGGAGGCCGCCGGCAGACCCAGGGAGCGCCGGTGTTCGGCCAGCGCGTCCAGGTAGGCGTTGCCGGGCGCGTACCCCCCTTGGCCGGGGATTCCGAGCACTCCGGCGATCGAGGAGAACAGCACGAACTCGTCCAGCTCCGCGGTGAGTTCGTGCAGGTGCCGGGCGCCCTCCGCCTTGACCCGCAGCACCCGGTCGAGCTGGCCGACCGTCAGGGAGTGCACCACCGCGTCGTCGAGCACGCCCGCGGTGTGGAACACGGAGGTCACCGTGAACTCGGCGAGCAAGCGATCCACGTCGGACCGGTCGCCCACGTCGCACGCCACGACGGCGACCTCGGCACCGAGCGCCCGCAGCTCCGCCGCGAGCGCGTCCGCGCCCGGAGCCTGCGGTCCACGCCGGCTCGCCAGCACCAGCTGCCCGACGCCTTCCTCGGCGAGCTGCCGCGCGACCCGCGCGCCGAGCGCGCCGGTACCACCGGTCACGAGTACCGTGCCGCGCGTCCGGCGTTCCGTCGAGACCGGGGTCTTCGCCCCGGCGTGCACCAGCCGGCGGGTGAAGGTGCCGGAACCACGGACGGCGACCTGGTCCTCATCGCGCTGAGCCAGTACGGCCAGCAACCAGGCGACCGCCTGCCCGCTGGGGAGCGCGGGAAGGTCCACGAGCCCGCCCCAACGTTCGGGCTGCTCCAGGGCGACCACCCGTCCGAGGCCCCACGCCTGGCTCTGAGCGGGGTTGCGCAGGGCGTCCGCCCGGTCCACCGCGACCGCGCCCGAGGTGAGGGTCCACAGCGGGACGTCCAGGCCGGCGTCGGCGAGCGCGTGGATCAGCGTCAGCGTGGCGGCCGTGCCCGTCGGGACGGCACCGCGTTGCGGAGCCACGGTGTCACCCGTCGGAAGCAGCGACAGCACCGCGTCCACGTCGCGAGGCAGCAGGTCGCCCAGCTCGGTGCGGTCCTCGGCGCCGAGCCGGAGCTCCACCACCTCGGCTCCGCCCGCACGCAGCCCGTCCCGGGCCGCCTTCGCCCACGCGGCATCGTGCTCGCCGTCCGGGGTGACGACCAGCCACGTGCCGGTCGGCGCGCCGCGACCGATGCCGGTCGACGGCACCCACTCGACCGCGTAGCGCAGGGCGTCGAGGCGGCCGCTCGCGCGGCGCAGCTCGCGCCGGCGGGCCAGCGCGGGCAGCGCCTGCCCCAACCAGTCCGGACGGTCCTCGTGCAGACCCAGCGCCGAGGCGACGGCGTCGGTGTCGGCTGCTTCCACGGCCTCCCAGAATTCCTCGTCGCCACCGCCGCCCACCGCTGCCGTGAGCCCGGCCGGCGCGTCGATCCAGTACCGGGTGCGCTGGAAGGGGTAGGTGGGCAGGACGGTCCGCCGGCCACCCGGGTACTGCGCGGTCCAGTCGACGGGCAGGCCGCGGGCCCACGCCTGCGCGGCGGAGGTGAGGAGGTCGGCCCGGCAGCCGTGATCGCGCCGAAGGGCACCGACGGCGGTGACGTCGGTCCCGGCGACGTCGGCCGCGTCCTGGAGCGACCCGAGGAGCACCGGGTGGGCGCTGGGTTCGATGAAGGTGGTGTGGTGGGTGGTGATGAGGGTGTGGGCGGTGGGGTGGAAGAGGACGGGGTTGCGGAGGTTGCGGTA
>NZ_JBIUYE010000043.1:0-3685 GCF_044744365.1 Kitasatospora sp. NPDC087314
ATGCGAACACGCTCCCCGCCGGGATCAGCTCCCGGCAGGTCTCCCAAACATCCGGCCCGACCAGCTCCCCAGCCCATTCTCCCTGCACATCAGCAATCTGGCCCCACACCGAGTGACGCAGGGCCAGAACCCCTGATTCTCAGTGAACTTCTAGGTTTCCTGCGACGCGCGGGTCGCCGGGTCCGCCAGCCGTCGGCGGGTTTCTGGAGCGGCGGCGAGCCCTGTCGGCCTGGGTGCTTCCGCCGTCGCTTGGAGCGTGTTCGCCGGCAGTCGGTGCCCCTCAACGGTTCGGCCCTGCGCACTTCGGCGCGCGGGCCGTTGCTCCTCGATCACGCCGCCGGCCGCGTGGGCGGTCCAGGAGAAGTCGATGTCGGTGGCGACCACCGTGCCGGTCGGGCCGACGCGCTCGGCGAGTCCGAGCGGCGCCGAAGGGCCGCCCGCGCCGACCTCCCAGCAGCGCATGCCGGGGCCGATCCCGAGGGCGTCGACGTGCCGGAAGGTCACCGGGTCGATCAGGTCGGCGAGGGCCCCGAACCGGATGCCCGCCTCCGTCTGCCGGTTGTCCAGGAGGCATCCGCGGTCATTGCCGTGCTTAGTCTGCCGGAATTCTCGCGGCCACCGGAGCGGCCGGGCACCCCGGGCCCGGGAGGGCCCGTGCCCACGGCTTGCCGACGCGTTGACCGGTTGTCTGCCGACGGATGGTCGGCTGATGGCGACCACCTCGGTCGTACGGATGGAGGAACGGTGTTGAAGTGTGATCTCAGGACGGTGGCCACGGCGCTGGCCGCCCTCGTGTTACTGCCCGTGCTGCCGGCGGGAACGGCCCACGCGGCCGACCACGCCGCTCCTGATGCCGGCAAGGCGTCGACCCGGGCGGACAAGGTGCCCGGAGGCTTTGCTTCGTGGCAGGACCTGATGACGGAGCAGGACAAGCTCGACAAGGCCGCGGACCGCATTCTCGAAGCCACGCGCGCGGACAAGGACAGCGGCTACGCCGGGGTGCGGGTCTCGGCCGAGAAACGGGAACTGTCGCTGTACTGGCGGGGTGTGAAGCCCCGGCCCGTGGAAGACCTGGTCAAGGCCCTCGGGTCGTCGGTGAGGATCGTCGAGCTGCAGGCCCCCTACAGCCGGGCGACCTTGCAGGCCGAGGTCGACAGGGTCCTCAAGGACGGCGATCCGGCCGTCGCGGAGAAGGGGACGGTGGTCTCCGCCGGTCCCCGCGAGGACGGCACCGGAGTCTCGATCAGTGTGGACCCAGGCCCCCGGAAGGCGAGCCTGGCCGCGGCGGACACACCGCTCGGCACCGTGACGAGCTCCACGGGCATCCCTGCTCTCGTGGAGCGGGGCGAGAAGGCGACGTCGCTCGGGCGCAGCGAGGGTCAGGCATTCGCCGGTGCCTACATGCGGTCGGACAGCCTGCAGGCTCGGTGCAGCACGAGCTACACCATCGATGTCGGGGACAGAATGGCCAGTGCCCTCTACCAGCTCACGGCCGCCCACTGTGTCTCCGGCGTCGACGACGGCGTGCGCAGTGTGAGCGGCGGCTGGTACGGGAGCGTGAAGTACTACGACAAGTTCAGTGACATCGCCGTCATCGCCGCCAGCAGCCCCGGCTTCTTCCAGAACTGGTTGTGGATGGGGACCTGGTCGGGGGACAGCCGCCCCCAGTCCCGCACCTCGATGGTCGGTTCGGCCCAGAGCCACCCCGGAGACTTCGTGTGCAGCTCCGGTGCGGCGTCAGGGGACATCTGCAACATCCAGGTCGTGGCGACGGACAGGACCGTCTATACCGAGGACTCCGGGACCCACGGGCCGATGGTCCAAGCCCAGCAACTGACAGCGAACACTTCGGCTGGGGGCCAGGGAGACAGCGGGGGGCCGGTCCTCACCATCACCAACTTCGGCACCACGGCACGAGGGGTCATCAGCAGCGGGAGGGTCAACGTGCCGTGCACGGGGTACCAGAACCGGATCTGCTACTCGACCCTCTTCTACAGCGACATTTCGAGCGCGCTCAGCATAGTGCGGGGCCTGGCTCAATCCCCGTGGGCCACCGTCTACACGGGCTGACCGAGGCTACGGAGACCGCCGCCTGCGCTACCGGGGAACGATCAAGAACAACGCCTGGCTCCACACCTGCGCCGCGGCCCTCAACCTCCGGACCCGATCAACCTCGGAGTCACCCACAAGGGCACCACCTGGCAGATCGGGGCTGCCGCCTGACGGCGGCAGCCCCGATCACACCAAGATCCTCATCAGCCTTCTAGAGCGTGATGTCCGTTCGTAGCCAGGCGTCGACCACCGGCGCGTACGGCACGATCACCTGCGGGATACAGCCCTTGCGCGGCGCCCCACGATCGGGTACCACGATCCCGGGCTGGTCCAGGCACTTCTTGACGGTCCGCCAGTTCGTCCCGGTCTCCCGGGCGATCTCGGAAATGCTCATCTCGGCCTCACGCAGGGCCCGGAAACGACGTAGGTCCATCCAAAGATCCGTTTGCAGGATCATGGAGACGGGTCACCTTTCGCTCCTTTCATCACACACCCGGGCGAAGGGTGACCCACTTGATGAACCCGACATCACGACGCGCCGGGGAACCTCTGTACTTGAACCCGTACGCACCTCTGCACATGAGGTAGCACCCCGACACCTGGCGGACGCCGTGGGGTGGTTCAGGATTTCGTTTCCCTCTTTCAGAAGCCGTTTGAGAGAAGGATTTTCAGTGGGTTGTGTCGCGGTTTTCTCCGAGGCTCTGTGTGAATTGGTGGGTGTGGTGGGCGAGGTGGTGGGGGGTTTCGAGGGGGAGGGTGTGGCCGGTGTTGGGGATGGTGATGAGGTGGGTGTGGGGGATGGTGTGGTGGAGGGTGTGGCTGTGGGTGGGGTTGATGATTTTGTCGTGGGTGCCGGTGATGATGAGGGTGGGGGTGGTGAGGTGGGGGAGGTGGGGGCGGTGGTCCATGGTTTGGGTGGTGTTGAAGTAGGTGGCGCGGGTGTGGGGGTGGGTGTTGGCGAAGAGGCGGCGGTTGGTTTCTTGGGTGTGTTTGGGGGTGTGGGGGTGGTGGGTTTTTTTGAGGAGGAGGCGGCCGAGCCAGGGGGTTTTGAGGGCTTTGGTGAAGGTTTTTGATTGCATGAGTTTGAGTTCTTGGGTGGGGGTTTGTTGGTTGTGGGCGGCGGTGGCGGCGAGGATGAGGGCGGTGAGGCGGGTGTGGGGGGTGGGGTGGGTGGTGTGGAGGTGGGTGGCCCAGGTGAGGGCGGTGTAGCCGCCGCCGGAGTGGGCGAGGAGGGTGATGGGGTGGTGGGGGGAGAGGGTGGTGGTGATGGTGTCGAGGTCGTGGGCGAGGCGTTGGAGGGTGGTGGGGTGGGTGCCGTTGGTGGAGGTGCCGTGGCCGCGGTGGTCGTAGGTGGCGACGGTGTGGCCGGCGGTGGCGAGGAGGTGGGCGGTGGTGTGCCAGATGGTGTGGTTGGAGGCCCAGCCGTGGGTGAGGATGATGAGGGGTTGGTTGGGGGGGATGGGGTGGGTGGGGGTGGGGTTGGGGTGGTGGAGGGTGATGGTGAGGTGGGCGCCGTCGTCGGTGGTGGTGGTGTGGTCGGTGATGGTGACGGTGTGGGGGCCGGGGAGTTGGTGTCCGGGGTGGTCGGGGTGGTCGGGGTTCATCGGGTGCTCCTGGGGGTGGTGGGGGTGGT
>NZ_JBIUYE010000044.1:0-3651 GCF_044744365.1 Kitasatospora sp. NPDC087314
GGGGTCCGTGCGACCTGGGCGGCGAACAGCTCGGGCAGCGTGCCCGTCACCGGCTCGGCGGCGGCGCCGTTCCACTCGGTGAGGATCCGCTGCCGCTCCGCCGCGTCCAGCACCTCGACCGCCGACACCGGCCGGCCCGGCTCGGTCAGCACCGCCCGCAGGACCCGGACGAAGCGTGCACCGAGCTGTTCGGCCGCCGCCGCGTCGAAGAGGTCGAGCGCGAACGTGACGTTGCCCTGGAGCCCGGCCGGGGACCTGTCCGGGCCGAAGTCCTCACCGAAGGTGAAGGAGAGGTCGAACTTCGCCGGAGCCTGTCCGCCGGCCAGTGGTTCGGCGGTCAGGCCGGGCAGGTCGAGGACCGGTCGGGCGTTGTTCTGCAAGGAGAGCATCACCTGGAAGAGCGGGTGGCGGGCCATCGAGCGGGCCGGTGCCAGCTCCTCCACCAGCCGCTCGAAGGGCACATCCTGGTGGGCGAACGCGCCGAGGCCGGTCTGCCGTACGCGGCGCAGCAGCTCGGTGAAGGACGGGTCGCCGGAGATGTCGGTGCGCAGCACGAGGGTGTTGACGAAGAAGCCGACCAGATCGTCGAGCGCCTCGTCGGTGCGGCCGGCGACGGGCGTGCCGATCGGGACGTCCGTCCCGGCGCCGAGGCGGGAGAGCAGGACGGCCAGCGCCGCCTGGAGCACCATGAACGTCGTCATGCCCTCGGCCCGTGCCGTCTCCACGAGGCGGCGGTGCAGGTCGGCGGGTACGGCGATGTCGACCGTTCCGCCCTCGTGGCCGGCCACCGCCGGGCGCGGGCGCACGGTGGGAAGCGCCAGCTCCTCCGGCAGGTCGGACAGCGCCGCCCGCCAGTAGGCGAGTTGCTCGAAGAGCAGGCTCTCCGGGTCGTCCTCCTCGCCCAGCAACTCGCGCTGCCAGAGCGCGTAGTCCGCGTACTGGCCGGGGAGTTCGTCCCACTGCGGTGCGGTGCCCGCCAGCCGGGCGCGGTAGGCGGCGGAGACGTCCCGGGCGAGGGGGCCCATCGACCAGCCGTCGCCGGCGATGTGGTGGACCACCAGCAGCAGCACGTGTTCGGTCCGGCTGCAGCCGAACAGCCAGGCACGGATGGGCAGTTCGTCGGTGAGGTCGAAGACGTGGCGGGCGGCACCGGCCACGGCGGCGTCCAGCTCGGCCGCGTCGAGGGCGGCGGCGTCGACCACCGTGAGCAGCGGACCGACCGCGTCGGCCGACCGGATGTCCTGCCACGGCTGACCGTCCGTCGCGGGGAAGACCGTCCGCAGCACCTCGTGCCGTCCCACCACGTCCCGCAGCGCGGCGTCCAGGACGGAGGCGTCCAGCGGGCCGGTCAGCCGCAGGCCGAGCGGGATGTTGTAGGTGGCGTTCGGGCCCTCGAGCTGGTCGAGGAACCAGAGCCGCTGCTGTGCGAAAGAAACCGGGACCATCAGGACTCCTTGTGCCCGCGCATCGGCCGGAACGCGGGCCGTGCCTTCTTGGTGGTGAGTGATTCGAGTCGCTTGGCCACACCGGCGACGGTCGGTGTCTCGAAGAGGGCCTGGACCGGCAGCTCGACGTCGAGCAGGGTGCGGATCCGGCTGACCAGTCGGGTGGCCAGCAGGGAGTGCCCGCCCAGGTCGAAGAAGTTGTCGTCCATGCCGACCTCGGGCACGCCCAGCACCTGGGCGAAGGCCTCGCACAGCTGCCGCTCGCGCTCGGTGACCGGCGCCCGGTGGGCGACCCGCGAACCGAGGTCGGGTGCGGGCAGCGAGGCGCGGTCGAGCTTCCCGTTCGCCGTCAGGGGCAGGGCCGGCAGCAGGACGGCCGCGGACGGGACCATGTAGTCCGGCAGCAGGTCGGCCAGGTGCCGGCGCAGGTCCTCGACGGTGACGGTGGTGCCGGCGGGGTCCACGAGGACGGCGTAGGCGACCAGTCGCTTGTCCCCGGCACGGTCCTCGCGGGCGATCACCGCGGCGTCGGAGAGCGCCGGGTGGGCGCTCAACGCCGCTTCCACCTCGCCGAGTTCGATGCGGAAGCCGCGGATCTTCACCTGGTCGTCGGCGCGGCCGAGGAACTCCAGCTGCCCGTCGGACGTCCAGCGGACCAGGTCTCCGGTGCGGTACATCCGGCTCCCGATCGGGCCGAACGGGTCCGCCACGAACCGCTGGGCGGTCAGGTCGGCCCGGCCCAGGTAGCCGCGGGCCAGCCCGGTGCCGGCCAGGTACAGTTCACCGGCCGTGCCCACGGGCACCGGCCGCAGCGCGGAATCCAGGACGTAGGCACGGGAGTTGTCCATCGGACGGCCGATCGGCAGCACCGCGGGGACCGCTGCGCTGCTGACCAGGGGGACCTGCGTGGTGCAGAGCGTGGTCTCGGTCGGGCCGTAGGTGTTGCGGACCAGGATCCCCGGGCAGGCGTCGAGCACCCGCCGGACGGCCGCCGCCGGGACGATGTCACCGCCGGTGCCGACCTCCTGGATCCCGGTGAACGCCGCCGGGTCGTCCTCCGCGAGGACCCGGAACAGGCCCGCGGTGAGGTGCAGGTGGGTCAGGTCATGACGCTTCGTCAGAGTACGGATGGCCGAGGCGTCCAACCGTCCCTCGGGGGACACCACGACCGTGCCGCCGGCGGTCAGCGGCACCCAGAGCTCGTAGGTGGAGGCGTCGAAGGCGTGCGGGGACTGGAACAGCACGCGGTGCGGCACGGTCTCCCGCCAGCAGCGGTCCGAGACCAGTTCGACCACGCCGCCGTGGGTGTTGACGATGCCCTTCGGGACGCCGGTGGAGCCGGAGGTGTACATCACGTACGCCGGCTGGTCCGGCAGGGTCCGCACGGCCGGGTTCCCCGGATCGCCGGTCCCGGCGGCCGCGTCGACGACGAGGACCTCGGCTCCGGCGGCCTCGACGCCCCGGACGAAGCCGTGGCCGACGGTGCCGGCGTCCACCAGCAGCAGGCCGGCCCCCGCGTCCCGGTAGACCACCTCCATCCGGGCCTCGGGCGCCCGCGCGTCGATCGGCACGTATGCGCCGCCCGCCTTCAGCACGGCCAGCAGGGTGACCACCAGGTCCGCCGAGCGCCGCATCAGCACCGGCACCAGCGACTCCGGGCCCACCCCGCGCTCCATGAGCAGCCGGGCCAGTCGGTTGGCACGGGCGTTCAGCTCGGCGTAGGTCAGCGACTCGCTCTCGAAGACCAGCGCCACGGCGTCCGGCGTCCGGGCGGCCTGGGCCTCGAACAACTCGGTCAGGCTGACGGCGGGGCGCTCGACGCGGGTGTCGTTCCACTCGGTCAGCAGCGTCCGCCGCTGGGCCTCGGTGAGGACGTCGAGGTGGTTGAGGGGGGTGTCGGGTGCGGTGTCGAGTGCGGTGACGAGGTTCTGCAGGGCGGTGTGCAGGAGGGTGCAGACGAGCGCCGGGTCGATCGGGTCGATCGCCTGTGCGGACAGCTCGAACCCGGTGCCCAGGTCGTCGACCGCCATGGTCAGCGGGTAGTTGGTGCGGTCCTGCCCGTGCTCGGCCTCGACCCCCTCCAGGCCGATGCCGGGATCGTCCTCCGGTGCGTGGCTGTGTCGGTAGTTGAGGAGGGCGGTGAAGAGGGGGGCGGTGCCGTCGATGGTGCTGGCTTTTTGGGCGAGGGCGAGGGGGGCGTGTTCGT
>NZ_JBIUYE010000045.1:0-3345 GCF_044744365.1 Kitasatospora sp. NPDC087314
AGGCGGCGCCATGGTCGCCATCAACACCACCGAAGACGAGATCCGCCCCCACCTCCACGGCCACGAACACCTCGTCGACATCGCCGCCATCAACAGCCCCACCTCCCTCGTCCTCTCCGGCGACCACACCACCCTCACCGAAATCGTCGACAAACTCCCCACCCACCGCACCACCTGGCTCCGCGTCTCCCACGCCTTCCACTCCCCCCTCATGGAACCGATCCTCGACCAGCTCCGCGACACCATCCGCCACCTCACCTTCACCCCACCCACCATCCCCCTCATCTCCACCCTCACCGGCCAACCCATCGACCACACCAACCCCGAACACTGGATCCACCACGCCCGCCACACCGTCCGCTTCACCGACGCCATCACCCACACCCAAACCCACACCCACCTCGAAATCGGCCCCAGCGCCTCCCTCACCCCCCACCTCCCCACCAACACCACCCCCAGCCTCCGAAAAGACCAACCCGAAACCCACACCATCACCACCGCCCTCGCCCACCTCACCACCCACGGCACCCCCGTCAACTGGCACGCCTACTTCACCAACACCGGCGCACGACACGCCCCCCTCCCCACCTACCCCTTCCAACACACCCGCTACTGGCTCGACCAGTCCGGGACGCCGCAGCGTGACGGCTCCACCGTCGATGCTGCCGAGTCCCGTTTCTGGGACGCGGTCGAGCGTCAGAACCTCCCAGCGCTGTCCCGTGAGCTGGGAGAGGATCACGACCGGCTCTCCGACGCGTTGCCGGCGCTGGCCGACTGGCGACGCCGCCACCGGGAGCAGTCCGTGGTGGACTCCTGGCGATACCGCATCACCTGGGCTCCGCTGACCGTCGAGGCCCGCCGGCTGTCCGGTACCTGGCTCGTCGTCGCGGCCGCCGCGCAGCATGGGCATCCCGATGTCCTGGCGGTTCTCGCCGCCCTGGGTGACGGCGGGGCCGAGCCCCGGCTGGTGGACCGCGTCACTGCCGACGATGGTGAAGTCGCCGGTGTGGTCTCCCTGTTGGCTTTCGACGACGAGCCCGACGGCACCCACCCGACGATGTCCCGGGGGCTCGCCGCGACGGTCGCCCTGGTGCAGAACCTGCAGCGCGCCGGGTCGACCGTGCCGCTGTGGTGCCTGACCCGCGGGGCCGTATCCATCGGCCGGTCCGAACCGGTGCACGCTCCGGCCCAGGCGCAGTTCTGGGGGATGGGGCGCGCGGTCGCGCTCGAATGGCCGGACGGCTGGGGCGGACTCGTCGATCTGCCCGCCACGCTCGACCAGCGGACGCTGTCCCGGCTGCCCGCGTTCCTGGCCGGTGGAAGTGGCGAGGACCAGCTGGCCCTGCGGGTTTCAGGGGTCTTCGGCCGGCGCCTCACCCGTGCCCCGCACGACTCGCCGGCGGCCCGTACGCCGTGGCAGCCGCGCGGCACCGTGCTCATCACCGGTGGCACGGGTGCGCTGGGTGGACACGTCGCGCGCCAGCTCGCCGACCGCGGCGCCGAGCACCTGCTGCTCGTCGGCCGCAGTGGGCCGGCGGCCGCGGGTGCGGCCGCGCTGGAAGCGGAACTGTCCGCTGCGGGGGCGCGGGTGACCATCGCGTCCTGTGACGTGTCGGACCGTGCGGCCGTCGCGGATCTCCTGGCGGCGGTGCCGCAGGAGCTGCCGTTGACCGCCGTCGTGCATGCCGCGGGCCTGGGCCAGCTGACACCGCTCGCCGACCTCGGGATCGACGAGTTCGCCGAGATCGTGCGGGCGAAGACGGCCGGCGCCACCCATCTCGACGAGCTGTTGGGCGAGCGTGAGCTGGATGCCTTCGTCCTGTTCTCCTCGGTGTCCGGTGTCTGGGGCACCGGCGGGCAGGCGGCGTACGGGGCGGCGAACGCGCACCTCGACGCGATCGCCCGCAACCGCCGCGACCGTGGCCTTGCCGCGACCTCGGTGGCCTGGGGGCCCTGGGCGGGAGAGGGCATGGCCCAGGGCGAGTCGGGTGAGCACATGCGTCGTCGCGGACTGCCCCCGATCCAGCCGGATCTCGCGATCGCGGCGCTCGAACGGGCGACGGGCGACGACGAGCCCTGCCACACCGTGGCGAACGTGCAGTGGGAGAGCTTCCTGCCCCTGTTCACCTCGGCGCGCCCCAGTGCCCTGCTCTCCGGCCTGCCGGAGGTGCGCGCACTGCTGAGTGCGTCCGAAGAACCGCGGGCCACGAACCCGAACCGGTTCTCGGGGCTCGGTGGCGCCGAGCTCCGGGCACGACTGCTGGCGACGGTCACGTCCGAGGCCGCGTCGGTGCTGGGGCACGCCACGGCCGACGGTGTCGCCGCTGACCGGGCGTTCCGTGACCTCGGCTTCGATTCGCTCACCGCGGTGGAACTGCGCAACCGTCTCGGTGCCATTCTCGGTGTCCCGCTGCCGTCCACGTTGGTCTTCGACTACCCGAACCCGGCCAGCCTGGTCTCCCACCTGCTGACGCTGTTCGGCGAGGACCCGCAGGACGACGACAGGGCGGCCCCGATCTCCCTGTCGGACGAGCCGCTGGCCGTCGTCGGCATCGGATGCCGCTTCCCCGGCGGGGTGCGCACCCCCGAGGACCTGTGGCAGCTTCTGGTGACGGGCGGCGACGCCGTGTCCGGTTTTCCCACCGACCGCGGCTGGGACCTCGCGTCGTTGCTGTCCGATGTCGGCACGCAGGGCAGCAGCACCGCGAACGCGGGTGGATTCCTGTACGACGCGGGGGAGTTCGACGCCGAGTTCTTCGGCATCTCGCCGCGCGAGGCACGGGCGATGGACCCGCAGCAGCGACTGCTGCTGGAGACCGCGTGGGAGACCTTCGAGCGCGCCGGCATCGACCCGAGGTCCCTTCGCGGCAGCCGGACCGGCGTCTTCGTGGGCGGCAACAGCCAGGACTACGCCTCGCTGCTCTACGACGACGCGCAGGGCACCGAGGGACATCTCCTCACCGGCAATACGCCGAGCGTGGCGTCCGGTCGGATCGCCTACACACTCGGTCTCGAAGGACCGGCCGTCACGATCGACACCGCCTGCTCCTCCTCCCTGGTCGCCATGCACCTGGCCGGCAGCGCCTTGCGCAACGGCGAATGCACCATGGCCCTGGTCGGCGGTGTCACCGTCATGGCGACTCCCCGGACGTTCATCGAGTTCAGCCGGCAGGGCGGCCTCTCCCCCGACGGACGGTGCAAGGCGTTCTCCGCCGACGCGGACGGGACCGGCTGGGGCGAGGGCGTCGGCCTGCTCGTCCTGGAGCGGCTCTCCGACGCCCGGCGCCTGGGCCACCCGGTCCTGGCGGTGGTGCGCGGCTCGGCGGTCAACCAGGACGGCGCCTC
>NZ_JBIUYE010000046.1:0-3264 GCF_044744365.1 Kitasatospora sp. NPDC087314
TCCGAAAAGACCAACCCGAAACCCACACCATCACCACCGCCCTCGCCCACCTCACCACCCACGGCACCCCCGTCAACTGGCACGCCTACTTCACCGGCACCGGCGCACGACGCACCCCCCTCCCCACCTACTCCTTCCAACACACCCGCTACTGGCTCGACAACCGGCCGTCCGATGCGGTCGATCTCGGGGCGGCAGGTCTGGACAGCGCTGATCACCCGATCCTCCGGGCATCGGTGACCATTCCGTCGTCCGGTCGGATGCTGTTCACGGGCCGGGTGGCTCTCGCTTCGCTGCCGTGGCTTGCCGACCACTCCGTACACGGCGCGGTGGCGTTCCCCGGAACGGGCTTCCTGGACCTGGTCCTGCACGCGGGCCGATGCAGTGGCCATCCCCAGCTGGCGGAACTGACCATGGAGGTGCCGTTGGTGATCGCCACGGCAGGAGGCGTTCAGGTACGGGTCGAGGTCGACGAGCCGGTGGACGGGCGCCGCGCGGTCGCGGTGTACGCGCGTCCGGAGGACGCCGATCCCGACGAACCGTGGACGAGGCACTGCGCGGGCGTCCTGGCGGCCGGGTCCGGTGCCCACCCGGAGGATCCGGTGCACTGGCCGCCCGTCGATGCCGTGGCGGAGGACATCAGCGGCTTCTACGACCGGATGGAAGAGGCCGGAATCGGCTACGGTCCGGCGTTCCGTGGCATGCAGGCCGTCTGGCGGCGCGGTGACGAGCTCTACGCCGAGGTCCGGATGGACGCCGACGCCGGCGATCACGCCGTGCACCCGGCGCTGTTCGACTCCGCCCTGCACGCCACCGCGGTCGACGCGGACCCCGGGCATGCGAACCTGCCGTTCTCCTGGTCCGGAGTCACTCTGTACGGTCGCCCGGGTACCCGGCTGGTCGTCCGCCTGGTCCGCCGCGGCCCGGACGAGGTCGCGCTGGATCTCGCCGATCCGTCCGGTGCTCTCGTCGCCTCGATCTCGTCGCTGGTCGGGCGGCCGGTCACCGCGGCGTCCGGCCGAGCGGGACGGGCTTCGTTCCTCCGCGTCGAGTGGCAACCCGTCGTGCTGCCCGCGGTGACCGACCTCCCCGCCGACACCGACGTGGTACGGATCGTTGCGCGGCGGACCTCCTCTCCGGACGCGGCCGAGGCCGCCCGGGTGACGGCCGAGGCCGCCCTCGGATCCGTGCAGGAGTGGTTCGCCCGCCAGGCCGGCACGCGTTCTCGTCTGATCGTGGTGACCGACGGCCTCACCAGTGAGGACCCCGGACACCGATTGTCCGCCGCCGCGGTGTGGGGACTGGTGCGCTCGGTTCAGGTCGAGCATCCGGGCCGGGTGGTCCTGGTCGACGGGCACGAGCCGCTGGCCGCCGCGGTCGCCTCGGGTGAACCGCAGGTCATGCTGCGCTCCGAGGGCGCGTTCGTGCCACGCCTCGTGCGCGGGGTGCCGACGGACGAGAACTCGTCCTGGCGTCCGGGCACGGTTCTGCTGACCGGGGCGAGTGGCGCTCTCGGCCGCAGGGTCGCCCGGCACCTGGTCGAGACGCACGGTGTCCAGCGGCTGCTGCTGATCACCCGTCACGGCGAAGTGACGCCCGGCTCCGGTGCGCTGGCCGCACAACTGCGCGGCCTCGGTGCCGAGGTGGAGTTCGTCGCCTGTGACGTGACCGATCGCCGTGCGCTGGCCGAGGTGCTGGCAGCAATACCCTCGCGGTGGCCGCTGTCCGCGGTCGTGCACTGCGCGGGTACGGTCGACGACGCGACCCTCGCGCGGCAGTCCGGAGCACGACTGCGGACCGTCTTCGGGCCGAAGGCCGTCGGCGCCTGGCACCTCCACGAGCTGACGCGCGAGATGGACCTGTCCGCGTTCGTGCTGTTCTCCTCGGCCGCCGGTGTCCTGGGTTCGGCAGGTCAGGCGAACTACGCCGCGGCCAACGGGTTCCTGGATGCGCTGGCCGGGGTTCGGCAGGCGCAGGGGTTGGCCGGGGTGTCCCTGGCGTGGGGCCTGTGGGACGTCACGGACGGCATGGCGGGCCAGCTCGGCGAGACCGACTTGGGCCGGCTGACTCGCTCCGGTCTCGTGGCGATCCAGGAAGAACAAGGGTTGGCGATGTTCGACGCGGCGCTGGCGTCGAAGGACGCTGTGGTCGTCCCGCTGCTCCTCGACCGCCGCGCGTTGCGCGCCGCTCCGGCGGAACTGCCCGCCGTGCTGCGCGGCTTCGTCGGCGCCCAGGAGCCGCAGCGGGTCCAGCGCACGGTGGAGCCCCTGCGGGAGCGGGTCGGCGGGCTCACCGGTGAGGCACGCCGGCAGCTGTTGGTCGAAGTGGTGCGCTCCGAGGTCGCGGCCACTCTCGGCCATGCCTCGGCGGCGTCGGTCGGGACCCGTCGCAGCTTCACCGATCTGGGTTTCGACTCGCTCACCGCGGTCGAGTTGCGCAACCGGCTCACCGCGCTCACCGGGATCGAGCTACCGGCCACCGTCGCGTTCGACCACCCGTCACCGGATTCGCTGGCCGCCTTCCTGGACGGCGAGCTGCCCGGTGCGGTCGACACGTTGCCGGTGGAATTGGACCGCCTTGAAACGCTGCTCGCCGTGGCGGGAGAGGACACCGACCATGCGTACGTCGCCGATCGCCTCGAACGCCTGCTCTCCGAATGGAAGCAGCGCGGCAGCGAGAGCGGTCCTCACACCGACGATCTCGCCGAGGCCACCACAGCGGAGGAATTGATGGATTTCATCGATCGCATCCTCTAACCCAGTTCCAGTTACCGTTCGTACGAAAAAAGCAGGGGTGGTGCGCGATGGCGCAGGAGGAAAAGCTCTTCGGCTATCTGAAGCGGGTCACCGCTGACCTACAGCAGACGCGGGAGCGTCTGTCGGAAGTGGAGGGCCGCGCCCGCGAGCCGATCGCCGTCGTGGCGATGGGATGCCGCTTCCCCGGCGGGGTGGACTCCCCGGAATCGCTCTGGAACCTGGTTTCCTCCGGTGCGGACGCGATTTCGGGGTTCCCGCAGGACCGTGGGTGGGATCTGGCGGGGATCCTCGATCCGGCACTCCCCGGCGGGTCGATCACCCGCGAAGGCGGATTCCTGCACAACGCCGCCGACTTCGACGCCGCCCTGTTCGGCATCTCCCCCCGCGAAGCCCTCGCCATGGACCCCCAACAACGACTGCTCCTGGAAACCGCCTGGGAAACCTTCGAACACGGCGGCATCGACCCGATGTCCCTACGCGGCAGCCGAACCGGCGTCTTCACCGGCGT
>NZ_JBIUYE010000047.1:0-2854 GCF_044744365.1 Kitasatospora sp. NPDC087314
CCTTCGCCCACCAGGACATCCCCTTCGAACGCCTCGTCGAAGAACTCGCCCCCGCACGATCCATGGCCCGCCACCCGCTCTTCCAGGTCATGCTCTCGCTGCAGAACAACGCCGAGCCCGACCTGGCGCTGCCCGGTCTCACGGCGACACTGGCTCCCTCCGGCCAGTTGGCAGCCCGGTTCGACCTGTCCTTCACCCTCAGCGAGACCTTTGCCGCCGATGGCACGCACGCCGGTCTGCGCGGCACGCTGACCTTCGCCCGGGACCTCTTCGACACCGAGACGGCCGAACAGCTCACCGAGCGATTCGTCCGGGTCCTCTCCGCTGCCCTGACCACGCCGAACCAGCCCGTCACCAGCATCGACATCCTCGACACCGCCGAACGCCACCGAATCCTCACCGACTGGAACGACACCACCCACGACGTCCCCACCACCACCCTCCACCAACTCGTCGAAGCCCAGGCCGCCCGCACCCCCGACGCCACCGCCCTCATCCACCACGACGAACGCCTCACCTACGCCCAACTCAACAACCGCGCCAACCACCTCGCCCGCCTGCTCACCACCCACGGCATGGGCCCCGAAACCCTCGCCGCCGTCCTCATCGAACGCTCAACCAACCTGATCGTCACCCTCCTCGCCGTCCTCAAGACCGGCGCCGCCTACCTCCCGATCGACCCCGACTACCCCACCGACCGCATCACCCACCTCCTCACCGACTCCCACCCCCACCTCCTCCTCACCAGCACCGAATGCGCCACCAAAGCCGGCGACCTGACCACCATTCACCACCTGCTGATCGACGAACTCCCGGTCATGACAGGCGACTCCGCCAACCTGAACGTCACGGTGCTCCCTCAGCACCCGGCATACGTGATCTACACCTCCGGCTCCACCGGCCACCCCAAGGGCGTCGTCGTCCCCCACGCCGGCCTCGTCAACTACCTCACCCGCGCCGCCACCGCCTACCCCGAACTCTCCGGCAACACCCTCCTACACGCCTCCATCTCCTTCGACGCCGGCGTCACCGTCCTCTACGGCGCCCTCACCACCGGCGGCCAGGTCCAACTCGCACCACTCGACGAACACCTCCCGACCACCCTCACCGACCAACCCCTCACCCTCTTCAAGGCCACACCCAGCGGCCTCGCCTACGCGGACGCGCTCTCCGACAATCACGCCCCGACCGGCCTGCTGATGGTCGGCGGCGAGGCGGTGCCGGTCGCCCAGCTCGCCCGCTGGCACGAGCGTCACCCGGACGTCGCGCTGGTCAACCACTACGGGCCGACCGAGACCACGGTCGGCTGCACCGACCACCGGTTCACCGCCGAGGATCCCGACGCCGTCGTGGTGCCGATCGGGCGGCCGATGTGGAACACCCGCGCCTACGTCCTGGACACCGCACTGCGCCCCGTCCCCGCCGGCGTCCCGGGCGAGCTCTACATCGCCGGCACCCAGCTCGCCCGCGGCTACCTCCACCGCCCCGCCCTCACCGCCGAACGCTTCACCGCCAGCCCCTACGGCCCGTCCGGGAGCCGGATGTACCGCACCGGCGACCTCGCCCGCTGGAACCGCCACGGCGAACTCGAATACCTCGGCCGCACCGACGACCAGATCAAACTCCGCGGCTACCGCATCGAACTCGGCGAAATCGAAGCCGCGTTGACGACTCACCCCGCCATCGCCCGCGCAAGCGTCATCGTCCGCGAAGACCTGCCCGGCGACAAGCGCCTCGTCGGCTACGTCGTTCCCGTAGGTGAGGTGGACCTCGCGGCCGTCCGGGCCGATCTCGCGGCGACCCTGCCCGAATACATGGTCCCGGCCGCGATCGTGGTGCTCGACGCGCTGCCGATGACCGTCAACGGCAAGCTCGACCGCCGCGCCCTACCCGCCCCCGACTTCACCACCGGCACCACCTACCGGGCACCCTCGACGCCGCGCGAGACCCTGCTGTGCGAGGCGTTCGGCGAGGTGCTCGGCCTGCCGCAGGTCGGCGTGGACGACAACTTCTTCGACCTGGGCGGTCACTCCCTGCTCGCCGTCACGCTGGTGGAGCGAATGCGCTCGCGGGGTGTCCCGGTGAACGTCCGCACCCTCTTCACCGCCCCCACCCCGGCAGGGCTGGCGGCGACCGCCGACACCGGTGAAGTGGTGGTCCCGCCGAACCTGATCCCGGCCGGCGCCCGGGAGATCACCCCCGCGATGCTGCCGCTCGTCGAGCTGACCAGCGAGGAGATCGCGCGGATCACCGCGGCCTTCCCCGGCGGCGCGGCCAACATCGCGGACATCTACCCGCTCGCCCCACTGCAACAGGGCATCCTCTTCCACCACTTGGTGGCCGCCGAAGGCTACGACCCCTATGTCCTGCCGGCGGCGTTGACCTTCGACTCGCGCGAGCGACTGGACACCTTCCTCGGCGCCCTCCAACACGTCATCGACCGCCACGACATCCTGCGCACCGCCTTCCTCTGGGAAGGCCTGCCCGAACCCGTCCAGGTCGTCGCCCGCCACGCCCAACTCCCCGTCCACCAGCACGAGATCACCGGCGACGACGCCAAGGCCGAACTCACCGCGGCCTGCCCCGCCACCATGGACCTCACCCTGGCACCGCTGCTCCGCGCCCACATCGCCGCCGAACCCGGCAGCAACCGCTGGCTCATGCTGCTCCAGCGCCATCACCTGACCACCGACAACACGGCACTGGAGATCCTGCTCGGCGAGATCCACGCCGTGCTGGACGGCAGGCTCGATGACCTCCCGGCGCCGCTGCCGTTCCGTGACTTCGTCGCCCAGGCCCGCCTCGGCACCACCCGCGAAGAACACGAACGCTTCTTCACCACCCACCTCCACGG
>NZ_JBIUYE010000048.1:0-2808 GCF_044744365.1 Kitasatospora sp. NPDC087314
GCCCACCTCACCGCCCACGGCGCAAACCCCCACTGGCACCACTACTTCACCAACACCGGCGCACGACACACCCCCCTCCCCACCTACCCCTTCCAACACACCCGCTACTGGCTCGACGGTCCCGCTCCGGAGGTCAGGGCGGAGAGCAGCGCCGACACCGACTTCTGGCGCGCGGTCGAGCACGAGGATCTCGACGCGCTGGCCGCCATGCTGACGCTCGGTGACCAGGACTCCCGGCAGGTACTGGCGCCGGCGTTGTCACTGATCTCGGATTGGCGCCGCAAGCAGAGCGAGCGGGACACCATCGATTCGTGGCGCTACCAGGTCAGGTGGCGTCCGCTGTCGTCATCCGTTGCCGGCCCGTCGGCGTTCGACGAACGCCACCTGGTGTTCGTCCCGGCCGACGATCCCGACGACCCCCTGGTCGCTGCTGTGGTCGAAGCGCTGCCCCCCGAGACCATCCGGGTGCCGTGCGATGCCGGCGCGACGCGCGACTCGATCGCCGAACTGCTCGCCCAGCACAAGCCGCAGCACGTCGTGTCCCTGCTGGCGCTGGGCGGTCAGCCGACCGCGGCGACGCTGGCACTCCTACAGGCCTGCACGGACGTCGACCTGGACGGCTCGTTGTGGTGCCTGACCTCCGGCGCGGTGTCCGTCGGACGTGCCGACCGGCTCCGGAATCCGGAGCAGGCGGCGGTGTGGGGGCTCGGGCAGGTGGCGGGTCTGGAGCATCCGCGCTGGTGGGGTGGGCTCATTGATCTCCCGGAGCGTCTGGACGCCCGGGCCTCGGCGCGGCTCACGGCGGCCCTGACGGGCCAGGGGAACGAGGACCAGCTGGCAGTACGCCCCTCGGGGGTGTTCGCGCGGCGGCTGACCCGCGCCGCTGGTCCGTCCGGTGAACCGACCTGGTCCACGGACGGTGCGGTGCTCGTCACCGGTGGCACCGGTGCGCTCGGCGGGCACGTCGCACGCTGGCTGATCCGTTCCGGCGTACGTCGGGTCGTGCTCACCAGCCGCCGTGGCGGCGAGGCCCCGGGCGCCCAGGAGCTGCGCACGGAGCTGGAGGCGCTCGCGCCCGGCACCCGCGTGGACATCGAAGCCTGCGACGTCGCCGACCGCTCCGCCCTGGACCGTCTGCTGGACGAGGTGGACACGCCGATCACAGCGGTCTTCCACACGGCCGGCATCGGTACGGACGCGGCACTGCAGGACACGGACGCCGCTGTCCTCGCTCAGGCGTGGCTGGGCAAGGCGGAGGGCGCGCGGAATCTCGACGAGGCGTTCGCCGATGCCCCGCTGGACGCGTTCGTGCTGTTCTCCTCGGGTGCGGGGGTCTGGGGCGGTCGCGGTCAGGGCGCCTACGCCGCCGCCAACGCCTACCTGGACGCCTTGGCCCAGGTACGTCGCGACCGCGGCCTGCACGCCCTCTCCGTCGCCTGGGGCACCTGGAGCGGCGGCGGCATGGCCGCCACCGGATCGGCCGAGGAGGCGCTGCGCCGCACCGGTCTGCTGCCCATGGAACCCGCACTCGCGGTCTCGGCGCTGGCCCGGGCGCTCGGCGGCGACGACACCACCGTGACGGTGGCGCCCATCGCGTGGGACACCTTCGCCCCGGTCCTGAGCGCGGCCCGTCGCCGTCCCCTCATCGGCGATCTCGCCGAGGCGCGGACGGCTCTGGACGGACCGGGCTCCGGCGCCCCGGGCTCCGGTGAGGGCGGCTGGCTGGAACGTCTGTCCGCGGCCACCGGTCCCGAGCGCACCCAAGCCCTGCTCGACCTGGTGCGCGGTGAGGTCGCCGCGACGCTCGGGCACACGTCGCGCGACGCGATTTCCCCGCAGGCGGCCTTCCGCAGCCTCGGGATCGATTCCTTGACCGCGGTGCAGTTGCGCAACCGTCTGCAGGCGGCCCTGGCGCTCTCCCTGCCCGCCACGCTGGTGTTCGACTACCCGTCGCCCATCGCCCTGGCCGGTTATCTGAAGCGGGAGCTGCTGGGCGAGGACGGCCCCGCCGACTCGGCCGGCGAGACCGTGCGCAGCGACGACGACCCCGTGGTGATCGTCGCGATGAGCTGTCGCCTCCCCGGCGCGGCCGAGTCGCCGGAAGCGTTGTGGGACCTGGTTGCGAACGGCGGTGACGCGGTCTCCGAGTTCCCTGCCGACCGCGGCTGGGACCTCGACCGGCTCTACGACCCGGACCCGAGCAAGCCGGGCACCTCATACGCCCGGACCGGCACCTTCGTCGCGGACGCGGCGGGATTCGACGCCGGGCTGTTCGGGATCTCCCCGCGGGAGGCGCTCGCGATGGATCCGCAGCAACGGCTGCTGCTGGAGACCTCGTGGGAAGCCTTCGAGCGGGCCGGCATCGCGATGGACACCCTGAGGGAGAGCCGGACCGGGGTGTTCATCGGCGCCGCCACCTCGCACTACGCGGCCGGTGACGCCGGGCAGGGCTCGGAGGGCTATCTGCTCACCGGTACGGCAACGGCAGTGCTCTCGGGCCGTGTTTCCTACGTGTTCGGGTTGGAGGGGCCCGCGGTCACCGTGGACACCGCGTGCTCGTCGTCGCTGGTCGCGATGCACCTGGCGGCGCAGGCGCTGCGCAGTGGTGAGTGCTCGCTCGCGCTCGCCGGAGGTGTGACGGTGATGGCGACGCCGGCCGCGTTCGTGGAGTTCAGCCGGCAGCGGGGCCTCGCGGTCGACGGGCGGTGCAAGTCGTTCGCGGCGGCCGCGGACGGGACCGGCTGGGGCGAGGGCGTCGGGCTGCTCGTCCTGGAGCGGCTCTCCGACGCCCGGCGCCTGGGCCACCCG
>NZ_JBIUYE010000049.1:0-2701 GCF_044744365.1 Kitasatospora sp. NPDC087314
AAGTCGGCGGCGTTGTGCAGGAATCCGCCTTCGCGGGTGATCGACCCGCCGGGGAGTGCCGGATCGAGGATCCCCGCCAGATCCCACCCACGGTCGGTGGGGAAGCCGGTCACGGCGTCCGCACCGGACACCACGAGCCGCCACAGGGCTTCCGCGCTGCCGACGCCGCCGGGATAGCGGCACCCGATCCCGACGACGACCACCGGATCGTCTTGGGAGGTGGTGTCGGCTGTCGGCGCGATGTCGGCCGGGGCCGCACCGAACATCGTGTCCCGCAGGTGATCCACCAGCGATGACGCGTTCGGGTGGTCGAAGACCAGGGTCGACGGAAGCTGGAGCCCGGTCGACGCGTTCAGGCGGTTGCGCAACTCGACCGAGGTGAGTGAGTCGAAGCCGAGCTCGCTGAAGGCCCGCCCCGAGTCGACGGTCTGCGGGCCGGAATGTCCGAGCACGGCCGCGACCTGGGTGCGGACCAGCGCGAGCAAGGCGGCATCGCGGTTCGCCGGGCTCATGGGACGCAGCCGTTCGGCGAAGCCGCCTGCGGCCCGTTCGGCGGCGCGCTGCGGTGCCGTCGGCACGAGCGCGCGCAGCAGCGGCGGAACCGGCGCGTGATCGCCGGCTACCGCGTGCGCGTCGAGGTGTATCGGGACGATGACGGGGACACCGGCGGTCAGCGCGGCGTCGAACAATCCCAGACCCTCGGCGTCCCGCAGCGGCCTGACGCCCGCTCTGGCGGCGACGGTGGCCGCCATGCCGGTGGCCCACGGTCCCCAGGCGAGGCTGGTGGTGGGGAGTCCGGTGGTGGTCCGGTGGTGGGCGAGGGCGTCCAGGTAGGCGTTGGCGGCGGCGTAGTTGGCCTGGCCGGGGGAGCCGAGGACGGACGCGGCGGAGGAGAACAGGACGAACGCCGTGACGTCGCGGTCCCGGGTGAGTTCGTGCAGGTGCCAGGCCGCGGTCGCCTTCGGCGGGAAGACCCGCTCCAGGTGTTCGGGTGTCTGGTTGACGAGGACCGCGTCGTCGACGACCCCCGCGCAGTGGACCACCGCGAGCGGCCGGTCGGCGGGCACCGTGGCCAGCACGGCGGCCAGGTCCGCCCGATCGGTGAGGTCGCAGACGACGGACGTGACGTGCGCCCCGGCCTCGGTCAGCTCTTCCAGAAGCTCCGCCGGGACCGGACGCCGCGCGGCCAGGAGCAACTCGCTCGCGCCGTGCTCCGCCACGAGGTGCCGGGCGACGAGACCGCCGAGCGCACCGGTGGCCCCGGTGATCAGCACGGTCGCGGACGACCAGTCCGGGCCGACGGTACCGCCCGGGACGGCACGCACCAGCCGCGGGACGTATGCTTCGCCGTTCCGGATCGCGATCTGGTTCTCACCCGCGGCCACGGCGGCCACCACGGGGGGCCGCCAGTCCGAATCGAGATCGTCGACGTCGACGAGCACGAAACGGTCCGGATGCTCGGACTGGGCCGACCGGGTCATCCCCCACAGCGCAGAGTTCGCCAGTGACCGGGCGGTCCCGGGCGCAGCATCGGTGTCCAGCAGGCAGGAGCCGGTGGTGAGCACCGCCAGCCGGGCGCCGGCGGCCGGCTCATCGCCCAGCCACTGCTGCAGAGCGGCGAGCGTCTGTGCGGCGGACGCGACGGCGTCCTCACCCGTGGGGAGGGAAAGGTAGACGATCTCCGGCTCGGTGACGGGTGCCGACTGTGCCGATCGCACCCACGACGTCCGGAACAGCGAGCGCGACCCCTGCCCGGCGCCGCGCTGCAGCGGGCGCAGGGTGAGCCGGCCGACGTCGAGCACGGTGGCGCCCGATGTGTCGGCGATCAGCAACGACACCGCCTCGGGCGCGACGGGAGAGATCCGTACCCGCAGCTCCTTCGCGTTGACCGTGGGCAGGGCCACGTCGTTCCAGGAGAACGGAACCAGCGGCGCGTCGCCGGTGACGCCGGACGGCGCGAGCCCCAGAGGATGAAGCGCGGCGTCCAGGAGCGCCGGGTGGATCGCGAAGCCGTCCGCGTCGGCGGCCTGTTCCGCGCCGAGGACCACCTCGGCGAACAGGACGTCGTCCTGCACCCAGGCACGGCGCAGGCCCTGGAACGCGGGACCGTACTGCCGCTCGGAGCTCTCGGCGTAGCAGGAGTCGACATCCAGCGCCGTGGCCCCGGCTGGCGGCCAGATGATCAGATCGCCGTCGGTGGACGCGGGACGCGCCGCGACGAGTCGGCCCTCGGCGTGCTTGGTCCACGGCTCATCGGGCGAGGCGTCAGCGGGGCGGCTGAAGACGCTCACCACCCGTCCGCCGGTGTCCGGCTCGTCCACCAGGACCTGGATGTGGACCCCGGTGTCCTCGGTGAGGACGAGTGGTGCGCCGAGGGTGAGCTCCGCCAGGAACGCGTGGTCGACGTGGCGCGCGGCCTGCATCGCGAGTTCCACGAACGCGGTTCCGGGCAGCAGGACGTCACCGCGCACGGCGTGGTCGGCGAGCCACCGGTGCTCCGTCAGCGACAGGCTCCCGGTGAGGAGGAACCGGTCGCCGTCCGCGAGTCCGACCGCGGTGTCGAGGAACGGATGGCTCAAGGTGCCGGGCGGGGCGGCGGACTCCATCCAGTAGCGGGTGTGTTGGAAGGGGTAGGTGGGGAGGGGGGTGTGTCGTGCGCCGGTGTTGGTGAAGTAGGCGTGCCAGTTGACGGGGGTGCCGT
>NZ_JBIUYE010000050.1:0-1934 GCF_044744365.1 Kitasatospora sp. NPDC087314
CGTTGAGCAACGAGAGCCTGGCCAACCTACTCAAGGAGGAGCGGCGCTTCGCCCCGCCGGCAGAGCTCGCCGCAGCCGCGAACGTCACCGCGGCGGCGTACGCGCAGGCCTCCGAGGACCGCCTGGGCTTCTGGGCCGAGCAGGCCCGCCGCCTCAGCTGGGCCGTCGAGCCGACCGAGACGCTGGACTGGTCCAACCCGCCCTTCGCCAAGTGGTTCGCCGACGGCAAGCTCAACGTGGCCTACAACTGCGTCGACCGCCACGTCGAGGCCGGCCTGGGCGACCGGGTCGCGATCCACTTCGAGGGCGAGCCCGGCGACAGCCGCTCGATCACCTACGCCCAGCTCAAGGACGAGGTCTCGCAGGCCGCCAACGCGCTGCTGGAACTCGGCGTCCGCAAGGGCGACCGGGTCGCGGTCTACCTTCCGATGGTCGCCGAGGCGGTCGTCGCGATGCTCGCCTGCGCCCGGATCGGCGCCACCCACTCGGTGGTCTTCGGCGGCTTCTCCGCCGACGCCGTCGCCTCCCGGATCGAGGACGCGCAGGCCAAGCTCGTCATCACCGCCGACGGCGGCTACCGCCGCGGCAAGGCGTCCGCACTCAAGCCGGCCATCGACGAGGCACTCACCAAGGTCGACGGCGTCGAGCACGTCCTGGTGATCCGCCGCACCGGGCAGGAGACCGCCTGGACCGAGGGCCGCGACGTCTGGTGGCACGAGATCACCGCGCGCCAGTCCACCGAGCACACCCCCGAGGCGCACGAGGCCGAGCACCCGCTGTTCATCCTCTACACCTCGGGCACCACCGGTAAGCCCAAGGGCATCCTGCACACCTCGGGCGGCTACCTCACCCAGACCAGCTACACCCACCACGCGGTCTTCGACCTCAAGCCGGAGACCGACGTCTACTGGTGCACCGCCGACATCGGCTGGGTCACCGGCCACTCGTACATCGTCTACGGCCCGCTCTCCAACGGCGCCACCCAGGTCATCTACGAGGGCACCCCGGACACCCCGCACCAGGGCCGGTTCTGGGAGATCGTCCAGAAGTACGGCGTGACGATCCTCTACACCGCGCCGACCGCGATCCGCACCTTCATGAAGTGGGGCGACGACATCCCCGCGAAGTTCGACCTGTCCTCGCTGCGGGTGCTGGGCAGCGTCGGCGAGCCGATCAACCCCGAGGCCTGGATCTGGTACCGCGAGCACATCGGCGCCGGCAAGACCCCGATCGTGGACACCTGGTGGCAGACCGAGACCGGCGCCATGATGATCAGCCCGCTGCCGGGCGTCACCGAGACCAAGCCGGGCTCGGCCCAGCGCGCCCTGCCGGGCATCGCGGCCACCGTGGTCGACGACGAGGCCAACGAGGTCCCGAACGGCTCCGGCGGCTACCTGGTGCTCACCGAGCCGTGGCCGTCCATGCTCCGCACCATCTGGGGCGACGACCAGCGCTACATCGAGACCTACTGGTCGCGCTTCCAGGGCCGCTACTTCGCCGGTGACGGCGCCAAGAAGGACGAGGACGGCGACATCTGGCTGCTCGGCCGGGTCGACGACGTCATGCTCGTCTCGGGCCACAACATCTCCACCACCGAGGTCGAGTCGGCCCTGGTCGGCCACCCGTCGGTGGCCGAATCCGCCGTGGTCGGCGCCGCGGACGCCACCACCGGCCAGGCCATCGTCGCCTTCGTGATCCTGCGCGGCGGCGTCACCGAGAGCCCGGAGCTGGTCGAGGAACTGCGCGCGCACGTCGGCCGCACGCTCGGCCCGATCGCCAAGCCGAAGCAGATCAAGGTGGTCGGCGAACTGCCGAAGACCCGCTCCGGCAAGATCATGCGCCGCCTGCTGCGCGACATCGCCGAGGGCCGCGAGGTCGGTGACACCACCACCCTCGCCGACAGCACGGTGATGAGCCAGATCCAGGCCCAGCTG
>NZ_JBIUYE010000051.1:0-1899 GCF_044744365.1 Kitasatospora sp. NPDC087314
GGGGCTGTCCGGGGCCGTTTCGAGCGCGTCGACCAGTCCTTCGAGGGCGGTGTGCAGCAGGTCGCACACCCGCTCGGCGTCGATCGGCGCCACCGCCTGTGCGGTGAGGGTGAACGCGGTGCCGAGGTCGTCGACCGACACGGTCAGCGGGTAGTTGGTGCGCTCCTCGTTGTGCAGGATCTCGATGCCCGGCGACCCGGCGTCCGTGACGGGCTGCCCGGCCTGGTGGCGGAAGTTGAGGAGCGTGGTGAAGAGCGGTGCGGAGCCGCCGATGCCGCTGGCCTGCTGGGCGAGCGCCAGCGGGGCGTGTTCGTGCGCCAGCAGGTCGGCGAGCTGCCCGCGCATCGCGCGCAGCGCCTGCGCGGTGCTGACGGTGGCCGTCGGCACCCGGACGGGCAGGGTGTTGATGAAGAGGCCGGGTGCCCGGTCGGCGCCGCTGCCTCCGCTCATCCGCCCGAACAGCACGGTTCCGAACACCACGTCGTCTCGGTTCGAGGTCGCCGCGACCACGCGGGCCCAGACGGTGTGGAAGACGGTTGCCGGGCTGACTCCCAACAGGCGGGCCTGCTCACGGACCCTGGTGGCGAGTTCGGCGTCCACGAGGCGCTGGGCCTCGGTCACGCCGGTCGCGGTCCCTCGTACGTCCGACAGGCCGAAGGGGGCGGTGGGCTCGGTGACGTCGCCGAGGAGTTTGGTGAAGAAGCGCTCGTGTTCCTCGCGGGAGACCTGGAGCCGGGCCTGGGCGACGAACTCGCGGAACGGTACTGGCGGGCGCAGTTCGTCCTGCCGGCCGGCGAGCACGGCGTTGATCTCGCCGAGCAGCACCTCCAGGGCGGTGTGGTCCGTGGTGACGTGGTGCTGCTGGAGGAGCATGAGCCAGCGGGCGCTGCCCGGTTCGGCGGCGATGTGGGCGCGGAGCAGCGGTGCGCGGGTGAGGTCCATGGTGGCCGCGCAGCGTGCGGTGAGCGCGGCGATCGGGTCGTCGCCGGTGATCTCGTGCTGCTGGACAGGGAGTTGGGCGTGGCGGGCGACGACCTGGACGGGTTCGGGCAGGCCTTCCCAGAGGATGGCGGTGCGCAGGACGTCGTGGCGGTCGATGACGTGCTGGAGCGCGCCGAGGAAGGTGTCCAGCCGTTCGCGGGAGTCGAAGGTCAGTGTGGTCGGGATGACATAGGGGTCGCTGCCACCGGAGTTCATCAGGTGATGGAAGAGGATGCCTTCCTGGAGCGGGGCCAGGGGGTAGATGTCCGCGATGTTCGGCGCTCCGCCGGGGAGGGTCGCGGTGATCCGCGCGATCTCGTCGGTGGTGAGGTCGACCAGCGGCAGCATCGCGGGGGTGATCTCCCGCGCGTCGGCCGGGATGAGGTTCGGCGGCACCGCCACCTCACCCGTGCCGGCGGAGGCCTCGAGCCCGGCCACGGTCGGTGACGTGAACAGCGCGCGGATGTTCACCTGTACACCCCGGGCCCGCAGCTTCTCGATCAGCGAGATGGCGAGGAGGGAGTGTCCGCCGAGGGTGAAGAAGTCGTCGTCCAGGCCGATTTGGGGGAGGTCGAGAACCTGGGCGAAGGCCTCGCAGAGGATTTTCTCGCGTGCGGTGACGGGTGCGCGGTAGGTCGCTTCGGGCGTGTAGTCGGGTGCGGGGAGGGCGCGGCGGTCGAGCTTGCCGTTGACGGTCAGCGGTAGCGCGTCGAGGACGACGATGGTCGCCGGGACCATGTACTCGGGGAGCAGGCCGGCCACATGTGCCAGGACGGCGGCGGTGTCGAGGTCACCTGCGGGGACGGTGTAGGCGATGAGGCGTTTGTCGCCGGGGGTGTCTTCGCGGAGGAGGACGGTGGCCTGGGCCACGGCCGGGTGGGAGGCCAACGCGGCCTCTACCTCGCCGAGTTCGATGCG
>NZ_JBIUYE010000052.1:0-1745 GCF_044744365.1 Kitasatospora sp. NPDC087314
ACCCCCGGGCAGGCGGTTCGTCCGCGGCTGGATGTCATCGGCCGGCGTGGCCTCGGGCGTCTGCTGGGTCGGCTGGGTCACTACCGTCTCCTGGACGATCGATTGCGGTCGAGGCTGCTGAGGGTGGGCAGCCGTCGCGTGTCGGGGTGTGGGCAGGGCAAAGGGTGGGTAGGGAAGGCGGATCGATTGCGCGGCGGGTGTGGATCGCACCCGCCGGAGGCGAGGATCTTCCCGCTAGACTCGCCGTCAGCGAGCTGGCACCAATGCGTTGGGCTGCGCCGGTCGGGCCACAACCTGCTCGTGGGTGATCGGCTGAGCGGACGTCACGGAGCTTGCGTCGAACGATCTGGACCCGGCAGGAGCTCATCCCCACCCGTCACACAGATGGGCTTGCTCGGGTGTTGCGGATGTGAACATGCCTGCTGGCATGTCCCGTACGGTATATCGAACGTCGACGGAGAGGGAAGAGGGAAAGCATGAGCGTCTCCACGGAATCCGTCCGTGCCGTACTGGCCGCCAACCTGAAGCAGGTGCGGACCCAACGCGGGCTGTCGATCTCCGAGTTGTCGAGGCGTTCGAAGATCGGCAAGGCGACGTTGTCGCAGCTGGAGTCGGGTACCGGCAATCCCACCCTGGAGACGGTGCTCGGCCTCTCGCGCGTCCTGGAGGTGCCGGTCTCCGACCTGGTCGACCGCCGGCCGTCCAGCGGGCTCACGGTGGTGCGCGCCGCCGATGTGGAGGCGCTGCGCGGGAAGGCGGTCGACATCCGGCCGTTGCGGCGGATCGAGTCCGAGGACTCGGTGTTCGAGGTCTACGACCAGCAGGTGCGGGCCGGGTGCACCCAGGACTCGCTGGGCCACATCGGGACCGAGCACACGGTCGTGCAGGCCGGTCGGCTCGGTGTGCGGGTCGACGGGCACGAGGTGGAACTGGGGCCCGGCGACTACGTGGGCTTCGACGCGACGCTGCCGCACACGTACACGGCCCTGGAGGGCACGGTCCGCTCGGTGCTGCTGCTGCACTCCCGCGGGGAGCAGCGGCTGCACCTGGCCGACCTCGGTTCGACCTCCCGGTGTCCCGCCCACCCCGCTGTGGTGCCGCCCCAGGGTGTTACCGGGGAGTGACCGTTGACGCACCAAGTGTGAGGCCCTAGGCTCCCGTTGTTCGGTTTACCGAATGCCCGGGTGGTACACGGAGCGCAGCGTCGCCGGGGCGGCGGCGGGGTGCCCCGGCCCGGCTTCCCGGCGCGGCCGGCCCGACCCCGTTCGACCGTCGGGACGGTTCGCGGGGTGACGGCCCCACCGGGTGTGCCCCCGTGCGGGGTTGGCGGCCGGCGCCCGACACGCCGATCCCGCCACCGCGCTCAGGTACCTCTTTCCTCCCGCCGCCGTTCGATATACCGTACGGATCGTGCCGACGGGCGAGCCCGGCTGCCGATCGCCGCCCACCACGGGGGTGGCGGGGGAGCTGCAGCCCGGCCGGACGGCGACGTGGCCGAACACGTCGACGGCCGACCAGCCGACACGGAGCCCGGTGGGGAGCAACCGGCGCTCCCGGTACGGCGATACGGCCCACGGGGCGGGGGGCCGCCCGTGCCCGTCCACCCCCACCAGGGCTGCCCACCCTCAGCAGTCCGGACCGATGCGACTCAGGAGACGGTTGTGACCGAGCGGACATCCGAGAGCCAGGAGCTCCTGGCCCCCGACAGCGAGCGCAAGGCGCGGAAGAACGGTCTGATCCACGGC
>NZ_JBIUYE010000053.1:0-1281 GCF_044744365.1 Kitasatospora sp. NPDC087314
TTCACCTACGCGCACGACTTCCGGATCTTCGGCGGTGCGCTGGGCGAGGCCCACGCGCAGAAGATCCACAAGATCATGGACATGGCCATCGCGGCCGGTGCCCCGCTGGTCTCCCTGAACGACGGCGCCGGCGCCCGCATCCAGGAGGGCGTCACCGCCCTCGCCGGCTACGGCGGCATCTTCCAGCGCAACACCCGCGCCTCCGGCGTCATCCCGCAGATCTCCGTCATGCTCGGCCCCTGCGCCGGCGGCGCCGCCTACTCGCCCGCGCTGACCGACTTCGTCTTCATGGTCCGCGAGACCTCCCAGATGTTCATCACCGGCCCCGACGTCGTCCAGGCCGTCACCGGCGAGAAGATCAGCCAGAACGGCCTCGGCGGCGCCGACGTCCACGCCGGCGTCTCCGGCGTCTCCCACTTCGTCTACGACGACGAGCAGTCCTGCATCGAAGAGGTCCGCTACCTCCTCTCGCTCCTGCCCCAGAACAACCGCGAGATGCCGCCCCCCGTCCTCAGCGACGACCCCGTCGAGCGCCGCAACGACAGCCTCCTCGACCTCGTCCCCGCCGACGGCAACCGCCCCTACGACATGCGCAAGGTCATCGAGGAGATCGTCGACCACGGCGAGTACCTCGAAGTCCACGAACGCTGGGCCACCAACGTCCTGTGCGTCCTCGCCCGCATCGACGGCCACGTCACCGGCATCATCGCCAACCAGCCCCAGTCCCTGGCCGGCGTCCTCGACATCAACGCCAGCGAGAAGGCCGCCCGCTTCGTCCAGATGTGCGACGCCTTCAACATCCCCCTGGTCACCATGCTCGACGTCCCCGGCTTCCTGCCCGGCGTCGACCAGGAACACGACGGCATCATCCGCCACGGCGCCAAACTGCTGTACGCCTACTGCAACGCCACCGTGCCCCGCATCCAGCTGATCCTGCGCAAGGCCTACGGCGGCGCCTACATCGTCATGGACTCCCGCTCCATCGGCGCCGACCTGTCCTACGCCTGGCCCACCAACGAGATCGCCGTCATGGGCGCCGAAGGCGCCGCCAACGTCATCTTCCGCCGCGACATCAACGCCGCCGAAGACCCCGACGCCATGCGCGCCGAAAAGATCAAGGAATACAAGAACGAACTGATGCACCCGTACTACGCGGCCGAACGCGGCCTCGTCGACGACGTCATCGACCCCGCCGAAACCCGCCAGGTGATCGCCTCCGCCCTGGCCATGCTCCGCACCAAGCACGCCGACCTGCCCAGCCGCAAGCACGGCAACCCGCCG
>NZ_JBIUYE010000054.1:0-1147 GCF_044744365.1 Kitasatospora sp. NPDC087314
ACATCAATGGTCGGGTCGACTCCCAATGTGACCACATTGGACGAAAGTTCGAGCTCCTCCACAGCATCATCCCGAAATCGCAGAATGAGATTTTCGGGCAGGAGACTCACCTCTTCCAGGCCACCATAGTGCACCCCTCCAGCTTCATTGACGATGCAGTAGCTATCCAGCTCCAGGCGCACATTCTGTGCACTCGGCTCACTCAGCATGCACTGCAGATCGAAATGACGCCCATCTCCACTGTCATCCTCCGAAATGAAGATGGTGAAAGTTTCACCAGGAACACTTTCCCCGGATTCCACAAACCTGATCACCCATCGAGGGGAAGCGAGGTCAGTCATTAGCTAGCGCTCCATTGCCTATTTCCCCATTTGTAATTGAAGGTGACTCCGAGCTCTTTCGATGCCGTATTCAAGGCACCTTGGCAGGTCGAGCACGGAGGCCTCAACCATGGATGGTAACCGTGAGCCCTTTCCAACCTGACGGTGTGGGCCGGTGGTTGGCGGGTTACGCGAAGCGGTGAAGCTCCTGGTAGACGGGTTCACGACCAAGATCACCCGTGCCGACCAGGAGCTTCGCGTGCTTGACTACCCATCGGCGATCGATCTGTCCAGTGGCCATCTGCGCCGCCTCGCCGGGCACCTGGCTGCGCGTCGTCGTGAGATCGGCACCCGGTGGCGGCGCATCACGCCGGGCCGCCAGGCCCTCCTGGTTCTGGCGCATCTGCGCTGCGGTGACACCTACGCCCAGCTTGCCGCCGGGTTCGGCATCGGGGTCGCGACGGTCTACCGCTATGTCCGCGAGGCGAAAGAAGTCCTGGCCACGCTCGCTCCAAGCCTGGCCCAGGTCATGCGGACCGCGAGCCGCCTGGCCTTTGTGATCCTCGACGGCACCCTGCTGCCGGTCGACCGAATAGCCGCCGACACCCCGTACTACTCCGGCAAACACAAACGTCACGGCATGAACGTCCAGGTTCTCACCGACCCGTTCGGCCGCCTGCTGTGGGCTTCGCCTGCGCTGCCCGGCTCCACCCACGACCTGACTGCGGCCCGCACTCACGGGATCTTCGAAGCTCTCGCCGCTGCCGAACTCAAGTGCTGGGCGGACAAGGCATACCAAGGTGCCGGCTGCCCGGTCCGGGTGCCCT
>NZ_JBIUYE010000055.1:0-1141 GCF_044744365.1 Kitasatospora sp. NPDC087314
CGGATTACCCGTTCCGTCCCTGTTCGGACTACGTCTACCTGACGGGTGACCAGTCCCAGGAGGCCGCCCTCGTCCTGGAACCCCTCGCCGAGGGCGGACACCGCGCGGTCGCCTACCTGCTGCCCCGCTCCAACCGCGAGAACGGCGAGTTCTGGAACGACTACCACGGCGAACTCTGGGACGGCCGGCGCAACAGCCTCACCGAGAACGAGCAACTCCTCGGCCTGCCCTGCGCCGACGTGCGCACCCTGACCGGCAAACTCGCCGAGACCACCGGCCCCGTCCGCCTCCTGCGCGGCCACGACGCCACCGTCGACCACGCCCTCCACACCGCCGTCACCGTCCAGGCCGACGAGGAGTTCCGCGTCTTCCTCTCCGAAATGCGCCTGGTCAAGGACGACTTCGAGATCGCCGACCTGCGCTTCGCCTGCGAGGCCACCGCCCGCGGCTTCGAAGACGTCGTCCGCATCCTCGGCACCGACCAGCCCACCCTCGAACGCGCCATCGAGGGCACCTTCTTCCTGCGCGCCCGCATCGAGGGCAACGACGTCGGCTACACCAGCGTCTGCGCCGCCGGACCCCACGCCACCACCCTCCACTGGATCCGCAACGACGGCCAGGCCCGCCCCGGCGACCTCCTCCTCCTCGACGCCGGCGTGGAGACCAACAACCTCTACACCGCCGACATCACCCGCACCCTGCCCGTCAGCGGCCGCTTCACCCCCATCCAGCGCAAGGTCTACAACGCCGTCCTCGCCGCCCAGGACGCCGGCATCGCCGCCGTCAAACCCGGCGCCGCCTTCCGCGACTTCCACCACGCCGCCCAACGCACCCTCGCCGAACACCTCGTCTCCTGGGGCCTGTTCGGCGACCGCGACGCCGACGAGGTCTACCACCTCGGCCTCCACCGCCGCTTCACCCTCGCCGGCACCGGCCACATGATCGGCCTCGACGTCCACGACTGCGCCCTCTCCCGCACCGACCTCTACGTCGACGGCACCCTCGAACCCGGCATGGTCCTCACCGTCGAACCCGGCCTCTACTTCCAGAGCGACGACCTCACCGTCCCCGAGGAATACCGCGGCATCGGCATCCGCATCGAAGACGACATCCTCGTCACCGACAACGGCAACGAAAACCT
>NZ_JBIUYE010000056.1:0-1024 GCF_044744365.1 Kitasatospora sp. NPDC087314
GCGGCGGGTCCCAGCTGGCGGGGGAGCTGATCGACGAGATCGACGAGCTCGTGATCAAGACCTATCCGCTGGTGTACGGCTCCGGGATGCCGATGTTCGGATCCGGTTTCGCCGCCGCCGAGTTCACACTGGAGCAGGTCCGTACGTTCGAGAACGGGGTTCTGGTGCGGACGTACAGCCGGAAGCGCTGAGCCTGGGCGGGAGCTGCTCCATGAGCGGTCTTCCTGCCCGGTAATCCCCTCGTCAGGTGGCAGCACGTCGGGTATGGGTTGACCATGACTTCTCCCAGTGAAGAACTGCTCCCCGGCACCCGGCGATCCCTCCTCCATCGCGTTGCCACCGCACAGCGCGAGGGCCGGGCGCCCTCCCTCGCGGCTGCCGTGCGGCGGGAGGGCCGGATCGTCTGGAGCGGTGGCCGTACGGGGCTGGAGGGGCCGGCCCCGGACGCCGATACGCAGTACCGGATCGGCTCGATCACCAAGACGTTCACCGCGGTTCTGGTCCTACGGCTGCGCGACGAGGGGCTGATCGACCTGGACGACCAGTTGGAGAAGCACATCTCCGGCACCGGAGCGGGCAGCGCGACCGTCTTCCAACTGCTCGGCCACAGTTCGGGTCTCGGCGCCGAGGCGCCCGCCCCGTGGTGGGAGCGGACCCCGGGCTCCCTGCGGCCGGAGCTCGCCGATGTGCTCGGCGAGCAGCCCCAGATGCACCCGGCAGGCCGCCGCTTCCACTACTCCAACCCGGGCTACACCCTGCTCGGTTCGCTGATCGAAGCGGTACGCGGGGTCTCCTGGGAGGAGGCCCTGCGCCGCGAGATCCTGGAGCCGCTGGGCATGCACCGTACGACGGCCGGGCCGGTCGCTCCGTATGCGGAGGGCTGGGCCGTGCACCCCTGGGCCGATGTGGTGGTGAGCGAGCCGGCCGAGGACCTCGGACTGATGGCGCCGGCCGGTCAGCTGTGGTCGACCGCCGCCGACCTGTTGCGGTTCGCCGGATTCCTGGCGGAGGGCGACGACCGGGT